>NZ_JAPNJY010000032.1:0-189607 GCF_026626625.1 Corallococcus sp. BB11-1 | reverse complement strand
AGCATCTACCGCGACGGCAAGGCCCAGGACGTCAAGGTGACCATGGGCACCCGGCCGGACCTGGAGGGCCTGTCCAAGAAGAAGCCCGAGGCCAACGGGGACCAGGACTCCTCGCGCCGCGTGGGCGTGTCCCTGCAGGACCTGGATGCGCGCACCGCGTCCCAGGCGGGCTTCACGGAGCGCACCGGCGCGCTCGTCACGGACATCGTCCCCGGCTCCCCCGCGGACCGCGCGCAGCTGGCCCCGGGCATGCTGGTGGTGGAGGCGAACCGCAAGCCCATCACGAGCGCGAAGGAGCTGGCCGCGGTCATCCGCGCCGCGCCCGCGGGCAGCACCCTGTTGTTGCGCGTGGCGGGCCCGGGCGGCGGACGGCTGCTGCGCGCGTTGAAGATGCCTTGAGGTCGTGGGGGCCTGGAGGGGGTTTTCCCGTCTCGGAGGGTGAGCGCGCGGCATGAGCGTCAACTACGTCTCGCTGGGTGACAGCACGGCGGTGGGGGTGGGGGCGTCGCAGGGTGGGGGCTATCCCGACCGGCTCGCCTCCCGCCTGCGGCAGGCCGGCCTGCCGGTGGGCCACACCAACCTGGGGCAGAGCGGCGCGCGCGTGCGCGACGTCGTCAACAGCGCCCTCAAGCGCGTCGTGGCCCTGCAGCCCACGCTCATCACCCTGGGCGTGGGCACCAACGACCTCTGGCGCGGCACCGAGGTGGCGGAGTACCAGGACGACCTGGACCGCATCGCCCGCCGGTTGAAGCAGACCGGCGCGTCCATGGTGGTGGTGAACCTGGCCGACATGGCGCTCGCGCCCATCGCGAAGCTGGTGCCCAGCGCGCTGTACGAAGGGCGCATCGAGCCCTTCAACGAAGCCATCGCCACGGTGGCGCGCGCGCACGGGCTCCACCTGGTGGACCTGTACACGGCCAGCCGCGAGCTGATCCCCCGGCGGCGGGACTTCTTCAGCTCGGACGGCTTCCACCCGTCCGCGGAGGGCTACGAGGAGTGGGCGGACCTGATGCTGCCCACGGTGCGCACGCTCATCCAGCGCTGAGCCGGGGGCGCCCGCGCCTCACGCCTTGGCGATGCCCGAGGGCGCCGGGGGCGTGGTCGGCGCGTCGGTGGGCGGGGCGGTGATGCTGCGCTCGCGGCCGGGGTGCATCTCCATGCCGGGCTCGAAGGTCGTCACGCGGTTGCGGCCCGTGCGCTTGCTGCAATAGAGCGCCGAGTCCGCGCAATCCACCAGCGCCTCCTGCGAGTTCGCGTCCGTGGGGAAGTGCGCGACGCCGATGGACACCGTGACGTGGTTGCCGGGCAGGCCCGGACGCCCCAGCGTGCCGGACTCCGCCACCGCGCGGCGCAGCGTCTCCGCGACCTCGAACGCCGTCGACTTGGAGACCTGGGGCAGCAGCAGCACGAACTCCTCGCCGCCATAGCGCCCCAGCGTGTCCACCTTGCGGGCGCGGGTGCGCAGCACCTCGGAGACCCGGCGCAGCGTCTCGTCCCCCGCGCGGTGTCCGGCCAGGTCGTTGAGGCGCTTGAAGTGGTCCACGTCCACCATCAGCAGCGCCAGCGGCACGCCGAAGCGCTGGGCCCGCGCCAGCTCCAGGTCCAACCGCTGGAAGAGGTGGCGCCGGTTGGGCACGCCCGTGAGCGCGTCCGTCAGCGTGAGCTTCACCGTCTCCGCGTGCAGGCGCGCGTTCGTCACCGCCGTGGCCGCCTGATCCGCCACCGCCGTGAAGAGTTCAATCTCCTCCGCGGCGAAGCACGCCGTCTCCGGCCGCTGGAAGTTGATGACGCCCAGGAGCGTCTCCGCGTGCACCATGGGCACCGCCAGCAGCGAGCCCTGCTCCGAACCGCCGCGCAGGCCGCGCCGGGCGAAGATGCTGGTGCCGTCGGTGAGGTCCGGCAGGTACACCGCCTTGCGCGTCTGGGCGGCCCGGCCGCACGCGCCCTCGCCCACGGCGAAGGTGTGGCCCTCCAGGCCCCGGCCCTGCGGCCACGCGTGCTTCACCTCCAGCATGCCGTCCTCGTTGAGGAGCATGATGGAGAAGTCGGGGATGTGCAGCCGCTCCACCACCATCCGGGTGATGCGCGACAGCAGCTCGTCCAGCTCCAGCGTGGTGTTGAGCGAGCGCGCCACGTCGAACAGCAGCGACAGCTCCCGCAGGCGCTCCTCCAACTCGTCCTTCAGCGCCAGCTTCTCCTTCACCAGCTCCAGGTCGCGGTGCGTGTCGATCTCCTCCACCTTCATGGAGGTCAGCCGCGCGAGCATCTGGTTGAAGGCCGCGCCCAGCCGCGAAATCTCATCCGTGCCCCGGGCGTCCGCGCGCACCAGCAGGTCCCCGGACTCCGCGCGCCCCATGGCCTCGCTCAGCCGCTTGAGCGGACGCGTGAGCACGAAGCGCAGGCTCAGCCAGGTGACGAGCGCCAGGATGACGACGAAAAGCACCATCGCCCCCAGCGCGTCCCGGAACACCGTCTGCAACTGACGGTGCAGCGCGGGCTCGCCCAGGCGCACCTGCAGCACGCCCATGCGCTGCGCGGCCTCGCCGGTGTGACAGCCGGAGCACTCGGGGCCGCCCAGGGGACGCACCACCTCCGTGCCGCGCTCGCTGGAGCGCGCCGTCTCCGGCCCCGCCGCCGACAGCCGCGAGGCCTCCGGGTGCGGGTGGCCCTGCTCGGCCGGACGCCGGCTCCAGCGGATGCGCCCCTCCGGCGTCAGCACCCGCAGGTCCTCCACCGAACGGAACAGCCGCGTGTCCGACGCCAGCACCTCCGCCACCGCCCCGTGCGGCGCCGCGCCCGGCGCCTGCGGCAGGGTGAACGTGGAGGCCACGAACTCCGCCAGCGCCAGCGCCTCCAGGTGCGTGCCCTCGCGCACCGCCTGCCGCGCCTCGCGTGAGAAGTGCCCCACGCCCAGCAACGCCACCACCAGACCCGGCAGGCCGATGCTCCAGAGCAGCTTCCTGCCAATCGTCTCGGAACCCAGGGCCATGTGCGCAGCGCAGTGTCTCCGAAGCCCGCGCCTTCTGCGCGTGAACCCGGAGTGTTCAGAAATTGTCAGGGTGGTGACACGCCCTGTCAAACGTACTCATGCGGAAATATTGAACCTGGACTGCTGTTACCTGCGAGTTCCTGTTTTCAGGGGCTGCGCCCACGGTGCGGCGGAATCCCCGAGGGAGGCCCCATGTCCACGCCCGCGTTCCTCACGTCCGCGCTGTTGCCGGTGCCGCACGGCTTCGCCACCCGTGAGGGTGGGGTGTCGCAGGGGCCCTACGCGTCGCTGAACCTGGGGTTCTCGGTGGGGGACGAGCGCGCTCGCGTGGAGGAGAACCACCGGCGGCTGGCCCTGGCGGTGGGCGCGAAGCTGGGCGCGCTGGGCCGGGTGTCGCAGGTGCACGGCGACCGGGTGCTGGAGGTGCGGGGCGAACCGGACGACGTGCTGCGCCCGACGCTGGGCGAGGCGGACGCGCTCTGGACACAGGAGGAGGGCAGCTGGGTGGCGGTGGGCACCGCGGACTGCGTGCCGGTGCTGCTGGTGGATCCGGAAGGGCGCCGGGTGGCGGCGGTGCACTCGGGCTGGAAGGGCACGGATCTGGAGATCAGCGCGCGCACGGTGGAGGCGCTGGTGGCGAAGGGCTCGCGGCCGGAGCGGCTGCTGGCGGCGGTGGGGCCCTGCATCCAGGCGTGCTGCTATGAGGTGTCCGTGGAGCTGGGGGAGCGCTTCCGCGCGCGCTTCGGCCCGGACGTGGTGCGCGAGGGCGTGAAGCCCCACCTGGACCTGCCCCGCGCGGTGAGGGCGTCGCTGCTCAAGGCGGGCCTCCAGGCCGGGCACGTGGATGTGCTACAGGTGTGTACGGCGTGTGATCGCGAGCGGTTCTTCTCCCACCGCCGGGACGCGGGGCTCACGGGCCGGCACCTCAATTTCGTGCTACACCGCTTCGAGCGTCCCGTGCCAGGCCGGCCGTTTTCTTGACGGTCTCTGTCCGGCCTTCCTATCCTCGACGCGGAATCCCCTCCGTCCAGGCTCGTGCCGGTGCGCCCCTTCTTCTTCCGCCTGTTTGCCGTCGTGGCGCTGTGCGCGCCCACCGCCTGCGCCACCACCGCCGCCTCCCAGGCGGAAGTGGGGCGGCTGGAAGCGGAGCTGCGCACGCTGCGCTCCTCCCAGGCGAAGCTCGTGGAGCGCCTGGAGCGGCTGGAGACCCGCGACGCCGTCTCCCGCGCCCGCTCCGTGGCCCCGGCCACGCCCGCGCCGGTGAGCAGCGCCAGGGCCTCCGACGAGCCCACCGGCAGCGAAGCGCTGGGCCTGCCCCCGTCGGAGCTGGCGGTGGTGCGGCTCAAGCCGAAGAAGGAACCCGCCCCGCGCATCGCCACGGCGGTCGCGGTGGTGGAGCCGGATCAGGACCAGATGGAGATGTTCATCAGCCCGGCGGAGGGCTCGTCGGGGACCGCTTCCGCGTCGCCCGGCCGCGCGGAGCCGCCGGACAAGGATCCGGCCATCCTGGAAGCCGAGTACGAGCACGCCGTGTCGCTGCTGCGCACCGGCAACGTGGAGGGGGGCGTGGATCAGCTCACGCGCTTCGCGGAGACCAACCCCCGCCACCCCCGCGCGGACAACGCGCTGTACTTCACCGGGCTGGGGCAGATGGGCCTCCAGGACCCGGCCAGCGCCGCCAAGACGTTCGAACGGCTCATCAAGACCTACCCCGCCGGGGATGCCATCCTGGACGGCATGCTCCGGCTCGCGGAGTGCCGGGTGCGGCTCAATCAGGCCGTGGATGCCAGGGCCCTCTATACTCGCGTCGTCACCCAGTTCCCGGGGACGGCCGCCGCCACGCAGGCGGAGCAGCGGCTCGCCGCGCTCTCGCCGTAAGCCCTTTTCGTGAAAGGACGTCGTCCGATGCGCTCCCGGATCCTCGCCTCCCTGCTCGTGCCCCTCGCCGTCGCCCCGGCGTGGACGGCCCATGCCCAGCAGCAGGACGCGCAAGAGGAGGAATCGCAGTCGGCCGGAGGTGAGACGGAAGGCCAGGACATCTCCGACGAAGCCCCGGAGCGTCCCACCTCCGTCACGCTGCCTCCCGGCGCCCCCCAGGGCCGCGAGAGCGCCCCCGGCCAGGTGCACACGGTGGAGGGCGGCGACACGCTGTGGGATCTGTCCCAGCGCTACCTGGGCAGCCCCTGGTACTGGCCCAAGGTCTGGTCCTACAACCCGCAGATCGCCAACCCGCACTGGATCTACCCGGGCAACAACGTGAAGTTCTACCCGGGCGGCGAGGAGGTCCCCTCGCGCGTGGAGGCGGGCAACCTTCCTACCGACGACATGGAGGCGCCCCAGGACGTGAGCGGCGCCAGCCTGGTGACGGTGGTGGGGAAGATCGGCTACGACCCGTCCGCGGCCCGGCCGGTGACGACCAAGGGCTTCGTGACGGCGCGTGAGCTGGACGAGGCGGGCCGCATCGACGGTTCGCCCTCCGAGGCGCTGATGCTGTCGGCCCCGTCGCGCGTGTACCTGCGCTTCAAGAAGCGCGGCGCCGCCAAGGTCGGGGAGAGCTACGTCGTCTACCACACCGTGGAGCCGGTGAAGCACCCGGTGACGGGCGCCAAGGCGGGCTTCCTCACGGAGCTGCTGGGCACGGTGCAGGTCACCGCCATCAACGACGACGTGGTCACCGCGCGCATCATGGAGACCTGGGACCCCATCGAGCGTGGCAACTACGTGGGCCCCTCCAGCGAGCGGCTGTCGGAGCGCGTCGCCCCCAAGCCGAACGCCAAGGAGATCCCCGGCTACGTGCTGACGCCGATGACGGCGGGCCAGACGGTGATGAGCGAGCACCACTTCATCATCGTCGACCGCGGCACCGCGGACGGCGTGCAGGTGGGCAACGTCTTCACCATTGATCGCAAGGGTGACCCCAGCCTGAACGTGCTCGGGCGCCGCAAGACCAACCCGAGCGAGATCAAGAAGGGCGAGCGCGCCTACCCGTGGGAGGCCGTGGCCCAGTGCATGGTCACCGAGGTCCGCGAGCGCACCTCCAACTGCCTCATCACCCGCTCCCTGGTGGAGATCTCCCCGGGGGATCGCGCCACCATGCGCAAGGACGGGGCCCCCACCGCCAGCCGGTAGTCCCGGGCTCCGGAACGGCAGGAAAGCTGCATTCCGGCCCGCCCTGGAGGGGCGGGCCGCTTGACCACCGATGTTCCGGTGTTATGTGTCACGCCCCTCCCGGGTCCACCTCTATATAGGTGGGAAACAGGCGGGGGACGGGTATGGCGGACACGGACACGGGCACACTCACCGCAGAACACCGCGCCTGCCTGGCGCTCTGGGCCATCCCTGGCCTGGGGCCCCGGACGTTGGACGCGGTGCGTGCGTTCGCCGGCGGGGCGCTGTCCCGTCTGGCGTCCGCCCCGGTGCGGGACTGGGTGTCCGACGTCCCGGTGCCCACCGCCGTCCGGCAGCGCCTGGCGGCCGTCGCATCCCTGGACGACCTGGCGTCGCGGGTGCAGTCCGCCTGCGCCGTGGCGGGCATCCGGGTGGCCTTCGCGGGCATGCCCGCCCATCCCGGCCGGTTGGTGGGGCTGGAGGACGCGCCGCCGCTGCTCTTCTACCGGGGCGAGCCCGGCCCTCCCCGGCGCCGGCTGGCCATGGTGGGCAGCCGGCACCCCGACCAGGGCTTCCTGCCGTTCGCGCGCACGTTCGCCCGGCAGGTGGCGGAGGCCGGCGTGGGGGTGGTGTCGGGCGCGGCGGAGGGGGTGGACCGGGCGTGCCACTGGGGCGCCCTGGACGCGAGCGGGGAGACGTGGGCGTTCCTGGGGTCGGCCCTGGATGCGTTGGATCCGGCCCAGGCCCGGCTGCTGCCCCACTTCCTCTCCCGGGGCGGGGTGTTCTTCAGCGAGCTGCCGCCCGGTGTCCGGGCGAGCACGACGACCTTCCCCCGGCGCAACCGACTCATCGCCGGAGCGTCGGACGCGGTGCTGGTGATGCGGGCCGGACTGGAGTCCGGGAGCCTGTACACGGCGGACGCGGCCCGCACCCAGGGCCGTCCGGTGTTCGCCCTGCCCGGGGACGTGTGGCAGCCGGCGGCGGCGGGCTGCAACGCCCTGCTGGCGGACGGGCGGGCCCGGGCCTGTACGTCGGCGGAAGCAATCTGCGCGGTGGTGGGCGTTCACCCCGCCCGGGCGGTGCCGGCGGGGCGTGAAGGAGGTTGGTGGGAGGCGCTGTCCGTGGAAGCGCGCGGGGCTTATGGGCTGTTGGACAGGGTTCCCCGGTCTTTCGACGAGGTGCTCGCCCACAGTCCGCTGTCCCCCGCCGCGCTCACGAGCGCCCTGGTGGAGTTGGAATTGTCGGGGCTGGTGGTCCAGCACCCGGGTAAACGGTACGAGAAGGTTTGAAGGCAGTCCGAGGTAGGAGAGCCATGGCCACGCGGAAGAAGACACAGGCGGCGCAGACGGAAGCGGCGACGGAGGAGACGACGCCCAAGAAGGCGGCCTCCAAGAAGCCGGCGGCCAAGAAGGCGCCCGCCAAGAAGGCGCCCGCCAAGAAGAAGACGGCGGCGAAGAAGGCCTCGGCCAAGAAGAAGACGGCGGCCCGTCGCCGTGGCGCGGACGGCGAGGAGCTTCCCACCGTGGACGCGGACGCGGAGGAGGCCGAGGAAGAAGTCCCCGAGCGTCGTGGCAAGGGCCCGCACTACCTGGTGGTGGTGGAGTCTCCCGCCAAGGCCAAGACCATCAAGAAGTACCTGGGCTCTGGCTACACGGTGAAGGCCTCCGTGGGGCACGTGAAGGATCTGCCCAAGAGCAAGATTGGCGTCGACGTGGAGGACGACTTCAAGCCCGAGTACACGGTCATCAAGGGCAAGGAGAAGGTCCTCAACGAGCTGAAGAAGACGGCCAAGACGGTGGACCGCGTGTTCCTCGCGACAGACCCCGACCGCGAGGGCGAGGCCATCGCCTGGCACATCAAGGAGGAGCTGGCCCACCCGGACTCCCTCCGGGTGACCTTCAACGAGATCACCAAGAAGGCGGTGCAGGAAGCCATCGCCAACCCGCGCGAGCTCAACCAGGACAACTACGACTCGCAGCAGACGCGGCGCATCCTGGACCGGCTCGTCGGCTATCAAATCTCGCCGCTGCTCTGGAAGAAGATCCGCCGGGGCCTGTCCGCCGGCCGCGTGCAGTCCGTGGCGGTGCGCCTCATCGTGGAGCGCGAGGCGGAGATCAAGGCCTTCACGCCCGAGGAGTACTGGACGCTGGACGCGCTGGTGCAGGGCCCGCAGGGGCCGCCGCCCTTCAAGGCGAAGCTGTCCCGCGTGGACGGCAAGAAGGTGGAGCTGAAGGACCGCGCCACCACGGACGGGCTCGTCGCGGAGCTGAAGGACGCGCCCTTCACCGTCACCAAGGTGGACCGCAAGGAGCGCCGCCGCAACGCGCCCGCGCCCTTCATCACCTCCAAGCTCCAGCAGGAGGCGGCGAACCGGCTGCACTTCACCGCCAAGAAGACGATGACGCTGGCGCAGAAGCTGTACGAAGGCGTGCCGCTGGGTGAGGAGGGCCAGACGGCGCTCATCACGTACATGCGCACGGACTCCACGCGCCTGTCGGACGACGCCGTCACGCAGGTGCGCGAGTTCATTGGCCAGAAGTACGGCGCGGACTACCTGCCGCCGGAGCCCATGGTCTACAAGAGCCGCAAGAGCGCCCAGGACGCGCACGAGGCCATCCGGCCCACGTCCCTGGAGTACCCGCCCGAGCGCGTGCGTCCCTTCTTCGACGCGATGGACGAGTCGGACATGTTCCGCCTCTACGAGCTCATCTGGAACCGCTTCGTCGCGTGCCAGATGAAGCCCGCCGTGTATGACCAGACGGCCGCGGACATCACCGCGGGCCGCGCCACCTTCCGCGCGTCCGGCAGCACGCTGAAGTTCCCCGGCTACCTGGGCGTGTACGGCGCCGGCCTCACGCCGGAAGAGGAGTCCGAGCGCGACAAGGCCAAGGCCGCCGGTGAGGACGGCGCCGAGGACGTGGTGGGCGAGCTGCCGCCCCTCAACGAGGGCGAGGTGCTGGCCCTGCACAAGCTGCTCAACGAGCAGCACTTCACCCAGCCGCCCCCGCGCTTCAGCGAGGCCACGCTGGTGAAGGAGCTGGAGGAGCGCGGCATCGGCCGTCCGTCCACGTACGCGGCCATCCTCTCCAACATCCAGGACAAGAAGTACGTGGAGAAGCTGGAGAGCCGCTTCCGCCCCACGGACCTGGGGCAGATGACCAACGAGCTGCTGGTGAAGCACTTCCCCCATGAGCTGGACGTGACGTTCACGGCCAGCATGGAGGAGAAGCTGGACCAGATCTCCGACGGCGGCGCCAGCTGGAAGACCGTGCTCCACGACTTCTACGGGCCCTTCAAGGAGACCCTGGAGAAGGCCGAAGCGGAGATGCGCGACGTCAAGCGCGAGGAGATCAAGACCGACATCGCCTGCGAGAAGTGCGGCAACCCGTTCGTCATCAAGTTCGGGAAGATGGGCCACTTCCTCGCCTGCTCGAACTACCCCGACTGCAAGAACACCAAGGACTTCAAGCGGGACGCCGAGGGGAAGATCGTCATCGTGGAGGAGGAGACCACGGACGAGAAATGCGAGAAGTGCGCCAAGCCCATGGTCATCAAGCGCGGCCGGTTCGGGCGCTTCATGGCGTGCTCGGGCTACCCGGACTGCAAGACGTCCAAGCCCATCTCCATCGGCGTGTCGTGCCCGGAGTGCAAGGTGGGCTACCTCACCGAGCGCCGCAGCGGACGGGGGAAGATCTTCTTCGGCTGCAACCGCTACCCGGACTGCAAGTTCGCCGCGTGGGATCGGCCGCTCCCGGAGGCGTGCCCCCAGTGCGCGTCGCCGTACCTCCTGCAGAAGTACTCCAAGCGGGACGGCGCCTACATCTCCTGCCCGAACAAGGAATGCGACTACCGCCGCGAGGTGGTGGAGCAGGGCGTCCCCGGCGCTCCCGGGGAGGCCTCCGCGGGTGCGCCTGCCGAGGCAGCAGCCGCTCCTCTGCCCCCTTCGGCGGCCTGAGCGGAAAGCTGAGTCATTCCAGGGGGCTGGGTGGACCCCCCTGGCTTGACACCCTCGCGGGCGAAGCCCTACAAGTCCGGATTGCTCCCGGCCCGTGATCGCAAGCCTCCTGCCCGTTCGCGGCAGGGGTGCGCGCGGGGGGCAGCGAAAGGACGCACTCCGCGATGAATCCCTCCGTGAACGCGTTGTTGAGCATGGTCCTGGCCGAGGCGGCTCCCGCGGCCAGCCAGCCCCCCTCTGGAGGTCTGGTGGACTTCGTCTTCACCGCGTTCGAGGCCGGCGGCCACTTCATGCTGGTGAACCTGTTCTGGCTGTTCGCCTCGCTGGCCGTCATCGGCGAGCGCGCGGTGACGCTGCTGTTCCGCTACCGCCTCAACGCGAGCGCGTTCATCGAGCAGGTCCACAAGATGGTGCGCAGCGGCAACCTGGACCGCGCGGTGAAGTTCTGCGGCATGGCGCCGCGCTCGCCGCTGGCCCGCGTCATCCGCGCGGGGCTCATCAACGCGAACCGGGGTGAAGTGGAGGTGGCCAAGTCCGTGGAGGAGGCGCTGGCGGAGTACACGCCGCACGTCACCCGCCGGGTGCAGTGGCTGTGGTCGCTCGCGAACATCGCGACGCTGGTGGGACTCGTCGGCACCATCGTGGGCCTCATCGGCACCTTCCGCGCGCTGGGCAACGTGCCGGCGGACCAGAAGCAGGCGCTGCTCTCCAACGGCATCTCGGAGGCCATGTACAACACGGGCTTCGGGCTCTCCATCGCCGTCATCTGCATCGTGGCGCACCTGTTCTTCCACACGTACGCGAAGAACATGGTGGAGACGGTGGAGCTGAACGCGCTCAAGCTGGAGAACCTGCTGTCGCGCCGCGGCTCGCTGGAAGTGGTCCCCAAGGACGACGACGTCCGGGCGGCGTCGTAGTCTCCGCTGGCTTCCGGAGCCACGCATGGCGCTCTACTACTCCCGCCGCAAGCTGAAGCCGAGGGAAGAGGAAGAGGGGGGCGAGCTGAACATCGTCCCGTACCTCGACATCCTCATGAACCTCATCATCTTCATGCTGCTGTCCATCACGGGCCTGACGGCCTTTGGCGCGCTCAACGTGTCCGCGCCCACGTACGGCGGCGGTGCTTCCGCCAGCGCGGGACAGGCGGAAGGGGAGGCGCCCAAGCTGAACCTGCAGGTGCTCATCTCCACGAACGGCCTCTACGTCCGGGGCAACGGCAAGGAGGCCGCGGCCCCGGAGGGGGGGGCGCCCACGCTGCCGAAGCTCGCGAGCGGCGCCTATGACTACGCGGCGCTCAACGCGCAGCTGGTGAAGATCAAGGCGGAGTTCCCCCAGGAGACGAAGGTCATCTTGGTGGCGGATCCAGGCGTTCACTACGAGGCCCTCATCCACACGATGGACGCCCTGCGCGAGACGGCGGGCCCCACCGAGCGCAAGCTGCTGTTCCCCGACGTCACCCTGGGCACCCTGTAGCCATGTCCGAGCCCGCCGCGCCCCCGATCCCCGCCGAAGCCGATCAGCTCGCGCGCATGCGCTACCGCCGTGCCCTCGCGCGCAAGAAGCGCAAGGAGCGCGAGGCCGCGTCGGAAGTGAGGGAGCTCAACATCACCGCGATGATGGACATGATGACCATCATCCTGGTGTTCCTGCTGAAGTCCTTCGCGTCATCCTCCGCGTCCATCACCGCGTCCGACGACGTCCGCCCGCCCATCTCCTCCACGCGCGCGACGCCCAAGGACACGGTGGCCGTCACCATCACCGCGAGCCACATCATGGTGGGCGAGCGCAAGGTGGTGCAGCTGACGAACCAGGCCATCCCGGAGGCCCAGCTCGGCCCGGACAAGCGGCTGATCCTGGGGCTGGATGAGCAGCTGAAGAAGGAAGTGAAGAAGCTCAAGTACATCGCCGAGCGAAACCCGACGGCGCCGTTCAGCCACGAGCTGTCCGTCATCGCGGACAAGGCCGTGCCGTACGATCTGCTCGTCAGCGTGCTCTACACGGCGGGCCAGAACGAGCTGGAGAACTACCGCTTCATCGTGCTCCAGGGTAACCCCGAATAGGGGCCGGCCCGCCGGACACACGACTCCCCCGCGCGGGATGGACACACGGGGGAGGGCCTGACGTCTTCGCTAGAGGGACAGGCTGCCCACATGCCGGGCGGCGTCCCGCGTCTCCTGCTCGTGGAGGGCGGCGTCCTCTTCGCAGCGGATGGCGAAGGGCATGGCCTCCAGCCGGTCCATGGAGATCTCGTTCCCGCAGTCCACGCACTCGCCGAACACGTCCGTGTCCATGCGGCGCAGCGCGGCGTCAATGAGCATGATCTCCCGGCGCTGGGCCTCGATGAGCGTGGAGAGCGTGTAGTCCGCCAGCTCCGCCTGCGCCTGCTCCTCGTATTCGGGGTCGCGCTCCTGGTCCTTCAGCGCCATCAGCTCCCGGCGAGCGCCCGCCTGGGCCTCCTCGGTCGTCTTGCGGCGCTTCTGGAGAAGCTCACGGATTCCCACCAGGTCCTTGGCTCGGCTCATGGCTGCGTCACTCCCATCCCGGTTCACGGTTGAACGGCGCTCGCGGCCGGCGGTGTCATCCCGGCGCGAAGACCGCGAGAAACCTAGGGTTGGATCCCAGGTGGGGAAACCTCGCCTCCCTGTCGGCACGCATGGCGGGACGCAGGGCAGGCGGCCAGCCGTGGGCCGGGTGGGAAGTGGAAAGAGAACGCGGGGTTGCCGCGCTGCTTTCACGGCTGGGAAAGGGCGCGACCTTCCTGCTAACAGGGACGCCCGGGTGGCCTGAAACACGGGCGCGCCGGGTGGGTGGAGGTTGCATGTCGGACGTGAAGCAGCGGGTGACGGTGATTGGCGGGGGCCTGGCGGGCACCGAGTGCGCGTACCAGCTCGCGCGGCGCGGCGTGCCGGTGGTGCTGCGCGAGATGAAGCCGCACAAGCGCTCCCCCGCGCACAAGTCGGACTCGCTCGCGGAGCTGGTGTGCAGCAACTCGCTGCGCTCGGACAACCCGGAGAGCGCCATTGGCCTGCTGCACGCGGAGCTGCGCGCGCTGGGCTCGCTGGTGCTGGGCAGCGCGGACCTGCACCGGGTGCCGGCGGGGGACGCGCTGGCGGTGGAGCGCGAGGGCTTCTCCCGTGAAATCACCACCCGGCTCCAGTCCGGCGTGGGCGTGGAGGTTGTCGGCGGGGAGGTGGAGCGGATCCCGGACGAGGGCGTGGTGGTGGTGGCGACGGGGCCGCTGACGTCGGACGCGCTCACGGCGGAGCTGGAGCGCCACGTGGGCACGAAGCTCTACTTCTACGACTCCATCGCGCCCATCCTGTCCGGGGACTCCATCGACATGGACGTGGCCTTCCGCCAGAGCCGCTACGGCAAGGGCGGCGGGGATGACTACCTCAACCTGCCGATGACGCGCGACGAGTACTACCGCTTCGTCAACGAGGTGAAGGCGGGCCAGAAGCTGGTGCCGCACAGCTTCGAGGAACCGAAATACTTCGAAGGGTGTCTGCCCATCGAAGTGATGGCCGAGCGCGGGGACGACACGCTGGCCTTCGGGCCGCTCAAGCCAGTGGGGCTGAAGGACCCGCGCACGGGGAAGGATCCCTACGCGGTGGTGCAGCTGCGCATGGAGGACAAGGCCGGCACGGCGTGGAACATGGTGGGCTTCCAGACGCGCCTGACGTGGGGCGAGCAGAAGCGCATCTTCATGTCCTGCATCCCGGGCCTCCAGAACGCGGAGTTCCTGCGGATGGGGCAGATCCACCGCAACACGTTCATCGACTCGCCGCGCCTGCTGGCGGAGGACCTGTCGCTGAAGACAGAGCGGCGGGTGTTCTTCGCGGGGCAGGTGACGGGGGTGGAGGGCTACGTGGAGAGCGCGGCGTGCGGCTACCTGGTGGCGCTGGCGGTGCATGCGCGCCTCACGGGGGGCACGTTCGTGCCGCCTCCGGCGACGACGGCGCTGGGGTCGCTGTACCGGCACGTCACCGGCGAGGCGCACCCGCCGGACCACCCGCACCAGCCCACCAACGTCATCTTCGGCCTGTTCCCGCCCCTGTCGGGGCGGATGAAGAAGGCGGACAAGCGCGCGGCCTACTCGGCGCGGGCGAAGCAGGACCTGGCGGCCTGGCTGCCACATGCGGGCGCCCCGGACTCGGGCGCCCCCCAAGCGACGGACGAACAGAGGAGCGCATGAAGCGACCTGGAATCTGGGGCCTCGTGGCCCTGCTGGCGGTGGTGGGGTGCAAGAAGGGCGAGGACGCCGCGCCGTCCGCGCCGTCGCAGCGCAGCGCAGCGAAGGGCGACACCGTCCGCAGCGCGGCCAAGGGCGCGGCGGTGGTGGGCGGGCAGGGGCAGCAGCTGGCGGCGGGGCGCGCCGCGGACCTGCGCCTGTCTCCGGACGGGCAGTTCGCCACGTACCTGCTCAACGGCCAGAAGCCCCGGCTGGACGGCATCCCGCCGCAGATGCTGGTGGGCACGCTGTACGTGGTGCCGGTGGCGGGCGGCAAGCCGCGCGAGCTGGGGGACGGCGTGACGAACGTGCCGGGCAGCCTGCTGTTCTCCGCGGACTCCAAGCACCTGCTGTACGTGACGGGCTACAACCCGGCCTCGCAGTCGGGCGAGCTGCACGCGCTGGCCCTGACGGACGCCGCGGCGGAGCCGGTGAAGCTGGGCGCGGCGGTGAGCTACCTGCTGCCCTCGCCCGACGGCGCCAGCGCGGCCTTCGTGGACGGCGGCGTGCTGAAGCTGGGGCCGCTGCCCTCGGGGCCGTTCCAGGACGTGGCGGCGGAGGTGAGCACCGCGCAGTTCACGCCGGACGGCAAGACGCTGCTCTTCAAGCGCCGGCTGTCGGCCGCGAGCGGGCTGGCGGCGGTGACGGTGGGCGCCAACGAGCCGCCGCGCAAGCTGGCGGATCAGGTGGGCGACTACCAGGTGTCCCCGGACGGCAAGCGCGTGGCGTACCAGGTGCGCAGCGAGGCCGTGCGCGGCATGTATGACCTGTACCTCGCGGAGGTGCCGGCGCTGAAGGGCCAGCGGCTCGCGGTGGGCTCGAAGGTGTTCGGCTTCTCGCCGGACGGCCAGTGGCTGGCGCGCACGGAGAACGGCAAGCCGGAGCAGCTGGGGGACCTGTACGTGGGGCCGGCCTCCGGCGGGCCCGGCCGCAAGGTGGGCGAAGCCGTGGAGGAGATGGCGTTCGCGCCGGACTCCAAGGCGGTGGGCTTCCTGGAGAAGTACGACCAGCCGTCGCGCGCGGGCGCGATGAGCGTGGCGGCGCTGCCGGACGGCGCGCCCAAGCGCGTGGGGGACCGGGTGCCCAACTTCGTGTGGGGCTCGGACAGCCGCTACGTGGCGTTCCTGTCGCGCTTCGTGCGGCCGGTGTTCTCCGTGGACCTGATGCTGTACTCGCTGGGCCAGGAGAAGGCGGAGAAGGTGCAGCCGGGCGTGTTCGGCTACGGCTTCACGCCGAACAACGGCGCGGTGGTGTTCCGCACCAACTGCATCCGCAACGGCCGCGCGTGCGACTTCAAGGCGCTGGACCTGGGTGAGAAGCAGGCCGAGGCGAAGACGTGGATGCAGGGCATCTTCAGCTACAAGATCTCCAACGACGGGGCCCGCATCCTGGCGACGTACGCGCGCATGGACTCGGACACCTACGACGTGGCCGTCTACGACGTGAAGACGGGGGCCCGGAAGACGCTCGACCAGGGCGTGCAGGTGCCCACGTACTTCGCCGGCAAGGACGACACCCGGGCCGTCTACATCATCGGCCAGGGGCAGAACCCCGGCGTGTACAGCGCCATCGCCTCAGCGCAGTAGGGGCGGACCCAGGGGGGGAGGGCGCCCGCGCCCGTCCGCCCCTTCGGGCCCCCGCTGGCGGTTGAGGCGTGCACCGTGGGGGCGGGTGTGCTGTCTTGCCGCGCCGAATGGCACAACTCGTCTATCGGCGCTACGGCGGCTCCCTCCAGGTCGACATCCCCGACTTCAACACGCTCACCGAAGCGGTGCGCATCCCCGCGACGCAGTGGATGGCGCTCGCGTGTCCGCTGGAGGGCATCGCGTGTGATCCGCGCTTCCTCACGCTGATGGACTCGGACGGCAACCAGCGCATCCGCGTGGAGGAGCTGCGCGCCGCGGTGGACTGGACGGCGGCGCGGCTGACGGATCGCAAGGGCGCGGACGCGGGCAGCGACGTGCTGGAGCTGGCGGCGCTCTCCGACACGGCGAACAACCTGCGGGGCGCGGCGGAGCTGGTGCTGCGCACGCTCCAGGCGCCGGACACCACGCGCCTGTCCCTGGAGCAGCTGCGCACCAGCGACAAGGCGCTGCGTGACGCGGGCACCAACGGCGACGGCATCATCGCGCCCACCTCCCTGCCGGAGCGGCTGCGGCCCCTGGCGCAGGCCATCATCACGGCCTTCCCGGCGGTGACGAACCGCGCGGGCCTGGCGGGCGTGGACGTGGCGCTGGTGAAGCGCTTCCGCGAGGAGCGGGCGGCGCTGCTCGCGCACCTGGCCGGAAGGGACGCGGTGTTCACCTGGGGCGCGGCGAGCCTGGAGCAGGCGAAGCGCGTGCACGACGTGGCGCCCCTGCTGGACGGCTACTTCGCGCAGTGCCGGCTGGTGGCCGCGCAGCCGGAGGCGGCCGCCAGCATGCGCCTGCGCGCGGAGCGGGTGGAGGGGGCCCTGGGCGACCCGGGCGCCATGGGGAAGGCCGCCGGGGAGCTGCCCATCGCGCCGCCGGATGCGTCAGGCGTGCTGGTGTGGGCGCGGCTGTTCCGTGGCGCCGGCTACGAGCGGCTGGAGTCCTTCCACCAGGAGGTGGCGACGCCGCTGCTGGGCGACGGCGTGAAGCTGACGGACACGGCGTGGAAGGACCTGTCCGCGAAGGCGGAGGCCATCCTCGCCTGGCAGGCGACGCGGGACGGCCACGCGCTGCACGCGGTGGTGGACACGCTGGGCGCCGTGTCGGACGAGGAGCTGGACGCGCTGGAGTCCGCGAGCCGCGAGGACCTGTCGCTCAAGGGCACGCTGGACGTCATCGCGGAGCTGGAGCGGCTGGTGCTGTACCAGCGCTGGCTCCTGGTGTTCGCCAACAACTTCATCAGCATGCCCAGCCTGTACCTGCCCAAGCGGCGGGCGCTGATGGAGCGGGGCACGCTCATCCTGGCCGGACGCAAGTACACGCTGTCGGTGCTGGTGAAGGACCGGGCGGGGCACTCGGCGCTGACGGGGCAGGGCACCACCTGCATCCTCTACGTGAAGGTGCTGCCCAAGGACGGCGCGGAGGGCTACGAGGTGGCGGTGCCCGTCACGGCGGGCCGCAGCACGGAGCTCGTCGTGGGCAAGCGCGGCGTGTTCTACGACGTGGACGGCGTGGAGAGCGACGCCATCGTCACGCAGGTGGTCCGCCAGCCGGTGTCGCTGTGGGAATCCATGACGATGCCCTTCATGCGCATCGGCGCGTTCATCTCCGGCAAGGTGGAGGCGCTGGCGGCGTCGGGTGAGAAGGACTTCGATTCGACGCTGGAGCGCGGCTACACGCAGACGGTGACGGCGCCCCCGGTGGGCGCGGCCAAGGCGGGGCCCCCGGCGGCGGCGCCCGCGGCGGCACCCGCGGGAGGAGGCCTCGCCGGCATGCTGGCGGCGGGCGGCATCGCGTTCGCGGCGCTGGGCTCGTCGCTGGCGTTCATCCTCACGCAGGTCAAGTCGCTGACGCTGGTGGACGTCATCACCGCGGCGACCATCCTGGCCATCGTGGTGATGGCGCCCGCGGGGCTGCTCGGGTGGCTGAAGCTGCGGCGGCGCAACCTGGCGCTGCTCCTGGAGGGCTCCGGCTGGGCGCTCAACGACCGGCTGATGCTCACCCGGGGCGTGGCGACGCTCATCACCCGCCGCCCGAAGCTGCCGAAGAACGCGCGCGTGGACCACGCGGACCTGGTGCGCGGGGCGCTGCGCCACACGCAGGACGACGACGAGAGCGACGGCATGTCCGCGGGGGCCCGTATCGGGCTCACGCTGCTGGTGCTGTTCATCCTGCTGTGGCAGGTGCGCGTGCCCATCACGGAGTGGCTGTGCACGCATCAGTGGCTGTCCGGAGACAGCTGCCGGGTGTTCCTGCCCCAACTGGTGCCTTCTGAACTGCCGGGTGCGCCGGCCCCCGCCGCTCCGGCCCCTGCGCCCGCGAAGTAGGCGGGCGGAGCGTGCTCGCGCACCGACGCGAATCTTGCGAGGCTCGGGGAGGCCCCTAGGCTTCCCCGACCATGTCGACCCTGTCCCCGCTCCTCGAGAAGTTCCGCGCCCACCTGGAAGACGAGAAGGACGCGTCACCGCACACGGTGCGCAACTACCTCATCGACCTGGTGGACTATGAGCGCTACCTCGTGGAGCGGATGAAGTCGTCGCTGCTGGCCGGCACGCACGCGGCCATCCGGGGCTACCTGGGCACGCTCAGCGTGGACCACGCCCCCGCAAGCCGCGCGCGGCGGCTGGCGAGCATCAAGTCGTTCTACAAGTACCTGGTGCGCCAGAAGCTCCTGTCCGCCAGCCCCGCGAAGCTGGTGAAGAGCCCCAAGCTGCCCAAGACGCTGCCCAAGGTGCTGCCGGTGGAGGAGGTGTTCGCCATCCTCGACATGCCGGACGAGAGCACGGTGCTGGGGCTTCGGGACAAGGCCATCCTGGAGATGCTCTACGGCGGCGGCCTGCGCATCAGCGAGCTGTGTGGCCTGTCGCTGCTGGGCGTGGACCGGAGCAGCCGCATCGTCCGGGTGATGGGCAAGGGCAGCAAGGAGCGCCTCATCCCGCTCAACGCCAAGTCCATCCGCGCGCTGGAGGCGTACCTCGCGCGGCGCGGCGAGCTGCTGGCCACGGTCTACGCGGGACAGGATCCGGACGCGCTGTTCCTCAACTTCCGCGGCGGCCGGCTGACGCCCCGGAGCATCGCGAGGCACTTGGACGCATACGTGCTCCAGCTCGCGCTGGCGCGCAAGGTGAGCCCGCACGCGATGCGCCACTCGTTCGCCACGCACCTGCTGGGCGGCGGCGCGGACATCCGCAGCATCCAGGAGCTGCTGGGCCACGCGAGCCTGTCCACCACGCAGAAGTACACCCACGTGACCTTTGAACAGCTGCAAGAGGTCTACGACGCCGCGCACCCGCGCGCGTGACGCGGTTGAAAGGACTGGGCCATGTCGAAGCAGGGTGACGAGGTCGAAGCGTTCATGGCGGAGCTCGAACATCCGCTCAAGGCGGAGATTCAATCCGTGCGCAGCGCCATCCTGGCCTCCGACAAGACGCTCACCGAGCGCATCAAGTGGAATGCCCCCAGCTTCTGCTCCGGCGGCGATGACCGGGCGACGTTCCGGCTGGCCCCCAAGGGCATCTTCCAGGTCATCCTCCACCGGGGCGCGAAGGTGAAGGACACGGCGGGCTTCGCCTTCGAGGACGACTCGGGTCTGGTGAAGTGGGCCGCGGTGGACCGGGGCATCGTCACGCTCCAGGACGCGAAGGACGTGAAGGCGAAGAAGGAGGCCCTGGTGAAGCTGGTGGGCCGGTGGATCCGGGCCACCGTGGCCTGAAGGGCCCTCTTACGGTGAGGGAGCGGACAGCCGGGCCGTGTTTGCTGGTGGGGGCGGGGCGGGCTTGTTAAACCTCCCGCCATGTTCCACGGCACCACCATCCTCTGCGTCCGCCGCGACCAGAAGGTCGTCATCGCGGGCGACGGCCAGGTCAGCCTCGACAAGACCATCATGAAGAACACGGCGCGCAAGGTGCGCCGCATTGGCGACGGGCAGGTGCTCGCCGGCTTCGCGGGCAGCACCGCGGACGCCTTCACGCTCTTCGAGCGCTTCGAGGCCAAGTTCAAGGAGCACCAGAAGAACCTGACCCGCGCCTGCGTGGAGCTGGGCAAGGACTGGCGCACCGACCGCTTCCTGCGCCGCCTGGAGGCGCTGCTCATCGTCGCGGACCGGGAGAAGACCTTCATCCTCTCCGGCGCGGGGGACGTCATCGAACCCGACCACGGCATCGCCGCGGTGGGCAGCGGTGGCTCCTACGCGCTGTCCGCCGCGAGAGCGCTCCAGGCGAACACCCAGATGTCGGCCCGCGACATCTGCACGCAGTCCATGGCCATCGCCGCGGACATCTGCGTCTACACGAACTCCAACGTCACCTACGAAGAGCTCTGAGAGGACCGCCCCGTGGCCGAACCGCGCAAGTTGTCCGCCTTCACGCCTCGCGAGGTCGTCAGCGAGCTGGATCGCTACATCGTCGGCCAGAACGACGCCAAGCGCGCCGTGGCCATCGCGCTGCGCAACCGCTGGCGCCGCCAGCAGGTCTCCGACGACCTGCGGGATGAGATCCACCCGAAGAACATCATCATGATCGGCCCCACCGGCGTGGGGAAGACGGAGATCGCCCGCCGGCTGGCGAAGCTGTCCCAGGCGCCATTCGTGAAGGTGGAGGCCTCCAAGTTCACGGAGGTCGGCTACGTGGGCCGCGACGTGGAGTCGATGATCCGCGACCTGGTGGAGGCGGCCATCGCGCTCGTGCGCGAGGAGGAGACGGAGAAGGTCAAGCCGCGCGCGGAGGAGCTGGCCGAGGACCGGCTGATGGAGCTCATCAAGAACGGCGGCGCGTCCCGCCCGGCCGCGTCGCCGCCCTTCGGCTTCACGCCCCCGCCGCCCAGCGCGCCGTCCCCCCTGGGCGACAGCGAGCGGGAGAAGCTGCGCGCCCAGCTGCGCGCCGGCACGCTGGATGATCAGCAGGTGGAGGTGGAGACCAGCGAAAGCTCGCCCACGTTCATGCGCAACTTCAGCGGCCAGGGCATGGAGGAGATCGGCGTCAACCTCCAGGACCTGTTCAAGAACATGCCGGGCATGAAGAACACCCGGAAGCGCCGCGTGCGCGTGCCGGAGGCGCTCCAGATGCTGCGCGCGGAAGAGGCGCAGAAGCTGGTGGATCCGGAGCGCGTCCAGCGCGAAGCGGTGCTGCGCGCGGAGTCGAGCGGCATCGTCTTCATCGATGAGATCGACAAGATCGCCAGCCGCGAGGGCGGCAAGGGCGGCGGAGGGCCGGACGTGTCGCGCGAGGGCGTTCAGCGCGACATCCTGCCCATCGTGGAGGGCTCCTCCGTCAACACGAAGTACGGGCAGGTGAAGACGGACCACATGCTCTTCATCGCCGCGGGCGCGTTCCACGTCTCCAAGCCGTCGGACCTCATCCCGGAGCTGCAGGGCCGCTTCCCCATCCGCGTGGAGCTGGAGGCGCTGTCCGGCGAGGACCTGGTGCGCATCCTGCGCGAGCCGAAGAACTCGCTCCTGCGCCAGTACACCGCGCTGCTCGCCACGGAGGGCGTGCGCCTGACTTTCACGGACGACGCGGTGTCGGAGCTGGCGCGCATCGCGCAGCAGGCCAACGACCGGACGCAGAACATTGGCGCGCGGCGCCTGCACACCGTGCTGGAGCGGCTGCTGGACGACGTGTCCTTCACCGCCAGCGAGCTGGGACCGCGCGACTTCCAGGTGGATGGCGCGTACGTGCGCGAGCGCCTGTCCGCCATCGTCCAGGACGAGGACCTGTCGCGCTACATCCTCTAGCGCGCTAGCGTCCCCGCCGTTGTCCCCCTGAAGCCGCACGAATCGTGAGGAAGACCGCCTTGCCGCATCCGTCGCCATCCCCCGCCGCCGCCCCTGGCAACGACGCCCTCATGCAGAAGGCGAAGCAGCACCTGCTGCAGAACTACAAGCAGCAACCCATCGCCCTGGTGCGGGGGCAGGGCACGCGGGTGTGGGACGCGGATGGCAAGGCGTACCTGGACTGCATCGGCGGCATCGCCGTGTGCGCGCTGGGCCACTGCCACCCGGAGGTCGTCGCGGCGGCGAAGGCGCAGTTGGATCTGCTGTGGCACGTCTCCAACGTCTTCTATTCGCAGCCGCAGATCGACCTGGCCGAACAGCTGACGGACTGGGCGGGCCTGCCGCGCGCGTTCTTCTGCAACTCCGGCGCGGAGGCGAACGAGGCGCTCATCAAGCTCACCCGCAAGGTGATGAAGGACCGGGGCACGCCGGAGCGCTTCGAGCTCATCACCTTCGACAAGAGCTTCCACGGCCGCACCCTGGCCACCGTCACCGCCACCGGCCAGCCGAAGTACCACGCGGGCTTCGAGCCGCTGCCCGCGGGCTTCCGGCACGTCCCGTACGGGGACCTGGAGGCGGTGCGCCGCGCCGTGGGGCCCGCCACCGCCGCCATCCTCGTGGAGCCCATCCAGGGCGAGGGCGGGGTGCGCATGGCGCCCCCCGGATTCCTCAAGGGCCTGCGGGAGCTGTGTGACGCGCAGGGCCTGCTGCTGCTCGTGGACGAGGTCCAGACGGGCATGGGCCGCACGGGCCTGCCCTTCGGCTTCATGCACGACGGCATCCAGCCGGACGCCATCAGCGTCGCCAAGGCCCTGGGCAACGGCCTGCCCATGGGCGCCATGCTCTGCCGCGAGGAGCTGGCGAAGAGCCTCACCCCCGGCACCCACGGCTCCACCTTCGGCGGCAACCTGGTGTCCGCCGCCGCGGCCAACGTCGTCCTGCGGCTCCTGCGCCAGCCCGGCCTGCTGCCGGACGTGCAGGCGAAGGGCGAGCACTTCCTCGCGGGCGCGCGGACGCTCCAGGCGGCGCTGCCCCAAGGGCGCATCCAGGCCGTGCGAGGGCGGGGGATGCTGCTGGGCGTCGAGCTGGACCGCGAGGTCGCGCCCGTCATCGCGAAGCTGCGCGACGCCGGACTGCTGGTGAACTCCGCGGGGGAGACGACGCTGAGATTCGCCCCCGCGCTCACCATCACCCGGCAGGAACTGGACGAAGCCCTGGGCATCCTCCAGCGTGTGCTGGCTTCCCTCTAGCCGTTTTTCCGGGGAGCAGCCCGTTGGATGGGGGCGTTTGACGCCCTGCGTCCCAGACACCTACACTCGGGGATTCGCTTGAGCGCGCCCAACCCCATCGTCGGCCTGGGGGGCCGGACCGACCACATCGCCACGGTGCCCCACCTGGACCTGTCCCGCCTCCAGCTCAGTCCAGAGGAGGGGACGGTGCTGGGGCTGGTGGGCCGTGTCGAGCGCATCGACGCGGTGCTGTCGCGCTCCGCGCTGGGCGAGGCCCGGACCATCGCCGTGCTGCTGTCGCTGCGCGCCAAGGGCGCCATCGTCCCCGCGCGCGTGGTGCCGCGCACGACGCCCGCCGCCCCGGCCGTGGACGCCTCCATGGCGGAGGAGGTGGACCTGGATCCCGAACAGAAGCGGGAGATCATCGAGCTGGAGCGCTCGCTGGACGGGATGGACCACCACGCCGTGCTGGGCGTGTCCCGGGGGGCCACCGCCGCGGAGGTGAAGCAGGCCTACTACAACGCGTCGCGGCGCTTCCACCCGGACCGCTACTTCGGCAAGAACCTGGGCAGCTTCCGCGCCCGGCTGGAGCGCATCTTCAAGCGCCTCACCGACGCCCAGAACGCGCTCAGCCGCGCGGAGCCGCGCCCCGCCGCGGCGGCGCCCCCCGCGACGTCGTCCTCCGCGCCCCGGCCGGTCCCCGCGTCCCCGGCCCCGGTGCGGCCGCCCTCGGGCGCCTTCGCGTCGGTGCAGCCCCAGGCGCGGCCACCCTCGGGCGCCTTCGCGTCGGTCCAGCCCACGGCGGCCCCCGCCGAGCCCGTGGATCCGGAGTCGGAGGCCCGCCGCGCGGAGCGTCAGGCCCGGCTGGCGCGCCACCCGTACATGGCGCGCACCCACAAGCTCACGGAGCTCATCGCCCGGGGCAGGGCGGCCACGGCGCGCGGCGACTTCGAGCGGGCCTACCAGGACTTCAACCACGTGCTGGGCCTGGACCCAAAGAACCGCGAGGTCGCCGCGCTGCTCGTCGACGCGCGCCGCAAGCACGACCTGCACCGCGCGCAGGCGGAGGTGGCGCGGGGCCAGGAGCTGGAGATGCGCGGGGACTTCGCCGGAGCGCACGCGGCCTACAAGCTGGCCGTGTCGCTCAACGGCGACAACCCGGAGGCGGCCTACCAGGCCGCGCGCGTGGGCCGCGAGCTGGCGCATGACGTCCAGGAGGTGCGGGCGCTCGCCCAGCGGGCGGTGGAATTGAAGCCCGGCCGCGCGGATTATCAACTGCTGCTGGCCCACGTGCTGCTGGCGCTGGGGCAGAAGAAGCCGGCCAAGCACCACTACGAGGAGGTCGTGCGCCTGGATCCGGACAACGCAGAGGCCCGTGCGGCCCTCAAGAAGTTGCGTTGGACGTTCTCGTGAGGTGCATGCTCCCCCATGGCTGAGTCCGAACCGCTCATTGGCATCGACCTGGGGACGACGAACAGCCTCGTCGCCACCGTGCAGGACGGTCAGCCCCTCATCATCAAGAACCGCACCGGCGTGCCCCTCACCCCGTCCGTGGTGGCGGTGTCGAAGAACGGCAAGCGGCTGGTGGGCGGCATCGCCAAGCGGCAGGCCATCACCAACCCGCAGGAGACGGTGTCCGCGGCCAAGCGCCTCATCGGGCGCAAGTTCTCCTCGCGCCCGGTGCAGGACGCGATGCGCGCCCTGACGTACCAGGTGGTGTGCGGCGCGCACGACGACGTGCGCATCCGCCTGGCCGGCCGCGACCTGGCCGTGCCGGAGGTCAGCGCGATGATACTGGCCGAGCTGAAGGCGGACGCGGAGGCCCACTTCGGCCGGCCCGTCACCCAGGCCGTCATCACCGTGCCGGCCTACTTCAACGACGGCCAGCGCCAGGCCACCAAGGACGCGGGCCGCATCGCCGGGCTGGACGTGCTGCGCATCATCAACGAGCCCACGGCGGCGGCGCTGGCGTACGGCTTCGGGCGCACGGTGAACGGGAAGATCGCCGTGCTGGACCTGGGCGGCGGCACCTTCGACGTGTCGGTGCTGGAGATCAACAACGGCATCTTCGACGTGGTGGCGACGGGCGGCGACACCTTCCTGGGCGGCGAGGACTGGGACCACCGCATCATCGAATGGATGGTGTTCGGCTTCGCGAAGGAGCACGGCATCGACCTGCGCAAGGACCGCATGGCCTTGCAGCGGCTGAAGGACGCCGCGGAGAAGGCCAAGGTGGAGCTGTCGTCGGTGAAGGAGACGCAGGTGCACCTGCCCTTCATCTGCACGCCGCCGGGCGGAGGCGCCGCGCTGCACCTGCAGTCCACGCTCACCCGCGAGAAGCTGGAGGACCTGACGGCGGACCTGGGCGAGCGCCTGGTGGGCATCACGTCCGAGGTGCTGGGCGAGGCGAACGTGCGCCCCTCGGAGCTCAAGGAGGTCGTCCTCGTGGGGGGCATGTCGCGCATGCCCCGCATCGTGGAGCAGGTGCGCCAGTACTTCCGCCGCGAGCCCTGCAAGGGCGTGCACGCGGAGGAGGTGGTGGCCCTGGGCGCCGCCATCCAGGCGCACGCGCTGGTGGCGCAGGAGGGTGAGCTGCTGCTGCTGGACGTCACGCCGCAGAGCATGGGCGTGGCCATCGCGGGCGGCTACGTGCGCCGGCTGATTCCGCGCAACACCACCGTGCCCACGTCCGCGACGGAGGTGTTCGCCACGTCCAAGGACTTCCAGCGCACGGTGAAGATCATGGTGCTCCAGGGCGAGCACGAACTGGCGCACCACAACGAGCTGCTGGGCGAGTTCCTCCTCACCGGCCTGCGCGAAGCGCCGCGCGGCCAGGTGGAGATAGAGGTGACGTTCGACATCAACGCGGAGGGCATCGTGTCCGTGTCCGCCAGGGACCGGGACACGGGCCTGCGCCAGTCCATCACCGTCACCGCGTCCAGCGGCCTCACGGAAGACGAGCTGCGCCGCATCATGGACGAGCAGCGCGACTGGCTCGTCACCGCCCGGGCCTCGGAGGAGCTGAAGACCCGGCGCGTGGAGCTGGACACCCTCGCCCGCGACCTGGTGGACGCGCTCTCCCGCGTGCGGCTCCTGCCCGGCGCCGGGGGCCTCTCCCCGGACGTCGTCGCCCGCGCGGAGCTGGCCCTGGACCACGCCCGGCAGGTGCGCGGAGGCGAGGACGTGGGCGCGCTCACGCGGGCCTGCGAGGCGCTCTCCCAGAGCCTGCCGCTCTTGCGCTCGGCCAGTCCGCGCGGGACGCCGGGAAGGTAGCCACGCATGCCCGGCCTCCCCGTCCGCTCCCGCCGTGCCCCCCGGCCGCGTCCCGCGCCGCGACGGAGTCACCCATGAACACGCTCCGGGCCAGGCAACTGGTGGAAGCCGGGTTGCTGTTGCGGCTGAGTGGTGACGTGCCGGGCGCGGAGCGGCTCTTCGTCCGGGCGCTGGAGCTGGATCCCGCGAACGCGCGCGCGCGCCAGCTGCTGGCGCAGGGGCCCGGCTCCGCGTCGCCGGTGAACGCCGCGGCGCCCGACCTGGAAGGGGACTGGGGCGCCTGGGCCGAAGCCGCCAGCCCCGGCCCCGCGGAGCCGCTGCCGGAGTCGGTGAGCCTCCCGGAGGGCACGGGGGCGCCGGGGGACGCGTTGGACCTCATCGCGGAGGCGCACCGCACGCAGGAGTTCGGCCTCCCGGAGACGTGCTCCGGGATGGGGCCGCTCCCCCAGGGCTCGGAGGTGGAGTGCCTGCTCCAGGGGGCGGAGGACCTCCTGACGCTGGATGACCACTCGGGCGCGGTGGACCTGCTGCGCCGGGCCCAGTCGCTGGCCCCGGAGGACCCGCGCGTGGAGGCGCTGCGCGACCGCAGCGAGCGCATCCTGGTGGGCATGCTGGAGGCCCGCCTGGGGGACCTGAACCGGATGCCGCGCGTGCGGTTGCAGCCGGACGACATCATCTGGCTCAACCTGGACCACCGCGCGGGCTTCGTGCTCGCGCAGATTGACGGCGCGGTGAGCTTCGACGACCTGTTCGCGCTGTCGGGGATGTCGCGGCTGGACACCGCGCGCATCCTCGCGCAGCTGCTCGACGAGGGCATCATCGCCCCCGGCGAGCCGCCCGTGCCTACGCGGGGCGGATGACGGCCGTCCACACGCCGCGCACCACCGGCTCGCCGCGCGCGTTGAGCGTCTCCGTGGCGACGACGAGGAAGTCCATCCCGGCCTTGCGGTACAGCTCGCGGATGTGGCCCGTGGTGGTGAGCACGTCCCCGGGGCGCATCACGCCCAGGAACTCCAGCTCCTGCTCGCCGTGCACCAGCCGCACGCGGTCCACGCCCAGCTCCGGATCCGCGATGGCGGCGCTGAAGGGGCGGATGGCGAACACCACCGCGAAGCTGGGAAAGGCGATGACGTCGCCGTAGGGCCCCGCCTTCGCCGCGTCGTCCGCGTAGAGCAGGGGACTGACGTGGGCGGGCGGCTCGCCGAAGGTGCCCGCGGAGGGCACGGAGCCCGCGAGGATGAGGGAGAACTCGCGCAGCTTCTCCCGGCCGATTTCATACGTGAAGGGGCCGTAGGAGCGGCCGACGAACTTCGGGTCCAGGGCCATGGCTATCCGAGCGAGGTTTCGACGACGGCGCCCCGGAGGACGGGCTCGCCGCGCTGGTTGGTGGCGGTGACTTCCGTGCGCAGCCGGCCATCCGCGATGGCGACGACGCGGCCCTGGAAGGTGACGGTGTCCTCGGGCAGCACCGGCCGGGAGAAGCGCACCCGCACGCGGCGCACCAGGCCCGGGTCCCCCACGAAGACGGCCACGGCCTCCACGGCCCAGCCCAGCGTGCAGAGGCCCTGGAGGATGACGCCGTCGAAGCCGGCGAGCTTGCCCACCTCCGGGTCGATGTGGATGGGGTTGTAGTCCCCGGAAGCGCCCGCGTAATACACCGGCCGCAGCCGGTCGCACTGGCGGACGTGCGTGAAGGTGTCTCCCACCTGGAACGTGCGTGCCATGAGGCGGCCAAGCCTACCGCCCCCCGCGCGCGGGTGTCCGGTGGAAAGAAGAGAGGGGCGGCTCCCGTGTCGGGAACCGCCCCTCGTTCACTTCAGGGCTTCAGATTGCCGAAGCCGTTGGGTGCCTTACGCCGACCTGCGACGGCGCAGCAGGCCCATGGCCGCGAACAGCGCCATCAGCGGAGCCATCCCGCCCACGGAGCCGCCGGCGGACGAGCAGCCGCCGCCCTCTTCCTCGAACTTCGGCACGTTGACCTGCACGTCGGCGGTGCTGCTGGCACCGGCCGCGTCCGTCACCGTCACGGTGAAGGCGTAGGTCTCCGCGGTCTTCTTCTTCGCCGGCGTGAAGCTGGCTTCGGCGCTGTTCGCCCCCGTCAGGCTCACGGAGGAGCCCGCCGTCTGCGTCCACGCGTACGTCAGCGTCTCGTTGTCCGGGTCGGAGGACGTCGAGGCGTCCACCCGCACCAGCTCACCGCCACGCACGCCCGAGATGACCCGGGCCTTGGCGACCGGCGCCTGGTTCACCTGCTTCACCGTCACCGTGTGGACGAACGGACCGACCGTCGCGCCTTCCACGTCCTTCACCAACAGGCTGAAGGCCAGGGCCGTGTCGGCCTGGACCTGCGGCGCGGTGAACTTCAGCGTGGCCGCGTCCGTGCCCGTGACGTTGAGCGCCGCGGGGCCACCGACCTGGGTCCAGGCGTAGGTGAGCGCGTCACCGTCCGGATCCGTGATGCCGGAAGCGTCCAGCTCCACGTTGCTGCCCTCGTCCGCGGAGATCGCGGCCGGAGCCTCGCCCACCGGGTGACGGTTCAGCTTGCGCACCGTGACGTTGACCAGGTCCGTGGTGGACTGGCCGCCCGACGTCACCGTGAGCTGGAAGGTCAGCTCGGTGGCGGTGTTGACGTCCGGCGCCGTGAAGCCCGCCGTGGCCGTGTCAGCGCCCGTCAGGGTCACCGCCGCGCCCGCGGTCTGCTCCCAGAGGTACGTCACCGCCGTGCCATCCGCGTCCGAGCCGGAGCCGGCCAGGGTCACGGTGGAGCGGGCGTCCGCGTCGAAGTCCGCGCCGGCGTTGGCCACCGGAGCGCGGTCCACGTTCTTCACCGTCACGGAGACGGCCTTGGACACCGTCGCGGTGCCGTCCGTCACGCTCACCGTGAAGGTGAGCTGCGTGTCCGCCGTCACCTCGGGCGCCAGGAACGTGGCCTTGGCGCGGTTGGCGTTGGTCAGCGTCACCTTGGGCGTGCCGCCCGTCTGCGTCCAGGTGAAGCCCAGGGACGCCGCGTCCACGCGGTCCGCGTCCGAGGAGCCCGACGCGTCCAGCGTCACGGGCGTGGTGTCACGCTCGTTCACCGTCGCGGGCGCGGTGGCCACGGCGACCGGCGGCTGGTTCACGTCGATGATCTCGATCTGCACCGTCTTCGGGGCGCTCGTCTTGCCGGCCGCGTCGGTGACGACGAGCTGGAAGGCGAGGGTGTCGCTGTAGTCCACGTCCGCCACGAAGCTGGGCGTCGCGGTGTCCGCGCCCGTCAGCGTCACGGGCGTGGCGCCACCGACCTGGGTCCAGGCGTAGGTGAGCGTGTCACCGGCGGCGGCGTCCGGGTCGAAGCTGCCCGTGCCGTTCAGGGGGATGGTGGTGCGCGTGTACACCCCACCGACGATGCTGGCCTCGGGGACCGCCTGCAGCGCCACCCGCGACGGGCCCGGGTTGGCGATGGGGCGGAGGTTGCAGGTGCCGCCCGACGCCGCCTGCGGCGCCTGCGACGCGAACACCGGCGTCGCGCCGGTGAACGCCACGTCATCCACGTCCAGACCGTACGCACCCACCGCGATGTCGCCGGCGACGCGGAAGCGGAAGCGCACGTTCTTGAGGCCCAGGTCCGGGAAGAACGTCCCGAAGTTGATGCTCGCGGACGTGAAGGCCGGGAAGCCCGCGCTCGCCAGCGCCATGGCCGCGCGACCCTCGATGGGGTTCAGGCCGCCTTCGGAGATGTACGCCGTGTAGCCCGGATCCGCGTCCACCACCGGGTACAGATCCCAGGGGTCGATCCAGTCGATGCCGTCGACCGTGAACTCCAGCACCGCGCCGTCGTAGGCCGCGCCCGTGGAGTAGTCCTCCTCGAAGGAGTGACGGTACTTGTAGCTGATGGTGAAGTCCGCGGCATCGTCCACCGACATCCAGGGGCTGGTGAGGGTGATCTCCGTCGCCGCGGCGGGGTTGGTGCCGTGCGCGTACCGGTTCTCCACCGGCCCCTCGAGCGTGAAGTCACCCGACGAGGACAGGTTCTGCGACAGCGTCCAGGACGCCAGGCCGGACTCGAAGGCCTCCGTGTTGCTGACCGCGGGCACGTCGTCGTAGTTGACGCGAGGGTCGAACGTCACCGTCTTCGCCGCCGGCGGGATCTCCGGGGAGTCGAAGACGATCTTCAGGCCCGCGCGGGCGAGGTCGTCGGACGTCGCCGTGAGGACCACCGGCAGGGTGACGGTGGCCTGCGCGCCGCGCGACAGCGCGGGGACGTTGATCTGGTTGCCGCTGGGGAAGCCCAGGGTGGCCGTGGTGCTGGAGGTGCTGACCGTGCCGCTGAAGGCGCTCAGTCCGCCACCGCCCACGTTGCGCACGGTGACCTTGAGCTGACCCTGCTCGTCGACGTCGAGGACGCCGTCGTGGTCGCAGCCCAGCTGGCTGTCATCCAGCTTGATGCTGACGACCTCCAGGTTGCCGCCCGCCGAGAAGCTCTCCGTCACGCCGATGTGGTCGAAGGAGTTGCGGTCCGGCGCCTTGGCGCCGTGACCCGCGCCGCGCTTGGCGAACGCCGCCACGAAGCGCTGGTAGTCCGCCGGGTCCGACGCCAGGGCCACGGCCCACAGCGCGTCACGCGCTTCAATGTAGGTGGGCGCGTTCGGCGTCGCCTTGTAGGCGGCGACCAGGTACCGCTTCATGCGGTCCTGGGCCTCCTGGAAGGGGTGCGCGTTCAGCAGGCTCGCGTAGGCCTCCCACAGCATCGTGGCCCAGATCTCACCGCTGTTGTGGACCTGGCTGTTGATCTCACCCGTCACCGTGCCCGACATCTGCTCGGCCGGCAGCGCGGTGAAGTTCTGGATGTGCTTGAACGTCAGGGCGTTCTTCGTGAGGTCCGTCGAATAGGGGATGCGACGGATGCCGAAGTAGTAGCCGTTGTTCTTGCCACCGCTGGAGGTGTAGCCGGCGTTGGTGTAGACGCCCTGGTACTGGGCGTTGCCGGGCTTGGTCCGGTCGCTCTCACGCACCTGCATGATCTGCGCGTGGAAGTCGCCCCAGCCCTCGCCCATCGCGCGGCCCTGGTTGTTGCTGAGGCCCGCGGCGTTACCGATGAGGCGGTTGCTGATGTAGTGGCCCCACTCGTGGGCGATGATGCCGTTGTCGAGCGTGCCGTCGCGGTCCAGCGCCGCCACGCGGCGCATCTTCACCGTGACGGTGTCCGTCGCCAGCGCCGCCTTCCACTCGATGGCGGCGGCCTGGGTGATGGACTGCGTGGCGATGGTCACCGCGGGGTTCGCGCCGCCCAGTCCGGGAGCCTCGCCCGGCGCGTTGTTGCCGATGACCGCCGCGATGGCGCCCGCGTTCTGCGCGTTCAGCGCCTTGGCGGAGAAGTCGCAGGCACCGCGGTCGATGAGGGCAATCTTCCCCTGGAAGGCACCTGCCTCGAAGGGCGCGCAGCCGTTGTTGGGGGCCGCGACGACGTCCCCCGTCACGTCGAACACCTGGGCACCGAACGACGCCGAACCGGAGTCGTAGTTGCCCGCGAGCGACGCCGGCGCCGTCACGTTCAGCTCGGGCGTGCCGTCGAACACGTACATCTGCATGCGCGGCGACGCACCGTCGGCCGGCGTGCTCATGTTCGCGTTGTTGCGGCCGCCGTAGTCCTGGCCCTGGGCCTGGAGCGGGTCGCCTTCCGCGCCGCCACGGCCGAAGTTGAACGACTGGGCGTTGCCGGCGGCCTCGTCGAAGCCGGCGTCGTAGAACCAGTCGTGAAGGAAGTTGTTCACGTAGAACAGGTTCACGACCGCCGCCTTGATCTGCGTGGCGTTGGCGTTCGGAGCCAGGTTCTGGTCGAAGACGTGGCCGAAGGTGTTGGCCGCCGTCGTCTCCGGGCGCAGGTCCGCGGTGCCGGGCGTGAAGCCGTCCGGCGCCGCGAGGTCCGCGTACGCGTCCACGTTGTTACCGGTGGTCTGCGTCGCGTTCGCCGGCAGCCACGGGTCGTTCTTGGTGAACGGCGTGTTGGCGATGGTGATGTCGCTCTGCGGGCGGTTCAGGGGCAGCTGGAAGCCGTCGCGCAGGCCCGTGGGGTGCGGGGTCGCGTCGTTGCCCTGGGGACCGTCCTCCGGGATGAACGGAGACGTCGTGTCCGCCCAGACCTTGTAGGTGAAGGGCGTGCCGCCCACGTCCGCCGTCAGGTCGTTGCGGAAGAGCACCTGGCCGGTGGTCGCCGACACCACGTAGCCGAAGTACTGGCTGGAGCGCGCGGCCTTCGGGCCGGCGTTGACCTCCACGTACCAGGCGGGCTCGAGCGCGCCGGACAGCGTGAAGAACACCTGCCGGGCGCGGGCCGGGGTGGTCAGGCCCTGCGACAGGGACGCCTGCGCGGACGGGGCCAGCTCGAAGAAGGTGTACTCGCCCTGCGTGCCGGTGTTGACGAACGACGCGGCCTGCGCGCCGGTGCCCGTCAGGTCCTTGAACGCACCGGAGACGGCCTCCGAGGCGCCCAGGCGGAAGGAACCCGCGCCGCGGGCCTTCAGGCGCGCGTTGAGCGTCATTTCGGACGGGGCCAGGTAGCCGCTGACGGCCACCAGGCGCAGGTCCTGGCCCATGATGACCTTGATCTCGTTGCGGAAGACCGGGATGCCGCCCACCGTCTGGTGGAAGGTGGCGATGATCGGGCCCTTGCCCGTGTTGTGCACCGCGCGCAGCGTGGCGCTGGCGACGTCATCGCGGGTCAGGCGGTAGCTGTCCGCCACCGTCTGCAGGTGCGCGCGCGCCGCGCCTTCCGCCGTCATGCCGTTGCGGATGACGGACTTGGACTGCGCGCCATCCTGCGTCGCCCACGCGAACGTGGGCACGCCGAGCCGCTGCTCGGTCTGCTCGACGCGAAGACCGCGCGACACCGCCGTGGTGGGGTCCACGGCCAGCGAGCGCGACTCCTTCTGCTCCAGGAACGCGTCGTAGTTCGACCGCTCCTTGGCCCACGCACTGGTGCCCGCCATGGGCACCAGCAGCAGGCTGGTCAAAAGCTTTTCCCTGAGACGCATGCGCCTTCCTTCTTGGGGGTAATGAACTGCCGGACGAGGGGACTGCGAGAGACGACGACGGTTGCGGGAGCGCGCCGGGGGCGGCGGCTCCCCTACGGCTACGGCTGGAGGACCGCGGGTGGACAGCCCAATTGAGAACGCATCCCAACGCCCGGGGTCGCATGGAGGCGACAGCGGGACGCGGTGGAGGAAGTCAGGGGAGAGGGGGCGCGCGCGGAGGGCGCGAAGCGCTCCTCGGAGCCGGACAGGCGGAACGCCACACCCACGTCAGGGGTGGCTGATGCGAATTCCGTGTCAACAATTCCTGGCAAAAGCCGCTCTCCAACCCACCGTTCCGAACGCGGTTGTCTTCACCGGATCGGATTCAAGTGGGAGCGCATGCTAACCAGGACACTGGATCGTTGAAAAGAGGGGGTCCCCAACATCCTTGCGTTAGCAATCCAGTAACAATTGTCAGTCTGGAATAAGCCGTGCCCGAGGAGGAAGTCGCCCAGCAGCCGGGTGAGCGCGGGCGGAGGGGCCGCGCCGCGCCGCCCCTTGCTTCCCGCGTGCAACGCTGCTCAGCGGCGCGTGCGGGGCGCGGCGCCCTCGTCCTGCGGAGGCGGGGGCGCGTGGTCGAGCGGATCCTCCACCTCCGCGCCCTCCCGCCGCTGCTTGTACTGTTCGCGCACGTAGGCCACGAGCTGATCCAGGTACGTGGACAGCGGCGGACACCGCACGCCGGTGCCATCCAGCAGCTCCAGCGTGTTGTGGCAGTTGTAGATGGCCAGGTGGTTCACGTAGCTGATGGCCGCGCGCTGGGGCCGGGCCAGCTTCTCCAGCAGCGGCAGCCGCAGCATCACGTCCGCGGCGCGCGCGGACAGGTTGAAGCGCGGCAGCTTCTTGTGGGACTTCTCCGCGATGAGCTCGTACACGCGCCGGGCGCTCATGGGGTTGGGGTCCACCAGGTGGAAGGTGCGGCCCTTCGCGCGCTCATCCCGCGACAGCCGCCACACCGCCTCCACCACGAAGTCCACCGGCACGACGTTGAGGGGCGCCACGCCGTTGCCCGGCAGCGGCAGCGGCACCACCAGCGGCGACGTGACGAGCAGGATGCCCAGGTAGTAGGGGCCCTCGAAGCGATCGATCGCCCCCGTGCGTGAATCGCCCACCACGCTGGAGGGGCGGAAGATGGTGACGGGGAGGGTGGCGGAGGCGCGCTGCACCAGCCGCTCCGCCTGGAACTTCGTCTCCTCGTAGGCGTTGCGGAAGGACTGGCCCCGGTCCAGCTCGTCCTCGGCGATGACGCCCACCCGGTCGCCGGACACGTAGCAGGTGGAGAAGTGGCTGAAGCGCGACAGGTTCTCGCAGTCGCGCGCCAGCTCCAGCAGGTTGCGGGTGCCGTCCACGTTCACCCGCCACGCGGTCTCCTTGGGCACGCCCAGCTGCGCCACCGCCGCCAGGTGGAAGATGTCCGTCACCCGCTCGCACAGGCGCTGGTACTCCTCGCCGGACAGGCCCAGGTGCATGTCCACCGCGTCGCCGGTGAGCAGCTCCACCTTGGCGCCCTGCACCTTCGCCGCCAGGGCCTGGGCCTCCTTGAAGGCCTTGGGCTGCACCAGCGCGTAGATGTGCCCCTGGGGGTCCTCCTTCGCGATGTGCTCCACCAGCCGCTTGCCGATGAAGCCCGGGTAGCCGGTGATGAAGTAGGTGCCTGCGGGACTCTTCCTGGGCGTGGCGCTCATTCGCGGCGCAGCATACCCGCCCGGTGTCAGCCGTGCGCGAGCATCGCCCGCCACACCGCCTCCACCTGGGGACGGGTGGACTCCGGCGCGCCACTGTTGTCGATGACCCAGGTGGCGTGCGCGCGCTTGTCGTCCAGGGCCATCTGCGCGGCGAGCCGCGCCTCCGCCGCGTCGGCGTCCAGCCCGTCGCGCGCCATCAGCCGCGCCTTCTGCACGTCCCGGGGCACCCACACCACGGCCACGCCCTCCATGGCGGCGTGCAGGCCCGTCTCGATGAGGAGCGGCACGTCGTACACGACGTGGGTGAGGCCCTCCGCCTCCAGCGCCTGGAGCTTCTCCAGGAAGGCGGCGCGCACCTGGGGGTGCACGATGGCGTTGAGGGCGGCGCGCTCCTGGGGGTCCGCGAAGATGTGGGCGCCCAGCCTCACCCGGTCCAGGCGGCCGTCGGGGCCCACCACGCCGGGGAAGCGCTCGCGGATGCGCTGGAGGCCGGGCGTGCCGGGCTCCACCACCTCGCGGGCGATGACGTCCGCGTCCAGCACGCGCGCCCCCAGCTCGCGCAGCATGCGGCTCACCGTGCTCTTGCCTGAGGCGATGCCCCCCGTCAGCCCGAAGACGTGCACGGGGCGGGCTACTTCGCGGCCTTGGGCGTGGTGAAGACGAAGGACTGCACCGTCTTGCCGTCCTCGTTGAAGAAGATGGCCACGCCCAGCTTCACGTAGAGGAAGTAGGTGCGGAAGTCGTCCGTCAGCTTGCGCAGGTAGCAGGGCGTGCTGGGCGCCGCCCCCCCGGGGCACGCGGGGCCGTAGCTGTTCTCGATGGTGTCCTTCTCGATGACGGGCGCGGGGAACACGTCGATGCGCTCCACCATCTGGGTGGCCGGGTCCACCTTGAACTGGGCCTGGGTGGTGCCCTTGATGGCCTCCTTGGCGAAGTAGGCGAGGATCTCCTTGCCGTCCTGGGACATGGTCCGGGACGGCTCGCCGAACTTCTTCACGATGTCCTCCTTCTTGGAGGACCCGGGCTCGATGCCCTGCCAGGGCTTGGCGGAAGCAGGCAGGGAGACGGCGATGGCGGCGACGGCGAAAAGGACGGCAATGACGGGGGTGCGCATCTCGACTCCTCCCTAGCGGATCAGGCGGCCGCGCCTCAAGGTCCGTGTCCTGAAGCGACGGGCGTGTCCACCCGGCATTCAATCACGAACGAGACGCCTTGCCCCCTCCGGGGGGCTCTGCTACGTGCTCGGGCCATGCGTTCTCGTGCCTTCCGGGTCTTTTCCGCCCTCCTGCTCGCCGCTTCGAGCGGTCTTGCCGGGGCTGCGGACTTCACGGGTCCCGACAGCTGCAAGGGGTGTCACCCGGAGGCGTACGACGCGTGGATGAAGTCCAAGCACGCCCGGGCCACGGACACGCTGGCGGAGGGGCAGAAGAAGGACGCGCGCTGCCTGTCCTGCCACGCGCCGGACCAGGGCGAGCAGACGCTCACCGGCGTCACCTGCGAGACGTGCCACGGCGGCGGGCAGTACTACTCCCCGTCCTACGTGATGAAGGACCCGGAGCTGGCGCGGCTGGTGGGGCTGGTGGACCCGTCGGAGAAGCAGTGCCGCACCTGCCATGACGCCTCGTCTCCCTCCCTGCGCCCGTTCGACTTCAAGGAAGCGCTGAAGGCCATCGACCACTGGTCCGCCGAACGCGCCCGCAAGCAGCAGCCGCGCGCGGACGCGGCCCCCTCCACGCCGGCACCCGCCACGGCGAAGAAGTGACCCCTTCTTGATCAAGATCCTCGACTCCCGCTTCGTCACCACCGCCGTGGAACTCAAGGGCCTGCCCACGGACCACGCCGCGGAGGTCGCCTTCGTCGGCCGCTCCAACGTGGGCAAGTCGTCCATGATCAACGCCCTGACGAACCGGCGGAAGCTGGTGCGCGTGTCCAACACGCCCGGGCGCACCCGCACGCTCAACTTCTTCGACGTGGACCTGGACCGCGACGGCCAGCGCCACACGGTGCGGCTGGCGGACCTGCCCGGCTACGGCTTCGCCAAGGCGAGCAAGACGGACAAGGCCCAGTGGCAGGAGATGATCACCTCCTACCTGAAGCACCGTCACCGGCTGGAGGTGGTGGTGAGCATCATCGACGCGGAGGTGGGGCCGTCTCCGGAGGACCTGCGCACGCTCGACTATCTCCAGGAGCACAACCGCCGCATCCTCGTGGTGGCCACGAAGATCGACCGGCTGACCAAGGCCCAGCGCAAGCCCCGGCTCAACGCCCTCTGCGCGCAGCTGGAGCTGCCCCGCGAGGCGCTGGTTCCGTTCTCCTCCACCGAAAAGCTGGGCGTGGAGGAGGTGTGGGGCACGCTGCTGGACACCTTCGGCAAGGCCACCCGCGTCTGAGTCTCCCGGGTCCGGGCACGCTGTGGTAGCACCCCCGGCGTGTCCCAGAACGGCAAGACGAACGGTGGTGCTGCGCCCCTCGCTCCTCGCGAGGTGCGTCAGCGGTTGATGCAGCTGAGCCCCCGCAGGCGCGTGGAGGCCCTCTTCGACGCGCAGGACACGGCCGCGCTGGTGCGCTCGCTGCCCGCGGAGGACCTGTACGTCACCATCCAGGAAGTCGGCCTCGCGGACTCCACGGAGCTGGTGCAACTGGCGTCCCCCGCGCAGTTCCGCACCTTCGTGGACCTGGGCGGGTGGGTGAAGGACAAGGTGGATCCCCACGCGGTGCTGACGTGGCTGCGGGCCGCGCGCGGGGACGAACCCGAAGACTTCATGCGCAAGCTGCACGCGGTGGACCTGGAGGTGGTGGAGACGCTCCTCAAGGAGTTCACCACCGTGTACGACCTGGAGGAGGACCCGGACGCCAACCCCCAGGGCATGGCGGTGGAGACGCCGGAGGGCCGCTACCTGGTCGAAATCAAGCTGGAGGGCGTGGAGATGTCCGCCATGCGCGCCATCGTGAACGACCTCATCGCGGAGAACCCCTTCGAGTCGGTGCGCCTCTTTGAAGCGGTGCGCTGGGAGATCCCCTCCGAGCTGGAGGAGACGGCGTTCCAGTTCCGCCGCGCGCGCCTGGCCGACCTGGGCTTCCCCTCGCTGGAGGACGCCCTGGCGCTCTTCAGCCGCGTGGACGTGCCGCCCCGGCCCGCGGGCCACGCGGCCCCGGCGCTCACCACCACGGGCGGGCACCTGGACTACGTGGAGGCGGCCTTCCGCGACTTGTCCGACGTGGAGCGGATGAACGCGGAGGACGAGCTGCGCGAGGTGGCCAACGCGGTGCTCGTCGCGGAGCTGGGGGACCCGGGGGACCTGGACGCCGTGCGCCGCGTGGGCGAATGGGTGCGCGACTACCTGTCGCTGGGCCTGGAGCACCTGACGGGCGGGGACCCGGCCCGGGCGCCGGATGCGCTGCGCGACACGCCCCTGCGCCGCGTCTTCCAGGTGGGCTTCACGCTGACGCTCCAGCTCAAGTACCGCGCGGACCGGCTCTTCAAGCAGGAGTTCATGAAGCTGGATGACGTGCCGCTGGTGCTGCCCGAAGAGGCCGCGGCGCTGGAGGCCCTGCGCCGCAAGCGCCCCCGCCGCGCGCTGCGCGTGCCGGGCGCGGAGGCGGTGCCGTTCCGCTCGCTGCGGGAGGTGGCCTCGTCGGAGGTGCTGCTGGCGCGCGCCGAAGGCCAGGTGTCCGCGCTGGGCGCGCTGCTGGGCGGCGCGGAGGGCCCGGCCCACACCGTGCTGGCGCGCTTCGGCGTGTCCCTGGACGTGCTGGGCGTGGAGCGGCTGTGGGCGGCGGTGGTGGCCATGGCCGTCCTGGAGGAGCGCGTGGACGTGCGCCCCGTGCCGCTGGGCCGCACGGTGGAGCTGGGGCAGCGCCTGTTCGAAGGCAGCCCGGAGTCCCCGCGCCTGCGCCCGAGCGCGGTGGAGCGCGCGCTGGCGGTGCTGGGGCCCGCGGTGCCGGACGACGCCCGGGAGGAGCTGCGTCGGGTGGTGAACGTCACGCTGACGCGGCTGCTGTCGGAGCTGGGCACGCCGTGGCTGCGCGAGGGGCGCCTGGACCTCATCGCCTCCGCGGTCCTTCCGATGGAGAGCGCGCCGGTCCCGTAGCTTTTTCAGCCTTGCCCGGCCCGCCGGTCGGGGGCGATCACGCAACTGCCCGTAGACACAGGCCTCGCTCGCCCCCAGCCCCTGGCACGCCCGCTGCTTTGCCCACCGCCCGCTGGCCTTGTGTCGTCGGTCGGCTCGCACCTTCGCGAGCTGCCCGCGGCGTGAGTGGCCGGCCAACGGCTTTCCAAGAGGGCCAGGGGCACGCGTGTGACGGGACGAGCGACCGACAGCGAAGGGGTGGAGTTCATGGGACCGGGCGCGCAGGGGCAGCGTCGCGACGTGCTGGCTTTCTTCCTGCTCGTGGGGTTCGCGGCGGTGATGTACGCGGTGCCGGGTGAGTGGATCCCCGCGCTGGCGCCGCTGCGGCTGGCGCTCCTGACGTCGGGCCTGGCGGCCGGACTGATGGTGCTGCGGCGGCTGGGCAAGGCGGAGCCCGTCTATTTCGACGGCGCGCGGGGCATCGCGCTGCTGGCGTTCTCGTCGCTGGCGTTCTGCTCGGTGGCGTGGTCCGTCAACCCGGACGTGACGCGCTTCCAGGGCGTGGAGCTCTTGAAGCTCACGGCCATCTACCTGACGCTCGTCAACGTCATCACCACCGGCAAGCGGCTGGCGGCGATGTGCGCGGCCATGGTGCTGGGCGCCATCGTGACGTCCATTGGCGTCATCAACTGGTACATCGTCGGCGAGAACATGGTGGAGGGCTTCCGTTCGCGCTGGGTCGGCGTGTACGCGGACCCCAACCACATGGCCATGAACATGGTGGTGGTGGTGCCGCTCGCGGTGGCCTTCCTGGCGCGCAAGCGCACCCCGTGGTTCTTCCGCGTGCTGTGCGGCCTGTCCGCGGTGCTGTCGGTGGTGGCCATCGTGTTGTCGCACTCGCGCGGTGGCTTCATCGGCCTGTCGGTGGCGATGGCGCTGTGGGCCATCCGCGAGAAGCGCCGCATGCAGGCCATCGTGCTGGGCAGCGTGTTCGTGCTGGGCCTGGTGGTGTTCGCGCCCAAGAGCTTCTGGCAGCGCAACGAGACGGTGGCGACGTTCCACGAGGACGCGTCCGCCATGGGCCGTGTGTACGCGTGGCAGGTGGCCAGCCGCATGAGCCTGGACAAGCCGCTGCTGGGCGTGGGCGCGGGCGGCTTCCGCTACGCGTGGTTCGAATACGCCCCGCCGGAAGCGCACCGCGCCTACGTGGCGCACAACATCTTCCTGGACGTCATCGGGGAGATGGGCTGGGTGGGCCTGCTGTTCTTCCTGGTGTTCGTGGGGGGCTCCGTCGGCGGCGCGGCGGCGGCCTCCGCGGATCCAGAGTCAGGGTGGCTCGCGCGGGCGCTGTTCGCGTCGGTGGCGGGCTACCTCGTCTGTGACTTGTTCTCGGGCTACATCCTGTCCGCGCATTGCTACGTGCTCTTCGGCCTGGCCGCGAGCGCGCACCGCATCGCGCAGGCACGGGAGCGGGCCCTGGCGGTGGGGAGGCAGCCGGCCGTGCAGCAGGCGCCGGCGGCCACGTGGGAGGGGTCTGGGCATGCGGCGTGAGGAAGCACGGATGGGGCGGGAGCCCCTCCGTTTGGTGCAGTTCACCCGGTCGTTCCACATTGGTGGCACCGAAGTGCAGGTGCTGGAGTTGCTGCGCGGCCTGCCGCCCAGCTACCGGTTGCAGGTGTCGGTGCTGGAGGAGGAAGGGCCCCTGATGGGCTCGGTGTGGAAGCTGGGCCACGCGCCGGAGGTCTTCTCCCTCAAGGGCACGCTCGCGCAGCCGAACACGCTCGTGCAGCTCTACCGGCTGTCACGCTGGCTCAAGCAGCACCGCGTGCAGCTGGTGCACGTGCACGACTTCTACTCCAGCATCCTCGCGGTGCCGGCCGCGAAGCTCGCCGGCGCGAAGGTCATCATCGGGCGCCTGGACCTGTCCCACTGGCAGGGCAAGGCCCGCCGCCTGCTGCACGCGCAGGTGACGCGCATGGCGGACCACGTCATCGCCAACGCGGGGGCCATCCGCACCCTGCTCATGGAAGAGGAGGGCCTGCCCGCGGAGCGCATCTCCGTCATCCACAACGGCCTGGACCTGGCCCGCTTCGACGCCCGCGCCGCGGAGGGCGTCAAGGCGCCGCTGCCGCCGGAGACCCCGGGCGTCCCCACCGTCATCCACGTGGCCAACATGAGCCACCCCGTGAAGCGGCAGGAAGACCTGCTCCTCGCGCTCGCCATGCTGCGTCATGAGGGCGTCCGGCTGAACGCCTGGCTCGTGGGGGATGGTCCGCGCCGGTCCGGCCTGGAGAAGATGGCGCGGGAGCTGGGGGTGGCGGACGGGGTGCACTTCCTCAAGCACCGCACGGACGTGCCGGCGCTCTATGGCCGGGCCACCTTCGGCGTCCTGTGCTCCTCCGCGGAGGGCATGTCCAACGCGGTGATGGAGGGCATGGCCGCGGGCCTCCCCATGGTCGTCACCCGGGTGGGCGGCAACCCGGACCTCATCGTGGACGGCGAGCGGGGCCTCCTGGTGGACCCGGAGCGGCCCGCCCAGCTGGCCCAGGCCTTCCGGCGGCTCGTGAACCACCCGGAGGAGGCCCGGAAGATGGGCAAGGCCGCCCGGGGCTTCGTCGCCCGCGAGCTGTCCCTGGAGAAGATGGTGCGTCAGCATGACGCCCTGTACCGCCAGGTCGCACAGCTTCCCTGAGAGTGGAACCGGCCCTCCAGGGCCGGGAAATGTCAGACCGATCTGGATAATCCGAGCCCGTCCTCAAGCAATTGGGGGCGGGCGCGTTCGTATGGTGGCGGGGGCTTCCAGCAGCGTCGCACCCTGTGTGTTTAATTTATAGATGGGAATAGCTCGTTTTTCGTGGAGATTGGTAGGAAGCCTGTGGTAATGGCGCGACAGGCGTTGCGACCCGAGCGCGCCGTGCCCACCGTGGTGGGCGTCGGATCAGGCGGTGCAGGAATCGCCGCGGACCTGACGGGGTTTTGAAGGGAGCGGACGTCGAGCGCGGGGCCCGGAGATACGGGACGCGGGGCGGACGCGGAACATGAAGGTGGCGCGGAGAGGGCGTAAGGCCCGCATCCGCATCCGCCGCGACTTTACGAGGCCCTGCCAGTCGGCACGCGGCCCGGGGCGCTCGCCGGTAAAACTCCAAGGTGCCGGCGAGCGCTCTCTTTTTTGTCCTCGGGGCAGGTGTCCTGACAGGTCGCCTGTCCCGCCCAGACGCTCCGGGTGGGATGGCTCAGGCGTCCCCGACCAGGTCGAACATCTGCCCGACGCCCTTCGCGCGGGCCACGTCGTAGAGCGCGCGGGCCAGGGCCACGTCCTGCACGGCCAGGCCGGTGGAGTCGAAGACGGTGACCTCGTCTCCGGTCCGCCCCGGCTTGCGACCCGCGACGACCTGGCCCAGGGTGCCGGCGAGCTGCTCCTCCTTGAGCACGCCGTCATGCAGGGGCACGTTGACCTCGCCGGAGTGCAGCGCCTGCTCCGCGTCGTCGATGAAGACGCGCCCTTCGACGAGCAGGCGCGGATCCAGCTCCTGCTTGCCCGGGGCGTCCGCGCCCATGGCGTTGATGTGGGCGCCGGACTGGACCCATTCCCGGCGGACCACGGGAGCGCGGGCGGGCGTGGCGGAGCACACGATGTCCGCGCCGGAGGCCTCCTGGAGGCTCACCACCCGGCCTCCCTTCTCCTTCTGGAGGGCCTGGGCGGCGGCGTCGGACACGTCCGCCAGCAGCAGCTCCAGGCCGCCGAAGAGGGCGCGGTGCGAGTCGATGAGCACCCGCGCCTGCACGCCGCAGCCCACGAGTCCCAGCGTGCGCGGCTGCTTCTTCGCCAGGTACTTGGACGCGATGCCGCCCGCGGCGCCGGTGCGCCACGCGGTGAGCAGCGTGCCGTCCAGGATGGCCAGCGGTGAGGCGGTGTCCGGGTCGCTGAGGATGTAGACGGCGCGCACGGTGGGCAGGCCGTGCTTCTGCGGGTTGCGCGGATGCGCGTTGACCCACTTCACGCCCGCGGCCCCGTCCAGGAACGCGGGCATGGCGCGGAAGTCGCCGTCGTACTTCGGCAGGGACAGGTACACCTTGGGGGGCATGAGCGCGTCGTTACGGCCATGGGCCAGGAAGGCGCGCTCCACGGCTTCCAGTCCGAGTTCGACGGTGTAGAGGCCGCGCAGCTCTTTCGCACTGAGGAGGAGGGTGGGCATGGGCGCCGCTTTAACCAACCGCGAGTGGCCACGCACGCCCCACGGCGACGGCCGGGGAGGGACTGTCGCGGGCAGACCCCTGGCTGCCCAGGAGCCCGGCGTGTCTGGGATTGGCGCACCGCGCCCCCGAAGGGGCCTTCGCGCTGCTACCGGGCTTCGGGGGCCAGGGCAGGGCAGGTGACGCTGGCGGGCATGGCCCACAGGGCGTTGCCTGGGGGCCCACCGTTGGCGACGAAGAAGATGCGATCCCCAAGGCGGGTGAACGACTGGGGAGAGGAGCCTCCCTCCGGACCGATGTCCGCGACGCGGCCCGTGTTGGCGACCGTGCCGTCCGTCACCCAGGGCTCCTGGCCGTCGTCGGGGGACCTGCTGCCGAAGAGGAGGGTGCCGCTGCCGGTATTGAAGAGGGGCGACCCGTTCTCATCCGACGTGCTCAGCCCCGTGCTCAACCGCAGCGTCCCCGCCGCCGTGCCATCCGTTACCCAGAGCTCCACCATGCGGGGCGCGGGCCCCGGCGAGCCGATGGCGACCGACAGGTAGAGCTTGCTGCCCGCCGTCGTCGCGACCTGGAGGTACGGCTGCGCGCCGGGCTGTCCCGCGAAGGGGTTGGGCAGGGTGGTCACGGTCGTCTTCCCTCCACCCGACAGGGACACGCGCGCCAGTCTCAGCCGGTCCTCCGTCGTGCCGTAGGAGACATAGGAGACGTAGACGTGGGAGCCCAGGACGCCGAGCAGGCTCGAGACGTGGCCGAACGTCTCCAGCCGCACGGTGCCCGCCGCCGTGCCATCCGACTTCCAGATCTCCGTGTCGCCCCCATCCCGCAGCGCGAACACGATGCCGCCCGTCGTGGCCCGGACGTCGCTCAGCAGGGGCTCACCCGCGTCCAGCGCCTTGATGACGGAGGTGCCCGCCGCCGTGCCATCCGAGCGCCACAGCCGCGTGCCGTTCACCGCGTCCTGGAGGAAGAACAGCCGCTGACCGCCGGCCAGCATGACGTTCCCAACGAGGGACGACTGCGTGCCGAGGTCGACCGTCCGGACCGTCCCGGCCGCCGTGCCATCCGACCTCCACAGCTCCAGCCGGCTCCCCGAGGACGCCACCGGCACGATGCGGAAGAAGCCCAGCGCGCTGCCCACCTGGGCGGGGCCCGCGAACTGCGTGCTCGCGGGCCCCGGCGTCAGGTCCACGACGGGCCGCGTGCCCGCCTCCGTGCCGTCGGTGACCCACAGCTCCCGCCCCAGCACCGCGTCATCGACGCTGAAGAAGAGCTGGGAGCCCACGGCGGTGAAGCCGCTCAGCGCCCGGTAGCCGGTGGTGCCCTGGTCAGGGAACTCCTTCACCACGACGGTGCCCGCGGTCGTCCCGTCGCTCTTCCACAACGTGGACTGCCCGCCGACGACGTCCGTCGCGAAGTAGAGCGTGCCCTGGAGCGCCGACAGGCCGTAGGGACTGGGACGCCAGGGCGGCGGCGGCGGAGTCCCCGGAGCGATGACGTCCTTCACCTTCACGGCCACCCCGGGGGCGCACGCCTGGGCCTGGACCGGTGCTTCGCCCAAGCGCGGCTCGCCCACCGTCTCGGGTTCGACGCCACCACATCCCGCCAGCCCCACACCGACCACGGCCCACCAGGCCTTCACGCGCATGTCCGCTCCTTGGCTTCACGAAAGCCGACGGACGTTGGGGAGCCTGGGGGTGGACGGACACCCGTCCTCGGGGGCATGTGGGTGCCGCCCTCGTGACATTGAAGCCCGCCACCGGAGTGCCGGCGACCGTCCGGTGGCGGATGGCGCGGGGCAGCGTCCCCCGGCGCGACGCGGCTAGGGGGAAGCCGTGACAGGTGTGCCCGGATGGGCGTCCACGCCAATCACGTCGCGCACGGAGGTGAAGCCATCGCGGGCCAGCAGCGCACCCAGGTCGCGCAGGATGCGGCCCACCATGCCCGGGCCCTCGTAGATGAAACCCGTGTACACCTGCACCACGGTGGCGCCCGCGCGCAGCTTCTCGTAGACGTCCTGGGCGGTGAATACGCCGCCCACGCCGATGAGGGGCAGGGTGCCCCGGCCGCGCTGGTAGGCGCGGCGGATGACGGCGTTGGACAGCTCGCGCACGGGGGCGCCGGAGAGTCCCCCGGCCTCCTTGGCGTGCCTGTGCTCGAAGGGGCGGGTGATGGTGGTGTTGGTGGCGATGAGGCCGGACAGCCCGCGCTCCAGGGCCACGTCCACCACCTCGTCCACGGCCTCCGGGGTGAGGTCCGGGGCGATCTTCAGGAACAGCGGCGTGCCCGGCGCCACCTGGCCCATGCGCTCCTGCACGGCGCGCAGCAGGGCGGAGAGCTGCTCCGGCTCCTGGAGCGTGCGCAGGCCGGGCGTGTTGGGTGAGGACGCGTTGACGACCACATAGTCCCCCAGCGGCGCGAGCGCGTCCACGCACGCCACGTAGTCGTCCACCGCGCGCTCCAGCGGCGTGTCCTTGTTCTTGCCGATGTTCACGCCCAGCGGGCCGGGCTTCCACGTCCGGCCCGTCAGGTGGGCCCGGGCGGTGGCGGCGCCGTGGTTGTTGAAGCCCATGCGGTTGATGACCGCGCGGTGCTCCGGCAGCCGGAACAGGCGCGGCTTCGGGTTGCCGGGCTGGGGCTTCGGCGTGACGGTGCCCACCTCCACGGCGGAGAAGCCGCACGCGAACAGCCCGTCCACGGCCTCCGCGTCCTTGTCCAGGCCGGCGGCGAGCGCCACCGGATGGGCGAAGCGCAGCCCGGCCAGCTCCACGCCCAGGTCCATGGGGGCCTGGGCCAGGGTGCGCTCGCGCATGGACTGGCACAGGGACGGCATCCGCCCCAGGGCCGCGAGCCCGGACATCCCCAGCCGGTGCGCGGGCTCCGGCGGGAGGGTGAAGAGCAGCGAGCGCGTGAGGCCGTACATGGCGCTCAGGCGGGGATGAAGGACGCCTCGCGCGCCCACGCGAGTGCCTGGTCCACCTGCTCCGGGGTGAGCAGGCCGTTGGACTCGACGATCTCGATCTCCCGCTGCATGTCCGTCTCCAGCAGGTAGGGGCCGTCCGTGTTGATGGTGAACTTCACCTTGCGGTCCCAGAACGTCTGCATGATGTGCTTGAGTTCGGCCAGGTCCGCCACCGCGCGGGTGTGGATGTTGGACGTGGGGCACAGCTCCAGCGTGATGTTGTTCTCGCGCAGGACCTTCATCGCGGACTCGTCGTAGGCGGCGCGGATGCCATGGCCGATGCGGTTCGGCTTGAGCTTCTCCACCGCCGCCATCAGGCCCTCGGAGCCCGTGCCGGCCGTCTCGCCGGTGTGCACGGTGCACTTGAGGCCGCCCTTGCGCGCGCGGGCGTACAGGTCCTCGTATTCCGCGAGCGCGGGCTTGTGCTCCATGGCGTCGCGCTCCGTGCCGGCCAGGTCGATGCCGTACACGCCGCGGTTGCGGTACTTGATGGCCTTCTCCACGATGATGCTGTTGAGCTTGTGGTCGAACTCGCGGGCCAGGCAGAAGATGAAGCCCACCTTCACGCCGTACTCCAGCACCGCGCGGTCCATGCCCCGGAGCGCGGCGTGGATGATGTGGTCCAGGTCCAGCTCGGAGGACAGGTTGCGCTTCATCGGGTTGAAGCGCAGCTCGATCTGCGTGACGCGGCTGCCCCGGTACTCCTTGCCAATCACCTCGTAGACGGAGCGCTCGATGGCGCTGGGAGAGGATTGGATCTTCTCCGTCCAGGTGTGGAGGATCTTCAGGTAGTCGTCGAGGCTGCCCACCTTGCCCGGACGGGAGGTGATGAGCTCGACGAAGTCGAAGTAGTTTTTGACCGGGAGCTTGAAGCCCTGCTGGTGGGCAATGGACCACAGGATGTGCGGGGCTACCGCGCCACCCACGTGGATGTGGAGGTCAATGAGGTCGCGAACCATGGCGGCATGTATGCACAGCCACGGCCACGCGTAAAGCTATCGGCGAAGCAGCACGTACACCGCGCCCGTTCCTCCGTCCTGCGGGCGTGCGCTGGCGAACGCGAGCACCAGCCGCTCCATCCGCTTCTGCCCAAGCCACACCTTCATCCCCTCCTTCAGCACCGGCACCTGCTCCTTGGAGTTCAAACCGCGCCCGTGGATAATGAGGACGCAGCGCTTCTTGGAGCGCTGGCTGTCGGACAGGAAGCGCTCCACGGCGCCCCGGGCCTCGGCGGCCGTCTTGCCGTGCAGGTCCAACGTGTCCTGCACGGAGAAGTCGCCCCGGCGCAGCGAGCGCAGCAGGTTGCGGTCCACGCCGGGGGCGGCGCCCTCGATGAACTCGTTCGAGTCCGCGACGTCGAAGCCGCCCTCGCCGGCGACCAGCTCCGACAGCTGGGCCAGGGCCTCCGCGTTGTCGTCGATGAGCTCCGGCAGGCGCGGGTTCACCTTGGGGGCCTCGCCCCGGTTCGTCATCTGCTGCACGCCGTCCATGGCGGAGAAGAAGAGGCCCACGTCGTCGTCCTCCGGCCGGGCCTTGGCGGCCTTCACGGGCCTGGCGACGACCTTCTTCTTCGCGGCGGCCTCCGCGGCGGCCTTCTGCTGTTCCTGCTTCTCCTGGTCCTGGAGCGTCTTGATGGCGGACTTGAAGGGGTTGTTCTGGAAGGCCGCTTCCTTCTTCTTCGGGGGCTGCTTGCTCATGGGGTTCCCATTCTCTAACCCGGACTACAGGTCGCGCAGCTTCCTGATTGTCTCGTAGGCGTCGCGGATCTCCTGGAAGCGGCGGGCGGCCTTCTCGGTGGCCTTGGGGCCCAGGCCGGCGGACTTGTCCGGGTGGTGGGCGGCGGCGAGCTTGCGGAAGGCGGCCTTCACCTCCGCGTTGGTGGCGTCCGGCTTCAGGCCCAGGCTCTCGAAGTGGGGGGTGGCGTCGCCCAGGTGCTGGCGGGCCAGGGCCTGGATCTTCTCGTCCGGGATGCCCAGGCCGTCCGCCATGCGGCGCAGGACCTCCGTCTCCGAGCGCTGCATATGCCCGTCCGCCAGCGCCATCTCATAGAGGGCGTCCAGCAGGCGCAGCCGCTCGTCCGCCGGCAGGGCTTCCTGGCAGGCGGCGAGCGCCTCGGCGGCCTTCAGGGAGGCGGGCCGGGCGATGAACTGCTTCAGGTACCGGCCCACGGACTGGACGGTGAAGGCGTCGGCGTGGAGGACCTCCTCGAAGTAGCGGCGGATCTCCCGGACCTCCTCGCGGCGCAGCTCGCCGTCCGCGCGGGCCACGTCCATGAAGAGGGCGACGATGGCGTGGTCGAGCGGATCCTCCTCCGGCGCCTCCACGGCGCGGTGCTCCCCGGGCATGGGGCCGGTGCGGCGGGGCGGGGGGCGCTCGGGCGCGGTGGGGAAGTCGGAGAACAGCTCGGGGGACTGGGGGGGCGGGGCGTTCTGTTCGTCGAAGTAGTGGCCCAGCGCCACGCCCGCGATGAGGGCGAGCACGATGGCCCAGGGCCCGCCAATGAGGAGGCCGAGCATGAGTCCAACCATCGCCCCGAGAACTTTTCCTGCGCCCATGGGTTCGCTTCGCTCCCTTGAATCCACCCAGTTTTGCATAAGGTGCGCCGCATGACGGCCCAGTTGATCGACGGCAAGGCAGTGGCGGCGCGCGTGCGGGCGGAAATCAAGGAGGAGGTGGCGCGGCTGAAGGCGGAGCGCGGCATCACCCCCGGGCTCGCGGTGGTGCGTGTAGGTGAGGATCCCGCCTCGAAAATCTACGTGACGGGGAAGAAGAAGGCCGCCGAGGAGGTGGGCTTCAACTCCTGGGAGCACCACCCGGACGCGTCCATCACCCAGGACGAACTCCTGGCGCTGGTGCACCAGCTCAACGAGGACCCGGCGGTGCACGGCATCCTGGTGCAGCTGCCGCTGCCCAAGCACCTGGACGCGGACGCCATCATCTCCGCGGTGAAGCCGGAGAAGGACGCGGACGGCTTCCACCCGATGAACGCGGGCAACCTGCTGCTGGGCCGGCCGGCGACGCGCGCGTGCACGCCCTGGGGCGTGATGCGGCTGCTGGAGGAGGTGGGGTGCAACCCGGCGGGCAAGCGGGCGGTGGTGGTGGGCCGCAGCAACATCGTGGGCAAGCCCCAGGCGCTGATGCTGCTCCAGAAGGACGCGACGGTGACGGTATGCCACCGCAAGAGCGACCTGCCGGCGGAGGTGGCGCAGGCGGACATCCTGGTGGTCGCCGTGGGCGTGCCGGAGCTGGTGAAGGGCGCGTGGATCAAGCCCGGCGCGGTCGTCATCGACGTGGGGATGAACCGCAAGGCGGACGGCAAGCTGGTGGGCGACGTGGAGTTCGCCGCGGCGGCCGAGAGGGCTTCGTTCATCACCCCGGTGCCCGGCGGCGTGGGCCCGATGACCATCGCCATGCTGATGATGAACACGCTGGAAGCGGCGCAGCGCGCCGGGAAGTAGCACGCGCGACAAGGACCTCCCTGCCCGGGATGGCAGGGAGGCCCGGCCCCCTCAGGTCCAGCCTGCGACCAAGAGGGGCACCCCCGCCACGGACTTCATCACCAGGAGGAAGCCGGTCCCACTGCGGCGCGCGGCCCCTGCTTCACGGCTGGGTGCTCTGGGCGCCCTGCGTGAGGAATGGGAAGTCGAGGTGCCAGAACGATGCCTTCACTCCGCCCCTGGACTCACACTCCGACTCGAACTGCATGGCCTTCACGAAGCAGCTCTCCTCAATCTCATTGCAGGAGGCCTCCGTGTTGTCCTGACACATGCCCGTCCAGCTACCGGTCACGATGGGGATGGGATTCCCACCGTTGTCACAGTCCGTGCACTGGAGCTCCGCCAGGTCCAGGTTCCCCATGTACTCGGCGACCGTCGTCGTGCCAGGGGAGTGGTCAAAGCGCACGAAGCCGCCATTCCCAGCGCAGGCGATGGTCGCGATGACGGGGTCATCATCGCAGTCGGTCTGATGATTCATGTCGTACAGGCAGCGGATGACCGTGCCATCGCCGCAGACATAGACCAGGAAGTCGTTCTGGCATTCGACCTTGTAGGCCCAGCTCGCGACCGGAGCGATGGCGAAGGCAAGAGCCAGCAAGGGAAGGACACGGCGGATGGCGGACATGCAGACCTCGACTCAATCAGGGTTGGGGGACACATGGAGCCGGAAAACTGCTCTTCATGACAATCCGGCTCAGCTGGTTTGCAAGGTACCTGGAGCGAAGCGGTTGGGACAAGTCCAGGGTCAGCGTTCACTGCGGCCCGTGGTCGCGAGCGTGAACCCTGACCCCTCAGGCAAACACCACCCCGTGAATGATTACGCCTGGCTTTCTGATTCATCGCCACCCACGAGGACATGGCTTTGGAGGGTATGTGTATGGCGAAAGATTCGTGGTCAGGGTGGTTTTGAAAAGGATGACCGCTGGACTACAAGGGAGGAATGGTGAATCGCGAAGAGCGCATGTCGGGAGGTTTGTATGGGCTGCTCATCGGGGATGCCCTGGGTGTCCCGTATGAGTTTCACGGTCCTGAATTGATTCCAGCGCCGGAGGCCATTGAATACACACCGCCCCCTGGCTTCCACCGCGCGCACGAAGGCGTGCCGCCGGGCACCTGGTCGGATGATGGCGCCCATGCGCTGTGTCTGCTGGATTCGCTGACGTACCAGAAGGGGCTCGACTGTGAGGACCTGGGTCGGCGTCTGGTGAACTGGTACGACTGGGGTTAGCTCGCGGTGGAGGGCCAGGTGTTCGACGTGGGCATCCAGACGCGCAACGCGCTGGGACGGCTCCGGGACGGCACGCCCGCGCTGCTCGCCGGGCCGGATGGAGAGAAGGACAACGGCAATGGCTCGCTGATGCGCGTGCTGCCCCTGGCGCTGTGGCACCGGGGCACGGACGCGGCGCTGGCCTCGGATGCGATGGCGCAGTCGCGCGTCACGCATGGGCACCTGCGCTCCCAGGTGTGCTGCGCGGTGTATTGCCTCTGGGCGCGGCGGATGTTGGAAGGCGCGGCGGACCCGTGGGCGGAGGCCGTGGCCACCTTCCGCGCGCTGTACCCGGAGGAGCACCCCGCGAGGGCGGAATGGGAGACGCACGTCCGCCCGGAGGACCTGACGCCGGGGAAGGGGAGTGGCTACGTGGTGGACTGCCTGCGCTCCGCCCGCGACTGCGTGGCGAAGGGCCGCACCTATGAGGAGGTCGTCAAGGCGGCCATCCGGCTGGGCCACGACACGGACACCACGGCCGCGGTGGCGGGCGGCATCGCGGGCCTCCAGTACGGCCTGAAGGGGATTCCGCACCGCTGGCGCTCGATGCTGCGCGATGAGGAACTGGTGGCGCCGCTCCTCGACCGCCTGCTGAATCCCCAATCCTGACTGGGAACCTCAGTCCGGGAAGATCTCCAGCACGTCCTTCAGCATCGCGGCGCCCGTGCCCCGGGCGCCCTGCTCCGCGTTGATGATCGTGTTCACGCCGTGCAGGTCGCTGCGGAACACCGCGCCCATCTCCATCGCGCCCAGCCGGGCCAGGGGGTGGGCCGCGTCCACGGCGGTGGGCCGCACGCTCCACTCCCAGCGTCCGTCGGCCAGCGGCTCCGCGCGCGCCAGCAGCAGCACCTGACCGCCCTTCGCCCGCGCCGCGTCCAGCTCCGCGCGCGTGACGCCGCGCATCCCCGTCACCGCCACGTCCTTCAGCGTCGTGGGCACGCGCATCACCGCGTTGGCCAGGATGACCAGCTTGCTCGCCGTGTCCCAGCCGTCCACGTCCAGCGAGGGGTCCGCCTCCGCGATGCCCAGCGCCTGCGCCTCCGCCAGCGCCGCCTCGTACGTCCGGCCCTCCGCCATGCGGCACAGCAACAGGTGGCTGGTGTTGTTGAGCACGCCCTCGAACCGGCCCAGCCTGCCCAGCGCCAGGTCGCGGCGGCCCAGCGACACCAGCGGCATCGCCGCGCCCGCCGCGCCACTGAAGCGCAGGGGAGGGCGGCCCGGTGACTCCAGGTCGCTCATCGCCGCCAGCTCCTGATACCCCAGCACCAGGGGGCCCTTGCTCGCGAGCACCGCCGGCATCCCCCGCAGCAGCGCGTCCCGCGTGATGTCCAGCCCGGGCTGCCCGTCCTTCAGGCTGGTGGGCGTGGCCTCCAGCAGCAGGTCCGCCTTCACCTCGCGCACCAGCGCCTGTCCGCTCATCCCCGGACGGCCCACCACCGGCAGCGACGCCACCGAACACTTCGCCCGCTTCGCCGCCAGCACCGCCGCCACGTCCAGCCCGTGCGGCGACACCGCCGCCCCGCCGGAGTCCGCCACGCCCACCGGCAGCAGCTCCAGCCGGTAGCGCTCCATCAGCAGCGACGCGCGCGACTGGAGGATCTCCAGCAGCGGCACGCCCACGTTCCCCAGGCCCGTCAGCAGGAAGCGCACCGTGCGCACGGCGCGGGGGTTCATGGCGAGAACGCTTCCCGCACCCCGTCCCGGCGCAGGGTGAAGAGCATCCACGTCGCCACCGGCACCCCCACGAAGCACCCGGGCGTCAGCGTGTACATGGCGCAGATGGCCCCCACCATGGCGAGCCCGTACCCCTTGAGGTTCATCGCGCTCCAGGCGCCCCAGGTGGCCAGCACCCCGCAGACCACCCCGACCACGATGGCCAGCGTGAAGCCCAGCGTGAACTCCAGCACCGCGGGCGCCTGGCCCGGGGCGGAGAAGGGCGAGGCCACCTTGAGCGCCGCGAGCACCGCCGCCAGCAGGCTGAAGGTGACGTGCAGCACGCCCACGATGAGCTGGAAGAACGCCGGGAAGCGCACCATCTGGAAGATCCGGATGCGCGGGTCGCCCGGCGGCAGCTGCGGTCCCGGGCCGCTCATGAGCGGGCCCTCAACGCGCTGACGATCATCCGCGTCGCCGGGGACTTGTTGAGTGTGTAGAAGTGGATGCCCGGCACGCCGCGCGCCAGCAGCTCCATGCACTGCACCGTGGCGTGCGCGACCCCCAGCTGCACCACCGCGTCCGGCTGGTCCTTCACGCGCTCCATCTGTAGCGCCAGCCGCATGGGCACCGTGGCGCCGCACATGCGCGTGAAGCGCTGGACCTGCTCATAGTTGGTGATGGGCATGATGCCGGGGACGATGGGCACGTTGATGCCGGCCCGTCGCGCCCGCTCCACGAAGTCGAAATAGAAGGCGTTGTCGAAGAAGAGCTGCGTCACCACGAAGTCCATCCCCGCATCCACCTTGGCCTTCAGGTGCTTGAGGTCGTCCTCGCGCGACGCCGTCTCCATGTGCCCCTCCGGATAGCACGCACCCCCCAGGCAGAAGTTGAAATCCTCTTCTCGGACGAATCTCACCAACTCCTCCGCGTAGCGGAACCCGCCCGGCACCGGCTCGAAGGACTGCTGCCCCTGGGGCGGATCCCCGCGCAGCAGGAGCAGGTTCTCGATGCGTGCCGCGGCGAGCCGGCGCAGCACGTCACGAAGGTCGTCCCGGGTGTGGCCCACGCACGTCAGGTGCGCCATGGCCTCGATGCCGGTGTGCTCCTTGATGTGCGTCACCAGGTCCACCGTCCGGTCCCGCGTGCTGCCGCCCGCGCCGTACGTCACCGACACGAACCCCGGATTCAACGGCGCCAGCTCCTCCACCGTGCGCAGGAGCGAGGCCACGCCCGCGTCCGTCTTGGGAGGAAAAAACTCGAAGGAGAAGCACGGCTGGGAGGGATTGAGGCAGTTGCGGATCTTCATGGCCGGAGCAGTTTAGACCTTCCGCGTCGTCCTTGATCGGAGAAGGTGCGCCGCTATAGTCCGCGCCGTTTCGCCACCCCTGCCATACCCCTGCCATGGAGAAGTCAATGACCCGGCGCACGCCCCTCAACGAGGCCCACCGAAAGCTGGGGGCCCGGATGGTCGACTTCGTCGGTTGGGACATGCCGGTGCAGTACAGCTCCGTCATCGCCGAGCATGAGGCCGTGCGCACCGCCGTCGGCCTCTTCGACGTCTCGCACATGGGGGAGGTGGAGTTCTTGGGCCCCGGCGCGCTGGAGACGGTGAACCGGCTCATCTCCAACGACCTGTCGCGCATCCAGGACGGCCAGGCCGTCTACGCGGGCCTGCTCAACGACCTGGGCGGTTTCGTGGACGACGTCGTCGCCTACCGCTTCAGCCCGGAGCGCATCCTCATCTGCGTCAACTCCAGCAACCGCGAGAAGGACTTCACCTGGATGAAGGCGCGCGCGGAGGGCGTCTCGCCGGTGGACCGGGGGGACGAGTTCGCGCAGATCGCCGTCCAGGGCCCCAAGGCCGTGGGCCTGGTGCAGCGGCTGACGAAGGCGGACCTGTCGAAGATCGGTACCTACCGCTTCGCCGAAGGGGAGGTCGCGGGCGTGAAGTCCATCATCTCCCGCACGGGCTACACGGGCGAGGACGGCTTCGAGCTGTACTGCCCCGCCGACGACGCGGTGAAGCTCTGGGACGCGCTCCTGGAGGCCGGCCAGCCGGACGGCGTGAAGCCCTGCGGCCTGGGCGCGCGCGACTCGCTGCGCACGGAGATGAAGTACGCGCTGTACGGCAACGACATCGACGATGCGCACACCGCCCTGGAGGCGGGCCTGGGGTGGATCGTCAAGCTGGACAAGCCGGGCGGCTTCATCGGCAAGGACGCGCTCGTCGCGCAGAAGGCCGCGGGCGTGCAGCGCAAGCTCGTGGGCTTCGAAGTCACCGGCGCGGGCATCCCCCGCCACGGCTACCCCATCCTCAAGGACGGCGCCCGCGTGGGCGAAGTCACCAGCGGCACGCAGGGCCCCACCGTGAAGAAGCCCATCGGCATGGGCTACGTGCCCGCGGCGCTCGCCACCGAGGGCTCCACCTTCGACGTGGAGATCCGCGGCCGGGCCGTGCCCGCCGTCGTCGTGAAGACCCCCTTCCTCAAGAAGTCCTGATTCCCTTCCATCCCTCCGCACGCACGCGAGGAGCCGTCTCCATGTCCGATTCCATCCCGCAGGACCTGAAGTACACGAAGGAACACGAGTGGGCCCGCGTCGGGACCAAGACCGTGGTGGTGGGTGTCACCGCCCACGCCCAGGAAGCGCTGGGTGACGTGGTCTACGTGGAGCTGCCGAAGCTCGGCACCCAGCTGGTGGAGGGCAAGCAGTTCGGCGTCATCGAGTCCACCAAGGCGGTGTCGGACCTGTACGCGCCCATCAGCGGCACCGTGGTGGCGGTGAACGACGCGCTCACCGGCAACCCCTCCATCATCAACACCGACCCGTATGGGCAGGGCTGGATCGTGGAGCTTGAGCCCCTGGACGGCGAGCAGGTGGGCAAGCTCCTGGACGCCGCCGCGTACGGCGCGCTCCTGAAGTAGCCCTTCGCGCAAGAAGTGGAGCGTCCGGATTGTTAGAGACGCTCCACGAGGCTCCGACCCCGTTCGGACGCCGACTCCTTCCGCACCTCACGCGAGCCCTCCCGACCATGTCCTTGAACTGGAAGTACCAGGAGTCCTTCGCCGGCCGGCACATCGGCCCGGAGGCCCCCGAAGTGAAACAGATGCTGTCCACGCTGGGCGTGGACTCGCTCGACGCGTTCATCGAGCGCACCGTGCCGCCCGCCATCCGCTCGCAGGAGCCGCTGCGCCTGCCCGCCGGCCGCGGTGAGATGGAGGTGCTGTCGCAGCTGGAGGCCATCGCGGCGAAGAACCAGGTGTTCCGGTCCTTCATCGGCATGGGCTACCACGACACCCACGTCCCCAACGTCATCCTGCGCAACGTCTTCCAGAACCCGGGCTGGTACACGCAGTACACGCCCTACCAGGCGGAGATCGCCCAGGGCCGGCTGGAGGCGCTGCTCAACTTCCAGACGATGGTGACGGACCTCACCGGCATGGAGGTGGCCAACGCCTCCATGCTGGATGAAGGCACCGCCGCGGCGGAGGCCATGGGCCTCGCGCTGCACGCGGCCAGGGGCGACACCACGGGCGCGGCGTTCTTCGTGGCGGAGGGCTGCCATCCGCAGACGCTGGACGTGGTGCGCACGCGCGCGCTGCCGCTGGGCGTGGAGGTCGTCGTGGGCGACCACCGCACGGTGGACCTGTCCGCGAAGAAGTTCTTCGGCGCCCTGGTGCAGTACCCGGCCACCGACGGCGTGGTGCACGACTACCGCGCCTTCGGCGAGAAGGTGCACGCGGCGGGCGGCCTGCTCATCGTCGCGGCGGACCTCCTGAGCCTCACGCTGCTCACGCCCCCCGGCGAGTTCGGCGCGGACGTGGCGGTGGGCACCGCGCAGCGCTTCGGCGTGCCGCTGGGCTACGGCGGCCCGCACGCGGCCTACTTCGCGACGAAGAACGCCTACACCCGCGTGATGCCGGGCCGCCTCATCGGCGTGTCCGAGGACTCGCAGGGCCTGCCCGCGCTGCGCATGGCGCTCCAGACGCGCGAGCAGCACATCCGCCGTGAGAAGGCGACGAGCAACATCTGCACCGCGCAGGTGCTGCTGGCGGTGATGGCCGGCATGTACGCCGTCTACCACGGGCCGGACGGCCTCAAGGCCATCGCGGAGCGCGTGCACGGCCTCACCGTCGTGCTGTCGCGGGGCCTGGCGAAGCTGGGCTTCAAGCCGCGCCACGAGCAGTTCTTCGACACGCTGCGCGTGGAGCTGACCACGGCGCAGGTGCGCGGCGTGCTGGCCGCCGCGGAAGGCGCGAAGATGAACTTCCGCCGCATCGACGACAAGACGCTGGGCCTGGCGCTGGATGAGACGACGCGCGCGAAGGACGTGGAGGACATCCTCACGGCCTTCATCCAGGGCGCGAACAAGTCCGCGCAGCCGGTGGTGCTGGAGGACGTGGCCGCCAACCTGGAGAGCCCGCTGGCGCCGGAGGTCCGCCGCACGAGCGCGTTCCTCACGCACCCCATCTTCAACCGCTACCACTCCGAGACGGAGATGCTGCGGTACGTGCGGCGGCTGGAGGCGAAGGACCTGTCGCTCACGCACTCCATGATTCCGCTGGGCAGCTGCACCATGAAGCTCAACGCCACCGCGGAGATGATCCCGGTGACGTGGCCGCAGTTCAGCAAGCTGCACCCGTTCGCGCCCACCTCGCAGGCGGCCGGCTACAAGGTCATCTTCGAGCAGCTGGAGCACGCGCTGTCGCAGGTGACGGGCTTCGCCGGGTGCTCGCTCCAGCCCAACGCGGGCAGCCAGGGTGAGTACGCGGGCCTGCTCGTCATCCGCGCGTACCACCAGGCGCGCGGGCAGGGGCACCGCGACGTGTGCCTCATCCCGTCCTCCGCGCACGGCACCAACCCGGCCTCCGCGGTGATGGCCGGCTACCAGGTCGTCGTCACGAAGTGCGACGAGAACGGCAACATCGACCTCAAGGACCTGGCCGCCCGCGCGGACGAGTACAAGGACCGGCTGGCCGCGCTGATGGTGACGTACCCGTCCACGCACGGCGTGTTCGAGGAGGAGATCCGCGAAATCTGCGCGACCATCCACGAGCGCGGCGGTCAGGTGTACATGGACGGCGCCAACCTCAACGCGCAGGTGGGCCTCACCGCGCCGGGCCTGATTGGCGCGGACGTGTGCCACATCAACCTGCACAAGACGTTCTGCATCCCGCACGGCGGCGGCGGACCGGGCATGGGCCCCATCTGCGTGGCCAGCCACCTGGTGAAGTTCCTGCCCGGACACCCGGTCATCCAGACGGGCGGGGCGGACGCCATCGGCGCCATCTCCGCGGCGCCGTGGGGCAGCGCCAGCATCCTGCTCATCTCCTGGATGTACATGCAGATGATGGGCGGCGAGGGCCTCACGGAGGCGACGAAGCTGGCCATCCTCAACGCCAACTACGTCGCCGAGCGGCTCCAGCCCCACTACCCGGTGCTCTACCGGGGCAAGCGCGGCCGGGTGGCCCACGAGTGCATCCTGGACCTGCGGCCGCTCAAGAAGACCGCGGGCGTGGAGGTGGAGGACGTGGCCAAGCGCCTCATGGACTACGGCTTCCACGCGCCCACCGTGTCGTTCCCGGTGGCGGGCACGCTGATGATTGAACCCACGGAGAGCGAGTCCAAGGCGGAGCTGGATCGCTTCTGCGACGCGATGATCGCCATCCGCCAGGAGATCCGCGACGTGGAGGAAGGCCGCGCCCCGAAGGACAACAACGTCCTCAAGAACGCGCCGCACACCGCGCGCACGCTCACCGCGCCGGAGTGGAACCGCCCCTACACCCGCGAGCAGGCCGTGTTCCCCACGCCGTGGGTGCGCGACAACAAGTTCTGGCCCTCCGTGGGACGCCTCAACAACGTGCTCGGGGACCGGAAGCTCGTGTGCTCGTGCCCGCCGATTGAGGACTACGCGTCGCCCGCGCAGCAGGTCGCGTAGCGCTCGGCTTCCTCTCGCGGTTCGCACCGGGGCCGTCTTCCTGCTTCGTCGGGAAGGCGGCCCTCGTCTTTTCCGGAAGGGCCCTGGGGTGTGGCCCTCCTCGCGCTTCAGGAGTGCCCGGACGGCTCCACGTGCACGACGACGTCCACCACCTGCGGGTAGGCGCCGTGCAGCGTCTGCTCCACCTTGTCCGCGACCTCGTGGGCCTGCGCGGTGGTGAGCTGGGGGTCCACTTCAATCTTCAGGTCCACGTAGACGCTCTCCTCCATGCCCCGGCTGCGCACGGCGCGGCACGAGCGCACGCCGGCCACCGCGAGCGTGTGCTGGGACACCTGCGCCGGGTCCAGGCGCGCCGTGTCGGAGAGGATGCCCACCGCCTGCCGGATGATGCCGTAGGCCACCCAGGCGACGAAGAGCATGACGCCCAGCGCGATGAGCCCGTCCGCGCGAGGGAAGCCCAGCGCCACCAGGCCGATGGAGGCCAGCACCGCGACGCTCACGAACACGTCCGACAGCGTGTGCTTCGCGTCCGCGAGCAGCAGCGAGCTCTTGTACTTCTCCCCGTAGTGCCGCTCCACGCGCGTGACGACGAGGTTGATGCAAAGCGTGAGCACCATCACCCCCGCCATCGTCACGGACACCGTGGGGTGCTTGTCGTGCAGGAGCGAGTCGAACGCCATGCGCCCCAGCTCCAGCATGCCCACGCCAATCATCGCGCCGATGCCCAGCGACGCGAGCGCCTCGAACTTGCCGTGGCCGTAGGGGTGGTCGGCGTCCGCCGGCTGGGACGCGACGCCCATGGCGACCAGCCCCAGCACGTTGGAGCCGCCGTCGATGAAGGAGTGCAGCCCGTCCGCCGTCACCGACGCGGACTGGGCGAGCAGCCCGAAGACGAGCTTCGCGACCGCGACGACCCAGTTGGCCACGAGGATGGCCAGGAGGACGGAGCGGACCTTCCGGTTGCGCTCCTGGAGCGCGGTGTTTCGGTCGACGAGGGTGGCTTCCACGGCGGGGCAGGGTAGTGCCCCTGCCTCCCCTTTCGCGAGCACCCGTTGGGACGGATGCCCGGCTACTGACGGAAGAGCCGCATCCTCGGGCCGCCGCCCATCTCCAGGAAGAAGCCGAACTGGAAGCGCACCGTCGCGTCCTGGCTCAGGAGCCCGGAGGGCGGGTTGGGGAAGGGCTGGGCGCGCTTGAACGACGACACGGCCTCCATGTCCAGGAAGTCCAGGCCGCTGCTCTTCTCCACCCGGATGTCCTTCACCTGCCCGCGGTCATCCAGGGTGATGGTGAGCAGCGTCTGACGGTCGCGCCCGGAGTAGATGTTGCCCGTCGGGTCGCGCACGCGCAGCTGCTCGTTGGGGTTCCAGTGCATCCCCACGCTCTGCTTCACGCGGTTGAAGAAGCTCGCGTACTTCCACTCGCGCGTGTTGAGGAAGGTGCCGTCGCCTTCCTCCTGGTCCTGGAGCATGTCGTTGGGCGCCGCGCCCACCACCCGGTCCATCGCCGCCTGCGAGGGCATCAGCGTGGCCAGCCCCGGCGAGCCGGTGCGGCCGGTGGAGCCGTCCTCCTCGCTGTCGTCGCCCTCGCCGGGCTGGATGCGCAGGCGCTTCGCGTTGCCCGGGGTGGCGTGGCTCTCCGACTGGTTCTTCACCGCCATGCCCGGGCCGCGCTCGCGCGGATCCGTCTTCATGGCGATCTCCTGCTTGCGGCGCGTCTCCGGCATCTCGAAGGAGGGCTTCTGGCCACCCTGCGTCTTCGGCTTGTCGTCCGCGCCCTGGCCGTTGTTGCCGGACACGCGCGGCGGCTGCACCTGCTCCGTGGGCGCGCCCTCCTGCTTCTGGGGCGCCGTCTTCTGGGGCATGGCGTTGCGGTAGAAGGCCGTCTGGTCCCTGGCGCGCGTCTCCTTCTGGGCGGTGTTGTTGCTCTCCGCCAGGTACTTCGCGTCCGGGGACACCTGATCATTCCCCGGCGCCACGTCCACCACCTGGCCCTGGGGCTTCGTCTCCTCCGGCTTCTTCTCCTCCTTCGGATCGCGCTTCTCGGTGGGGCGGTTCTTCACCTGCGGGGACGTGGGGCCCCGGTTCTTCGCCCACTGGTCCGACGTGAGGGGGCGCACCGCCACGGACGTGGGGCGGGGCACGGGGCGCTTCTCGCCGGCAAGGTTCGTCTGGAGCAGGGACGCCAGGAGCACGATGCCCACGATGGCTGCCTGGCCCAGGAGCGCCAGGACGGCCGCCACCAGATAGCGCCACGGCGCGCGCTGCTTGCGCCGCTCCCGCCAGTCTGTCGAGGAACCCTTGCCCACGGCCTGATGATAAACCTCCGGACCGCCCCTTCAGTCCCGAACGTGCGGCCCACAACACCGGGAGCCACGAAGAGATTCGCGTGCACGGCACCCGGTGCGCACGAATTGTCCGCTTCGTCTCAATAGATGGGCGCGACCTCCGCGCCGTTGAAGTAGTAGCGCAGGATCTCCGGGTAGCGGTGTCCGGCTTCCGCCCGGCCAATGGCGCCTGTCTGACACATGCCCACGCCGTGGCCCCAGCCTCCGCCCCGGAACAGCCACCCGGTGAGGCGGCCCTCGGCGTCCCGCTCGACTTCCACCGTGGCCATGCTGCTGTTGAGCATCCCGAAGAGTCGCCGGATGTTCAGCTCTCCCCGGACCTGGGTGGCGCCCTTCAGGCCGGCCAGCGTGAGCAGCTTCGCCCGGCCGGAGACCCCGCGCTCGGACAGGCTCAGGGCCTGGATGGGCCCCACGCCCAGCTTCTGCGTGAGCGCGTCCACCTGCGCTTGCGTGAAGCGCTTCTCCCACCGGAACTTCGTCGGCTGGGCGAAGCTGGACAGCCGGCACGCGGCGGGCACGTCCGGGGTGGCCAGCCACGCCTTGAGGGAGGACGGCCCCGGCACGCCCGGCGCGGCCTCCAGCAGGTCGGGCCGGCCGCGCAGGCTGGGGTCGGGCGGGCCGCCCCACACCACGTCGTTGTCCTCCGTGTGGCCGCCGCACACGGCGCTGTAGACGGAGTCCACCAGCCGCCCGTCCTTGCTGAACAGGGCCTCGCCCCGGGTGGCCTCCACCGCGGCGGTGGTGCTGGCCGCTTCGCCGGTGCGGCCCCGGTACACGGCGCAGTGCTGCTCCGAGCACAGCAGGTAGGGGTCCGCCAGGTGCTTGATGCCCACCTTCGCCAGCACCTCGCCCCGCGCGGTGACGGCCTGCGCCTTGAGCGCCTCCGGGTGCGCGCGCGCGAAGATTTCGGAGGGCACCAGGCCCTTGAGCAGGTCCTCCAGCGGCACGACGTTCACCACCGCGAGCTTGCCGCTCCGGTCCGCCGCGAACTGGAGCGCGCCCCGGAAGGCGCGGTCCTCGAAGGCGTGGAAGTCGTAGCCCACGCCGTACTCCACCTGCCGCACGTCGAAGCCGCTGCCGTCCGGCGTCTCCGCGTCCAGCCGGTCCTGGGCCAGGCCCACCACCGCGTCGTTTTCGTCCTTCACCTCGAGGATGGCGCTCGACGGCTTGCGGACCTCCTCGAAGAGGGTGGTGCGCAGGCCGAAGCGGCGCAGCAACTCCGCCTGCTCCCGCGCCGCCGCCTCGGGCGTGAGCGCCTCTTCGGTCAGCAGCAGGTAGCGCCGGTTGTCGATGACCTTCCCCGCGATGCCGTACACCGAGCCCAGCGTGTGCGTGCGCACCGCCACGCCCCGCGCGCGCCACGTCTCCTGCGCCTCCTGGAGGCCCGCCTTGTCCGCGAACCGGAACTCCCCCAACTGCAGCCGCGCGCTCCACTGCGCGGGTTCGCCCTGCGTCACCCGCACCGTCCACCGGGAGCCCGCGGGCGCATCCAGCATCTTGTCGCCCGGCCCGCCGAAGCGCAGGCGCATCCGGCCGCGCGGCGAGAACGTCACCACGTCCCGCCCCTCCATGAGCTTGATGGGCAGCTGGGGCTCGCCGTTGCGGAAGTCCAGGCGCTTCAGGTCCTGCGGCCCGGGCAGCCCGGAGGTGAGCGGATCCAGCAGCGGGGCGCCCGCGTCCGGGAGCGCCACGCCCGCGTCGGCGGGGCTCGCGCTCGTGGAGACCTCTGGCTCGCCCAGTCCCTGGGTCCGGGGCTCGGGAAGCGGGGTGGGCGCCGACGTGGCACAGGAGGCGAGCAGCAGGGCGGTCAGGAGGAGGACGGCTTTGGACACGGCGGCGGCACCGTAGCCGCCGCGCGGTCGGGCGTCACGGTCCTCCCTTCCCCTGCGGCGCGTCTGGCCCGGGATGACCGGCAGTGAATAGAACGGCCGACGCCGTGCGTTGCCCCTGTTCATGCGAATTCACGGAGGCAACGGCTTGACGAAGCGAAACACCCTGGTGACCTCCCTGGCTGCCTGCGCCCTGGCCCTGACCCTCGGCGCCTGCGGTGGCGGCTCGGGCGGCTCCTCCGACCCTTCGGGCTCGGGCTCCTCTCAGACGCCTGCCCCCAACGCCAAGGGTCCCACCATCGAGAAGACGCCCACGGCCCCGGGCAAGGCACCCCCCATCGGCGTGCAGCCGGTGGCCAACACGCCTGCCGCCCAGATGCCGGCGCACCCGGACCATGCCCCCATCGCGGAGCCCGGCCCCCAGCCCGCAGTCAACGCCAAGGCGATGACCGCCACCGAGCCGGCGGCCCCCCGCCACGAGTGGGTGGTGTCCCCCAACGGCAACGACAGCGCCGAGGGGACGGAGGCCGCGCCGCTGCGCACCATCGCCATGGCGGTGGGCAAGGCGGCTCCTGGCGACCGCATCCGCGTGCTGGCGGGCACCTACGCCGAACGCGTCGTCCTGGGGGAGAACGTCAAGGCGGGCACCCCGGAGGCGAAGATCACCCTCCAGGGCGAGGGCCGCCCGAAGCTCACGCCGGGCAGCGGCTCGGGCGCGCTCGTGCAGGTGCGCCGGCCCCACTGGATCCTCGACGGCTTCGACATCGACGTGCAGTCGCAGCCCATCTTCGGCGTCGCCTTCGAAGGTGACGTGCAGGGCACGGTGCTGGCCAATTCGGAGCTGCACCACGGGACGGGTGGGGCGGGCATCACGACGTTCAACAACGCCCGGGGCGCCACCATCGAGAACAACAACATCCACGACTTCGTGCGGACCACCGGCAACCAGGACTCGCACGGCATCGTCGTGCAGGCGGCGTCCTACGACGTGACGGTGCGCAACAACGACATCCACGGCAACTCCGGTGACTCCGTGCAGTGCCTGGGGCCGGAGGGCGTCAGCGCGCTGCCGCCCGCCACGGGCCTCCTGGTGGAGAACAACCACCTGTTCGGCAACCGCGAGAACGCCGTGGACATCAAGACGTGCCACGACGTCACCATCCGCAACAACCGGATGCACGGCTTCGTGCAGTCCGCCACGGCCCGGGGCGAAGCGCTGGTCATCCACTACTCCGCGAAGAACGTGCTGGTGGAGGACAACGAGGTGTACGACGCCTCCAAGGGCATCGCCGTGGGCGGCAACCACGAGGGCCCGGTGCCCCAGGCCATCGTCGTGCGTGGCAACCGCGTGCACGACATCACCGACGCGGGCGGCGGCGAGGGCACCGCCATCCGCCTGGAGAACTCCAAGGGCACGGTGGTGGCGAACAACACCGTCACCCGCGCGAAGTCCGCCATCATGCTGGGCCACGGCACCGGAGGCCCCACCGAGTCGCTCCGCGTGGAGAACAACCTCGTGGACGCCCCCATCGCCGTGGACGTGGGCGGCCAGGCCCCCGGCCTGAAGATGGGCTCCAACCTCTACCCGGCGGGTGCCCAGTTCAAGCACAACGGGCAGCTCGTGGCCCTGGACGCCTTCAAGGCCGCCACCGGGGACGCGACCTCCACGGGAGGGGACGTGGCCGTGTCGGACGTGTTCGCCCCGTCGCCCGCCGCCCAGGACAAGGGCCTGGACGTGGGCCAGCCCTTCTGCGGCGCGGCCCCGGACATCGGCGCGGTGGAGCTGGGCTGCTAGGCCCACCCCCAGCGCGCCCCCGGACGGGAAAAACAGAAGGCCCGATGCGGAAGTGGCTTCCGCATCGGGCCTTTGTCTGTTGAGGCGCCACCCGGATTCGAACCGGGGAATGAAGGTTTTGCAGACCTTTGCCTTACCACTTGGCTATGGCGCCGGAAGTGATTGGGGCCGGGTTTATACGCAGCCCCGGAGGATTCGGTCAAGGAAGCAACACGGCCCAGCCTCGCTTCTCGTCCCGGTAGCATGCGGCGCGGGGCGTCAGGCCCTGCCGGGCGTAGCCCGGGAAACCCAAGGGGACGGAAAACACGATGCTTCATGGTCACGGAGTCTTCCTGGAGGAGCACGAAGCCTTCCGCCGCACGGTGCGGGCGGTGGTGGACAAGGAGCTGCGCCCCTTCGCGGCGGAGTGGGAGGACCGTGAGGAGTTCCCCCGTGAAATCTTCCGCCGCTTTGGCGAGCTGGGCTTCCTGGGCCTGAAGTACCCGGAGGCCTTCGGGGGCACGGCCGCCGGTGAGCTCTACGAGGCGGTGCTCCTGGAGGAGCTGGGCCGGTGCGGCTCCGGCGGCGTGGCGGCCGGCCTGGCGGCGCAGTTCACCATCTCCACCGGGCCCCTGCACCTGTTCGGCACGGAGGCCCAGAAGCAGCGCTGGCTGGCCCCGGCCACCCGGGGGGAGAAGATTGGCGCCCTGGGCATCAGCGAACCCGACGCCGGCTCGGACGTCGCGGGCCTGCGGACCACGGCCCGGCGCGAGGGCGACCACTACGTCGTCAACGGCTCCAAGACGTACATCACCAACGGCGTGCGCGCGGACTTCGTGGTGCTGGCGGTGAAGACCGACCCCACCCGGGGCCACAAGGGCCTGTCCATGCTCGTCGTGGAGCGGGGCACCCCCGGCTTCAGCGTGGGCCGCAAGCTCCAGAAGGTGGGCTGGCGCGCGTCGGACACGGCGGAGCTCTTCTTCGAGGACTGCCGCGTGCCGGCGGAGAACCTGCTGGGAGTGGAGGGGCAGGGCTTCTCGCAGATCATGGGCAACTTCCAGTGGGAGCGCCTGTCGCTCGCCCTGGGCGCGGTGGGCGCCATGGACGACATGCTGGAGACGGTGCTCGAGCACGTGAAGTCGCGCCGCGCCTTCGGCCAGACGCTGGGGCAGTTCCAGGTCATCCGCCACAAGCTCGCGGACCTCTACACGGCCCGCGAATGCGCGCGTCAGCTCACCTACCACGCGCTGCGCCTGCACGTGGCGGGCGAGTACGCCGTCGCGCAGACCTCCATGGCCAAGAAGGTGGCCACCGAGACGTGCTGCCGCGTGGCCGACGAGTGCCTCCAGCTCCACGGGGGCGCCGGCTACATGATGGAGTACGACATCCAGCGCCACTGGCGTGACGCGCGGCTGGGCCCCATTGGCGGCGGCACCAGCGAGGTGATGAACGAGATCATCGCCAAGCAGCTCGGGCTCTGAACCCGGAGCCCCCGGCATGGCCCGCGGGGGCAGGCGGGCAGGCAGGCGGGAAGAGGGGGCCCCACCCCGAAGGTTCATGTTCGAAGGAACATGTCGCCTCGGGGAGGCCCCGGTGGAGCCCACCATCATTTGCGATGAGTTGTTCATGCGCCTGGGGGACGAGGATGTGCTCGTCCTGGATTGTCGGGACGCGATGGACTGGGAGCGGTTCGAGGTCCACATCCCCGGTGCGCTGCGCATGACGGCCTCGGAGATCGCCCGCGACCTGGCGATGCTGCCGGACGACGAACTCATCGTCCTGTGCGGCACCACCCAGGACTGTGCCGACATCCGCCGCATCTGCCGCGTGCTGAGACTCCGGGGGCGCAACGCCGTCTGTCTCACCGGGGGGCTCCACGCCTGGGTGACGGGGGGCTATCCCACCGAACGCCACACGCGCCCCCAGCACCACGCCCACCGCTGAGCGGTGGATGCGGTGCGTCGTGAAACGGTGTAAGGAGCGGCCTTCCGCCCCCACCGGAGACCCTCCACGATGGCCAAGCTTCGCGCGGTACTCATTGGCGCCACCGGACTCGCGGGCCAGCAGTTCATCGCGGCCCTGAAGGACCACCCGCTCATCGCGCTGACGGGGCTCGCGGCCTCGCCCCGCTCCGCCGGCAAGACCTACGGGGAGGCCCTGCGCGCCTCCAACGGCATGCAGGCCTGGTTCGTCCCGGAGCCGCTGCCGGAAGCCATCGCCCGGATGACCGTGCTCAGCGGGGACGCGGTGCAGGCGAGGGACTACGACATCGCCTTCTCCGCCGTGGAGGCGGACGTGGCGCGGGAGCTGGAGCCCCGGCTCGCCCGCGACATCCCGGTGTTCTCCGCCGCGAGCGCCTTCCGCTACGACGACGACGTGCCCCTGCTCATCCCCCCCGTCAACGCGGGCCACGCGCCGCTCATCCAGGCGCAGCGCAAGCAGCGCGGCTGGAAGGGCTTCATCGTCCCCATCCCCAACTGCACCACCACCGGCCTCGCCGTGACGCTGGCCCCCCTGGCGGAACGCTTCGGCGTGAAGGCCGTGCTGATGACCAGCCTCCAGGCCATGTCCGGCGCGGGCCGCTCGCCCGGCGTCATCGGTCTGGACATCCTCGACAACGTCGTGCCCTACATCCCCAAGGAGGAGCACAAGGTCGAGGTCGAGACGAAGAAGATCCTCGGGTCGCTGGATGCCGCGGGCGCGGCGCTCACCCCGCACGACGTGCGCGTCTCCTGCACCTGCACCCGGGTGGCCGTCCTGGAAGGCCACACCGAGTCCGTCTTCGTGTCGCTCGGCAAGAAGGCCACCGTGGCGGAGGTCGCCCAGGCCATGCGCGAGTGGAAGGGGGCCGAGGTTGCGAGCGCCCTGCCGTCCGCTCCGCCCCGGTGGATTGAAGTGCTGGACGACCCCTTCCGTCCCCAGCCCCGCATGGACCGGGATACCCACGGGGGTATGGCCACCACGGTGGGCCGCATCCGCGAGGATGGGGTGCTGGAGAACGGCTTCAAGTACGTGCTCGTCTCCCACAACACGAAGATGGGGGCCGCGAAGGGCGCCATCCTCGTGGCGGAGTTGCTGCAAGCGCAGGGCTTGCTGGGCTGACAGGGGAAGGTGGCCGGGGAGAGCCCTAAATTCAGGATGCCACCCCGGCCGCAACCATCTACTGTGCGCGGCCACGGACGCGCGGAAATCCGCACTGAGGAGTTTTAAATGGCCTACGTCGTCGCCGAGCCTTGCATCAAGTGCAAGTACACCGACTGTGTCGAGGTGTGCCCGGTCAACTGTTTCTATGAGGGTGCGAACTTCCTGGTGATCCACCCGGACGAGTGCATCGACTGCGGCGCTTGCGAGCCCGTCTGCCCGACCAAGGCGATCTTCCCCGAGTCGGAGCTGCCCGCCCAGTGGAAGGAGTACCAGGCGCTCAACACGGACCTCTCCGGCAAGTGGCCGAACATCGCGGAGAAGAAGGCGCCCCTGCCCGAGGCCGAGGAGTACAAGGACAAGACGGGCAAGCGCGCCGAACTGAGCACGGCTCCCGGCGCGAAGAAGTAGGGCGCCACCCCGCTCGAGTGCGCCCGTGGCGGTGAAGGCCCTTGCGCCCCCGGCGTGAGGGCCTTCGTCATTCGTGGCGACCGGCCGGGACATGCCGCGCGCTCACTCCGCCCGGAGGACGCTGAGTCGCAGGCCCCGGGCCTCCAGCGCGTCCCGCAGCCGCGTGACATCCTCCGTGGGCAGGGGGCCGTGGCGCCCCTGGATGCGCAGCGCCACCTCGCGGGGGCCGGTGCGCTCCACCTCCACGGTGGCCTCCAGCGCGCCCCGCAGGCTCAGGCCCAGCGCCGGTCGCTGCGACTTCACGAAGACCTCGATCTTCTCGATGAGGGCCAGCGTGGACTCGACCTGCGCGACGGGCGTGTCGGACGCACCGGCGCTCCCGGAGGGCCCTGCCGTCAGGTTCCGGGCCTCGGTGGAAGCGGTTCGCGCGGCGCCCTCGCCGGGGCTGTCCGCGCGCGCGTGGGAGGGCGGAACGGGGGGCGGGGCGGGGCGGGGTTCGGCGCGGAACGAGCGCTCCAGCTCGCGGGCAATCAACTCCGAGGCCCGGTGCGAGGCCTGCTCCCGGCCCTCGACCTGGGCCTCGTGGCGCACGGTGCCCAGTCGCTGGGTCTCCATGTGCATGCCCTGGCGCGCCTGGCGGAGGGTCTCCGGGCTTCCGAGCGCGCTGCGGGCGGTCGAGACGACGGAGGCCAGGGCCCGGGCGGACGGGATGCGCGCCGTCAGGCCCGTGGTGCCTGGAGGAAGGGTGGGGCGGGAGCCTGGCGGCCTGCCCACGGCCACCGTTCCGGGCGGGGGGAGGGACCCGGGAGGACCCCGGGGACCGCGGCGTTGGGACGTCTGCTGGAGGACCTGCTGGAACGCCTCCTTCTCCGGGGGGACCTTCTCGTGTCCGGAAGGGGCGTCCTGACCTTCGACCTTCATGGCGTGCCTCGCGCGACAGGGGTGCGCGGGCAGGAGCAGCGGCCGTGCCACCCTGGCGGGGCCCCGTCACGAGGGGCGGACCTTCAGGGCGGGGGCCCGGAGGGTGCCGCCTCCGGGATGGGCGTGCGGGGCGCGGGACGCCTGCTCAGCGCTTGCCGCCGAAGCCGCCCGGCTGGACGGGCGCGGTGCCCGTCAGGTCGTTGAACGCGAGCGGGCAGGCCGCCACGGCGGCGGGGTCCGCCAGCGCGGCATTCTGGGTCCAGTCCCGGTCCTGGAACAGGAGCGCGTCGCGCACCTCCAGCTCCTTGAGCGCCTTGCGGTACTCCCAGAAGCGGCCGCGCAGCAGCACGCGCGAGCCCTTCGGAAGCTGCGCCAGGTCCAGGTACTGCGACTCCTTCAGCCGCGCCGTGATGGTCACCGCCGGGCGCACCTTGGGCTTGCCGTAGGTCAGCCCGCTGAGCGGACCGTCATGGGTGGGATCCGGCAGGTAGTAGACGAGCCGGGCGACGAGCGCGGGCGGCTCCGGAGGCGGGGCGTTGCGGCCCTTCTTCTTCTTGGGCTTCTCCAGCTTCGCGTCGATGAACTCCAGCCCTCCGAAGCCCACTTCCTTGTCCAGGTAGTCGTCGCGGAACTTCGCATCCGCCACGCTGGCGGCCATGGTGTTGGCCTTGAGGACCTCCACGTCGTAGCGCTCCAGGATGGCGGGCAGCGTGAAGAAGAAGCTGTCCACGGGCTTCACGCCATCCGCGATGAAGCGCAGCTTGCCCACGTCGAGCGGCGGGTAGTACGGCGCAAGCGCCACCGCGGTCTGCAGCCACTCCGCCGGCAGCTTCTTGTCGATGAGCACCCGGCGCATCATCGACACCAGGAACATGCTGGCCGGGAAGCGCGGGGTGGACAGCTGCGTGTTCAGGGTCTGGATCAGCGCCGGATCCACGAAGAAGTTCTCGTCGCGCTTGTGCAGGAACGGCCCGGATTCGCCCACGATGGTGAGCAGCGCGCCCACGAGCTGCGCGCAGCCCGCGTCGGGCGTGCCGGTGTTGAGGGCCTGGTACACGCGCGAGCGGAGGAACCGCTTGTCCATGTCCGCTTCGCGGAACACGGGCGGCTCACCCGTTCCGAAGAAGAACTCCTTCTGGGCGAGAGCGGGAGTCGACAGCAGGCTCAGGGACAGGGCGAGGAGGGCTTGAGAACGCATCGTCCTGGACCCTACCACGCCCTCCCCGGTGTGATCCTCCCCCGAGCGCGTCCGCGCATGCTCCGCGTGAAGGTCGCGGAGCGCCATCCGACGCAGGGGGTATTGCAACCGGATGACCCGACGCGGCGGGGCTTCCGTGACTTGCGGCGTCCGCTCCCAGGGGGCAGGGGACGGAGCGGCCGCGCGGGAGGCGTGCCGGGGCGGAGTCGACCTTGTCCCAGGGCGCGGACTTCTCGTGGGACCGCGTCTTTTTCCGCCTGTTGGCGGCGCGGCCTTTTGTGTACCTTGCCCGGCGATATGCCGACGCCTCCCGAGACCACCCCGGCACCCGTCACCATCGCCCAGATCAAGGGCGAGGCGGAGCTCATGCAGGCCCTCGCCATCCGCGAGGTGGTGTTCATCGAGGAACAGCACGTTCCCGAAGGCATCGAGCGCGACGCCGAGGACGCGCAGGCGTACCACGTCCTCGCGTACCAGGGCGGCCACGCCATTGGCACCGGCCGGCTGGTGAAGCTGCCGGAGCCTCCCGCGGGACAGACCGGGACGTGGGGTCAGATTGGCCGCATGGCGGTGCTCCAGGCGCACCGAAAGTCGCGCGTGGGCTCGCTGCTGCTGACGACGCTGGAGGACGAGGCGCGCCGCCGCAACGTGACCGGCATCATGCTGCACGCGCAGCTCTACGCGCTCGACTTCTACAAGAAGCACGGCTACCAGCCGGTGGGCGCCGTCTTCGACGAGGCCGGCATCGACCACCTGGAGATGCACAAGCGGCTGTAGTCGCGGGGGCTGTCAGCGCCTGGGAGGACGGGGCGCGGGCGGCTCGGCGTGGCGCGGATCCTCGGGCCACGAGTGCCGGGGGTACTTGCGGCACAGCTCCTTGCGGATCGCCGGGTAGTGACGCTCCCAGAAGCCCGCCAGGTCGGTCGTCACCTGCACGGCGCGCATGTTGGGGGCCAGCAGGTGCAGCACCAGCGGCACGCGGCCCGCGCCCACGCTGGGCCCCTGCGCCATCCCGAAGAAGTCCTGCAGCCGTGACTCCACCCAGGGCGGCTTGCCCGGCTCGTAGTGCACCTTCACGCCGCGCCCGCCGGGCAGGGTGACGCGCTCAGGGGCGTGGTTCGACAGCAGGCGTTGCTGCTCCTGCGTGAGGCGCGTGTAGAGCGCGTCCAGCAGCGACACGCCCTCCAGGTCGGAGAAGCTGCGCGCGCCCACGCACAGGGACGCCAGCGCATCGCGCAGGAAGGGGGCGTCCACGGTGGGGAAGCCCGCTTCGGGGAAGGCCTTGGCCAGCAGCGCCACGCGGGTGCGCCATTGCTCCAGCGCCTCGGGCTCCGCGAAGCGCTCCGGGCCCGCGGCGAGCGCCGCCTCTGCCAGCACGCGCGCGGCTGCCTCGGAGGGCGGGGCGGGGGTGCGCGTCTCCTCCAGCATGAGGTTGCCGTACGCCAACCGGGTGAGGCGCTCCACGCGGCGCGCGTCCGGGTTCCACTGGAGGGTGTCCACCTCCTCCAGCGCGTCGGGGTAGAGGTCCAACAGCCACTCGGCCTCCACCGCGCTGGCCAGCCGCACGACGGCGCCTCGGCCGGGGCGCTCCTCGGCGTCCACGGCGACCATCAGCTCCGCGTCCTGGACGACGCTGAACTCGGACAGGCTGGTGGTGCCGCCGCCGAACATGAGCAGCTCGGGGGAGCGGGGCCGCCGCCTGCGGGCCACGCGGTCCGGGTAGCCGGCGAGCACGCTGAGCATCAGGGCCTGCTCCACGTCCTCCGGGCGCCCGGGACGCGAGCCCTGCTCCCGCACGTTGCGCCGCAGCTGCTTCTGCACGCGCTCCACGGACTGCACCGCGCCCGCGTCCAGGGAGAGCGACTGCATGCGGCCGGAGGAGAAGCCCGAACGTCCGGCTTCGCGGAAGCGCTCCAGCAGCTCCAGCAGGTCGGAGGGGCCGCTGACGATGGCGGCCGCGCGTCCTCCGCCTCCCAGGTTGGCGCGGGCCTCGCGGCGGATGTCCCGCTCACCCATGAGGGCCGCGAGCAGCGCGGCATCCGCGCCCACGCCCCGGCGTTCACCTTCGACGATGACGCGGGCCTGTCGCGGGTGGACGGGGAAGCGCAGCAGCCGCTGGCCCACGTCCGTCACCTTGCCCTGGGCGTCCACGGCGCCCAGCCGGCGCAGCAGTGTCTCCGCGGCCTCCATCGCGGGCGCGGGCGGCGCTTCGAAGAAGGGGAACGCGGCCAGGTCCTTCACGCCCGAGGCGCGCAGCGACAGCACGGTCTCTGCCAGGTCGGTGCGGCGGATCTCCGGGGCTTCCTGATCCGGCCGCCCGTCGAAGTCGTGCTGGGTGTAGAGGCGCACGCAGTGGCCCGCGCGCGTGCGGCCCGCTCGACCGGCGCGCTGGGTGGCGGAGGCCCGGCTCACCTTGCCCAGCTTGAGCTGCGGCAGTCCGGACCAGGGCGAATGGGACGCCACGCGCGCAAGGCCGCTGTCGATGACGACCGCGACCCCGTCGATGGTGACGGAGGTCTCCGCGACGTTGGTGGACAGGATGATCTTCCGCCGCGAGCTGCGGCGCACGGCGCGGTCCTGCTCGGCGGGGGACAGGTCGCCATGCAGGGGCAGCACGTCGGCGTCGTGGCGTTCGGCGAACTCCGCGCAGGTGTCGCGCGCGCGGCGGATCTCCCCCGCGCCGGGAAGGAACACGAGCACGTCGCCGTCGACGCCCTGGGTGAACAGGCGCTTGAGCGCGGAGAGCACCTGTTGATCCAGGTGCCGCTCGTCCGGGGCGGAGAGGTATTCGACGCTCACGTCGAACCGGCGCCCCTCGGAGCGCAGCGAAGGCGCGCCGCCCAGGTACGCGCGGACGGGCTCGGCCTCCAGGGTGGCGGACATGACGACGAGCTTGAGGTCGGGTCGGGCCGTCTCCTGGAGCCTGCGCAAGAGCGCGAGCGAGATGTCCGCGGACAGGTGCCGCTCGTGGAACTCGTCGAGCACGACGATGCCCACGTCGCGCAGGGTGGGGTCGGTGAGCAGCCGTCGTCCGAGCACGCCCTCGGTGACGAAGGACATGCGCGTCTTGGGGCCGCGCACGTCCTCGAAGCGGACCTGGTAGCCAACGGTCTCGCCCACGCGCTCGCCAAGCTCCTCGGACACGCGCTGCGCGGCGAGCCGGGTGGGAAGCCGCCGGGGCTGGAGCACGACGATCTCCTTTCCCTGACCCAGGCCGGCCTCCAGGAGCGCCCGGGGCACGCGCGTCGTCTTTCCCGCGCCGGGAGGGGCTTCCAGCACGAGCGACCGCGCGCTCCGAAGCGTGGAGACGATGTCGGGCAGGAGGGGATCGATAGGGAGGGCGACGTCCGCCATGTCCGGGTTCCTCTTCACGGCGGGGGACTCACCGCGCGTCGGGTTTCAGGGCGTCCCTGTCTCGGACGGGTCGGTCTTCTTGCGGCGGCGGGGGCGGACGGCCTCCGGTGCTCCGGAAGCATCCTGCTCCGGAACCGGAGGGCTCTCCGCCGGAGAGGCCACGGCCCCGCTGTTCTTCGGAGGCCGGCCTCGACGCGCGGGGGGCCGCGCCGCGACGGGCTCCGCATCCGGAAGGTCCTCCGCGCCGGGGGCCGGGGCGGTGGTCTCCAGCGTCGGGTCCGCGGAAGCCTCCTCCGCGCCACCCTGGGCCGGAACTTCCTCCTCGGATGCCGCGGCCTGAGCATTCCGCCGACCCCTGCGTGTCGCTGGCGGAGCAGAGGGCGCTTCGGCTTCCTCGGGCGTGTGGTCCCCCTGCGCTTCGGCCGCCTCCGTGTCATCCGCCGCCGCGTCATCTTCCCCGGGCGCCGCGTCCTCCGGACTATCGATCGAGTCGTCCTGCGCGGAGTCCACTTCGTCCCCGTACGGATCAAACCCGTCCTCGGCGGAGAGGGCGAGCGAACGGCCCGCGCGCTTCCGGGGCTTGAGGGTGAGGCCCGCGGCCTCGAAGACCCCCGGCACGGGGACGAGCGCGGCCTCGGCGAGCAGCCGTCCCTGCCGCAACGCCACGTCCAGTCGCCGCCCCAGCGCCACCAGGGACTCGCGCAGCGCGGCCTCTTCCTCCGGGGGCAGCGGGGTGGGGGACAGGCTCGCGTTCCACGCGGCGAACGTCGAAGCCACCAGCTCCACGACGGGGCGCACCATCGCGAAGTCGTCGCGGGAGAAGATGCGGGTGACGTAGGAGCTCTTGAACCGGCGCTCGTAGGAGGACGCGTACTCGTTCACGAGCTCGACGGGGGCCCGCCGCAGCTGGGGGAACTTGAGGTGCGGGAAGAGGGCCTCGATGACCGGGGCCCGGCTGCTGGCGGTGAAGGTGATGCCGGCGTGCAGCTTCTCCAGCGCATCCACCCACCGGCCCTGCTGATCGAACGAGAACTCCTCGCGGGCCTCGTCCAGTTCGGGCAGGTCCTTCACCTGCTCCAACAGACGGGGCGCCGGCTCCCGGGCCTCGCGCAGCCGCTCCAGCGCGGAGGCAAGCCACTGCTTCTCGGCCTCCAGCCCCGGCCTGCCGACGACCATCTCCTCCGCCGTGGCGAGTCGGGCCTCGAAGGCCTCGGCGAAGCGGATCAGCTCATAGGATTCGAGCGTGGACGACATGCGTGGACTCCTCGGAGGGGCGGCGGGAGATAGCACACCTTCACCGGCCGACGAGCAGGGCCTCCATGGCTTCGGGGGCGGAGAAATCCGCGAAGGCCCACTCGGCGCCGGCATCGCGCAGCGCCTGGGGCGTGAAGTTGCCCGTGCCGACGCCAATCGTCTCCGCGCCAATGCCCTTGGCGGCCTCGACGTCCTTGGGCGTGTCGCCGATGATCACCACCCGGCACGCCTCCAGGGGCTGGCCCAACTGCGCCGCCCCGGCCTGGGCGCCGTGACGGATGAGGGCCACGCGGTCCTCGAAGTCGCACCCGAAGCCGCCGAAGGCGAACTGATCATGGATGCGCACGCGCTCCAGCTTCACCCGGGCGCCCGCGCGCACGTTGCCGGTGCCCAGCCCCACGGCGAAGCCCGACCGGGAGCGCGCCTCCAGCACGGCCTCGCGCATGCCGGGGTGCACGCGGTACTCGCGCTCATCGACCTTCGGAACCTCCTCGGCCAGGTGGGCGACGTACGCGTCGACGACCGCGCTGATGGTCTCCTCGGAGACCGGCACGCCGATGATGCCCAGCGCCTTGCGGACGATGGCCCGGTCCGTCATGCCGGACATGCTGAAGCTGTCGCACGCGTCGCGGCGCCGGTGGAGCCGCTCGAAGGCCAGGGCCATGGAGCGACGCCCCGCGCCGCCAGTGGTGACGAGGGTGCCATCGATGTCGAAGAGGAGGACGGTGGGGCGCATGGCCCCTCATCTAACGGAAGGCCCCGCCCGACGCGAGCCCGGAGAAGGCCACCGTCGGGCTTCAGGGCTCGGCCAGCGTGAGGCCCTGCTGGAGGGCCTCACGCACCTGGGGAACGTCCTCCAGGGGGAGTCGTTCCTCCAGCGCCTCCCGGACCCGTTGGCCTCCCAGACGACCGAGCGCCCGGGCCACCGCCTCGCGGATCCGCACGTCCCGGTCCTCCAGCCGGGCCCGCAGCGCCGTCACGGCCTCGAACCCCAGGCATTGCCCCAGGGCCGCGGCGGCGCGGGTGCGGACGTCCGCGGGCCTGCGCGGATCCTCCATCATCGCCTGGAGTGTCTGACCCGCCTGGGGGACTTCCACCAGCGCCAGCGCCGTCACGGCCCGCAGGCGTTGCGCGTCGGGGACGCTGGGATCCTCCGAGAGCGCCGCGAGCACGGGCACGACCTCCGGCCCCAGCCTGCGCCAGGAGCTCCCCGCGACCTGGGATTGCGTAAGCAGGCGCAGGGCCTCGTCACGCATGGGGCCGGGAACGGGAGCACCTGGGGGTGGGGGAGGGGAGGGCTGGGCCGTCCTGACGTTCGGGCGGACCGGAGCCGCTTCGGACACGGGCCCCGCGCCCGCGAGCACGGCAAGGCCGAACAGGCCCACCCAGCGGGACAGGGCAGGACGTGAAGGAGCCGGCGAGGGACGAACGCCGCGAGGGCGGGACGACGGGCTCGGCATGCGGGACTCCCGGTGGAGTGAGGTCCCCGTTATACGACGGCTGCCGGTCCGGACTCGATCCGCTAAGGTCGGTGACCATGGCCGGACGCGTTTTCTTCTTCCTCCAGCACGCCACGTACGAGCCTGCGTTCCAGGCGGGCTCCATGGGCATCACCGCCGCCGCGATGGGGGACGACGTCTACTTCGTCTTCGCCTTCGAGGCCCTGCGCCAGCTGGTCCGGGGCGGCTTCGGTCTGGCGCACAGCGAGCGCGAGCGCACGGAAGCGGCCCGCGCTGAGGGGCTCAACGTCCCCACACCGGCCCGCATGCTCGAGGAGGCCCGGGCCCTGGGCGCCAGGCTCGTGGCCTGTGACACCACGGTGCGCATCTGCGGCCTGACGCCCCAGGAACTGCAGGGCACCCTGGATGAAGTCATGGGCCTCGCCTCCATCTGGCGCCTGACCGAGGGCGCACGCGTCCTCACCCTGTAAGCAGGGGGGCTCAACTGCCTCCTGGATGGATGTAGGTATTCACTCCAGGTGGGCCACGGACCCCGAGGGATCGCCCATTGTTGCAACTTCGCAGCTTCACCTGAATGGGGCCTGCCTGCTGCGAGTCGCTGTAGCCTCGCTGGGCGCTGACGCGTTACGCTGGGCCCATTCGTGGTCCGCTGTTCCCCCCTGGAAGGAAATTCCCAAAGCCTATGCGCGCCAAGTCGCCCCCCCTGAGCGCTCTACTGGCCGGCATCATCGGCAGTGCCATGATGGCTGGCTGTCAAACGTATGACTTCGAGCCGGTGGATCCGCTCGCGATCGCCCAGACGACCAAGGAAACGGTGATCACGGCGCGCGGAAGCAAGCCGGACGTCATGCTGTTGGTGGACACCTCTGGCTCCATGACGCTGCCCGTGGAGCCCGAGAAGACCGTGAATGGCGTGAAGGTCTGTCACGGCAAGGATGACCAGGGCCGGGACTACGTCTGTGGCGAGAGCCTGCCCTGCGACACGTCCGTGTGCCCCACGCGCTGGTCGGAGCTCCAGGCCGCCATGGGCCCGTTCCTCGCGGAGAGCGGCAAGCTGGTCCGCTTCGGCCTCACGACGTATCCGGCCCCCATCACGGTCGCCTCTCCGAGCGTGGCCCAACTCTGCGCACCGGCCGCCGCGGGTGAGAGCGTTCGCGTCACCATCCCGACCAATCTGGACTCGGACGAGGAACTGCAGGCCTACGCGACCAACCTCAACACGGTCCTCCAGGCCATCCCCAACGGCGGCGCCAATCGCCCCCGCGGTGGTACGCCCACGAGCGGAAGCCTGAAGTTCACGGGCTCGCTGCTGACGTCGGACTCCGCGGATCGCCCGCAGATCATCATCCTGCTGACCGACGGTCTGCCGAACTGCAACGACCTGAACGGGTACAACGGTCGTGAGAATCCCCAGGAGTGCGCTTGCACGGTGACCCCGTCGAGCCTCTGCTCCGCGGAGGACAGCCCGTACGAAAGGCGCGGCTGCCTCGACAAGAACGCCTCGGTCGCGGAGGTGGAGGCCCTGAAGGCGCGCAATATCTCCACCATCGTCATCGGCTTCGGCGCGGAGACGTCGGCGGGCGCCGGCCCCCAGGTGCTCAACGAGATGGCGGGCGCGGGCGGCTTCGCGCGCACGTGCCGGGCGGACATCGACTGCGGCGCGGGTGATACCTGCGACGTGACCACCCAGCTCTGCGGCCGTGCCTTCTATCAGGCGGGAAACCAGGTGGAACTGGCGGCCGCGCTGAAGTCGATCAGCGAGCGGCTCCAGCCCGGCGAGCCCTGCTTCATCCCGCTCGACCCCAGCCAGCTCCCGTCCGACCCTGCGCTCATCGTCGTCTACATCAACGGCGAGCGCACGCTCGCGGGCCCGGACACCTGGGCGGTGGGCGAGGCTGGCGTGCGGTTCACGGGCAGCACCTGCACCCGCCTTGAAGCGTCGCGTCCCGAGGACCCGATCAGCGTCGAAGTGCGCGCCATCCGCGAACTCTAGAGCGCGGCGGGCGGAGGCGGCTTTACCCGGGCCATGGCGGGGGTTATAGGACCTCGCCGGGCCGGTCGCCTCCGCCATGAAAATCACTGTCCTCTCGCGCTCCGCCTCCATTTCGTCCACGCGGCGGATCGTCGACGCAGGTCGCGCCAGGGGGCACCGGGTGCGCGTGCTCAACCCGCTCCGGGTGCAGATGCATCTGGACGGGGGCAGCCGGGCGACTCTCTTCTACGACCGCAAGAAGCTGACGCCCACCGACGTCGTCATCCCGCGCATCGCCCTGTCCATCAGCACCTACGGGCTCGCGGTGGTGAACCAGTTCGGCCTGGCGCGTGTGCCCCTGGTGAACCATGCCCAGGCCATCGCGCAGTCGCGCAACAAGATGCGCGCGCTCCAACTCCTGTCCGCCCACGGCATCGACATCCCGGCCACGGTGATGGCCCGCGACGCCGCCCACCTCAAGGAGATGGTCGGGCTCGTGGGGGGGGTGCCCGTGCTGGTCAAGCTCCTCCAGGGCCAGGAGAAGCACGGCGTGATGGTGTGCGAGAGCCTCCAATCGCTGGAGGCCGCGCTGGAAGCGGTGCTGGGCCTGGGCCACAACATCGTCATGCAGGAGTACGTGCGAAGCACCGGGCAGGACGTCCGGGTGCTGGTGGTAGGAGGCGAGGCGGTCGCGGCGGTGCTGCGCAAGCCGCGCCCCGGCCGCCTCTCGCACACCCTGAACCGCGGGGCCCGGCTGGAGGCCCTGGAGCTGTCCCCCAGCCACCGTGCCACGGCGGAGAAGGTCGCCCGGTTGGTGGGCCTGGAGGTGGCCGCGGTGGACATCCTGGATGTCCAGGGGCAGCCCAAGGTCTTCGAGGTGAACAGCTCTCCCGCGTTGCTGGAGATGGAAGCCGCGACGGGCATGGACCTGGCCACCCCCATCATCCTGCGCGCGGAGGCCCTGGTCGCTGGAGCCACTCCCGTATGGAGTGCCGCGCTGGAGACACCCCAGGCGCTGCTCCCACCGCCGCCACCGCGCAAGTCCCAAGTGAAGGTGGGAGTGCCCCGGAGTTAGAAGAGAAAGGGCTCCCCGCGCGTCCCAAGCCCCGATATACGAGCGCCGCCTTCCAGGAGACGACCCATGCCGAGCCCCCGCCGATTCCCGCACCTGGCCACCCTGCTGCTGACCCTCGTCAGCGCCCCGGTGCTGGCCCAGGACGTGGATCCCGCCACCCTCTATGAAGTGACCACCGAGGGCACGTCGACGCAGGTGAAGGCGGGAGGGCAGGGCACCTTCGTGCTGGCCATCAAGTCGAAGGCCGGGGCGCACGTCTCCGACGAGGCCCCCCTGAAGCTGGAGCTCAAGGGCACCCAGCTGACGCCCGCGCAGAAGACGCTGACCCTCGAACAATCCGTGGCGAAGAAGGCCCAGGGGCAGCCGTACGTGGATCCGCGCTTCGAGGTCCCGTTCACCGCGGCCACCGCCGGCAAGGGAACACTGGATGCGACGCTGACCTTCTTCATCTGCACGGAGAAGATCTGCGCCCGTCAGAAGAAGACCTTCTCGCTGCCCGTCGAGGTCCAGTAGTCCCCATGCGAGAGCGTTCACCCAAGGCAGGCAGCGAGCGCGAGCGCGGTGGCACCGAAGCGCCACGCTACGTCTATGGCGTCAATCCCGTGCTGGAGGCCCTGCGCGCCCATCCCGACGCCATGGAGCGCATCTTCATCGTCGACGGACAGGTGGGCGCCAAGGCCGCGGGCGAGCTGCTCAGCCGCGCGCGCGATGCCGGGGTCCGCGTGGAGAAGGTCGGCAAGGAGCGGCTGTCCGCCATGGCGGAGGGAGGCGTGCACCAGGGCGTCGTCGCCGAACTCCGGGGCTTCCAGTACGTCGACCTGGAGGACGTGCTCGCCGTGGCGAAGGCGCGGTCCCAACCGGCCCTGGTCGTCGTGCTCGACGGCATCCAGGATCCCCACAACCTGGGGGCCATCATCCGCTCGGCCCACGCACTCGGGGCCCACGGAGTCGTCCTGGCCAAGGACCGCGCGGTCCAGGTGACGGGAACGGTGGCCAAGGCCTCCGCCGGAGCTGTTGAGTATTGCGCCATCGCCCGCGTCACCAACATCTCCCGCGCCATCGAGCAGCTGAAGGAAGCGGGACTCTGGATCGCGGCCGCGGACATCGAAGGTTCCGAGCCCCTGTGGAGCGCCCGGCTGGACGGTCCCCTGGCACTCGTCGTGGGCGCCGAGGGGGCGGGCGTGAGGGAAGGCGTCCTCAAGCACTGCGACTTCCGCCTCCGGATTCCGATGGGCGGTCAGGTCGGTTCATTGAATGCGTCTGTTTCCGCCGCGATTCTGCTATACGAGGTCGCCCGTCAACGGGGCCGTCCGGCCCGCTGACGACCCCGGATCAATCTCCTTGACTTGGAGAGTGGGGACTTCTAAAAGGTCGCGCCTCTCAAGTCGCTGCCGGGTGGTTGACGGTCCGCCAGGGATGAGGTAGGGCGGGGCAGTTGCTGGAGTGATGCCGGTGTAGCTCAGTCGGTAGAGCAACTGATTTGTAATCAGTAGGTCGCGGGTTCAAGTCCCGCCGCCGGCCAGGTAGGACGGGCCGCGGAGTAGGGCCCGGGACACGAAGTCGGTTTGGCAGTTTGTGTGTAGGAAGCGGCCGCAGCACCACAATCGAATATCTGGAGGGATACCCAAGCGGCCAAAGGGAGCAGACTGTAAATCTGCCGGCTCTACGCCTTCGATGGTTCGAATCCATCTCCCTCCACTCGGCAATGCGGGAATAGCTCAGTTGGTAGAGCGTCAGCCTTCCAAGCTGAATGTCGTGGGTTCGAATCCCATTTCCCGCTCCAACCGTTGTAGTGCATCGCCAAGCCCTGATAGCTCAGTTGGCAGAGCGCGTCCTTGGTAAGGACGAGGTCACCAGTTCAATCCTGGTTCAGGGCTCCATTTTTCGAGGAGTGTCATGTCCAAGGAAAAGTTCGATCGCAGCCTGCCCCACGTGAACATCGGAACGATTGGGCACGTGGACCACGGCAAGACGTCGCTGACCGCCGCCATCACGAAGGTGCTCGCCAAGACGGGCGGCGCCACGTTCATGGCGTACGACCAGATTGACAAGGCGCCGGAAGAGCGGGAGCGCGGCATCACCATCTCCACGGCGCACGTGGAGTACAAGACGAAGAACCGCCACTACGCGCACGTCGACTGTCCGGGGCACGCGGACTACGTGAAGAACATGATTACCGGAGCGGCGCAGATGGACGGCGCCATCCTGGTGGTCTCCGCGGCGGACGGCCCGATGCCGCAGACGCGCGAGCACATCCTGCTGGCGCGCCAGGTCGGCGTGCCCTACATCGTCGTCTTCCTGAACAAGGTGGACATGCTGGACGACCCCGAGCTGCGCGAGCTCGTGGAGATGGAAGTGCGGGACCTGCTCAAGAAGTACGAGTTCCCCGGCGACAGCATCCCCATCATCCCCGGCTCGGCGCTCAAGGCGCTCGAGGGTGACACCAGCGACATCGGCGAGCCGGCCATCCTGAAGCTGATGGAGGCGGTGGACAGCTACATCCCGACGCCGCAGCGCGCGACGGACAAGCCCTTCCTGATGCCGGTGGAAGACGTCTTCTCCATCGCCGGCCGTGGCACGGTGGCGACGGGCCGCGTCGAGCGCGGCATCATCAAGGTGGGCGAGGAAGTCGAAGTCGTCGGCCTGCGCGCGACGCAGAAGACGGTGGTGACGGGCGTGGAGATGTTCCGCAAGCTGCTGGACGAGGGCCGCGCGGGCGACAACATCGGCGCGCTGGTCCGCGGCCTCAAGCGCGAGGACATGGAGCGTGGCCAGGTGCTGGCGAAGCCGGGCTCCATCACGCCGCACACGAAGTTCAAGGCGCAGATCTACGTGCTGTCGAAGGAAGAGGGTGGGCGCCACACCCCGTTCTTCAAGGGCTACCGCCCGCAGTTCTACTTCCGCACGACGGACGTGACGGGGACGGTGAAGCTGCCGGACAACGTCGAGATGGTGATGCCGGGCGACAACATCGCGATCGAGGTGGAACTCATCACCCCGGTGGCCATGGAGAAGGAGCTGCGGTTCGCCGTTCGTGAGGGCGGCCGTACGGTGGGCGCGGGCGTCGTTGCGGAGATCATCGCCTGATCGGCTTCACGCCGACCAGCTTCCACGGGCACTGAGTTGCCGAGGGGAGGGCTGCTTTTGTAGCCTTCCCCTCTCGCATCTGGTGAAATGAGCCATGCCGAAGGGTAACCGTTCCATCATCTCGCTCGAATGCACCACGTGCAAAGAGCGGAACTACACGACCACGAAGAACAAGCGGAAGAGCCAGGACAAGCTCGAACTGAGCAAGTTCTGTCCTCGGTGCCGCAAGCATACGGACCACAAGGAAGGCAAGGTCTAGGTCGCGGGTTCCATGAAGGTTTAGGCCAGTAGCTCCAACGGTAGAGCAGCGGTCTCCAAATCCGCGTGTTGGGGGTTCGAATCCCTCCTGGCCTGCCAGCTTCAGTACAGGGACCCCCGGTACCGAGCGGTGCCGGGGGTCCCTGTCTTTTCGCAGTCCAGCTTCCGCAGTCCCTCGTGAGGCACCATGGCGACGGCAACTGAGGCCAGCCAGCAGGCTAACCGCTCGGGCATCGACCCCAAGCGGCTCGTGGTCATCTTCTATCTCGTCGCCGGCATCGTCCTGGCCCTCTTCCTGGAGCATGTCTTCGGGTTGCTCTGGAGCCGGTTCGGTTGGAGCGACGTCGAACTCTTCGAAGGCCTGGGCTGGCGTGTATCGACCCTGGTGGGCTACGGCGTGGCCCTCGGGTTGGCGCTGGCAGCCTACTTCCACCCCCGCACACACGCCCTGTCCATCGACGTGGCGTCCGAGCTGATGAAGGTCACCTGGCCCACCTGGTCGGAGACCCGGGCTTCGACCATGGCCGTGGTCGTCGCTTCGCTCGTGGCGGCGGTGCTCCTCTTCTGCATCGACACCGTCGCCTACAACTTGATGGTGGAGTGGCTGCCTGCCCTGTGGGGGAAGCTGTAATGGCGAAGAAATGGTTCACGGTCCAGACCTACTCGAACTACGAGAACCAGGCGAAGAAGAACCTGGAGGAGCAGGTGCGCCTCAAGGGCCTTCAGGACCAGGACTTGATCGGTGAGATCCTCATCCCCATGGAGCAGGTCGTGGAGATGGTGAACGGCGAGAAGAAGACCACCCGCCGCAAGCTCTTCCCGGGCTACATCTTCGTCCAGATGGAACTCAGCGACACCACCCTGCACCTGGTGAAGAACACCTCCAAGGTGACCGGCTTCCCGGGCGTGGGGCAGAACGAGCAGCCCCGGCCCATGTCGGACGCGGAGGTCGCCCGGCTCACCGCTCAGGTGACCGAGGGCGCCCACAAGACCAAGCCCAAGGTCCAGTTCGAGACGAGCGACACCGTGCGCGTCATCGACGGTCCGTTCGCGAACTTCAATGGCACGGTGGAAGAGGTCAACCCGGAGAAGGGCCGCGTCCGCGTGCTCGTCAGCATCTTCGGTCGCGCGACCCCCGTGGAACTCGATTTCATGCAGGTGGAGAAGACCACCGGCTAATCAGGCTTCCGCGTCCGGATGACGGGCGCGGATCAACGGGTGGGAGGGTCGTCCCGTCTGGCGACCCGCTGGAACCACCCCATCGAAAGGCAGCAGTCCGCCGATGAAGAAGATCACAGGTCAGGTCAAGTTGCAGATCCCCGCCGGCAAGGCGAACCCCGCCCCGCCGATTGGTCCCGCCCTCGGTCAGCAGGGCGTGAACATCATGGAGTTCTGCAAGCAGTTCAACGCCAAGACGCAGGCAGAGGCGAAGGAAGGTCTCATCATCCCGGTGATCATCACCGTGTATGCGGACCGCTCCTTCACCTTCATCATGAAGACGCCTCCCGCCGCCATCCTCATCAAGAAGGCCGCGGGTCTCCACACGGAGAAGAAGAAGGGTTCGGGCGCGAAGAAGCCGGGCAAGGAGAAGGTGGGGCAGATCACCCGGAAGCAGCTCGAGGAGATCGCCAACAAGAAGATCCAGGACACCACCGCCGCGTCCCTCGAAGCCTGCATGAACACCATTGCTGGCACCGCGCGCTCCATGGGCATTGAAGTCGTCGGCTAGCCCGCCCCCATCTTTCAAGGATTCCTGCCATGGCTACCAATGGAAAGAAGTTCCGCGCGTCCTCCGAGCTGGTGGACCGCAACAAGCGCTATCCCGTCGCCGAGGGCTTCGCGCTGCTGAAGAAGACGGTCGAGTCGCGTGCGACGAAGTACGACCAGACGGTGGATGTCGCCATCAACCTGGGCGTGGACCCGAAGCACGCGGACCAGATGGTCCGTGGCGCCGTGGTGCTCCCGCACGGCACTGGCGCCACCGTGCGCGTGGCCGTGTTCGCCAAGGGCGAGCGCGCCACCGAGGCGGCCAACGCCGGCGCCGACATCGTGGGCGCGGAGGACCTCCAGAAGCGCATCGAGGAGGGCTTCCTCGACTTCGACACCGTCATCGCGACGCCGGACATGATGGGCGTGGTCGGTCGCCTCGGTAAGGTGCTCGGTCCCCGCGGCCTCATGCCCAACCCGAAGGTCGGCACGGTCACGATGGACGTGGCCAAGGCCATCCGTGACTCCAAGGGCGGTAAGGTCGACTTCCGCGCGGAGAAGGCGGGCATCGTCCACGCGAAGATGGGCAAGGCCTCCTTCGAAACGGCCAAGCTGGAGGCGAACTTCAACGCGCTGGTGGACCTGGTGATGAAGCTCAAGCCGGCCACCGCGAAGGGCGTCTACCTGCAGGGCATCGCCATCTCGACGACGATGGGGCCGGGCATCAAGCTCGACACCACCGAAATCCTGGCGCGTCACCGTTAATTCGCGGGGCGAAGCGGGCCGGAAAAGGTGCACTCCCTGACGGGGAGCGCCCGTCCTGTCGCCTGCTGGACGCTGGTCGCATAGAAAGTGCTGGATCTTTGCGAAAGCCGGGGGTATAGGCCCCCGGCTTTTGCAATTGGAGCGCCATGTCGAGAGACACGGTGTTCCGACCTGGTTCATGACAGCAGGGACCTGGAAGGGAAGAAGACGCGTCCGTTGGGAACCGGGCAACCGGTCGGGCCGTTGATTCCACTCCTGGTTCAAACGGCCGCAAGGTCAGCCCTGCCGAGACTGGAGGTGCGGTGTGGTGCCTCTCGGAGGCTCCTCCCTCGCTCTGCCACTTTGGCCCAGGCATCACGCCCGACCGTCAGGCCGGGCCATAAAGGAGGTGAGTCAAGGTGCTGAAGAGCGAGAAGGAAGTGATGATCAAGGAACTCAACGAGAAGTTCGCCCGGACCAAGTCCGCGGTGGTCGCCGAGTTCTCCAAGGTGGATGTGGAGACGGTGACCAAGCTTCGTCGCAAGTTCCGCGAGGGCAAGGTCGAATACAAGGTCATCAAGAACACGCTGGCGCGCCGTGCTGCTGAAGGCACGCCGTTGTCCGTGATTTCGGATGACTTCACGGGGCCGGTGGCCCTGTGCATCAGCTACGACGACGTGGTGGCTCCTGCCAAGATCCTGATGGATTTCATCAAGGACATGGAGACCATCAAGGTCCGCAGCGCCGTGGTGGACGGCCGCAAGGTCGACGTCAACGGCGTGAAGGCGCTGGCGAAGCTGCCGGGCCTCAACGAGCTCCGAGGGCAGCTGCTCGGAATGCTCAACCAGCCTGCTGGCAAGCTGGTTCGGACCATCGCGGCCCCCGGGTCGCAGCTCGCGCGGGTCATCCAGGCCAACGCGGACAAGTCGAAGCCCGAGTAATCGTCCCGAGAAGTTTTTCTACCGACACCCCCACGGCTGGGCTGACCCACTGGGTCGCCGGCCGTTAGTCAACACCAGAAGGACACAGTTCCATGGCTGACCTGAACAAGATTGCCGAAGACCTCTCCTCCCTGACCATCCTGGAGGCCGCTGAGCTCGTGAAGGCCCTCGAGACCAAGTGGGGCGTTTCCGCCGCGGCCGTTGCCGTTGCCGCGGGTCCCGCCGTCGCCGCCGCTCCTGTCGAGGAGAAGACGGAGTTCAACGTCGTTCTCGCGAACGCGGGCGCGAACAAGATCAACGTCATCAAGGAGATCCGCGCCATCACCGGCCTGGGCCTGAAGGAGGCCAAGGACCTGGTCGAGGGCGCGCCCAAGACGGTCAAGGAAGGCGTCAACAAGGACGACGCCAAGAAGATCAAGGACCAGCTCACCGCGGCTGGCGCCACCGTCGAAGTGAAGTAGTTCTGACAGGGGCTGTCCTGTTCTTCCGGGAAATCCCGGGCAGCCTCCTGACCGGATGAGCAGGCCGGCGTCCCCTTTGCTGGGGCGCCGGCTTTGCCCATTTGACATTTGCCAAATTTCCCGGCGCCGCCGCGCGTTACTGAAGTTTGCCCCGCCCGAGCAGCCGTCTCCGGAGACCGAATGCCGACGCAGATCCAGAACAATTTCCGCGTGCGGAAGACCTTCGCCAAAATCGCGAAGATCATCGACATTCCCAATCTCATCAACATCCAGAAGCAGTCCTACGAAAAGTTCCTCCAGGCCGACATTGCCCCGGAGAAGCGCGAGGACCTTGGCCTTCAGGGTGTCTTCAAGTCCGTCTTCCCGATCCGGGACTTCAACGAGACCTCCTCGCTGGAGTTTGTCAGCTATCACCTGGAAAAGCCGAAGTACGACGTCGATGAGTGCCACCAGCGTGGAATGACCTACTCGGCGCCCATCAAGGTCGTCGTGCGCCTGGTCGTTTGGGACAAGGACGAGGAGACCGGCGCCCAGTCGATCCGCGATGTGAAGGAGCAGGAAGTCTATTTCGGCGAAATCCCGCTGATGACCCAGAACGGTACGTTCATCATCAACGGCACCGAGCGCGTCGTCGTGAGCCAGTTGCACCGCAGCCCCGGTGCGTTCTTCGACCACGACAAGGGCAAGAGCCACTCGTCGGGCAAGCTGCTCTACAACGCCCGCATCATCCCGTACCGCGGCTCGTGGATCGACTTCGAGTTCGACCACAAGGACCTGCTGTACGTGCGCATCGACCGGCGCCGCAAGCTGCCGGCCACCGTGCTCATCCGCGCCCTGGGCGCCGTCGGTGACACGGCGAAGAAGAACCCGCTCGACTTCAAGGGCTCCACCGAGGAGATCCTCAACTACTACTACGCCACCGAGACAATCTATTTGCAGAGCGCCGCCGACTTCGAGAAGAGCGTCGAGCTGGAGCTGCTGCCGGGTCAGCGCGCCACGCGCGACATCAAGACCAAGTCCGGTGACCTGATCGTCAAGAAGAACCGCAAGTTCACGCGCGCCGCCATCAAGAAGCTCGAAGCGGCGAAGATGACGAAGCTGCCCATCGACGCGGACGAGCTCTTCACGAAGGTGTCCGCCTACGACGTCGTGGACGAGAACACCGGTGAGGTCATCCTCGAGTGCAACGAGGAGGTCTCGCAGGAGAAGGTGGACGAGCTCCTCAAGCGCGACATCAAGGAGTTCAAGGTCCTCTTCATCGACAACCTCAACGTGGGGCCGTACCTGCGTGAGACGTTGATGCTGGACAAGATCGAGTCGCCCGAGCAGGCCATCATGGAGATCTACCGGCGCCTGCGCCCGGGTGATCCCCCGACGCCGGAGACGGCGACGAACCTGTTCAGCAACCTGTTCTTCAACCCGGAGCGCTACGACCTGTCCAAGGTCGGCCGCCTCAAGCTGAACTTCAAGTTCAGCCTCGAGGAGCCCCTGGACGGCCAGATCCTCACCAAGCGCGACATCCTGGAGGTCATCCGCTACCTGATCGACCTCAAGAACGGCAAGGGGACGATCGACGACATCGACCACCTGGGCAACCGGCGCGTGCGCGCGGTGGGTGAGCTGCTGGAGAACCAGTACCGCATCGGTCTGGTTCGCATGGAGCGGGCGATCAAGGAGCGCATGAGCCTCCAGGAGATCGAGACGCTCATGCCGCACGATCTCATCAACGCCAAGCCCGTGACGGCGGTCATCAAGGAGTTCTTCGGCTCCAGCCAGCTGTCGCAGTTCATGGACCAGACGAACCCGCTCTCGGAAGTCACGCACAAGCGCCGTCTGTCCGCGCTCGGGCCTGGCGGTCTGACGCGTGAGCGCGCGGGCTTCGAAGTGCGCGACGTGCACCCGACGCACTACGGCCGCATCTGCCCCATCGAGACGCCGGAAGGCCCGAACATCGGCCTCATCGCGTCGCTGTCGACCTATGCGCGCGTCAACGAGTTCGGCTTCGTGGAGACGCCGTACCGCAAGGTGGACGCGGGCAGCGTGACGGCGGACGTGGCCTTCTACTCGGCGCTCGAGGAGGAGAAGCACACCATCGCCCAGGCGAACGCGGAGACGGACAAGAAGGGCAAGTTCGTCAACGCGCTGGTGCAGAGCCGCCGCAGCGGCGAGTTCGTCCAGGTCAAGGCCGAGGACGTGGACCTGATGGACGTGTCCCCGAACCAGCTGGTGTCGGTGGCCGCCTCCCTCATCCCGTTCCTGGAGAACGACGACGCGAACCGCGCGCTCATGGGCTCCAACATGCAGCGCCAGGCCGTGCCGCTGCTGCGCACGGCGGCGCCGCTCGTGGGCACGGGCATCGAGGCCATCGTGGCCCGCGACTCGGGCGTCACCTGCGTGGCGCGCCGCGACGGCATCGTGGAGTCGGTGGACGCCAGCCGCATCGTGGTCAAGGCGGACTCCAACGCGGCCCTGAGCGACGTGTCCAGCGAGGTGGACATCTACAACCTGCTCAAGTACCAGCGCTCCAACCAGAACACGTGCCTCAACCAGAAGCCCATCATCCGCAAGGGTGACCGGGTGAAGAAGGGCGACGTGATCGCGGACGGACCGGCCACCGAGACCGGTGAGCTGGCGCTGGGGCAGAACATCGTCGTCGCGTTCATGCCGTGGCAGGGCTACAACTTCGAAGACTCCATCCTGCTGAGCGAGCGCATCCTCAAGGAGGACGTCTTCACGTCCATCCACATCGAGGAGTTCGAGTGCATCGCGCGTGACACCAAGCTGGGCAAGGAGGAGATCACCCGCGACATCCCGAACGTGGGTGAGGAAGCCCTCAAGGACCTGGACGAGAGCGGCATCATCCGCATCGGTGCGGAGGTGAAGCCCGGCGACGTGCTGGTGGGCAAGATCACTCCGAAGGGCGAGACCCAGCTCTCCCCCGAAGAGAAGCTGCTGCGCGCCATCTTCGGTGAGAAGGCCGGCGACGTGCGCGACAGCTCCCTGCGCGTGCCCCCGGGCGTCGTGGGCACCGTCATCAACGCCAAGGTGTTCAGCCGCAAGGGCGTGGAGAAGGACGAGCGCGCCAAGCAGATCGAGTCCATGGAGGAGGCGAAGCTCCTCAAGGACCAGAACGACGAGATCAAGGTCCTCCAGGACTCTGCCTACAGCCGCCTCCGCGGCCTGGTTCGCGGCAAGGAGGTCCAGGGCAAGCTCGTGGACGACAAGGGGAAGATCCTCCTGAAGAAGGGGGACATCCTCAACGACGAGCTGCTGACCACGGTGCCCTACAAGTACTGGGGCGAGATCTCCGTCGGTGAGCCGCTGGACGCGCGCCTGCGCGACATCCTGCGCAGCCTGGAAGACACGAAGGAGGCCGTGAAGCTGGCCTTCGGCGAGAAGATCGCCCGCATCAAGAAGGGCGACGAGCTTCCTCCGGGCGTCATCAAGATGGTGAAGGTGTACGTCGCCATCAAGCGCAAGCTGGCGGTGGGCGACAAGATGGCCGGTCGCCACGGCAACAAGGGCGTCGTGTCCCGCGTCCTCCCCGAGGAGGACATGCCGTACCTGGAGGACGGGCGTCCGGTGGACATCGTCCTCAACCCGCTCGGCGTCCCCAGCCGCATGAACATCGGGCAGATCCTCGAGGTCCACCTGGGCTGGGCCGCGAAGGGCGTCGGCGAGCAGCTGCAGCGCTACCTCGACGAGAACTTCAGCGGTGAGCAGCTCAAGAAGCAGCTGAAGACCGTGTACGACGACAAGGCCTTCGGCGACTTCGTGGACGGCCTGTCCGACCAGGAGGTCCAGGATCTCTGCCGCCGCCTGAAGAAGGGCATCCATGTGGCGACGCCGGTGTTCGACGGTGCCCGCGAGACGGAGCTGCACGCCCTCTTCGACGAGGGCCGTCTGCCCCGCTCGGGCCAGATGGTGCTCTTCGACGGCCGCACGGGTGAGCCGTTCGACCAGAACGTCACCGTGGGCGTGATGTACATGCTCAAGCTGCACCACCTGGTGGACGAGAAGATCCACGCCCGTTCCATCGGGCCCTACTCGCTCGTCACGCAGCAGCCCCTGGGCGGCAAGGCCCAGTTCGGCGGTCAGCGTCTGGGAGAGATGGAAGTCTGGGCGATGGAGGCCTACGGCGCGGCGTACACGCTGCAGGAGTTCCTCACCGTCAAGTCGGACGACGTGGTGGGCCGCACGCGCATGTACGAGGCGATCGTCAAGGGCGACAACGTCCTGGAGAGCGGCCTGCCCGAGTCGTTCAACGTGCTCCTCAAGGAGCTCCAGTCGCTGGCCCTGGACGTGGAGTTGCTGGAGAGCGCGCCCCCGGAGCGCCAGCGCAGCTTCGGCGGCGACTTCCTGGGTGGTGGCGACGGCGAGGACCGGAAGTCCGGGACCGAAGCCTAGGCCTTTTTAGCAGCCGGTGCGCCCGCCTGACCGGTCGGTATCGCTTCCTCGTGGAGGGAGCGGCCGACCGGGTGCAGGGCGGGGGCCCGAAACGTTTGGCGCCTTGAGCGCTCATAAGTTTTCGGAGGCAACGTGAAGGACATTTTCAACTTCTTCGAGAAGCCGAAGGACCCGCTGTCGTTCAACGCCATCCGCATCGCGCTGGCGTCGCCCGACAAGATTCGGCAGTGGTCGCACGGCGAGGTGAAGAAGCCGGAGACCATCAACTACCGCACGTTCAAGCCGGAGCGGGACGGCCTGTTCTGCGCGCGCATCTTCGGGCCGGTGAAGGACTACGAGTGCAACTGCGGCAAGTACAAGCGCATGAAGCACCGCGGCGTCGTGTGTGAGAAGTGCGGCGTGGAGGTCATCCAGTCCAAGGTGCGCCGTGAGCGCCTGGGACACATCACGCTCGCCACGCCCGTGGCCCACATCTGGTTCCTCAAGTCGCTGCCCAGCCGCATCGGCAACCTGCTCGACATCACCCTCAAGGAGATGGAGAAGGTGCTGTACTGCGAGAGCTACATGGTCATCGACCCGAAGGCGACGCCGCTGCAGCGTGGCGAGCTCGTCTCCGAGGAGAAGATGCACCGGCTCTTCCAGGAGCACGGCGAGGACTCGTTCACCGCGGGCATGGGCGGCGAGGCCGTCCGTGAGATGCTCAAGTCCCTGGACGTGGAGAAGCTGTCCGAGGAACTGCGCAAGGACATGCGCGAGACCACCAGCGAGGCGAAGCGGAAGAAGTACGCCAAGCGCCTGAAGGTGGCCGAGGCGTTCCGCGTCTCCGGCAACAAGCCCGAGTGGATGATGCTGGACGTCATCCCCGTCATCCCGCCCGACCTGCGTCCCCTGGTTCCCCTGGACGGTGGCCGCTTCGCGACCTCCGACCTGAACGACCTGTACCGCCGCGTCATCAACCGGAACAACCGCCTCAAGCGGCTCCAGGAACTCAACGCGCCGGACATCATCATCCGCAACGAGAAGCGGATGCTCCAGGAGGCCGTGGACGCGCTGTTCGACAACGGCCGCCGCGGCAAGACCATCACCGGCCCGAACAAGCGGCCGCTGAAGTCGCTGTCCGACATGCTCAAGGGCAAGCAGGGCAGGTTCCGTCAGAACCTGCTCGGCAAGCGCGTGGACTACTCGGGCCGCTCCGTCATCGTCGTGGGTCCCGAGCTGCGCCTGCACCAGTGCGGCCTGCCGAAGATCATGGCGCTCGAGCTCTTCAAGCCGTTCATCTACAACAAGCTCGAAGAGAAGGGCTACGTCACCACCATCAAGTCGGCGAAGAAGATGGTGGAGAAGGAGCGTCCGGAGGTCTGGGACATCCTCGAGGACGTGATCCGCGAGCACCCGGTGCTCCTCAACCGCGCCCCCACGCTGCACCGCCTGGGCATGCAGGCCTTCGAGCCCGTCCTCATCGAGGGCAAGGCCATCCAGCTGCACCCGCTGGTCTGCGCCGCGTTCAACGCCGACTTCGACGGCGACCAGATGGCCGTGCACGTGCCGCTCTCCATCGAAGCGCAGATGGAAGCGCGCGTCCTGATGATGTCGACGAACAACATCCTCAGCCCCGCGAACGGCAAGCCCATCATCGTCCCGACGCAGGACATGGTGCTTGGCATCTACTACATGACCCGCGCCCGCGAGTTCGCCAACGGCGAAGGCCGCGTGTTCGCGTCGCCGGAGGAGGTGCGCGCCGCGTACGACCACGGCGAGGTGCACCTGCAGGCCAAGGTGGTGTGCCGCATCGACGCCAAGCGCAAGGAGACCACGGTCGGCCGCGTGCTGCTGTGGGAAGTGGTTCCGCGCCGCGTGGGCTTCGACGCCATCAACAAGGTGCTCGACAAGAAGTCGCTCGGTAACCTCATCGACCTCTGCTACCGCCTCACGGGCGAGAAGGAGACGGTGCTGCTGGCCGACCGCATCCGCAGCCTGGGCTACTTCCACGCGACCCGCGCCGGCATCTCCATCGCGCTCAAGGACATGATCATCCCTGCGAAGAAGCAGGAGTTCCTGGACTACGCGCGCAAGGAAGTGGCGGAGATCGAGAACCAGTACCTCGAGGGCCTCATCACCGACGGTGAGCGCTACAACAAGGTCATCGATATCTGGGCGGAGATCACCGAGAAGGTCGCCCAGGAGATGATGCAGCAGATCTCCACCGACGAGGCCACCGGGGACGTGGACGGCAAGCGCATCTCGCGCAAGCAGCCGTCGTTCAACCCCATCTACATCATGGCCGACTCGGGCGCGCGCGGCAGCGCCCAGCAGATCCGTCAGCTGGCCGGTATGCGCGGCCTGATGGCCAAGCCCTCCGGCGAAATCATCGAGACGCCCATCACGGCCAACTTCCGTGAAGGCCTCTCCGTGCTCCAGTACTTCATCTCCACGCACGGCGCCCGCAAGGGTCTGGCGGACACGGCGCTCAAGACGGCCAACTCCGGTTACCTCACCCGCCGTCTCGTCGACGTGGCGCAGGACGCCATCATCAACGAGTACGACTGCGGCACCATGGACGGTCTGTTCATCGGCGCGCTGGTCGAGGGCGGCGAGATCATCGAGCCGCTGGGTGAGCGCATCCTGGGCCGCGTGGCCCTGGACGACATCCTCGACCCCGTGACGGGCGAGGTGCTGGTGCGCGCCAACGAGGAGATCGACGAGGAGCGCGTCCGCCGCATCGAGAACAGCGGCCTGGACCGGGTGAAGATCCGCTCGGTGCTCACCTGCCAGGCCAAGCGCGGCATCTGCGTGGAGTGCTACGGCCGTGACCTGGCGCGTGGCCGCAAGGTGTCCGTCGGCGAGGCCGTGGGCGTCATCGCGGCGCAGTCCATCGGCGAGCCGGGTACCCAGCTCACGATGCGCACCTTCCACATCGGTGGTGCGGCGACGCGGCGCGCGGAGCAGTCCAGCCTGGAGAACCGCTACGCGGGCTCCGTGAAGTTCGCGGGCCTGAACACGGTGCAGAAGGCGGACGGCACGCTGGTGGCCATGAACCGCAACGGCGAACTCGTCGTCGTCGACGAGTCGGGCCGCGAGCGCGAGCGCTACCAGATCATCTACGGCGCCCGCATCCTGGTGAAGGAACACCAGAAGCTGGAGCCGGGCGTGCTCCTGGCCGAGTGGGACCCGTTCGCGATTCCCCTGCTCACGGAAGTGGGCGGTGTCGTGCGCTACGAGGACATCATCGAAGGCGTGACGATGTCCGAGACGCTGGACGAAGTGACCGGTCTGTCTCGCAAGACGGTCATCGAGTCCAAGGACCCGGAGGCGCGTCCGCGCGTCACCATCCGCGACGCGCAGGGCAACGTGAAGGACCTGCCGTCCTCCCGCAACCAGGCGAGCTACTTCCTGCCCCAGGGCGCGATCATCACCGTGAACGACACGGATGAGATCTCCGCGGGCGAGGTCATCGCCAAGGTGCCGCGCGAGACGACGAAGACCAAGGACATCACGGGCGGTCTGCCCCGCGTGGCCGAGCTCTTCGAGGCGCGCAAGCCCAAGGACGCGGCGGCGATCGCGGAGATCGACGGCGTGGTGTCCTTCGGCAAGGACACCAAGGGCAAGCGCAAGCTCATCATCACCCCCGAGGTGAGCGGCGAGCAGCGCGCGGACCTGGCCAAGGAGTACCTGATCTCCAAGGGCAAGAGCATCAACGTCCACTCCGGCGACCGCGTGAAGGCCGGCGAGGCGATGATGGACGGCGCGGCCAACCCGCACGACATCCTCAAGGTGCTGGGCGAGAAGGAACTCGCGCGCTACCTGGTGGACGAAGTGCAGGAGGTCTACCGACTGCAGGGCGTGAAGATCAACGACAAGCACATCGAGACGATCGTCCGGCAGATGCTGCGCCGGGTGCGCGTCACCGACGTGGGCGACACCAACTTCCTGGTCGACGAGCAGGTCGAGAAGTGGGTGTTCGAGGAGGAGAACGAGAAGGTCATGGCCGAGGGCAAGCGCCCGGCCGTGGGTGAGCCGCTGCTGCTCGGCATCACCAAGGCCTCGCTCTCCACCGAGTCGTTCATCTCCTCGGCGTCGTTCCAGGAGACCACCAAGGTGCTCACCGAGGCCGCCATCAACGGCAAGGTGGACTACCTGCGCGGCCTCAAGGAGAACGTCATCATGGGCCGGCTCATCCCCGCCGGCACGGGCCTGCCGAACTACAAGCACCTCGACATCGAGGTGGAGAGCCCCACGGACGAAGTCAACGAGATGGAGGCCGCCCTGGCCGCCACCCACGGCGACAGCCCGCTGGCCCCTCCGCCGTCGCGGCCGGACACCCGGTCCACCGACGTCGCCTAGTGCTTCCTGAGGAGCGTCCCTGACGCTCCTCGAGTCAGCCGCCGTCCTGGGTCATGCCGGGGCGGCGGCTTTCTTGTTTTGCACAGTTCGTCGCCTGTTGTCTTGACAGCATGTCGCGGTGCGTTATGTTGACGCATCACGTTATCTGAGCCCGGGAAGCCGGGCGGGGGAGCAGGACATGACGACGACGACGAACGCGAAGGTGACGGCCGTGACGCAGAACGTGGAGAACTTCCTCAAGGGGCAGTTCTCCCAGGCCCAGAAGCGGTTCGAGGGGCTGGAAGGGGAGGCCAACAAGGCCTTCAAGGTACTGGAGACCCGGAGCCAGGAAGCGGCGAAGGAGGTCCAGGCCCTGTGGGTGAAGGTGCAGGCCGGTGAGCTGCGCACGGACCCCCGGGTGCAGGAGCTGAGCAAGAAGGTGGACGCCGCCAGCGTGGAGCTGCGCAAGCGGCTGGACGGGCTGCAGGCGAGGGTCGTGGAGGCGGTGGGCGTCGCCAGCCAGTCCCAGGTGGAGCAGATCACCCACGAGCTGGGCCGCCTGTCGAAGAAGCTGGATGTACTGCTGAAGCCCACCCGTCGGGCCCACGGCGCGACCAAGAATTCGGGCGGCGCGGCGTCTTCTCCGCGAGCCTGAGCAGCGTTTTCATAACCTGGGGGGTGTGCTTAGGTGGCCGCCCCCTTTGTTCGAGCCCCGGGTTTCCCATGAGGGAAGGCTGGGGGACTCCCGGAGCGACTTCATGGACAACAACACCGAGGCCCCCCGGGAGAAGCCGTCCGTGGCGGAAGCCTTCGAGCGCATCTGGAGCCAGGCGCTCCTGGCGGTGAACACGGCGGAGGAGGAGGCTTCGCGCGCGGTGCAGCGCGTGGCGTCCGTTGCCGGGTGGAGCCAGGACGAAGTGAAGCGCCAGGCCCGGGAGTTCGCGGAGCGCCTGACGGGGCACCGCCGGGATCTGGAGCACAACGTGGAGGAGCGGGTCCGCACGGCCCTCTCGCTGTTGAAGCTGCCGCGCCGCGAGGAGTTGCAGGCGTTTGGCAGCCGATTGGAGCGCCTCTCCGAGCGCATCCAGGCCCTGGAGCACCGCAAGTGAGTGGACCCGCCGCCTCGGGCGGCAGGTCGTTGGGAACGCGGTTCTTCGCGGGGCTGCATGCCCTGAGCAGCGGGTGCTCCCGGCTCCCGTTGCTCGCGGGCGTGGCGCTCGTGGTGTCCGCGCGGGTGGTGCCCCTGCTGGAGGAGCCCACCCCTCCCGCTGGCGTTCCGGAGCACGTGTCGCAGGAGTCCGTCTCCGCGGAGGCGATGCTCATCGACGCGGTGCTGGCCAAGCGCGCTCCGGACCTGGGGCTCACGCTGCGCCGGCGCCTGGGGCAGGCCATCGACGAGGAGTCCCGCCGCACCGGGTATGACCCGCTGCTGGTGCTGGCGCTCATCGACGTGGAGTCCGACTTCGAGGAGGAGTCCGTCTCCGACAAGGGCGCCCGGGGCCTGATGCAGATCAAGCCCAGCACGCTGCACTTCCTGGCGGAGAAGGAGGGCCTGCGGCTGTCGCGCGAGGAGGTGGTGGCCGACCCCGCCGTCTGTGTGCGTCTGGGCATCCGCTACCTGCGCTCGCTGCAGAGCCGGTTTGGCGGCGACCTGGACATGGCGCTGATGGCGTACAACGCCGGCCCCACGCGCATCCGGGACGCAGTGAGGGCCGGAGAGCTGGAGAAGTTCCGCCGCTACCCCCGGGCCGTGCGGCGCGACTTCCGCCGCTTCCGCGAGGGCCATGGCCTGGGCGGAGACTGGGCGCTCGCGCAGCGGGAGCTGCCGCCCGAGCCTCCCGGCGCGACGACGACCGCGGCGCCCTGACGGGCCGTTTGTCGACGTCCTGGTGAATGTTCGGGCCCGTGGTGGGTTCCAACCCGCGCCACACTCGCCTTGTCCCGATCCCCCGGGTGCGCTAAGTCGTTGCAAACCCTTGGGACTGTTGAGGATTCCCAGGAGGGATTCCCCCATGCCTCGTCCGTCTGCCCGCATCGCGCTCACCGTCGCGGCCACGCTCGTGCCCATGTTGGCCCTGGCCGGCTCGGTCTTCCTCAACGGCGTCAACATCGACGGCGTGAGGAACCAGCGCTTCGAGAAGGCCACCGTCCGCGTCGACGCGGAGGGGAACGTCCACATCGACGCGCCGGGGTATGCCGCCCGCGTGACGACCGTGACGCCCACGCCGGCTCCGGCCAAGGCCCCTTCGACGTCGTCGCCGGGCCCCGCCCCCGCCGGAGCCCCCGCGGATGCCGGGGTCGCGGCCGCCGTTCCGCCTACTTCCACGCCCTCCGTGCCGGGGCGCATCACCCAGCGCTACTGGCTGGTGACGGAGCAGACGACGCCGGGCATGACGGACTTCGACATCGACGTGTACGTGAACTCGCGCTGGGTGCGTCGTTTGCGCAACAACGAGGATCAGGTGGTCCTGGAAGTCACCGGTCAGTTGCGTCCCGGGCCGAACGCGGTGACGCTCATCGCCCGCAAGACGAATCCGGGCAGCCGCCGCAGCACGTCCGCCAGCAACGTCTTCAAGGTGATCATCGGGGAAGGCAATGAGGGCGGCGGCAACGTGATGATTGACACGCCCCTCATCCGCTTCCAGAAGACGGCTGCGGACGCGCAGGACGCGACCGAGGAGTTCACCCTCACCACCCGCTGAACCGGGCCGGCGCGGGGAAGGGAGACGACGGTGTTCACCATCGACGAGCGTTACCGGGGGCTGCCCGCCAGCCGCGACCAGGTGCTCGCGCTGCACCTGTCTCTCAACACGCCGCACGTGGCCATCCCCGGCAAGCAGGCCGGACCGGCGCAGGCCTTCGTGGTGGGGCTTCGTGGAGGGCAGGGCGCGGGCGTCTTCGTGTACCTGTACCTGGTGGAGGCCGGTGACTGCGCGGTGTACGTGTCCGGGCGACGCGTCCAGTCCGCGGACGAGCTGCGGGAAGACGAGGACGACGCGCTCGGGTTCGTGGAGTCGCTGGGCTTCATGATGGACAACGCGAACTGGCGCGCGGTCGCTCCCGCGCAGCAGGACGAGTGGCTCAAGACGCTGCCCGTCTTCTTCAAGGAGCCCACGCTCGTGCCCGCCGTGAAGGCCCGCGCCGAAGAGAAGCGCAACGTCGCCACCACCCTGGGCCGTTTCCTGGCCGCGTTCTGAACCTCCACCCCGGATTGCCTCCCATGTTCCGCATCCCTTCCGCCTGTTGCCTCGCGTTCGTGCTCGCCTCAGCGGGCTGTGCGCACGTCCCCACGCAGAAGGAGATCGAGAGTTCGGAGATCCACTACGACCTGGGCGTGCAGGCCCAGCAGCACGGCCACGTGCAGGACGCGCTCGCGGAGTACCAGAAGGCCCTGAAGCAGAATCCGGGCAACCCGGAAGCCCACAACGCGATGGGCATCCTGCTGCACCTGTCCTTCCGGCGGCTTGATGAGGCCGCGGCCCACTACGAGAAGGCCCTGGAGCTGCGGCCGACGTTCGCCGACGTGCGCAACAACCTGGGCAACCTGCGCCTGGACCAGGGACGCTACGACGAGGCCATCCAGCTGTACGAGGCGGCGCTCAACGACATGCAGTACCGCTTCGGCTTCTCCGCGCAGGGGAACATGGGGTGGGCGCTCTACAAGAAGGGCGACGTCGCGAACGCGCTGCAGAACATCAAGGCGGCCGTGACGACCAACCCGGAGTTCTGCATGGGCTTCCGGAACCTGGGCATCATCTACGACGAGACGGGCAAGACGCAGGAGGCCTGCCAGCAGTTCGCCCACTACCGCGAGAAGTGCCCGGACGTGGCGGAGGCCTACCGCCGCGAGGGCGTGTGCCAGGCGAAGCTCGGGAACGTGGAGGCGGCGAAGGCTGCCTTCGCGGGCTGCGAGGCCAAGGCGCAGCCCACCGAGCAGGTGCTCAAGGACGACTGCCGCTCACTGCTGGAACACCTCTAGCCTGGGGCCCGGGGGACCGTGGATCACGTCGACTTCGGCAAATACCTCAGTCAGCAACGCGAGCTGCGCGGGCTGTCACGCGAGGACGTCTCTCGGGAGACGAAGATCCCCCCCAGCCTCGTCGCGGCGCTGGAGGCGGGGCAGGTGGAGCGGCTGCCCGAGCGCATCTTCGTGCTGAACTACATCCGCGCGTACGCCCAGGTCATCGGGCTGTCGCCGGAGGAAGCGGCGCTGCGCTACGAGGAGGTGGACCGGGCGGTGCCCGCGCCCTCGCCGGTGCAGCTTGAGAAGGAGCGGCGCAAGCGGGCGTACGTCATCCTGGCCGCGGTGCTGGCGGCGCTGCTCCTGGGCGCGGCCCTGTTCCTGGTGCTGACCGGGAAGCTTCCTTCGCCCCTGGCGCGTTGAAGGGGGATCATGGAGCGGTACGCCGACGACGCGTTCGTGCTGTCCACGGTCGACTATGGTGAGTCCGACCGGATGGTGACGCTGCTGACGCGCGAGCACGGCAAGCTGACCGCGTTCGCCGCGGGGGCGCGCAAGAGCAAGCGACGGTTCGCCGGAGCGCTGGAGCCGTTCATGCGGCTGCGCGTCCAACTGGTGGAGACGCGGGGCAGCACGGTGCGGCTGGACTCCGCGGACATCGTCTCGGGGTTCTATGCGGCGCGCGAGGACCTGTCGCTCATCGCCCGGGCGCTGTACGCGGTGGAGCTGTGCCGCGAGCTCACCCGCGACCATGAACCCCAGCCGGAGCTGTTCCTCCTGATGGAGGGCTACCTCCATCGCCTGGACGCGAAGGAGGCGGGCCCCACGTCGCTCCTGGCCTTCGAACTGGCGGCGCTGGCGCAGGCCGGGCTGATGCCCCGCTTTGATTCCTGTGCGCTGTGCGGTGGCGCGCCCGGGGAGCGGCCCCGGTTCGACCAGGGGCACGGCGGCGCGGTGTGCGAGCCTTGCGGCGGACGGGCGCGCGACTCGGTCGCGGTGCCGGTGGCGCTGCTGTCCGGGCTGCGCTCGCTGCAGGAGGGCGGACGCACGCCCCTGCCTCCCGACCTCCGGGCGCGGGCGCGCGGGCTGCTCAACGTCTTCATCTCGCACCACCTGGGCCGGCGGCTCAAGAGCGTGGACTTCATGGCCCAGGTGGGCCTGGACTGAAGCGCGGGCTCGCGCGTCCGCGGGCGGGGAGCGTCATGCACGAGGCCGGGCCGCTGGACGTGGTGTGTGTCGGCGAGACGCTGGTGGACTTCCTCCCCGTGGCCGGTGGCGCTTCGCGCGTGCGGGACGTGGACGCGTGGCGGCCTTCGACGGGCGGCTCGCCGGCGAACGTCTCCGTGGGGCTTGCGCGGCTGGGCCTGCGCTCGGCGATGGTGGGCGTGGTGGGCTCGGACGAGTTCGGCCACTTCCTGCGCGACCGGCTGGCGGGGGAGGGCGTGGACGTCAGCCGCCTGCGCCAGGTGGACCATGCGCGCACGGGCCTGCTCTTCGTCTCGCTGGATGCGCGGGGCGAGCGCAGCTTCACGTTCTTCCGGACGCGCTCGGCGGAGTTCCTGCTGGAGGACTCGGACGTGGACGGGGACTTCGTGCGGCGCGCGAAGGTGCTGCACTCGGGCTCCAACTCCCTGGTGTTGACGCCGGCGCGCGAGGCCGTGGTGCGCATGCTCTCGCTGGCGCGCGACGCCGGGATGATCGTGAGCTGCGACCCGAACCTGCGGCTCCACGTCTGGCCGGAGCCTGACGAGCTGCGGGTCCTCCTGGGGCGCATGCTGCCCCTATGCACGGTGGTGAAGCTGTCGGAGGAGGAGCTCCTCTTCGCGACGGGCGCGCGGACGCCCGAGGAGGCCCTGCGGCATCTGGCGGGCCTGGGCGTGCTGCTGCCGGTGGTGACGCTGGGCGAGCAGGGCGCGGTGTTCCTCTGGCGGGGCGAAGTGCTCCATGTCCCCGCGCCCCGGGTGACGGTGGTGGACACGACGGGCGCGGGGGATGGCTTCGTGTCGGCGCTGCTGCACGGACTGGTGCGCTGGTACGGCGATGCGGGCTCGCTCGCGGACGCGACGCGCGAGGAGCTGGTCGCGCTGATGACGTTCGCGGCCGACGTGGGAGCCCGCGTCGTGACGAAGCTGGGCGCGGTGGCGGCGCTGCCCCTGGCCTCCGAAGTGGAGGGGCTGCTGCCCAGGCGCCCCCCGCGGCAGGACTCCGTCTAGGCGTGTCGAGCGTTGAACCCGGGCGCCGTGCCGGGTCAGGCTCCCGTGCTTCACTGCGTCCAGCGCCATCCCACCTGGGAGGGACCGATGAGCGACCCGAAGCCTGAAGCGACGTCCCCCACCGCCTCGCGGGTCCGGGGCCTGGAGCAGATCGATCGGCTGTCCGTGCCCCTGCCGCACGGCACCGAGGTGACGACGCGCGTGGAGCGCGTGGCCTCCGCCGGGCGCCGCATCCCGCAGGGCGTGGTGGGCCGTGTCGTGCGCGCCCATGACGGTGGCTTCGACGTGCAGATCGTCGGCGTGGGCGAGGTGTGGTTCGCGCGCGACGAGCTGGTGCCCCGGCGCGTGGGACAGGTCCAGTTCGCGCAGCGGCGCGAGGCGGCCTGGGGCGCGCTGCGACCGTGCGTGGTGCTGGAGACGCGCGTGGGCAGCCATGCGTGGGGACTCGCGGACGAGCGCTCCGACGTGGACGTGCGCGGCGTGTTCGCGCTGCCCCTGTCGTGGACCTGGGGCCTGGGGCAGGCGCCGCAGGACCTGGTGAGCGCGGATGGCAGCACCACCTACTGGGAGGTCCGCAAGACGGTGGAGCAGGCCCTGCGCGCGGATCCGAACACGCTCGAAACGCTGTTCGTCCCCGGCGCGAAGGCCTCGGACGTCCTGGGCGAATGGGTGCTGGAGGAGCGCGAGGCGTTCGTCTCCAAGGCCATCTTCGGCAGCTTCGGCCGCTATGCGATGAGTCAGCTCGACAAGCTCACCCGCAGCCAGCGCCTGGCCGAGCACCGCGACCTGCTCCTCGCGTGGCTGTGCGAGGAGCCCACGCCGGACCTGGACGAGGTGGCGCGGAGGCTGGCCGCCGTGTCTCCCCGGAGCGCGCCCACGCCCGAGGACGGGGTGCTGGCGGCGAAGACGTACGTCAAGCAGCTCTACCGCTCGCTCTGGGACCAGGGCCTGCTGGCGGCCAACGACTTCGCGGCGCTGACGGCGTACGCGCGCGGCGGCGGTCAGCGGCCTCCGTCCGCTCGGGAGCTGCGACCGAAGAACGCCTACAACCTGCTGCGGCTGGTGGCGCTGGCGACAGGCTGGCTGCGCGACGGGGTCCCCACCTTCGAGGCCACGGGGGCATTGAAGGCGAGGCTGCTCGACATCAAGGGCGGGCAGGTGGCGCTGGAGGACGTCCTGCGCGACGCGGAGGCGATGGCGCCCGCGCTGGAGGCCGCGCACCGCGAGAGCCGGCTGCCGGAGCATCCGGACTACGCGCGCGCGGACCGGCTGCTGCGGCGGGTGGGGGACGAGGTGGCGCGGCGCTGGGTGCTGAAGACGCCCGGGCCCCTGGGACGTGACGCACCGGAGGCACCGGCGCTGGAAGGAGGGACGGAATGAAGGGCACGATGACGGAGCACCAGCAGCGCATGGCGGACCGGGTGCTGGACGAGGAGTCGCGCAAGCGCGATCACCTGGTGGTGGCGCTCTCCGGCGCCCATGCGTACGGCTTCCCTTCGCCGGACAGCGACCTGGACCTCAAGTCCATCCACATCGCGCCCACCGGCGCGCTCCTGGCCCTCCAGCCCCGGCATGTGAACGCCGAGCGGCTGGAGGTGCTGGAAGGGGTGGAGGTGGACTACTCGTCCAACGAGCTGCAGCCCGTGCTGCTCGGCATCCTCCAGGGCAACGGCAACTACATCGAGCGGGTGCTGGGGGCCATTCCCCTCCGGACCCTTCCGGAGCTGGAGACGCTGCGCCCCCACGTGCGGGCCGTGCTGTCGCGCCGCATCCACCGGCACTACCGGGGCTTCGCGTCCGGCCAGCTCCGCGAGTGGGAGAAGGGTGGCTTCCGCTCCGCGAAGAAGCTGCTGTACGTGCTGCGCACCACGCTCACCGGGACGCATGCGCTGCGCACCGGGGAAGTGGAGACGGACGTCACCGTCCTCCTGGAGCCGTATGGATTCGGCGACGCGCACGCGCTGGTGGAGCAGAAGCTCCGGGGGGAGCGCAGCGAGCTGCCCGAGGCGCTCAGCGAGAGGTGGCAGGCGGAGGTGACGCGTGCCTTCGGGGTGCTCGACGCGGCGGACGCGGACTCCTGTCTGCCCCTGGAGCCGCCTGCCCCCGCCGTGGCCGCCCTCGAAGGGTGGCTGCTCGACGTGCGGCGGCAGCGGTTCGGCGCCTAAGCCGCCTTCCCGGCGTTCTGGGGGCACCCTTTTAGGGCGGGAGTGCCCGTCCCTGAAGAGGATCATCGACCTGGGGAAGTCCGACAGGTAACATCCCCGGCGCCATGAGCATGCAGGGTGGCGCCGGAGAAGATCCCGACCGGGGGCGGCGCATCGGAAAATACGAGATCCTCACCCGACTCTCGATGGGAGGGATGGCGGAGCTGTTCCTCGCGTTCACCTCCGGCCCCGGTGGCTTCCGCAAGTTCGTCGCGGTGAAGCAGATCCTCCCCGACATCAAGAAGGACGATCAGTTCGTCAAGATGTTCCTCGACGAGGCGCGCATCACGGCCGCCTTCTCGCACGCGAACATCGGGCAGGTCTTCGACCTGGGCGAAGAGGACGGCGAGCTGTACCTCGCCATGGAGTTCCTGCCCGGCCAGAACCTGGAGCAGGTGGTGAAGATGGCGGCCAAGCGCGACTACGCGCTGCCGCTGGGCTTCAGTGCCCGCGTGGTGCGCGACACCTGCCTGGGCCTGCACTACGCCCACCACTTCATGGATCCGTCCGGCCGTCCGGTGGCGGTGGTGCACCGGGACGTGTCTCCGAAGAACGTGATGATCACCTACGACGGCGTCGTGAAGGTGATCGACTTCGGCATCGCCAAGGCGCGCGGCAAGCTGGGCCGCACGCAGGTGGGCACCGTGAAGGGGACCAGCGGCTACATGTCCCCGGAGCAGGTTCGCGACAAGGGGCTGGACGGCCGCAGCGACCAGTTCTCCACGGGCGTGATGCTGCATGAACTGCTCGTGGGCCAGCGCCTGTTCAACGCGCCGGGCGAGGCCGCCGTGATGATGCAGATCGTGGACGGGGAGATCCCCGTGCCGCGCTCGCTCAACGCGGCGATCCCCGAGGCCCTGGAAGCCGTGGTGCTCAAGTCCCTGTCACGGGATGCCGCGCAGCGCTTCGGGACCTGCCGGGAGATGGCGCGCGCCATCGAAGCCTCGCTGGGCACCGAGCTGTACGACGAAGACCAGATGACCGCCGTCATGGGCGAGCTCTTCGAGGAGAAGCGCCAGAAGACGCGCACCCTCCTGGAACTGGCCAGCCGCGCCGAGGACGCCCGCGTCAGCGAGGCCGCCGGAGCGCTGCAGTCCGAAGAGGGCAGCGACACGGCCGCCGCCGCGGCCACCGCGCAGGTGAAGTCGCCGCGCGCGGAGGCTTCCTCCCAGGAGCTGGCGCCTTCGTTCCGCCCCACGCCCGTGCGGCGCACGAGCGCTGAGCCGACGACCCCGCCCCGCGCGGGCGCGACCCCGCGTCCTCCCGCCGAAGCCGCGGAGGCCCGGCCCCCGCGCAGCGACACGCCGCCGATGACGCCGCGCGCGCAGCGCCCCGCGGACGCGGCCGCCGTCGCCCGCCCGGTCCGTCCTCCCACCGACGCCGCGCGCGCGAACCGTCCCCGGCCCGTTGCCCGCCCGGAGGCCGCCGAGGCCCGGGCCGCGCCCTCCGACGATGCGTTGCTGGATCCACCCAGCGATCTCCAGACGCAGCGCTTCCGTGCCCGGCCGGCGCGCTCCGGAGCCGGCCCTGGACGCTCCTCGCGCTCTGGAGAGGACGCGTCGGAGTCCGCCCCGGCGCGGGAGGGTTCCGGCTGGCTGGGCAAGGTGGTGCTGCTGCTCATCCTGGGCGGCGTGGGCTACCTGGCGACGCTCGAGCCGGTGCGCCGCCTGTTCATGCCGGCGTTCGAGTCCGCGAAGCTGTGGGTGAAGGCGGAGCTGGATCCGCCGCCGCCCGCGGACCCCGCGAAGGACGGCACGTGGCCGCCGAAGCCCTCCGGTCCACCGCCGGGCTTCGTGCAGAAGACCGAACCGGAGAAGGCCCCGGAACCGGCCCCCACGCCCGAGCCGGTCGTCGCGGAGGCCCCGCCAGCCGAGGAGTCGAAGAAGCCTGTCGGCAAGGGCGCCCGCAAGCCGAAGGGGAGCCCCGCGGCCGAAACGCCCACGACCGTCGCGGCGAAGACGCCGGCCGCGCCCGTGAAGCCCAAGGCGGAACCCTCGGAGCGCCCCCCGGAGCCCGTCACCACCGTGACGCAGGAGCCGGAGGTCGCGGAGGTGCTGGACACGTCCACCGCCAAGGGCGCCGCGAAGGCGGGCCTGGGCTGGTTGACGCTCTACACGGTGCCCAGGAACGCGGCCGTGTTCGACGGCTCGACCCAGCTGGGCACGTCGCCGTTGATCAAGGTCGCCACCCCCGTGGGCACCTACCGTCTGCGCGTGGTGGATCCGCAGGACCCGGGAGGGACGAGCAAGCTGTTGTCCGTTCCCATCCGTCCCGGCGAGGTCACCAAGCTGCAGATTCGACTGGCCGACCTCCCGCCCTACACGGAGTGACGGCCGTCCTTGACGCTCCTGGACCCCCTCACTAGGGTCCGCCGCGTTCCGCCTTCGACGCACTGCGAGAAGGACTCGCCAGCCATGTACTTCCAGGACCTCATCCTCACGCTCCAGAAGCACTGGGCCGACCAGGGATGCATCGTGACCCAGTCGTACGACCTCGAGGTCGGCGCGGGCACGATGGCCCCCTACACGTTCCTCCACGCGCTCGGGCCCGAGCCGTGGAACGTCGCCTACGTGCAGCCCACGCGGCGCCCGGCCGACGGCCGCTTCGGTGAGAACCCGAACCGCCTGTTCCAGCACCACCAGTTCCAGGTCATCCTCAAGCCCGCGCCCAAGAACGTCCAGGAGCTGTACCTGGAGTCCCTGCGGAAGATCGGCATGGATCCGCTGGAGCACGACATCCGCTTCGTGGAGGACGACTGGGAGTCGCCCACGCTGGGCGCCTGGGGCCTGGGCTGGGAGGTGTGGTGTGACGGCATGGAGGTCACCCAGTTCACCTACTTCCAGCAGTGCGGCGGCTTCGACTGCCGCCCCGTGGCCGCGGAGCTGACGTACGGGCTGGAGCGCCTGGCCATGTACCTGCAGAACGTGGAGAATGTCTTCGACATCGAGTGGGTCAAGGGCGTGAAGTACCGCGAGGTGTTCCACGCGAACGAAGTGGAGATGAGCAAGTACGCCCTCCACGAGTCGGATCCGCAGATGCTCTTCTCGCTGTTCGACGCATACGAGAAGGAGTGCAAGCGCCTCATCGAGCGCCACCTGCCGCTGCCCGCGTACGACTACGCGCTCAAGTGCAGCCACGCGTTCAACCTGCTGGACGCCCGGGGCGCCATCTCCGTCACGGAGCGCGCCAACTTCATCAAGCGCGTGCGCGACAACGCGCGCCTGTGCGCGGAGGGCTACCTGCAGATGCGCGAGCGGCTGGGCTTCCCGCTGACGAAGACGCCGTGGACCGTGGGCGAGCAGCCGCCGGTGCTGGAGGGCAAGCCCGCCAGCGACTACTGGAAGACGGTGACGCTCAACAAGCCCGTGGAGAAGAAGGAGAAGTCGGAGGTGTCCCGTGGCGCGTGATCTGCTCCTGGAAGTCGGTGCCGAGGAGATCCCGGCGTCGTTCATCGTCCCCGCGCTGGAGGACTTGAAGCGCGTGCTCACCGAGCGCATGGCGGACGCGCGCCTGAAGCACGGCGAGGTGCGCACCTTCGGCACGCCGCGCAGGCTCGCGGTGCTGGTGCGCGACGTGGCGGAAGCGGGCGAGGACGTGACGAAGGAGGTGCTGGGGCCCAGCGCCAAGGCCGCCTTCGACGCGCAGGGCAAGCCCACCAAGGCGGCGGAGAAGTTCGCCGAAGGGCTCAAGCTGTCGGTGGACGCGCTCGGCCGCACGACAACCGCCAAGGGCGAGTACGTCTCCGCGCGCGTGGAGGAGAAGGGCCGCCCGGCGGACGCCATCCTCCAGGACGCGGCGCACGCCGCGGTGCACGGCATCAACTTCCGCAAGTCCATGCGCTGGGGGGACGTGGACACGTCCTTCGCGCGCCCGGTGCAGTGGCTGGTGGTGCTCCTGGGCGACACGGAGCTGCCGGTGGTGCTCGGCGACGTGAAGAGCGGGCGGACCACCCAGGGCCACCGCTTCCTCGCGCCCGGCCCCATCGTGCTCAAGGCGCCCGCGGACTACGAGTCCGTGCTGGAGAAGGCGCACGTGCTGGCGGACATCGGCAAGCGCCGCGCGTCGCTCGTGCAGAAGGTGACCGCCGCGGCGAAGGCGGCCGGTGGCCAGCTGCTGGAGGACGAGGCGCTGGTGGACCAGGTGACGAACCTGGTGGAGCTGCCGAGCCCCGTGGTGGGCAGCTTCGACGAGCGCCACCTGGACCTGCCGCCGGAGGTGCTGGTGCAGGAGATGAAGAGCCACCAGCGCTACTTCTCGCTGCTGGACGGGCAGGGGAAGCTGCTGCCGCGCTTCATCGCCGTGTCCAACACGCCGGTGCGCGACGAGGGGCTGTCGCTCCGGGGCTACGAGCGCGTGCTGCGCGCGCGGCTCGCGGACGGGCGCTTCTTCTTCGACGAGGACCGCAAGACGCCGCTGGGCGACCGCGTGGAGAAGCTGGGCCGCGTGATGTGGCAGAACCAGCTGGGCACCTACCTGGAGAAGGTGGAGCGCTTCCGCTCGCTCGCGGGCTGGCTCGCGCAAGCCACGGGCAAGGCAGGGGAGGCGGCCACGGTGGAGCGCGCCGCCACGCTGTCCAAGGCGGACCTCGTCACCGGCATGGTGGGCGAGTTCCCGGAGCTGCAGGGCGTGATGGGCCGCGAGTACGCGCGCGCCGGCGGCGAGCCGGACGCGGTGGTCCTGGCCATCGCCGAGCACTACCTGCCCCGGGGTTCCGAGGACGCGCTGCCGTCCCAGGACGCGGGCGCGCTCATCGGCCTCGCGGACCGGCTGGACTCGCTGTGCGGCATCTTCGCCATCGGCAAGGCGCCGTCGGGCGCGGCGGATCCGTTCGCGCTGCGCCGGGCGTGCCTGGCCATCATCCGCATCGTGCTGGGGCGCGGCTACCGCTTCAGCCTGTCGGCCGCGGTGGACGAAGCGCTCAAGCTGCTGGCGCCGAAGCTGGCCAACGTGAAGCGCAAGCCGGGTGAGGCCGCGCCGCGCGAGCAGGTGCTGGAGTTCTTCCGCGGCCGCCTCAAGGCGCTGTGGGGCGAGCAGCACCGCACGGACGTGGTGGAGGCGGTGCTGGCCGTGGGCTTCGACGACCTGGTGGCCGCGAAGAAGCGCCTGGAGGCGCTGAGCCCGCTGGTGGGCCACTCGGACTTCCAGCCGCTGGCCGCGGCCTTCAAGCGCGTGGTCAACATCGTGGAGAAGCAGGGCAAGGACGTGGCGGGCGGGCAGACCAACCCGCAGCGCTTCACCGACGAGCCGGAGAAGCACCTCCACACCGCCTTCACCCAGGCGCGCGACAAGGTGGGCGAGCGCGTGCGCGCGGACGACTTCGCCGGGGCCCTGCGCGAAATCACCGGCCTGAAGCCCGCCGTGGACACCTTCTTCGACAAGGTGATGGTGATGGCCGAGGACAAGGACCTGCGGGAAAACCGCATCCGGTTCCTCACGGAGATTGGCGCCCTGTTCAACCAGGTCGCGGACTTCTCCAAGATCCAGGCGGAAGTCGCCGCGAGCTGAAGCTTTACCGCCGGAGCGTGCCCGCTCCCCCGCCAGGGGAGCGGCACGCGTTTCCGGGCTTTGCGGCCTGGGGCGTGGGTGGGTGTCGTCGGGAGGGCAGGCTGGGAATAGCCTCCGCCCTATTCAGTTGCCCGGGGCAGGGCGCCGTTCCTACACTCCGCCCCCCTCTGATGCGCCTCCCTTTCCTGACCTCCGCGCTGTTGTTCGTCACGGCGTGTTCGATTGAATCCGAACCGAACCCGCCCCCGTCCACCCGCTTCGTGTACCCCAGCGGGGTGGCGTTCTGGCGCCCTCCCTCGGCGGGTGGCCCGTCGGCGAGCAACGGCTACCTCTTCGTCGCGAACGCGAACTTCGACAACTGCTTCGACTCCGGTTCGGTGATTGCGCTCAACCTGGATGCGCTGAGCACCCAGGCGGAGGGCCAGTCCGTCCCGGTGCCCCGGCTGGGCTCGGCCGAGCCCGCGAGCCTCCTCACCTTCGAGAACCTGTCCTCGTCGGCGGACTCGCTCGTGCAGATCCGCAGCTTCGCGGGTGACATGGCCATGTGGGTCAACCCCGCCAACGGGTTGCCGCGCCTGTTCGTGCCCTCGCGCGCGGAGGGCAACAACCTGCACGCGGTGGACGTCAGCCTTTCGGGGGATGGCGCGCCGGTGCTCGCCTGCGTGCAGGGCGGCGTGGACTGCCGGACGGGGGCGCTGTCGCTCACGGACGACATCCCGTCGTCGCTGCAGGACGCGGCCCGTCCGGGCCTGCCCCGCGCGCCGTCGCCCATTGGCGTGACGGTGGATGCCGCCAGCGGCACGCTGTACGTGACGCACTCGGAAGCGGCGGATTCGCCCGCCAACTCCAGCACCAACTTCGAGAACTACCTGGTCACGCTGAAGACGGACAACCCCACCCGCGACACGCTGGGCTTCATCCCGCTGTCGCCGGAGGGCTACATCTACGGCGGCTCGGATTCGACGACGGTGGGGGCGGGGTTCGTCTACGTGTCGGGCCGCAACTTCGTGGCCGGCGACCGCGGCACGGTGGCCGGGAACTTCGTGCTGCGGCTGGTGGACAAGAACGTGTCCACGCGCGTCCTGGAGCCCGTCCTGTTCTCGGTCTACCGCATCCGCGAGGCGCGCGCGGTCCAGGTGGTGTCCCGGCCGGTGACGGCCGCGGAGCTCGCGGCCCGGCCCTACTTCGTGCGCGAGCGGCTGTACGTGCTGGCGCGCGGCCCGGACACGCTGCTCACGCTCGACTTCGAATACGACGCCGCTCCAGGCGCGCAGGCGACGGACCCCACCTTCCGGGTCATCTCCGCGGTGCCCATGCCCGACGGCGTCAGCGACATGCAGATCGTCAGCCGGCAGGGGGCGCCGACCAACACCGACACGAACATCCTCGCGGTGACGAGCACCGGCGACAGCGCGGTGTCCCTCTACGACGAGGCGCTCGGGCAGGTCGTCGTCCAGGTGCCGCTCGTCAACTCGCAGAACCAGACCAGCAACCCGTCGCAGGCCTTCGGGCTGACGGTGGACAACCCGGCCGGTGTGAACGCGGCGCGGCTGTTCGTGACCAACTTCGGAGACGGGCAGGTGTCCATCGTGGACATCCCCGACCTCACCCGTCCGCAGGACGCGAAACTGGTGGCACGGCTCGGCACGCAGCAGCAGCGGGATCCGAACCAGGGCACCAGCGTGTGCCAGGAGAACCAACCTTGAAGCGCGGCATCCTCGCTGCCCTGTTGCTGGGCGCCTCGGGCCTCACGGGCGCCTGCTCCGACACCACCTCCACGGCGGGTGCCGCGGGCCTCACGGGCACGTACGACGTGGTGCTCTCCAACCAGCTCGTCTTCGTCACCTCCCAGGACCGGGACGAGCTGCGCGTGCTGGACCTCACGCGCACGCCCCGCGAGTTCATCCCCGCGCCCAACCCGCTGGAGTCCCTGGCCATCCCCGTCGTCGAGCGGCCCGACGCGCTCACCCGCGACGTGGGCTACGACGCCAAGGGCGATGACGTGTCCGGCCCCTACATCTACGCGCGCAGCTCTGGCGGCCGCAGCATCTCCGTGGTGGCCGCCGACCGCGCGCGCCTCAACGAGGTGACGCGGCTGTCCACCGGCCAGCTCATCACCGCCTTCGCCGCGCACGCCCCGGTGGCCGAGGGCGCGCCGAGCGTCCTGTACTACGCGCTCCAGACCCGCCCGGAGGCCGCCGAGCAGCTCTGCGGTCCCTTCGGCGGCGGGGTGGTGATGCGCCAGGACCTGCCGGCCCCCGACGCCTTCGACGCCGCGGCCCTTCCTCCCGCGCTGCCCGTCTTCTGCCTGCGCCCGTCGGACACCGTGCTGTCCATGATCGTGATGCCCTCGCGTCCGGACGTGACGGACTCGCTGGTGGTCGCCATCCGCAACGTGACGGGCACCAGCCGGCTGGTGCGCGTCGTCGCGGACGGGGCGTCCGTGGAGGTCGCCTACAAGCGTCCGCGTCCGGCGCCCTACACGGTGCCGACGTACACGGACCTGGTGGACATCCCCGCGCGGCTCGTCGCCACGCACCCGGCCTTCGGTCCGGACACGGCCCGCGTGCCGGCGGGCCGCTACATCTACGTGCTGCTCGACGAGCTCACCTGCGTCTCGACGGACTGCGAGGGCGTCATCGCGCTCGACAACGGCCCGGATCCCCTGGTGCCGTCCCCGGCGCCGGTGCTCGCCCGCGACGTCACCGGCGCGCCCATGCTGACGCTGACGCCGCCGGCGGGCCTGCCCACGGGGCTGACGCTGCGCGCGGGCCTGGAGGTCCGCGAGGTCCTGGCGGATGGCGCGGCCTACACGTCTCCCATTCCGCTGCTGGGCATCATGCCGTCGTCGGACGGGAAGGTGACCCTGTTCCGCGCGGACGAGCGCCGTGCGTTCAACCTGGACCGCGACCCCACCGCCGGCGCGCTGCGCGCCTCGGTGGCGGTGGAGCTGCGCGACGGCTCGGAGCTCATCCGGGCCGACCAGTTCCAGAGCATCCGGGTGGAGCAGCCGGGCTGCCCGCAGAACGCGGAGGTGACCAACGCCACGGCCTTCCTGTGTGACGGGACGCTGCCCGGCGGGACCTACCGCTTCGTCTTCCAGGGCATCCTGCCGGGCCTCGTCAACCTGACGCGCGACCTGTCCGTGGAGGATCCCCCCCTGCTGGTGGAGACCGCCCTGGCCACGTCCCGCGCCGTGATTCCGGGCGACTCCATCGTGCTGGCGAACAACGTGAGCGCCTGCCCGCAGATCGTCCGCATCCTCCGCCTGGAGGACCAGGGCGATGGCCTCACCCGGCTGTTCCCGGACCTGTCGGACGCGGCCACCGTCAGCGCGCTGGAGACGTGCGCCACGTACTCCAGCTTCTCCGTGCGCGCCGGGCCGACCACGAAGCCCTTCGTGCTCTATTCGGGCCTGGAGACCGCGGACTCCTACCTGCTGCGGCTGGACGTCGGTGAGGCCTACACGGTGTCCAACCTGCTGGATTACTACTACCACGCGAATGGCTTCGACCTGGGCCTGGACCCGCCCAAGGCGCAGCCGACCTTCGCCCCTGCGCCGCTGTCGCTCACCCTGACGGCGACGTTCGGAGACCCCTCGCGGTTGAACGCCGGTGACCGCTACGTGGTGACGCTGCTGCCGCGCTTCCGCCGCTTCGTCTTCGGCGTGGACACCGGCGAAGGCGGCTCGCAGACCAACCTGGGGGCCTACACCCTGCCTGGCTCCGTGGTGGCCACGGACGTGGCGGGCTCCAGCCTGGCCTACATCGCCTATCCCTCCGCGGACGGCGTGCTCCAGGTGGCGCTGGAGCAGATCACCGACAACGCGAACAACCTCCAGTACCTCCGGGCCTTCCAGTAATTGGGCGGGCCTGGGCGGCTCTGCTATCGTTCCCCACGTTCAGCATTTCCCGAGCCAAGACCGATGATCGATCAGAACTCCCATCCCGCACGCAAGGTCGGCATCGCTGATCACCTGTGGGAGACGTACGAAGAGATGGCCCAGCAGATGGGGTCGGATCGCGACGCGCTGATCAACCAGGCGCTCTTCATGTTCGCGCGCCTCAACGGCTTCATCGAGGTGAGGGCGAAGGCGGAGCCGGCCATCGCCGCCGTGCCGTCGCCTACGCCCGCGCCGCGTCCGGTCGCTCCGCCTCCCGCGGCGGCCGCGTCCAAGGGGGCGCCGCCGGTGCTCGCGCCCGCGCGGGCCGAACCCGCCCGCGCCTCCGCGCGCCCCGTGGAGGACCGCCCGTCCTCCAACGGCCTGGACAACGATCCGGTGCGCCGCGAGGTGGCCGAGCGCGTCCTGGAGACGGCCGCCGAGCTGGAGCGGCTCATCAAGGGCAAGAACGAGCCGCCCCCGCCCTCCGCCGACGACATGATCGAGGACGAGGAGGAGCCCCTGCCCGAGCAGGAGGATCCGCCGCTCGAGGATGAGCTGGAGGACGAGCCCGCGGAGGAGGCCGAGGAAGAGCCCGCGGAGGAGGCCGACGAGGAGGAGGGCGCGTCGCTCTACCTGGTCACCGAGTCCGGTGAGCAGGAGAAGATCATCAAGGACCGCTACGTCATCGGCCGCGGCAAGCACTGCGACTTCGTCATCAACTCCGGCAAGGTGTCGCGCGAGCACGCCGTCATCGCCCGCGACGGCGGCGACTTCTACATTGAAGACCTCGGCTCCTCGAACGGGACCTGGTTCAACAAGCAGCGCATCAAGCGCCGCAAGGTCGAAGACGGGGACGAGTACTTCATCTGCAGCGAGAAGATCCGCCTGGTCATCCACTGATGACGCACTGCCCCCCGGTTCGATGACCGTGTTCAGCATTTGACGGGCTCCGGGCCTCCCTGGTTTGATAGGGGTCGCCTGCCCGCCTTGGGGCCAGGTGCCTGATGACACCTGTTCAGCCCGTGCTGTGGACGATTCTGGGAGTGGCCCTGGTGATGGCGGTGGTGACCGACGTGCTGCGCCGGATCATCCCCAACGTCGTGACCTATCCGCTCGTCGTGCTGGGGCTCGGGGTGCGGGGCTGGGCGGAGGGGTGGGGCGGGCTGCATTCGGGGGTGGTGAGCGGGGCGGTCGCGGGCGCGGGGCTGGCGCTGCTGCTGGTTCCCGGCGCGCTGCGCGGGCGCATGGGGTGGGGTGACGTCAAGCTGATGGCGGGCGTGGGCTGTGTGCTGGGGTTCCCGGCGGTGCTCGCGGCGGCGGCCTTCATCTCGTTGGTGGGCGCGCTGCAGGCGGTCGTCACGCTGCTGTGGCAGGGCGCCGTCTGGGACACGCTGGCGGCGGTGGCCCGTCGCTGGGCGGTGCGGGCGAAATGGATGCGCGAGGAAACCTTGCCCGCGCCCGCGCGACACATCCCCTACGGCGTCTCCATCGCGCTCGGGACTTTCTGGGCCATGTGGTGGCAGCAACAACATCTGGGATAGCGCGCAGCCGTCAGCGCGCACGCACGCAAGAAGGGGATTCACACGATGTCCACTCGCTTCACGCACGCCGTAGCGCTTGGCGCCCTCGTCACCCTGGTGGCCAGCGCCCCCGCCCTGGCCCAGGAGGGCAGCACCGTCAGCCTCGGGGTGGGCACGCAGAAGGTCCTCACCATCCCCGGCCTGAGCCGCGTCGCGCTGGGCGACCCGTCCATCGCCGAGGTGAAGACGCTGGGCACCGGGCAGCTGCTCGTCACCGGCCAGACGGAAGGCAAGACGACGCTGCTCGTCTGGAAGTCGTCGGGGCAGCGCATCAGCTACCTGGTGACGGTCCGCAAGCAGGACCCCAACGAGGTCATCTCCGAAATCAAGCGCCTGCTGGGCGAAATCGAAGGCGTCTCCGTCCGCATGGTGGGTGATCGCATCTACCTGGACGGTCAGGCCTACACCACGCAGGACGCGGACCGCATCGAGCAGGTGGTGAGCCTCTACCCGAACGTGAAGTCGTTCGTGAAGATCGCCCCCAACGCCAAGAAGCTCGTCGCGCAGAACCTGAACGCGGCCTTCCAGAAGGCGGGCCTGAAGAACGTGCAGGCCAACGTGGTGGGCGCGACCATCTTCCTGGAGGGCTCCGTGGAGAGCCAGCAGGACCTGCAGAAGGCGGAGCTCATCACCAAGGCCATTGGCGAGAAGGTGGAGAACCTGCTCGTCGTCGGCATCAAGCGGATGATCCTCTCCGAGGTGCAGTTCGTCGAAATCCGCCGCAACAGCCGCGACCGCTACGGCATCAAGTACCCCACCGACATCACCGGCACGCTCAGCGCGACGGCGAACCTCACCAAGGCGCTCATCCCGTCGGGTGACGCGGCCTCCAACCTCATCCTGGGCGCGACGGGCGGGTCGGACCTGTCCATCGGCTTCCAGGCCAACGACGGTTACGGCCGCCTGCTGGCGCAGCCCAAGCTGGTGTGCGCGAGCGGTGAGAAGGCGGAGTTCCTGGCCGGCGGCGAGGTGCCCATCCCGCTCATCACCAACACGCAGTTCACGGTGGAGTACAAGCCCTACGGCGTCATCCTGAACATCCGCCCCACCGCGGACCGCAACGGCAACATCCAGACGGAGGTGGAGGCGGAGGCCTCTGAAATCGACACGTCCGTGTCGGTGTCCTTCGGTGGTTCGTCCGCCATCCCCGGCTTCCGCACCCGCAAGGTGAAGACGAACGTCACCGTGCGCCACGGTGAGACCATCGTGCTGTCGGGCGTGTTCAGCCACGACGAGCAGAAGGCCGTCGCGAAGCTGCCGGGCCTGGGCAACATCCCCATCGTGGGCGAGCTGTTCAAGAACCGCGCGTTCGACTCCACCAAGCGCGAGCTGGTGATCTTCGTCACCCCGCGCATCGTGAACCCGGACTCCGACAAGGTCCGCAGCATCATCGAGGACGTGAAGACCCGCTACAAGCAGGCCCGCTCCGAGGTGAACTTCAACATCTTCGACTGACGCGGGCGCCCGTCACGGGCCCCGACAGCGACTGGCGCGTGTCCTCCGGGCCGGCCCCGCTCCCCTCCAGAAGGGGGGAGGGTGCCGGCCCGAGAGCTTGCGGGCAGGCGAGCGCGTGCGCAGGAGTCTTTGAGGTGGCAGGAGGGCTTGGTAGCATCCCGACCCATGTTTCTCATCACCCTGGCGGAGAAGGGCGGCGGGACGGAGCAGCGGGAATACCCCAAGAACGAGGTCACCATTGGCCGGCTCGCCGGCAATGACATCGTTCTGGCGAAGGGGAATGTCTCCAAGTACCACTCCCGCATCGTCGAGAAGGACGGTCGCTTCATCATCGTGGACATGAAGTCCACGAATGGCACCTTCGTGAACGGCAAGAAGATTGCCGGGCCCATGGTGCTGAAGCCCACGGACCAGGTCTCCATTGGAGACTACATCCTCAACGTCGAAGCGCTGGAGGACGCGCCTCAGGACGACGCGCAGGGCGAAGAGGCCTACGACGACGAGCAGGGCGAGGAGCCCTACGAGGAGGAAGAGGCCTACGAGGAGGAGGAGCCCTACGAGGAGGAGGAGGAGGCTCCGGCTCCCGCCGCGCCCAGCCGCATGCCCGCGTCCATGGCCGCGGCCATGGCGAAGAACAAGAAGAAGGTGGACCCCCGGCTGGAGCGCTACTCGCGCCTGCAGAAGGAGATCCACGACCGGCTCATCGAGTACCTGGACCTGCGTCGCATGGACATGGACCGGCTCGGGGACGAGGAGCTGTGGCGCCGCACCGAGAAGGCCATCCGCGACATCATCGACCAGATGGAAGCGGACGGAGAGCTGCCCACGGACGTGGACCGCGAGGAGCTGCTCACCGACGTCATCAACGAGGCGCTGGGCCTGGGGCCCCTCGAAGCGTTCCTCGCGTCGGAGGAGATCAGCGAGATCATGGTGAACCACGCCAACCAGATCTACATCGAGCGGCGGGGCAAGCTGACGCTGTCGGAGAAGACCTTCTCCTCCAACCAGGCGGTGCTCGGCGTCATCGAGCGCATCGTGGCGCCCATTGGCCGGCGCATCGACGAGTCCAGCCCGCTGGTGGACGCGCGCTTGAAGGACGGCAGCCGCGTCAACGCCATCATCCCGCCGCTGGCCCTCAAGGGCCCCTGCATCACCATCCGCAAGTTCAAGAAGGACGCGCTGAAGATCCAGGATCTCATCAAGTACAAGACCGTCACCGCGCAGATGGCGGAGTTCCTGGAGATGTGCGTGACGGCGCGTCGCAACATCGTCATCTCCGGCGGCACCGGCTCCGGCAAGACGACGACGCTGAACATCATCAGCTCCTTCATCCCGGAGGGCGAGCGCATCATCACGGTGGAGGACGCCGCGGAGCTGCAGCTTCCGCAGGACCACTGGGTGCAGTTGGAGAGCCGCCCGCCCAACCTGGAAGGCAAGGGCGCCATCACCATCCGCGAACTGGTGAAGAACTGCCTGCGCATGCGGCCCGACCGCATCGTCGTGGGCGAGTGCCGCTCCGGCGAGACGCTGGACATGCTCCAGGCGATGAATACGGGCCACGACGGTTCGCTCACCACGCTGCACGCGAACACGCCGCGTGACGCCATCGCGCGGCTGGAGACGATGGTGCTCATGTCCGGCATGGAGCTGCCGGTGAAGGCCATCCGCGAGCAGATCGCCAGCGCCGTGCACCTCATCGTGCAGCAGACGCGCTTCTCCGACGGCTCTCGCAAGATTTGCTACATCACGGAGGTGTCCGGCATGGAGGTCGACATCGTGACCCTGCAGGACATCTTCTATTACAAGCAGGATGGCTTCACCGAAGACCACAAGGTGCGCGGGCGCTACGTGGCTTCGGGCTTCGTGCCGAAGTTCTATGACGAACTTCAGCGCAAGGGCCTTCCGGTGAACATGAGCATCTTCCGCGAGGACTGACGCGCCCATGGCAATCCTGGTCGTCCGTCACCCCGACGGCACTGAGCACGAGCACGAAATCGCTGGCGAGCTGAAGATTGGCCGCCAGCAGGGCAATGACCTCGTCCTCACGGAGGGCGGCGTGTCGCGGCAGCACGCGCGCATCTACGTGGAGGGCGGCACGGTCTACGTCGAGGATGGCGGCAGCCAGAACGGCACCTTCATCGACGGACAGCGCATCGACGGCCCCACGGCGCTGATGCCCGGCTCGCAGGTGCTGCTGGGCGACTACGAGCTGAAGCTCAAGGGCGGCGCGAAGCGCTCCAGCGGGCGCAAGGCCGCGGTGGACACCGCGGTGGACGAGGAGCCTCCGGCGCTCGCGGACGTCCCCGTGCGGGGCACGCGCGCCATGCCCAGCATCCGGGCCAGGGCCACCGCGAACGGGGCCGCGAAGCCCCCTGGCGCGGCGCTGGCGAAGCGGCCCTCGCGGGCCCTGAGCACGCCCGCGGGGCCGGGTTCGGGGCCGGTGCTCAAGGGCATGACGGGGCCGTGGGCCGGCAGGTCCTACCCCCTCAACGGGGTGGTGCTGGTGGGCCGTGCGCCGCCGGCGGTGGTGCTGCTCGACGACGACTCGGTGAGCCGCAAGCACGCGGAGGTCGAACTCGCGGGCAACGTCGCGCGCGCCCGCGACCTGGGCAGCGCGAACGGCACGCTGCTCAACGGCGAGCTGCTGGGGCAGGAGTTCGTCGAACTCCAGGCGGGCGACGTCCTCCAGTTCGGCGTGGTGGAGATGGCCTACGAGGCCTCCGACACGCCCTCGCGGCGTCCGGGCTCGGGCATCCCCGCGCGGCGCGGAGGAGGCCGGGGCCAGCCGGAGGTGAGCAACAACCGGCGCACGATGCTGGTGGTGGCCGGAGGCGCGATGGCGCTCCTGGCGGTGGTGGCGGTCGTGAAGGGGACCCTCGTGGCGCCCCCGCCGCCGCCCACCCAGGCCGCGGTGAATGATCCCGCGCAGCAGGTGCAGGAGCTGCTCAGCGAGTGTCGCACGTACGCGTCCAACGAGATGGGGCAGCCGGACTGGGCCCGGGCCGAGACGGCCTGTGAGAAGGCGCTGGACCAGGACCCCATCAACGCGGAGGCGAACACCCTCATCCGGCGCATCAAGCTGGAGCGGGAGGCCTTCGAGAACCTGGAGTTCGCGAAGAAGTCCGTGGAGCTGAACCGCGAGAAGGACGCCCTCATCGCGCTGCGCAAGATTCCGAAGGAGAGCGAGTACTTCCGCCGCGCCCGCGCGAAGGCGCGCGAGTCCGCGGACCGCTTCGTGTCGCGCGCGAAGGACGACTGCAAGCGCTACCTGGGCAACTCGCAGTGGAGCGCCGCGGTGCCCCGCTGCCAGGACTACATGGAAGTGTGGTGCCAGAAGCAGAACCGGGAGGAGCTGTCGCCGCCGCTGGGCCAGACGCTGCGCCTGGAGGGCGCGCTGCGGCGCAACGAGTGGCGCCCCAAGGACGCCATGTTCGTGAAGTTCCTGGTGGCCCGCCTCAAGCTGGATCGCAACGCGGCGCCGTGGACGTGCCCGGTGTCGGACATCCTGGCGGAGGACGAGTCCGGGCCGGATCAGGCCAGCCAGGTGCGCAACATGATGAACAGCCGCTACAGCGCGAAGCTGATGCAGGCGGCGATGATGGACTACTGGGCGGGGCGCGGCAGCGAGTCGCTGGCGACGTTGCAGAAGCTGCGCTCGAAGGTGGACTCCGCGCAGTACCACGCCCCGGCGGACGAGCTGATGCGGGACGTGTCCAACGTGGACCAGCTCTTCAAAGCGGGCGAGAGCGCGCTCACGCGCGAGGACCCGGAGCGCGCGGTGGAGCCCTTCAAGGAAGCGCTGGCGACGGACAAGCGCCTGATGGGCGAACTGGCGGAGACGCACCTGTCGTTCTACCGGAAGAACATCCTCCAGGACATGGCGGCGGCGTCGTACCTGCGCGGCAAGCACTTCGCGGATCGCGACGACAAGCGCCGCGGCTGCCGCATCTGGAAGCTGGGCTTCGACTTCTACAAGGGCAACACGGACCTCAACCGCACGGTGGCCTACTGTTCGACGCTCGCGCAGCAGGTGCTCAACAACGCGGCGGGCTGCCCGGACCTGAGCGCGGTGGAGGACTACGCGGTGCCGGGTGACGGCATCGCGGAGCTGGTGGCGGCGAAGAAGCAGGAGCTGAAGTGCCGTTGAGCGGAGCCCCCGCGAGGGGCTTCGTGGACAGGGAGCGGGAGGCGCGCTAGGCACGGGGGATGGCCGACACCAGCCCCCCGCGCACCGAGCGCCGCCTGGCCCTCTTCGACGCCTCTGGCTTCATCTTCCGCGCCTACCACGCCATCCCCCCGCTCACGACGAGCAAGGGGGTGCCCACCAACGCGGTGCTGGGCTTCACCCGCATGGTGCTCAAGGCCCTGCAGGAGCTGAAGCCCACGCACGTGGCCCTGGCGTTCGACAAGTCAGGGCGCGTGGAGCGCCAGAAGATCGACCCGCAGTACAAGGCGAACCGCAAGGCGCCGCCAGAGGATTTGACGCCCCAGTTCCCGCTCATCCGCAAGGTGGGCGACGTGCTCAACCTCCCGTCCCTGGACGCGGAGGGCTGGGAGGCGGACGACGTCATCGGCACGCTGGCGATGCAGGCCAAGGCCGAGGGCTTCCAGGTCCTCGTCGTCACCAGCGACAAGGACTTCATGCAGATCGTCGACGAGGACATCACCCTCTTCGACCCGCAGAAGAACAAGCGCATGGCCGTCGCGGACGTGCAGGAGAAGATGGGCATCCTGCCCCGGCAGGTGCGCGACTTCCTGGCCCTGGTGGGCGACGCGGTGGACAACGTCGCCAAGGTGCCCGGCGTGGGCGACAAGACGGCGGTGGAGCTGCTGCACCAGTTTGGCGACGTGGAGACGCTGCTGTCGCGGCTGGAGGAAGTGAAGAAGCCGAAGATCCGCGCGGCGCTGGAGTCCCACCGCGACAGCCTGGTGCGCGCCAAGCAGTTGGTGACGTTCAACACCACGCTGCCCCTGGGCGTGAAGCTGGACGACCTGGTGCGAAAGGCGCCGGACGGCACGCGCGCGAGAGATCTGTTCACGGAGCTGGAGTTCTTCGCGCTGCTGCGCGACCTGCCGGCGGAGCAGACGCCGCGTCCGGACGTGGCGCCGCTCGTCGCCACCACCACGGTGGTCACCACGGAGGCGGAGCTCCAGTCGCTGGTGGACGCGGCGCGCGCCGCCCAGGCCGTCACGCTGGTGCCCGCCTTCGAGGGCATGCCCTTCGCGGCGCCCCTGGTGGGCCTGGGCGTGGCGCTGCCGGACGGCACCACGCGCTACGTGCCCCTGCGGCACCAGCAGCTGGGCGCGTCCCAGGTGCCGGTGCCCGCGTTCGTGGCGGCCATGAAGGACCTGCTGGCGGACGCGGGCGTGAAGAAGGGCGGGCATGACCTCAAGGCGCTCACGCTGGTGCTGGCCAACGACGGGCTGGCGCTGGAGGGCGCGCACGACGACGTGGAGCTGCTGAGCTACCTGCTCAACCCGTCGCGCCGTGAGCACGCGCTGGCGGACCTGGCGCGGGAGCGGCTGCGCTCGGAGCTGCCCGCGCTGCCGGCGTCGGTGGAGGGCAAGAAGGGGCGGGCGCTGTCGGACCACGGGCCGGAGGAGGTGGCCGCGGCGTACGCGGTGCGCGCGGACGCGGCGCGCCGGCTGGCGCCGGAGCTGTGGCGGGAGCTGGAGCTGGGGGGGCTCGCGGAGCTGGCGCGCACGCTGGAATTGCCGCTGCTGCCCATCCTGGCGCGCATGGAGCGCGAGGGCGTCAAGCTGGACGTGAAGGAGCTGGGCCGCATCTCCGAGCGCGTGGACGTGGAGGTGAAGGCGAAGGAGGCCGAGTGCCACACGGCCGCGGGCCACGTCTTCAACCTGGGCTCCAACCCGCAGCTGGCGCAGGTGCTCTACGAAGAGCAGAAGCTGCCCATCCTCAAGCGCGGCAAGACGGGCCCGTCCACGGATCAGGAGGTGCTGGAGAAGCTGGCCGAGGAGCACGGCAGCGTCCTGGCGCGGGCCCTCATCGAGTACCGGGGCCTGTCCAAGCTCAAGAGCACGTACCTGGACACGCTGCCGTCGCTGGTGGCGAAGGACGGGCGCATCCATACGACGTACCACCAGGCGGCCACCGCCACGGGCCGGCTGTCGTCGTCCGACCCGAACCTCCAGAACATCCCCATCCGCACGGAGCTGGGCCGGGAGATCCGCCGCGCCTTCGTGGCGGACGCGGGGCACCAGCTGGTGAGCGCGGACTACTCGCAGGTGGAGCTGCGCCTCCTGGCCCACATCGCGGAGGACCCGGTCCTCATCCAGGCGTTCCTGGACGACGAGGACATCCACAGCCGCACGGCGGCGGAGATCTTCAGCGTGGATCCGAAGACCGTGGACCGCGAGCAGCGCCGCGTGGCGAAGACGGTGAACTTCGGCATCGCGTACGGCCTGTCCGCGCACGGCCTGTCCACGCGGCTGGGCATCTCCCAGGAGAGCGCCCGCGACGTCATCGAGCGGTACTTCACCCGGTACGCGGGCATCCGCCAGTACCTGGAGGACACCGTGGAGAAGGCGCGCAAGGTGGGCTACGTGGAGACGCTCTACGGCCGCCGCCGCCTGATGGGCGACCTGCTCTCCAAGAACCGGGGCGTGGCCCAGGCCGCCGAGCGCGCCGCCATCAACATGCCCATCCAGGGCACCGCCGCGGACCTGATGAAGAAGGCGATGCTGTCCGTGGACGCGGCGCTGCGGGAGCAGAAGCTGAAGGCCCGCGTGCTGTTGCAGGTGCACGACGAACTGCTCATCGAAGCGCCGGACGCGGAGGTGGAGGCGGTGAAGGCCCTGGCCGTGCGGTGCATGGCCTCCGTCGCGGAGCTGAAGGTGCCGCTCAAGGTGGACGTGGGCGCCGGCACGAGCTGGGCGGACGCGCACTAGGCCTTCCGGACAAAAAAAATGCGGGAGAGCGCCCACCCCCGTAGGCGCCCTCCCGCGTCTGCCCCGTCCCACTGCCCCCGACAAAACATGCCGATCCGTCCGACCGGCGGAGCGCGCGGACCCCCATCCACGCGTTCCGGCGTTCGAACCTGTGTGCGCGCTCACCGCTCCCCCGAGCAGGAACACGCTCCCCAAGGCGCGTCGCGGACCCCCATCCACGACAGCGCACCCTCCCGCCAGCCCCCGGACCCTCCCTTGTGGGGAGAAGCGTCAAGCCGGACGGATCGGCAAACCGTTGCTGCAAAAAGTCAGAGCCCGCTTCGGCTCAGTGCATGGCGGACCGCTCGTCGCGACGGCCCACCGGGGCCCGCTTCGCGTGGGACGGCCGCTCGAAGTACTCCACCACCAACCCACCGAAGGGCACCCGCGGACCGTCCGCCTTGGGGTCCGCCAGCCGCTGCAGCAGCGCCACCGCGCTGTCCACGGCCTCGTCCAGGGCACGGTTGATGCGCAGGCGCTCCGCGTCGCCACCGCCCAGGACTTCCAGGGCATCCACCAGGCACCGCCGCAGCAGTGCGAACTCGTCGTGCAGGGCCCGCGCGCCGCGCTCCGGCGCCAGGCGCAGCACCGCGCGGGTGCGACTCCAGGGGCTCGTCTCCGCGCCCTCCAGCGTCAGCCCCAGCTCCCGGACGAAGGGCTCCACCAGTCCGTCCAGCAGGCTGGGGCCCGGCACGCCCTGGCCCTCGTGCGCCGCCAGCCGCATCCGGCGCCACAACGCCGCGATGCGCTCCGGCTGCCTGCTGAAGACCCGGGCTGCTCCGGCCTTCTTCCGTCCCCGCTCCGCCGCCATGTCCGTTGTCGTCCGCATCGCGAACGGAGACATAGCAAGCGCTTTGCCAACGCCAGACGTGGGCCAGTGGCCAATGAATCCAGCCACTTGGGCAATGCCCCTGCCCTGAAGGGAGGCCCGAGGGCGTAAATCCTACGGGGCGGGTGTTGAAAGCAGGGGGGCCAGGGGAAGTTCCTTCCCAGCCTGGGCAGGGGGGCGCCCGTCAGTGGAGCGTCGGCTTGGGGGGGCGGCCTGCCAGGTGCTCGGCGTCCACTTCCTGCTCGCCGCTGGCGGACTCCGGCTCCTCGTCGCCGGGTTCGAAGGACTCGGACACCTCCGGCGCGCCGGTGCTGGACTCCAGCGCCTCCGGGGCACCTTCCAGGGCTTCGGGGCGGGAGGAGGGGGCGGCCGGGTTGGGCGTGGCGCCGGGCCACTCCGGCCAGGTGAGGGCGGAGGGGGAGCCGGGCTCGCTGCCGTCCGGGGACACCGGCCCGGCGGCGCGGGCGGCGGCGAGCAGGCGCAGCGCGGCGTCCTCGGCGGCGTCCTCCGCGGCCAGCTCCGTCATCCGCGCGGACTTCTGCCACATCCGGCGCGCGAAGGCGGCCACGCACAGGGCGGAGGCGGCCAGCCACAGGAGCGCGGAGCTGGTGGTGAGCGGCAGCCAGCCGTACCGGGCCGCCAGGCCTTCACGCCAGTCCTGCTCCTCCAGCAGCAGCGACGTGCGGAAGGCCTTGCCGAAGGCCTGCTCGAAGGGCTCACCCGCGCGCACGCCGTCCACCAGCAGGCCCATGGCCTGGGGGCCGTGCTTCCCGGTGAGGTAGGCCACGAAGGCGGCGCTCTGCGCGTAGGCGATCTCCACGTCCGCGGGCACGTCCGGCCAGTCCTCGGCCAGGTCCTCGAAGTGGAAGACGCGCTCCTGCGTCACGGCGCGGAAGAGGGCGGTGTAGTGGGCGACGGAGTAGCGCTCGTCGGTGAGGTTCTGCGCCACGCCCTCCTGGAACCAGCGGGGCCACTCCTTCGCCAGTTGCCCCAGCGCCACGTGCGCCAGCTCGTGCCGCAGCGTGGTGGGGCCCTGCGTGTCGCTCAGGCTGAGCGCGTCCAGGAGGATGATTTGATGGCCGGGGTAGGCGAGCGCCACCGCCCAGCCCGGGGGCTTTCCGCCGGGGAGGGCCAGGGCCTCGAACTCCTGGCGGCCCACGCCCAGGCGGATCTCCGTGGTGCCCGGCCAGTCGCGCCCGAGCATCGCGCCGAAGCCGTCCCGCACGCCCTCAATCTGCTGGGCCAGCGCCCGGGCCGCGCCCGCCGCCTTCTCCGTGTGCACGATGACGAAGCGCTTCGTGCGCAGCTCCCCGGTGGCCAGCGCGGGCCGGGCATGGGGCACGAGCGCGGCGTCGGTGACGACGGCCTCCTGGGTGTGGATTCCGCGCGGACCCTCTCCTTGCGCGAGCGCCTGGGGCGAGGCCAGCAGCATCATCAGGACAGCGAACAGGCGGAGCATGCGTGGCCTCACGGTCCACCAGAGATAACAGCCTCCACCGCCGGCGCATCAACCCCCTGCACCTTCAATCGCTTACGGCGCGACGTGTCACCGGCCGTGAGGGTCACCTGCCGCTTGGGCACACCCAGCTTCTTGGCGATGAATTCCAACAGGGCGGCATTTGCTTCGCCATCCACCGGGGGGGCCGCGAGCTGGATCTTCAACTGGCCGTCGTGTTCGCCCACCACCTTCGTGCGCGATGCACGGGGTTGGACGAGCACCGTCAGCTCCACGCCCTCCGGTATGGTTTTCAACCAGGGGGCGGTCACGGAGGGCTAGTCGTTGGAGGTGGCCTTCTTCTGGGTCAGGAACGCGACGTTGTCCTCGACGCGCGCGTAGTCGCGGTCCGCGAAGGAGGGCGCGGCGAACGTCTCCAGCAGCTTGCGGTGGGCCTCCACCACGGAGCGCACCTGGGATTCGAACTGGGTGCGCTGGCGCTTGAGCTCGTTGATGTCCTCCACCACCTGCACCAGCCGCTGGTGGGCACCGTGGACGATCTTCTCCGCCTGGTGCTCCGCGTCCGCGATGACGATCTCCGCTTCCTTCTTCGCGGCGTCCTTCAGGTCCTCGCTGATGCGCTGCGCGGTGACCATCGTCTCCTGGAGGGTGCGCTCGCGCTCCTGGTGCTGCTCGAGCTTGTGTTGCGTGCGCTTCAGCTCCTCCTTGAGCGCGATGTTCTCCTTCACCACCTCCTCGAACTCACCGGCAATCAATTCCAGGTACGCGCTCACTTCGGGACGCGCGAAGCCGCGCATCACCGTCTCGAAGCGCTTCTGCCGGATGTCGAGCGGGGTGATCTTCATGCGCGCCAGTCTAACCCATACACGCGCGCACTCCAGGAATCGGCCCGCCCGTGGGAGGGCAGGCGAGCAGGCAGGCGTGTCTCAGGGCGTCGCGGCCGCGGGGGCTTCCCACTGCGACGCCACGGAGCGCGCGGCGTTCTGCACCGCGTAGCCCACGCGGCTGTCGGCGGCCACGTCCTGCACGGCGCGCCGGGCGGTGGGGGTGCGCTGGTAGAGCAGTCCCCCCAGCGCCTGGATCTTCAGCGCATCCGGCAGGCGCGGGTGGCGCACGACGTTGCCCAGGATCTCCTCCGCGCGGCGGTGCTGGAAGAGCGCCACCGCGCGCAGCGCCGCCTGCTGGATGCGGGGGTTGGGGTCCCAGATGAGCGCGGCCAGCGGATCCAGGGCGCGCGCATCTCCCAGGAGCGCCAAGTCCTCGATGGCGAGCGTCCTGAGCTCCTCCGGCGCCGGCTCCGCGGCCCACAGCAGTCCCCGCAGGAGGGCGGCGTCGGCGGGGCTCGCGTTCGCGGACGCCGGAGCGGGCCGGGCGGACGCGGGCTTCTCCACGCCCTGCTTCTCCGAGCCTTGCTTCTCCGAGCCCTGTTTCAGGGGCGCCCGGGACGGGGCCTGGGCATGCGCGACGGGGGGCAGCAGCAGCAGGGCGGCGGCGGCGAGGAGCGGACGCATGGCCCGTGTTCTACCCGAATCCCGACATCCCGGCAGCGCGGCGGCGCCCCCCCCCTGGGTCGGCGGCGACATTTTCTTGACGGGATCGCCGGACGTGGGAGGTTGCCGCTGCTACAGGCGTGTTGCGAAACGGAGAGCGAAGACATCATGGGTGCGGCGGTCGCGAGCTGGCAGACGCTGGAGAATGTCGAAGTGGAGTGCACCCACTGCGGCGTCATGATGACCCTTCAGCCGGGCAACCGGGTGAAGTACTTCCGGTGCGGCTCATGCCACCGCTGGGTGTCCAGCACCTACAGCGAGGTGTTCCGCGCGGACGCGAAGATGCGCACGCACCCGGTGAAGGACACCGCGGACGCGGACGCGCGCTTCGTGGAGGTGAAGGACCGCCTGGACAAGTGGCTCAGCGCCGTCCAGGAGCAGTGCCCGTACCAGACGATGGGCGTCTCGCCGTTGGATCCGCCGGACGTGGTGCGCGCGCGCTTCCACGCGCTGGCCCTGGAGCGGCACCCGGACCGGGGCGGCTCCGCGGAGCAGATGCGGGAGCTCAACGCGGCCTACGAGCGCATCCTCAAGCACCGTCAGCGCAAGCGGCTGGAGGCGCTGTCGTCGGGCACGTCCACGCGCGCGGCCCCCACGTCCGTCCTGCCCGCGCGCAGCAGGTAGAGCCAGAAGAGCGCTCCCAGTGAGAGGCCCAGCCCCACCTTGGCCCAGGTGGGGAAGAAGTCGCCCGGGGAGATGAAGCCCTCCACCACGCCGATGCCGGCGAGGAAGGGCGCGCAGCCCACCACCAGCTTCACCGCCTCGCGCCCCCGCATCTGGAGCGCCTGCGTGCGCGGCAGCTCTCCCGGGTCGATGAGCGCCTGGCCCACCATCAGGCCCGCTCCGCCGGAGATGACGATGATGGACAGCTCCACGGGCCCGTGCGCGGCGATGAAGTCCAGGAAGCCCACCGCCATGCCCTCGCGGAAGCACAGCGCGCCCACCGCGCCAATGAGCACCCCGTTGTTCACGAGCGTGAAGACGGGCCCCACGCCCAGCAGGATGCCGGACGCGAACGCGAACAGCGTGACGGTGAGGTTGTTGGTCGCGATGCCGGAGGCCACCGCGTTGGGCGGCGCCACCGACAACAGGTCGTCCGTCCACATGCGCCCCTGCGCCACGTAGCGCCGCACGCCCTCCGGCACCAGCAGCTCCGCGCCGCGCGGCTCCAGCAGCACCACCAGCGCGCCCAGCACCAGCCCCAGCACCAGCAGCCCCGCGCTCACCCCCACGAAGCGCGCCTCCCTGCGCAGGGTGGCCGGGAAGTCGCGCCGGAAGAAGTCGCGCGTGGAGGCCCAGCGCTCGCGGGGCGGCTGGTAGATGGCGCCGTAGGCCTGCCCGCAGAGCTGGTTGAGGAAGCGGTGCGCGTCCGTGCCCGGGTAGAACGTCTGCGCCTGCGCCAGGTCCGCCGCCGCGCGCCGGTACAGCGTGTCCAACCGCCGCAGCTCCTCCAGCCGCAGCCGGCCTGAGCGCTGGCGCGTCAGCAGGGCCTGGAGCGCGTCCCAGTCCGGACGGCGGCGGGAGACGAAGGCGGGCAGGGGGCTGGCCATGTCAGTGGGCCGCCTGGGCGCGGTGGCGCAGGAAGGCCTCCGTGGCCTCGGGGGACTCAAGCACCCGCGCGCGCTCCTCCTCCGTCAGCGCGGCGCCCACCCGGTCCACCAGCCGCGCCCCCAGCCGCTGGCGCACGTCCTTCTCCAGCCCGGGCGCGCGCGCCAGGAAGGCCAGCACCAGCTCAACGTCCTCCGCGCCCAGCGGGCGCTGCACGGAGGCGGGCTCCCGCGCGGGTCCGGCGGGCCCGGGGCCCTGCGTGTACTTGTCCAGGTCGATGGCCTCCTCGCGCACCAGCACGGTGCCCGCGAGCAGGTCCCCCAGCCGGCGGTGCCGCGCGTCCAGCAGCATGGTGATGCACCCGGTCGCATACATCACCGGCAGGAAGTCCACGGCCCGGCACAGGTTGCGCACGGCGCTTTCAAAGAAGCCCACCGGCGAGCCATCCTCGCGCACCACGCGGATCCGCAGCGCGCGTTTGCCCGGTGTCTGTCCATGGAAGAAGACCTCCGCCAGCGTCCAATACAGCCATTGCGTGGCGAAGAGGCCCACCGCCAGCAGCGTCTGCACCAGCCCCGACAGGGCCTGGAACGCGCCCAGCACGTCGGAGACGAGCAGCGTGACGACGAAGTAGAGCGCCACCCAGAAGAAGAACAGCAGACTGGCGTCCACCGCCCACGCCAGGCAGCGGTAGCCGATGCCGGCCACGGGCAGGGAGAGGGCCACCCGTTCAGGCGTGGCGACGTCGACATGGGGTGCGGGAGCGGAGGGAGTCATGCGCGTGGGACGCACAGCATACGCGCATCTGCGTCCAGGTCGTGTCCTCGTCGCGATGTGTTCCGCCAACGTCCCGGAGCCAAAACAGCGCGCGAAACATCAAATGGTGGACGCAAGGGCCTGTCCCGGAGAGGACAGCGATCACGACCTGACGGACGAGGCCCTGGATTTCGGTTCAACTCGTGCGCAATTGACAGTCCCGACAAAGCCGGTTCGCATGTGACGGCGGATGGTGTTAGGGTCTTGGTTGGCTGGAATTGCCTGAAGTGAAAAAGGAGGAACGGCCCCACGGGGCCCGTTCGACAGTCGCAAGCGCAGTCCGCAGTGCAGCACGGACAAGACCCCCGGATGGAGTTGAAGCGCGGTTCTCGCACGCTCAGCACTGGCGGAAGTTCCGCCGCGGTTCCACCGACTCCGGGGCAGGTTGCAGTCGACAGGTAGTCTTGAAAGCAATTCGCCACGACGGCTGGGGGGCCATCGCATGGCAGCGAATCAATCCGCAGTTCGTATTTCGATTCTCGAAGGACCTTGGGCGGCCTGGCAGGGCCTTTCCGATGGGCTTCGAGGTGAGGGTCATTCCACTTCGGTGACGCGCGACGTGCGCGGCTTCCTGGACGGGCTTGGTACGGATCCGCCGCAGGTGGCCATTCTGGACGTGGAGAGTGATGGCGAAGCCGCCATCGGCTGCTCCGTGACGGAAGGGCTCAACCTGCTGCGCGAAGCCCGCAAGCGCAGACTGGAAGTCCGCATGCTGCTCCTGTCCGCGGTGAGCACGCCGGAGGTCATCTCCCAGTGCTTCGACGAGGGGGCCTCGGGCTACCTCTTCCGCGCGGGTCTGGGCGTCAATGCCGTCTCTTCCGCGGTCCAGTCGCTGGTGAGGGGCGAGCGCCTCTTCCCCGTGCAACTGCTGCGCAATGACTTCGAGCATCCGCCGGTGACGTCACCCACGGCGAGCGTGCTGCTGCTGCTCACGCAGCGGGAGCGCGAGGTGCTCGCGTACGTGGCGGGAGGCGCGGACAACCTGAAGATCGCCGCGCACCTGCAGATCGCCGAACGCACCGTGAAGTCACACGTCACGCAGCTCTACCGCAAACTCGGGGCGGAGAATCGCACCCAGCTTGCCCTGCGCGCCTGCCACCTGGGCGTCAGGCCTCCGCCGGACCTCTAGGCTTCAGACAGAGGGACGGCCCACCCTCCCCGACACAACGGGGAGGGAGTACGGCGGTCGGACAGGGGCGGCCTTCAGTTCTTGCGGGCCGCTTCTTCCATCTTCTTGCGGAGGCTCAGCGGACGCATGTCCGTCCAGACCTCCTTGATGTACTCCAGGCACTCGGCCTTGAGGCCCTGCTTGCCGGCGTCCTTCCAGCCCAGCGCGTTCTCGCGGTCGGCCGGCCAGATGGAGTACTGCTCTTCGTGGTTCACGACGACCTTGTAAACGGTCGTGTCTTCGCGCTCGTCGCTCATGGGGTGACTCCTCCAGGGGACCCCTTTCGTCGCACACCCGGGGAAAAGCGGTCAAGGTCGGGCGAGGTCATGTTTCACACGACCTCCCGGGGAGGGGGGGCGTGCCCGCCCGCCCGCCGGGGGCCCGCCCGGAATCCGGGGCCGTGACACATGGGGTGGGTGGCACGGATACTCGGCCACATGCGCTTCATGAAGAACGGTATCGCCGGTGTCCTGCTCCTCGTCGGAGGCGCCTGGGCCGCGCTGGCGCTGGCCCTCACGGGGGCGGGACCGGAAGGGGCCCACCCGCTCCGGGCCCTCCTGGCCGTGGCCCTGGTGGGCGCTGGGGTGGCCGCCTGGTGGTGGCGTTCGCGGCGCTGGGGCGTGGCGGTGGTGCTGGCGGGCTGCGCGGCCGTGTATGGCTGGGTGCGCATGGAGCAGCCCTCCAACACGCGGGACTGGGCCCCGGACCTGGCGCGGGCGCCGTGGGCGGAAATCGCGGGCTCGCGGGTGACGCTCCACGAGGTGCGCGACTTCCGCTACCGCAGCACCACGGACTGGGACCCCGCCTGGTACACGGCCACCTACGACACGGAGGCGCTCACGGGGGCGTCGTTCATCGTGGAGCCCTTCTCCGGGTTCTACGGTGCGGCGCACACCATGGTGTCCTTCAGCTTCCAGGACGGCCGCCACGTGGTGTTCTCCGTGGAGGTGCGCCGGGAGAAGGGGGAGACGTTCTCCGCGGTGGGTGGCCTGTTCCGCCGCTTCGAGCTGGCCTACGTCGTGGGCGACGAGCGGGACCTCATCCAACTGCGCTCCAACTTCCGCCACGACGACGTGTACCTGTACCCGGTGCAGGCGTCGAAGGAGCGCATCACCGCGTTCTTCCTGGACATGGTGCAGCGGATGAACGGGCTGCACGCGGCGCCGGAGTTCTACGACACGCTCACCAGCAACTGCACCACCAACCTGGTGCGCCACTTCGAGAAGGTGGCCACGAAGGACGTGCCGTATGATCACCGCACGCTGATGCCCGCGTTCGCGGACGCGCTCGCGTACGAGCTGGGCATCATCGACACGGACGTGCCGCTGGAGCAGGTCCGCGCGCGCTACCACATCAACGCGCGCGCCCTGGCGGCGCAGGGGCAGGACGACTTCTCCCAGCGCATCCGCGCGCCCCTGGCCACCGCCACCGGCCCGGCGCCGTGAGGGCGCGGGCCCGCCGTCTCAGGTGCCGGTGGTCTTCAGGTTGCTCTGGAGGAAGCGCTCGTAGTGGCCCTCCAGCGCGGTGAAGTAGCCGCGCTCCTCCCACAGCTCCTGGAGGAGCCGGTCGGTGAGGGACTTCACCTCCGCGCTCTCGCCCTCGCGGTCGGGCACGCGGGGGCCCTTCTTCGGATCCAGCAGGGCGCGGGTGGCCTCGGCCATCAGCAGCCGGCTGCTGCGGAAGAGGCGGCGCAGGGCCTGGTTGATGGGGCGGGCATCCACCTGCTGGCAGGCGGCGAGGATGGCGGCCTGCACCTTCCGGGGCGCGTCCCCCTGGAGGGAGGTGGCGTCCAGGTCGCCGCGCTCCAGGGCGTGGTGCAGCAGGTAGCCGTGGTGCAGGCACGCGGAGGTGAGGTCCACGCAGTCCTTCACCCAGAGGACGAAGAAGACCTTGCGGAACACCTTGCGCACCGGGAACAGGGCCACGGCTTTCAGATAGGACATGAGCCGTCCGCCCAGGCCGCGGGCCTCGTTGGAGCCGGCCAGCAGCTCCACGGTCTTGTCCGGGGCCTTGAGGCCCCGCTCCTTGAGCTGGTCGCGCACGGCCTGCTCGCGCACCTGGCGCAGGGCGTAGTCGTCCAGGAAGGGCACGGGGATGAGCGGCGTGAGGCCGGCCGCCACGGCGTGGAAGGCCACGCGGGCGAGCGAGGGCGGCACGGCGTTCGGCGGGGGCGGGGCACGGGAGGTGGAGTCGGCCATGGCGCTGTTCATAACCGCTTCCGCTCCGGCTGCCTTCCGCCGGTAGAGTGCCGGGCAGGCTTTTGTCGGCGGGAGTGTCCTGAACCCCGCCCCGTGGAGGGATGGCCGGATGAAGGCGAAGCAGGAGCTGCCCGTCGTACCGTTCGCGTCGCAGCAGGCGTGGGAGACGTGGCTGGAGAAGCACCACACTGACGCGCCCGGGCTGTGGATGAAGCTCGCGAAGGTGGACTCGGGCATCGCGTCCGTGACGTATGCCCAGGCCCTGGACGTGGCGCTCTGCTACGGCTGGATCGACGGGCAGAAGGACGCGTTCGACGCGCAGTACTGGCTCCAGCGCTTCACGCCCCGGGGTCCCCGGAGCCGGTGGTCGAAGATCAACTGCGGCAAGGTGGACGTGCTCGTCGCCGCCGGGCGGATGCGGTCCGCGGGCCTGCGCGAGGTGGAGGCGGCCCGGGCGGATGGCCGGTGGGAGGCGGCGTACGCGGGGGCGAAGGACATCGTCGTCCCGGAGGACCTCCTGCGCGCGCTGGACGCGAACCCCAAGGCGAAGGCGTTCTTCGCCACGCTCAAGAGCGCCAACCGCTACGCCATCCTGTACCGGCTCCACGGCGCGAAGAAGCCGGAGACCCGCGTGCGCCGGCTGGAGAAGTTCGTCGCCATGCTCGAAGCCGGCGAGACGCTCCACGGCTGACTACTTCGCGTCGCCCATGACCTCGATGGTGTTCTTGAGCCGCTCCAGGCCCAGGCGCACCAGGGCGCCCCGCAGGTCGGGCTGGCCCAGGAACGCCTTGCGGAACACCTCGCGCTCCAGCTTGAGCAGCGTGCACGGCGTCACCGTGCGCACGGTGGCGGTGGCCAGCCGGCTGCGCAGCAGGGAGATCTCCCCGAAGAGGGCGCCTTCCTCCAGCAGCGGGTAGGGCGACTGGCGTCCATCGCCGTGCGTGTGGAAGACCTCGCACCTGCCCCGCAGCAGGACGTAGAGCGCGTCGCCCGGTTGGCCCCGGGTGAGCAGGGTCGTGCCCGCGGGGACGGTGCAGGGCACGAAGGCATCCCCCAGCTCGTGCTGCACCTCCTGGGGCAGGGCGGCGATGAGCGGGTTGCTGCGCAGGGTGTCCGCGAGCAGGCGCTCCTTCGCGGCCAGCTGCATCTCGTCGCCCTTCACGCCGTAGTCCTTGCCCAGCTCCCGGACGCCGGCCTGGGTCAGCTCCAGCAGCACCACGTCCTCCACCGTCACCACCGTGGCGGTGCGCTTGGTGCCGGTGAGCAGCGCCAGCTCCCCGAAGAACTCCCCCGCGCCCAGGCGGCCCACCTCCGTGTTCGCGGCGCCGTCGTTGCCGCGCAGCACGGCGACGCGGCCCTCCAGCACGACGAACATCGAGTGGCCGGGGTCGCCCTCGCGCACCACCACCTGGCCCGCCTGGAGGTAGCGCGTGCAGACGGGGGGCGCGGGGGCCGCCGCTTCCGCCTCCGTCGCCGCCGTGGGGGCGGAGGGTGAGGCGGCGGTCGCGGGCGCCTGTCCGGCGCGAGCTTCCGGGGCGGCGGGGTGGGCGGACAGCAGGGCCTGGAGGCGCGCGAACAGGGACATGGTACCGCGACGCTAGCGACTGGGTCTGGCGGAAACTGTGAAATGGTTCACACCCATCTGGCGGGGGGCCGAAAAGCCTGCCGGGCGGGTGGGCAGGTTCCTGCAAAGCCTTGCGGAAATCTTGCGTGTCGTGTTGGGCCCCGGAGCCTGAAAGGCATTGTGGAGCTGTTTCCAGGGGGTGGCTGCGGCCAGGAGAACGCATCCCCGCGGCTGGAGCCGGACGGGCTGACTGACTACAGTTGCGTCCCCATGGGAGACACGCTGGACGTCGTCGTGGACCTGGGGGACGTGGGGGAGACGGCCGCGGACGCCGTGCTGCTGAAGTACGCGCAGGGCTTCCACGGGGCGGACGGCGCGGTGGCCCGGCGGCTGGAGGGGGTGGGCATCGCCACGGACACCCTCACGGTGCTCCCCGGCGACCACCGCCTCATCGAGACCCGTGGGGGCCTGGGTTCGCCCTGGGTGCTCTTCCTGGGCACGGTGCGCCTGCGCCAGTTCGGCTACCACGAGATCCGCCAGTTCTCCGTCCGCGCGCTCCAGCTCCTGGAGCCCCGACCAACCCTCCGCCACCTCGCGTGCACGGTGCACGGCCCCAACTACGGGCTGGACGAGGACGAGGCCGTGCTGGCCCTGGTGGGCGGCTTCGTGGAGGCCTTCCAGCGGGGCGTGGGGCCGCGCGACCTGGAGCGCGTCACGGTGGTGGAGCTCAACCCCAAGCGCATGGAGCGGATGCGCAAGGCCCTGGCGACAGGCCTGGGCGCCACCGCGGGGGTGGAGCCACTGCCCGGCGGCATGGGGTTCCGCGTCCGGCGCACGCCCCGGTTCGTCGCGGCGGCCCCCATGGCCAGCGCGGGCGCGAACTCCAACGAGAAGCCCCATGCCTTCGTGGCCATGCCCTTCGCCCAGGAGCTGGAGGACACCTACCACTACGGCATCCTGGGGCCGGTGAAGGCCGCCGGGCTGCTCTGCGAGCGGGTGGATCAGGCCACCTTCGACGGCCCCATCATCCAGCGCATCCGGGACCGCATCGACACCGCGAAGGTCGTCATCGCGGACCTGTCCCTGGCAAACCCCAACGTGTATCTGGAAGTGGGCTACGCCTGGGGGCGGGGCAAGCCCACGCTCCTGCTGGTGCGGGACGTGCGGGAGCTGCGCTTCGACGTGTCCAGCTACCGCTGCCTCGTCTATCGCAACATCCGGCACCTGGAAGAGGTGCTCACCCTGGAACTTCAGCGGCTCCTCTGACACCCGTCCACGGGAACGCTCCGGTGGACGCAAGGCCTGAAGCCTCCTCGCGGCCTTGTTGCCGCAGGGGCCGTCTCCACCTTTCCCTTTGGGACGAGTGCCCCAGGGACGGGTGGAGGAGGAGCCATGAGTGACGCAGAGAAATACCGTGAAGCCTTGCTACGGATTGCCGACGTGGTCCACAAGGCGACACAGGAAGACAGTCCAACAGCGCATGAGCACGGGAATGGTCACGGACGCGCGCAGCTCACGCCCGCGAGCCAGGGCGGCTGCACGCTGAAGCTCCTCCCCAGCCGCCTGCTGGTGAAGGCGGCGGAGGTGGCCAGGAGGATCAACCCGGTCAATGCGCCGCTGCCGGGTCCCATGGCCGCCGTGGGCGCGGAGTTCCCGTTGGATCCGATGCGCATCGCGCTCCTGACGTCGAAGTACTGGGGGCCGGCCACCCGCCAGTTGACCGTCAGCTTCATGGAGTCCGCACCCTCCGACCTCCGCGCCCGCATCGTGGAGCACCTGAACGCCTGGGCGATGAGCTCCGGTGTCTCCTTCGTCGAAACGAGCGGGACGGGCGTGGTGAGGATCTCCCGCGAGCCGGGCGGCTACTGGTCGTACCTGGGGACGGACGTCAAGCTCATCCCCACCGACGAGCCGACGATGAACCTGGAAGGGTTCACGATGCGCACCCCGGAGTCCGAATACAGCCGCGTCATCCGGCATGAGGCAGGGCACACGCTCGGCTTCCCGCACGAGCACATGCGGCGCGAGCTGGTGGCGCGAATCGATCCCGACAAGGCCTACGCGTACTTCCTCGCGACGCAGGGCTGGGACAAGACCACGGTGGACCAGCAGGTGCTCACGCCGCTGGATGACCAGTCCATCTTCGCCACCCCGGCCGACCAGACGTCCATCATGTGCTACCAGTTGCCCAGCTCCATCACCCGCGATGGTCACCCCATCCTGGGAGGCCTGGACATCAACGTGACGGATTACGTGTTCGCGGGCCTCATCTACCCGAAGCTCGACTTCGAGGACATCAAGGCCGTCCGCAAGACGAAGCCGAAGCTCGCGGAGGAGCTCGCCTCCGCGATGGCACAGGTGGGCGTGAAGGACTGGGGCGAGGCGAGGGATCCGCGGCTGAGCATGTAGCCCTACCAGCCGCGCGCCGTGACCTCCCAGGTGGCCACGCCCTGATCTTCACGGACGACGTGCAGGCGCGGGTGCAGGGGGACGGAAACACAGACATGGTTCGGCACCACGCGCACCCGGTCCCCGATGCGCGGCCGCCACGTCGTCGCGGACACGTCCAGCAGGCCGTGCTCCTCCGACAGGTTCTTCACCACGATCTCCGGCCGCTCCAGGAGGACGCCGTACCCCGGGGCCAGCCCCTCCTCCTTGGCGAGCGCCTTGGCCCCCGCGTCGATGACCACCTGCCCGGCCACGGCGGTGCTCACCACGGTGGCCAGGACCGAATAGGCGCACTCCGTCCAGTCGTTGGCGCCAATGACGGTGCTGTTGCGATCATTCAGCGCGTTGAGGCCCGGGCGGATCTCCGTGAGCCCTTGCACCGTGTGGGATTGCCAGAGGGTGGGGGTGGAGCCGCCGCTCACGACCTCGGGAGGCAGGCCCGCGCCGCGCAGTGCGTCCACGAACGACGCCAGTGTCTGGGATTGCGCCTGCATCGCGGCGGGCAGCTCCGCCTGGGGCATCCGGAGGTGGCCGGAATAGAACGTCACCCCGCGAAAGGACACGCCGGGCGTGGAGGCCGCCGCGCGGGCCAGGGCGACGGCCTCGTCAGGCGTCTTCAGCCCCACCCGGCGCATGCCCAGGTCCAGCTCCACCAGCACGCCCACGGTGCGCCCCGCGTCCCGGGCCGCACGCGCCAGTCCGTCCAGCACCTCCACGGCGTCGAGCGCCACGGTGATGCGCACGTGGGAGGGGAGGGCCAGCAACCGCGCGAGGCGGCGGGCCCCCACGGGCGGGTACGCGAGCAGCACGTCGTCGGACACCGCCGCCATGACCTCGGCTTCCAGGACCGTGGACACCGTGACGCCCGACGCTCCGGCCGCCACCTGGAGCGCGCCCAGCTCCGCCGTCTTGTGGGTCTTCGTGTGGGGCCGCCAGCGCAGCCCGTGCTCGCGCGCATAGGTCGCGACGCGCTGGAGGTTCCGCTCGACGCGGTCCAGGTCGACGAGGGCGGCGGGCGTGTCGAGCGAGTCGAAGGAGGGCATGCGGCCCATGTTGGCACCGGGCGCGGATGCCCTCCAGCATCCTGCGGCGGGCGAGCCAGGAAGCGTGAGCCGGGATGCTACCGGTCCGCCCCGCTCTAGGAAGGATTTGGCTTACTGCTCCCGGTGGGCGGGGCCGAGCGTCCCTGCGCGCGCGCCTTGCCCAGAGCCTTGTTCGCCAGCATCAGGAGGCCGAGCCCCATGCCGGCCTGCAGGAGGAGAGAGCCGCTGCCACCGCCGTACACGAGCCGCTCGAGCACGCGCAGCGAAGCGAGGGTTCCCAGCGCGCCGAGCAGCGTGACCACCAAGTACCAGAAGATCGCCATCCACCAACGATAGTGCGGCGCACGACGACCGCGCCAGATGGAGCGCACGAGGTGGGCTGAGTCCAGCAGGTGGTAGAGGCCAAACTCGACGGTGTGGAGCGTGAGCGCCGCGCTTTTGATCGCGCATCAGACGCCGCGCGGCTTGCCCGAGCCTGGACCAGCGACGAGGAAGAGCGGGCCGTCGAGGTGCTCGATGGCCTGGCGCGGGTTGTCGTTCGGCGAGAAGCCCACGCGGGCGAAGAGGGACTCAATCACTTCCGCGCTCCCCGTGGCCGCTGAGGCCTCCGCGGCGCATCAGCTTTCGCCTGCTCCGGCGCAGAGACCTTCGCGACTTGCGAAGCCATCCCGCTTCCAGCGTACGGGTTCGGATGGCGCGGCGTTCGGGAGCAGCTTCCCCCGAACGGCAGCTCGGGCCCGGTGCAGCGACAGCCCAAGAAGGCTTCGGTCTTCGCGAAGCGTGCGTTGACGTCGGCCTGCGTGGCGAGCCCCTTCCGCTTCACGGAGGCGATGCCGAGCCCGGGCAGGTGCTCGTCACGGATGCCGACGACCGCGCGGCTCTGGGCCAGCATGTTCTGCGAGAATCCCTTCTCGCGGCTGAACGGGTTGCGGCGAACATCGGCGAGGAGCGTGAGGCCCGCGTAGCCGAGGGTGAAGAGTGCGGGCGCCGTCATGCCTTCTTCGTATCGCGGGTCACGAGCTTCGCCCAAGCCGCCCGCTGCTGAAACGCTACGCCGCCCGCTCGAAGCTGATGCGCGGGCGCTGCCATGCCCAGCCGCCCGCCTTCAGCGTGGCCATCGCCTGCGCATCCAGCTCTCGCAGCGCCGCCAGCACCGCCGCCGGGGGACGGGGCGCACCCGGCGCGCTCTCCACCTCGAAGCGGGCCGGAATGGAGTTGGCTTCCTGGCCGCCCATCACCACGCGGACCTGACAGTTCTGCGGCGACAGCTCCGTCTCCCCGGACCAGGACACGTCCTGGACGAACAGGTCCACCGCGCCCAGCACCTTCTGCCCGCGCAGCTTCGCCACCACCGCGTCCAGCGACCCCTTCGCGCGTTCATTCCGCCGCTTCCCCAGGCGGGTGAGCGTGAACCAGGCAAGGCCGCCCGCGAGGATGGGCGAGAGGATGAGGAAGGGGATGAGCTGGTTCATGGGGCGGCAGGGTGCCACGAAAAGCAGGAAAGAAGATGCCCGTCCTTCCACTCGGGGAAGGACGGGCGGATGAATCCGACTACTGCGGCGCGGGCGCGGTGGGCTTCTTCGTCGCGTTGGGCTTGTACGTCATGCCCAGCTCGTTGAAGACGAAGGAGTAGACGTCCACCTCCTCCTCGATGCGCGCGTTCAGCGGCGTGCCGGCGCCGTGGCCCGTCTCCGCGTTGGCCCGCAGGAGGATGGGCTTCGGGGCGCTGGTGGCCGCCTGCATCCGGGCCACCATCTTGCGCGAGTGGAACGGATCCACGCGCGGGTCATTGGCCCCGGAGGTGAAGAGCACGGACGGGTACTTCGTGCCGTCCTTCACCTGGTGCACCGGCGAATAGGCATACAACGCCTTGAACTGCTCCGGGTCCTTCACGCTGCCGTACTCCGTCACGTTGAACTGGCCGTTGGGCGTCAGCTCCGTGCGCAGCATGTCGTAGATGCCCACGCGCGCCACCACCGCGCCGTACTGCTCCGGGTGCTGCGTCACGGCCGCGCCCATCAGCAGGCCGCCGTTGCTGCCGCCCTGGATGGCCAGCTTCTTCGGCTGCGTGTACTTCTGGTCCACCAGCAGCTTCGCGCACGCGTAGAAGTCGTCGAACACGTTCTGCTTCTTCGTGAGCGAGCCGGCCTGGTGCCAGGCCTCACCGAACTCCGAGCCGCCGCGCAGGTTCGCCACCGCGTACACGCCGCCCTGCTCCAGCCACAGCCCCGCCATGGGGTTGTAGCCGGGCGCGATGGAGATGTTGAAGCCGCCGTAGCCCGTGAGCCACGCCGGGTTCTTCCCGTTCAGCTTCGTGCCCTTCTTCTTCAGGATGGTCAGCGGCACCTTGGTGCCGTCCTTGGACGTGGCCTCCGTGCGCACCACCTCCACGTCGCTCATGTCGATGGCCGCCGTGCGCGCCAGCGCCGTCTTCGTCACCTTGCCGTCCGCCGCGGAGTAGCGGTACCACGCGGCCGGCGTCGTGAAGCTGGTGTTGGCGAACAGCACGTCGTCCGCGCCCTGGCGCACCGCGCCGCCCACCGACGACACCGGCAGCGTGGGCACCAGCCCCAGCGGCTTGCCCGCCAGGTCCACGATGCGCATCTGCGACGGCCCGCCCAGCTGCTCCATCAGGTACAGCCGGCTCTTCGTGGGGAGGATGGACTGCACCGTGGCCTCGCCCTCCGGGACGATGACCGTCGCCTTGTCCAGCGTCGGCGTGGCCAGCGGCAGGCGCAGCACCTTGCCCCGGGAGGCGTCCTTGCGGCTGAGCAGGTACGCCGCGCCGTCGCTGCCGAAGCGCGCCGACACCACCTTGTCCGTGAACTTCGCCACCTGCGCCCACTTGCCGGTGGGGCCGTGCAGGTACAGCTCGAACTCGCCGCCGTCCCCGTTGGCCACGCGCGCGAACGTGTACTTGCCGTCGTCGCTGGCCTCCAGGTCCGTCATCGCGATGCGCGGGAAGTCCTTGCCCAGCGCGTACGCGTCCTTCTCCGTGGGCGTGCCCAGCGCGTGGAAGTACACCTGCTGGTACACCTCGCGGTCGATGGCGGGACGCTCCTCGCCGCGCGGGTAGCGCGTGTAGAAGAAGCCCGTGCCCTGCGCGTTCCACGCGAGGCTGCCGCCCGCCGTGCCGCCGTTGACGCGCGGGACGACGTCGTTGCCCAGCGCCTTCGCCGTGGCCACGTCGTACACCGACACGTCACCGCTCTCCGTGCCGCTCTTGGACAGCGACACCGCCACCTTCTTGCCGTCGTGCGTGAGCTGGAACCAGTCGATGGTCGTCTTGCCGGACGGGTCCACCTGCGTGGGATCCAACAGCACGCGCTCCTTCGACGTGTCGTCCAGCGAGCCCAGGACGACGAGCGTCGGCTGCTGCTTCGGCGGCTGGAACTTCATCGCCAGGATGACGCCGCCCTTCTCCTCCAGGCCCCCGTACGCGGGGGACTTCCACGACAGCAGCTCGGTGATGCGCTGGCGCAGGCCCTCGCGTCCCGGCAGCTTGTCCAGCGTCGCGCGGGTGTACGCGTTCTGGGTGTCGGTCCACTGCTGCACCTTGGGGTCGGTGGCGGACTCCATCCACTGGTAGGGATCCACCACCGTGGTGCCGTGGTAGGTGGTCTCCACGGGCTGCTTCTGCGTGGCGGCGGGCTTCGGGGGCGGCTTGCCCGCGGCTCCGGACACGAGCGGCAGGAGCAGCGCGGCGGTGGCGACTGCGGTCTTCAGCTTCACGGTTCACCTCGCATGTTGTGCCCTGGCAAAGCGCCCTGCCGGCTCATCGCAGGGGCAGCTCCACCAGGGCGGTGGAGAAGAGATCGAAGGTTTCGTTGGCGCTGGGCTTCGTGCCCTCGTCCATGTTGCCGAGCATCAGCGCGAAGACGACGCGCGGGTGCTCCGCGTCGTGGGGGCGCTCGGCCACGCCCACGAAGCACTTCTGGCCCGTCAGCGTGCCCGTCTTCGCGCGGACGCGGCCCGCGGTGGCCTGCGTGGTGGGCCGTCCCGCCAGCGTCCCGTCCACGCCCAGCACCGGCAGGCTGTCCACCAGCGCCGGGCCATACGGCTCCTGGAGGCTGGTGAGGATGACCCGCGCCATGCCCCGGGGAGTGGCCAGGTTGTAGCGGGACAGGCCGCTGCCATCCACCGGCCGCAGGTCCTTGGAGGGCACGCCCCGGCGCACCAGCTCCGCGGCCAGGGCCGTGCGCAGCGCGGCGAAGCCCTCCTGGCCGGTGCGCTCGCGCGCGAAGCGCATGCCCAGCCGCTCCGCGTACAGGTTGAGGCTCTCCTTGTTCGTCACGCGCACCAGCTCCGACAGGGGCGGGCTCGTCAGCTCCACCAGGGGCAGCGGCACGGGTGGCATGGGGGACGTGGGGGCCTCCAGCGTGAGCGGCAGGCGCGTCACGCCCTTGCGGGCCAGCGCGTCGTCCACGCACGCGGCGAAGAGCTCCTGCGGCGCGTCCACGGACAGCTTCACGCCGGCGGACTGGGGGCAGGGGCCGCCCTGGGGCGAGCGCCAGGTGCAGCGCACCCCGCCGCCTCCGCGCATGCAGGAGAGGTTCGTGCGCTCCGCGTTGGCGTCCACGCGCACCACCGCGGCCAGCGTGGCGAAGGTGGGGGTGAGCTGCACGGTGGGCGCGTCCGCGCAGGCGGCGCCGGGCGCGCGCGTGAGGGCCAGGTCCACCACGTTCTCACGGAAGACGAAGGGGGTGGGCGCCGCGCTGTAGGCATACGCGGCGTCGTCCCACGCCCACCCGGGCCCCATCAGGCCGTCCACGCCGTCCGTGCCGGCGATGCGCACGCTGCCGCGCCACTGGTGGATGCCGCGCGCCTGGAAGGCCTCCGCGATGCGGTCGCACGCGAGCGCCGTCTCCGGGAAGCGCCAGGAGCCCAGGGACGGGTCGCCGGACGCCTGCGCCACCACGTCGCCCAGGAACAGGCCCCCCACCTGCGAGCCCTCCAGGGACACCGGCGTCACGAAGCGGAAGTCCGCCCCCAGCGCGGACAGCACCGCGGACGTGGACACCACCTTCATCGTGGACGCGGGCAAGAGCCGCACGTTCTCCCGGTGCGTGAAGAGCGGCTCGCCGGTGCGCGCGTCCACCACGTACGCGCCCGCGAGCGCCCCGTCGGCCTCCAGGGTCTGTAGCAGGGCCTTCGTCACCCCGCCCAGGGTGTTGCCCGGGGAGGCCTCCGGCGTGGGCGGCCCGTGGGCGCAGGCGGACAGGAGGACGGAGGCGGTGGAGACGCTGGCGAACAGGAGGGCGCGGCGCATGGGGGCGGCCACCGTATGTCGCGCTCCTGGGAGTGTCATCGTTTCCGGCCGGCGGGGAAGGGCGGAGGCGTGCACGGGTGGACGCCCGGCAGGGGAGCCCGGGGCGCGCAACGGCCGGGGTGGCCGGCTATTCCCGGCGCGCTTCGTCCAGCCACGCCGAGTGCCTTGACGCCACGGCACCGGACGCCCATCCTGCCGCGCCCCATGCCTGTCCTACGTGGTGCCGTGACCTTTTCGCGCTTCCGGACCGAGCCTTCCAAGGAAGCTCCGTCCGACGTCAAGCGCTGGCTGACCAAGGGACTCAAGTCCCATGCGTTCGAACCCATCGACCGTCGCTCCGAAGATGAGCGCGCGGCCGGTTTCGTGGAGCTGGAGAACGCGGAGGCCTCCGACTTCTCCACCAGCAACCTCTTCTATGGCGAGTACGCCCTGTTCTCCTTCCGCATCGACACGCTGAAGGTGCCCGGGTCGATGATGAAGGCGGAGCTGGACAAGTGGACGTCCGCCTTCACCAAGGAGAACGGCCGCCCGCCCGCGCGCGCGGAGAAGAACAAGCAGAAGCTGGAGCTGAAGCAGCTCTTGCGTCAGCGCGCCGTGCCCCGCACCAGCGTGCTGGACGTGACGTGGAACCTGAAGACGCAGCAGGTGCAGATCTGGGCCGCGTCCCGCAAGACGGTGGATGAGATCTCCGTCGCGCTGGAGGGCGCCCTGGCGGTGAAGGTGATTGGCATCACGCCCGCGTCGATGGCGCAGCGCGCGGGCATCGACGACAAGGCCCTGGGCCCCACGGCGGAGCTCATCGGAATGGACCTGCCGGCGACGGCTTCGGTGGAGGACAGCCATGGCGAAGGGTGAGCAGGCGCGGATCGAGGCGGCGTTCGCCCGGGGCGACGTGGGCATTGACGGGGCCTCCACCGAAGAGGTGAAGGACGAGGCGGAGATTGAGCAGGGCAAGGCGCGCGAGCAATTGCTGCGCGGCCGGGCCTACCTGGGCCGCGAGTTCCTGACGTGGCTGCTGTGGCGCTCGGAGTCCGGCGACCCGCTGGTGGAGCACGACGGCGCGGGCATCACGGCCCTCTACCTGGGCAAGGTGGTGCTGCGCGGCGTGGCGGGCGACGTCACGGAGCTGAGCGCGCGCGGCACGCTGGCGCCGTATTCGGAGAACGTGCGGCACTCGCTGGACCGGGGCCTGCTCGTGTCCCAGGCACGGCTGCGCATCTCCCACGGCGAGCGCGAGTTCGAGCTCACCCTGGATGCGGAGTTCCTGGACATCCGCGCCGCCAAGCTGCCCGCCCTCATGACCGAGGAGGAGGATGATCAGCTCTCCGAGCGCCTGGAGCTGACCGAGCAGCTCTCCACCCTGGTGGACGCGCTGGTGAACGACTTCCTCGTCGTGCGCGGCGGCATGGCCTGGAGCAAGAGCGTGGTCCCCGCCATGAAGGCGTGGATGAAGGGCGAGGAGAAGGGCTCCGACCTGCTCTCCAAGGCCGCCCGCGCCAAGGGCCGCGACGCCCGGGCCGCTCGCGGCTGACGCGGCTTGAAACATCTGGATTAAAACAGGGAAGAGTTGGACTCTTTGAAATCTCTGGGAGGGGTGACACGCTGTGAAAAGCGGTTTGTCCCCCTCCTGGAGTTCTTTCGATGAAGCATCCCTTCCTGTCGTTGGTGGCCGCGCTGGCCTTCCTCCTTCCGCTGCATGCCAGCGCCCAGAGCAGCATCGTCGCGTTTGGCGACAGCCTGAGTGACAACGGCAACAACGGCACCGCCACCAGTGGCCCCACGACGAACCCCTCCAGCCAGATTGCCGGCACCTGGGTGAAGCAGCTCGCGAACCAACTGGGCCTGCCCCTGACGGCCTCCGACAATGGCGGCACGAACTACGCCCGGGGTGGCGCCGTCACCAGCGGCATGTCCGCCCAGGTGAACAACTACCTGGCCGCCCACCCGACGGCGTCCGCCACCGCGCTGTACGTCCTCTGGGGCGGCGGCAATGACATCAACTACAAGGCCCAGGCGAACCCGTTCGACTCGGCGGGCATCAAGGCCGCCGCCACGACGGCCGCGAACAACATCAACGCGCAGGTCCGCAAGCTCGTCGCCGCCGGCGCGAAGCGCATCCTGTGGGTCAACATGCCGCCCCTGAACAAGACGCCGGCGGCGCTGTCCGTGCCGGGCGGCCTTGGCAACACGGTGCTCGCGCCCCCCGTCACCCAGTTCAACACGCTGTGGAGCTCGCACCTGACGCAGCTGCGCAGGGACTTCCCGTCCGTCACCTTCATCGGGATGAACGCCTTCAACCAGTTCAACGCCATCATCGCGGCGCCCTCCGCCTATTCCCTGACGAACGTCACCGGCACCGCCAAGGGCAAGGCGGTCAACCCGGACAAGTACCTGTTCTGGGATGAGATCCACCCCACGAGCTACGCCCACCGCATCTTCGCGGACTACGGCTACGACCTCGTCTCCGACGCCTTCGGCTTCAGCGCCGGCCTCTCCGCCGACGAGTGGACCGTGGAGGCGTGGGGCGCGGAGTCGCAGTCGCAGTCGCTGTAGGCCGCACCGCCCCAGTCTGGACCGCCGCCCGCGCCGCATTGGAGCGGGCGGTTGCTCCAGGTTGGTGCGTTGGCAGAGCCGTTCCGGGGCAGGGAGGGGCGGCACGCGGCTGGCAATGACACACGGGCGAACCCTCCACCTTCGTGAGCAGGTGTCCCGTGCCTTCCGCCCTCCCCAGCACCGAAGCCATCCAGCGCATCTCCCTGAAGAACCGCGAGTACGCCTACATCGAGGACGCCAACCGGGGCGTGGTGCTGATGGAGGTGGGGCCCCGGGTGCTGACCCTGGAGGCGCACCTCACGCTCGTCGCCAAGGAGCGGATGATTGAAGTGGGCGCCGGCAGCTGGTGCGTCGTGCGCAACCCCGTGGTGCGCGAGGCCGGCCAGGTGGCGCTGGACGACTTCGGCCAGGCGCGGGTGGCGGTGGGCGACCGCGAGGTCCGCGTGGGACCCAAGGTGTTCCCGCTGTACCCCGGCGAGGAGCTGGAGGGCGACATCGTCCCGGAGTACGTGCTGGGCGTGTCGGAGGCGCTGCGCCTGCGCGCGCTCACCGCCTTCACGGACGACCGCGCGAAGGACGCGCCCCGCCGCCGCGAGGCCGGTGACGAGTGGCTGATGCGCGGCCCCGGCCGCTACGTGCCCGGCGAGGCCGTGTCCGTCGAGTCGCTGGAGAAGGCCCGCGTCCTCAAGGAGACCGAGTACTGCGTCATCCTCAACCCGGTGGACCGCGCCACCGGCCGCATCCAGGAGGGCCGCCGCAAGGTCGTCTCCGGCCCGGACGTCTTCTTCCTGGAGCCCGGGGAAGCGCTGGAGGGCGACGTGCGCCGCAAGCACGTCCTGTCGGAGCTCCAGGGACTGAAGCTCCAGGCCCTGGACGACCTCACCGAGGAGGAGGGTGGGGAGCCCCGCCTGCGCAAGGCCGGCGATACGTGGATCGTCCGGGGGCCTCGCACCTACGTGCCCAGCGAGAAGGTCCTCATCCACAAGGAGATTGCCGCGCTGTCGCTGGGGCAGGGGGAGGGCCTCTACGTGAGGGACCTGCGCTCCGGCAAGGTGACGCTCGTGCAGGGGCCCTGCCAGTTCATGCCGGAGGCGCACCAGGAGCTGCACGAGAAGCGCCTGTCGCCGGAGGCCGAGTCCCTGCTGGGGCTGGCCCCGCCGTCCGCGTCCGGGGAGACGAAGGACGCCCGCGCGCCGCGCCCCACGTCGGCGCCGGAGAAGGGGGACCGTACGCGCGCCATCGTGCTGCGCATCGAGGACAACACGGCGGTGCTCATCAACGACTTCGAGAGCAACCACGCGCGGGTGGAGTTCGGCCCGGCGAAGGTGATGCTGCGCCCGTACGAGGACGTCACCGTGCTGGACTTGTCCGGCAGCACGCCCAAGCGCCCCCGGCAGCTCAAGGTGCTGATGCTGCGGCTGGGGCCGGACTTCGCCACGGACCTGTTCGAGGTGGCCACCCGCGACCACGCGCGGCTGCGCATCAAGCTCTCCTACAAGTGGCAGTTCGACGTGCAGGGCGACCCGGAGAAGGACAAGGCCATCTTCCGGGTGAACGACTTCATCGGCTACGTGTGTGAGAACCTCGCGTCACGCATCCGCCAGGTGGCCGCGGAGAACGAGTTCGAGACGTTCCACAAGAACGCCAGCGTGCTCATCCGCCGGGCCATCTTCGGCATGGACGACGCGGGCCGCGCGCGCAAGGACCGGCTCTTCTCCGAGAACCAGCTGCGCATCATCGACATCGACATCAAGGACATCGCCCCCGTCGACGAGAAGACGGCCCTGAAGCTGCGCGAGGCCATCGACACCAACATCCAGATCCAACTGGACGCCTCGCGCCAGGAAGCGCAGGCCGCCGCGGAGCTGAAGCGCATCCGCAGTGAGGAGGAGAAGCAGCTGGCGGACATCTCCAGCCACCGCAAGTCGGAGGCGGAGCGCCAGTCGCTCATCGAATTGCAGAACCGCAACCACCAGCTCGAAACGCTCAGCCGCGCGAAGGTGGAGGCGGAGGCGCAGCTGGAGAAGGCCCGCGTGGAGAGCGAGGAGGCCCTGGCCCGCGCCGAGTCCGACGCCCGCGCCTCCCGCATCCGCTCCGAGGCGGAGCTGGAGCGCGAACGGCTCACCGTCCAGATGGCCCTGGAGCGCCAGCAGCGCCTCAACGACCTGGAGGTGGAGCGCCAGTCCCGGCTCGCGGAGGTGGAGGCCTCGCAGTTCCGCCAGCGCGTGGAGGCCCTGGGCGGAGGAGAGAACTTCGTCCGCGTCGTCGCGGCGCAGGCCCAGGCCGCCGTCGTGGGAGGCCTGGAGAAGGTCGTCTTCCTCCCCACCGGCTCCAACCTCAACCTCTTCGACGCCATGCAGGGCCTCCTGGGGCCGGGCAGCGCGCCCCGCCTGTCCACCCTCAATGCCCCCAAGCCCGACGACACCTCCGCAGGGAGGTGAGAAAACGATATTGAAAATGAGAATCGTTATCGATATGGATCGGCGCCTTCGCGGATGGCGGTGTTCCGCATCGAAAGGTGACGACGATGGGCTTTCCTGGAGGGGTGGTCCGGACGCGTGGTGCAGGTCGGTACGGCCTGGTGGTCCTCGCGCTGGCGCTGGTGGCGCCGGGATGCAGCGGCGATGAGTGCGTCGATGCGTTCGATTGCCGTGATCAGGGCGCGGCGCCGGAGGGGCAGGCGTATGTCTGCACCGCTGACAAGACGTGCGAGCTGCGCGCGCTGACCCCGGAGCCCGAGGAGGACGCGGGCACGACGACGGATGCCGGTACGACGGACGCCGGCACCGGGACGGATGGTGGCTCGACGACGGATGCAGGCACCGGGACGGATGCCGGCACCGGGACGGACGCCGGTACGACGACGGATGCAGGCACCGAGACGGACGCCGGTACGACGACGGACGCGGGCACCGAGACGGACGGCGGCACGCAGGTGTGCGGTGGCCCGGTGGCGTGCCGTGAGCAGAGCATCGAGGAGCTGACCCTGCGCACGAACATCGCGACGGGCACCCTCGTGGAGGAGGGCACCACGTCGGGGCAGTTCTTCACGTACATGGATGGGCGGGCCGGTGGCTTGTCCGCGACGCAGTCGTACACCTATGCGCGCTTCACGCCGACGGGGCTGGTGAAGGTGGACATTGATGATCAGTCCGCGCTCGCGTCGACGGCGTGGGACATCGCGGTGCGCCGCAGCGTCATCCGCGTGAACAGCGGCGTGTCCGGGCCGTCCTGCGTGACGGTGGCCCAGACGGCCGAGGGCTCCACGTTCGACGCGGTCACCCAAGTGGAGCCGACCGCGACCTTCCTCGCGGAGGCGTACTTCACCCCCAACACCTGCGAGCTCATCCTGGACGGCTCGGGCATCAACTCCCCGGGCACGGCATTGTCCACGTTCTGGAGATACAACAACTGCCTCGTGATGACCGACAAGGTCTTCGTGTTGCAACTGGCGGACGGACGTCACGTGAAGTTGCAGGTGGTGTCGTACTACGAGCCCGCCGCACAGGCGCAGTGCAACGCCTCCGGTACGCTGCCGGCGGTGACCGGCTCGGGCCAGTACCGCATCAAGTGGGCGTACCTGCCGTGATGGCCCCCGGGGTTCCCGCGCTGCTCCTGCTGCTGACCGGCGCGGGGACTCCGCACCGCCTCCTCCACGAGGAGGCGGTGGCGCCCGTGCCGGGGGTGGTCGCCGAGTCCGGGCGGCCCACCTCGGCCACCGCGCCCGCGCCACGCTTCGAGCCGACGGAGACGGTGGAGTCCGCCGTCTCCGAGGGCCATCGCTTCCGCGTCCACTTCACCCGCCAGGGGCCGAACGCGGTGCCGCTGGCGGACGTGGATGGCAATGGCGTGCCCGACTTGGTGGAGCTTGTCGGGCGCACCTACGAACGGGTGGCCACGTTCTACGTGGACCTGGGCTTCCGCCTGCCGCCCGACGACGCGACCACGCCTGGAGACAACGGCGGCGATGGTCGCTTCGACGTGTACCTGGTGGACTTCGCCCGCCGAGGCGACGGCGCCTTCCGGATGGAGACGTGTCTGGACGGCGCCACGCGCTGCACGGGCTACATGCTCCAGGAGAACGACTTCGCGGGCTACGGCTACCCGTCCGACCAGGAGGCCGTGGAGATCCTGGCGAGCCACGAGTTCTTCCACGCGGTGCAGGCCGCCTACCGGCCGAACCTGGGCGGCATTGCATCCGAGGGCACCGCCGTCTGGGCCACGGAGCGCTTCGAGCCCGCGCTCGATGATCTGGAGGGCTTCACCCGCTACTACCTGGAGAGCCCGGATCGCGGCCTGCTGACGGATCCAAGCGGCCCCAGCGTGGGCTTCAGCTACGGCGCGGGGCTCTTCTTCCAGTTCGCGGGCGAGCGCTACGGGGACGCCCTCCTGGTCGCGCTGCTGGAGGAGTCCGTGCGGCAGCCAGAGGCGCGCTGGCCCCTGTTGCTGGATACGGTTCTGCGCCGTGACTTCGCGTCGTCCTTCGACGCGGCCTTCGCACAGTTCTCCGCGTGGAACCTGGGCACCGGCGCGCGCGCGACGCCCGGTTACGGCTACGCGCGAGCGGAGGGATATGCACCGCTGGTGACGACCGCCACGGGCTTGCCCGCGTCGCTCGCCTCCATGCGGGTGGCCGGAGCGTCGTCACGCATCTTCGAGGTCGCGGGGGGCGCGTCCTTCGTCTCCGCCACGTTCGAGCCCGAGACCGCCACGGACCTCGCGGCGCTGTCGCTGCTCGTGGCGGCCGTCACGGATGACGCGGTGCTGAGGGTGGTCCAGGTAACAGGTCCGGAGCCCCTGAAGGCACAGGTGGCCGCGCACGACGCGACGCGGGTCCTGGTCGCCGTCGTGGACGGAAGGCCCCAGGGCCTGGGGCGCTATGGCCAATTGTGCATCGCGGCCACCGGCCAGGACGCTGCCTGTGCGCCCGTGCTGCCTCCACCACCCGATGCCGGCACGGACGCCGGGACGCAGGACGCCGGCACCGTGGACGCCGGGACGCAAGACGCGGGCACCGTGGACGCAGGTTCCTGCGATGCCGGAAGGCCCCAGGAGCCCATTGATGAGCCGCAGGAACCGTCAGAGTCGGATGGCGGATGTCAGGCGGCGGGGGGGCCTTTGTCGGGTGCGCTCATCGCGCTGTTGCTGGGGCGGGCGCTTCGAGGGCGGCGCCGGTCGCGGCCCAGCCCGCGGCTGATGTAGCGCTCCCTTTCAAGAGCCCGCGAACCTGTCCGACTGTCCAATAGGCTCGCGAAGGTGCGCCGTCCTGCGAAGGGTTCGTGAGCAGGGCACGCACCTTCAGCCCAGGGCCGCACCGGGCCCTTCCATGAAGTGGGAGAGCAGGGCCCTCTACGCGTGGGCCGCGTTGCGCGGTGAAGGTGCTTCCCCGCGCAGCTCCGCCACCTCCGCGCGCAGGAGCCAGTCCGACGGGAAGTCGGAGGACGCGCGAGCAATCTGCTCCAGCCGCTCCGCCGCGAGCTGCCCCGTCTCACGGAGGCGGCGCACCTCCGTGTAGAGCGCCGCCAGGGACGGATGCAGCGCCTGCGCCTTGCGCTCGCGGGCCTGCGCCTCGCCGTCGCCTGCGGTGAAGGCATTCATCTCCCCGAACCACTTGTCCCACGCGCCCGGATCCGCGGGGCCGCCCGCCACCGACGGCAGCCGCTCCGTCAGGTACAGCCGCGCCATCGACGGCAGCTCCAGCGGCTGGCCCGCGAGCGTCCCGCTCAGGGCAATCACCTCACCGCCGCCCACCGCGAAGCCCTCCAGCACCAGCCCGCTGTCCAGGGCCAGCCGGAAGTTCCCGCGCTCCGGCAGGGCGCCCTTCCCAAAGGCCACCAGCGCCGCGCCGCTGAACGGCTTGTCCAGCGCCTGCCCGTCACGCGACGTGAGGATGGGGCCCTCCAGCCGCGCCAACGCGGTGGACAGCCCGGGGGCCACCTCGCCGGCGGCCGGCAGCAGCTCCACCACCTTGCCCGTCACCTCGCGACCGTCCGCGAGCACCAGGTGGTTCACCGTGCGCGCGCGCAGCGCCTCGTTCAGGCCCAGGTCCCCGCCGCGCTTCCACGCGAGCGTGGACTCGAACTCCGCCAGCACCTCGAACAGGTGCTCGAAGTCGCGCGCCACGAAGAGCTGCGGCTGCATGCGGGTGATGTCGTAGTCCATGTCCGCGCACGCCACGCCCAGGGGCAGCTTGTGCACCGCGGACGTCAGGCAGTGCTTCGCCTCGCCGATGCTGGACAGCAGGCCCGCGCCGTAGATGCGCGGACGCTCCAGGTCACCCACGAGCCCGTACTCCGCCGTCCACCAGTACAGGCGGCTCGCGCGGGTGCTCTCGCTGATGTAGCGGTGGCTGGCGTTGGCGGCCTCCAGGCGGGCCTGGGCGTGCGCGATCTCCTCCTCGCTCGCCGTGGGGTCCTCCTTCACCACCGACAGGTTGCGGATGGCCTCGAAGACGGCCTGGTCCTCCACGCTCGCGATGGCCTTGAACCCCACCAGCCCCACCGCCTTGAGGTACTCCGCGTACCGGCGGTTCGCGATGATGGGCGCGTGCCCCGCGCTCTCATGGACGATGTCCGGCGCGGGCGTGTACTGGATGTGCTCGTGCGTGCGGATGTCCGCCGCGATGGCCAGCACGCCCAGCGCCTGCAGCTCCGTGAAGACCGCCGGGGGGATGAAGCCGCGCACCGCCACGCAGGACCAGCCCAGCTTCGACAGCTTCTCGTTCATCTCATCCAGGCTGGGGATGGCCTCCGCGCCGATGCCCGTGGCCTCCAGGCCCTCCAGGTACACGGGGTGCGCCTTGTCCCGCAGGTGGTCCCGGAGCTGCCCCAGGATGTGCCGCCACACCGCCTGGTCGCGGGGCGTGTAGGCCGCGTAGTCCTGCGACACCACGTAGCGGCGCAGGTGGGCGGGCAGGCGGGCAATCGTCCGTTCCGTGGGGGTCATCTCGGAGGCTCCTTCAAGAGAAACAGGACACCTGGAAGATACCCACGTCAGCGGCGGACGGAAATCCGGCAGAAATCGACGTCTTCGACGGATTATCGTCGTTTGCGGAGGCGACGTCGCAGGCCGTCCAGGACGGTGTGGGCGCCGGGGCTGAGGCCACCGGAGGGCCACAGGGCGACCACCTCCACGACCTGGGGTTCCGCCTCGCGCAGGGGCCAGACGTGGATGTCGGAGGGGAACGGCTGGGTGGGGCGTACGTCGGGGGCGATGGCGCAGGCGCGGTAGGCGCGCAGCAACTCGTAGAGGTGGAGGAAGCTCTCCACGCGACCCACCTCGTCCACCTTGACCCCCTGGGCGGCGAAGCGCGCGCTGTTGGCGCCGCCGTACGGGTCGTCTCGCAACCAGTCCACGAAGCGTTGACCCTGCAGGTCCTTCACATCCAGCGCGCGCCGGGACGCCTGTTCGCGCACCAGCGCGGAGTCCGGGCCGGCCAGCACCACGAAGGACATGCGCAGCAGGGATTCTGAATCCACGCCGTCGTGCGGGGGCAGGGGGGTGAAGTCCAGCACCAGGTCCTGCTGCCGCGTCTGCACCTGCCGCACCAGCTCGTGCGAGCCGCCGAAGCCCACCACCAGCTTGAGGTCGGTGGCGGCCGCGTCCTGCGCGATGCCGCCCAGCAGCGACATGGACAGGGTGGGGTTGAGCCCCAGGCGCAGGGTGGGCTCCACGCGGGCCAGGTCCATGAGCCGCTTCATGTCCAACTGGTGCAGCGGCGTCTGGGTGCCCGCGTAGAGGCGCTCGCCGCGCGCGGACAGTTGCAGCCTGCGCCCCGGGCCGCGCTCCAGCAGGGCGGCGCCATCCGCCAGGGCCTCCTCCAGGGCGCGGATGTGTTCGCTCACCACGGAGCGGGCGACGCCCAGGTGCTCCGCGGCGGCGTCGATGCTGCCCGCCTCCACGGCGGCGGTGAAGGACTCCAGCCAGACCAGGTGTCGCAGCAGCTTGCGCGGGGGCATGAGGGCCTTGTTCCTGGCGCACCCATGCGCCCCGGGGTGGGTCCGACGGTCAGATGAAGTAGTCGGGGAACAGCTCCGCGCCGGGCACGGACTGGTACTTGTCGAAGTTCGTGACGCCCACGCCGCGCAGCACGTCCTCGTCGATGCAGAAGTTGCCGGTGAAGGAGCGGCTGGGCTTGGTGAGGATGGCGTGGGCCGCGTCCGCCATGATCTCCGGCGAGCGGCTGCCCTTGATGGTCTCATCGCCGCCCAGCAGGTTCTGCACGGCGGCGGTGGCGATGACGGTGCGGGGCCAGAGGGCGTTGACGGCGATGCCCTCGTCCTTGAACTCCTCCGCCATGCCGAGCACGCACATGCTCATGCCGAACTTCGCCATGGTGTAGGCGACGTGCGGGCCGAACCAGCGCGCCTCCATGTTGAGCGGCGGCGAGTTGTTGAGGATGTGCGGGTTGGAGGACTTCTTGAGGTACGGCAGGCACGCCTGCGAGCACGCGAAGGTGCCGCGCGTGTTGATGCCGTGCATCAGGTCGAAGCGCTTGAGCGGCGTCTCCAGCGTGCCGGTGAGGCTGATGGCGCTGGCGTTGTTCACCAGGATGTCGATGCCGCCGAAGGTCTCCACCGCCTTGGCCACGGCCGCGTGGATCTGCGCCTCGTCGCGGATGTCCACCACGCAGGGCAGCGCCTTGCCGCCGGCCGCTTCAATCTCCTTCGCGGCCGTGTAGATGGTGCCGGGCAGCTTGGGGTGCGGGTCGGTGGTCTTCGCCGCGATGATGATGTTGGCGCCGTCCCGGGCCGCGCGCAGCGCGATGGCCAGGCCGATGCCGCGGCTGGCGCCGGAGATGAAGAGGGTCTTGCCTTTGAGGGTGGACATGGGCCGCATCCTCGCTGATTCGAGGCAGGCCGCAATGCCCGTCGTCGCTGGCGTGGGACCACCGGACAACCACGTCCGCGCGCAAGGCTGGCGCGCTGGCGTGGTGCCGCCATCAGGGCGTGTAGAGGAGCGCCGCGTTCACGAAGAGTTCGGCCGTCAAACCGATGCTCGACGACCCGCCCGTCACCAGGAGCTTGCCTGAAGGCAGCTGGATGAGGGATGCGGAGCTGCGCGCATGGGTGAAGGCGCCCAGCGGGGTCTGCACATTGAGCGCCGGGTCATGGACGGCGATGAGCGTCCCCGCGACCATCATCAGTCAGCACCGTGGTGGAGGTCGGAACGCCACTGGCGGTCAACGTGACGGTCACCCGGCTCACTTCGTCGCCAGCCGAGGCCTGGGGACTGAAGCGAGGATTCAGGAAAGGGGTTGGGAGTGGATGATGAGTTTATCAGAATGCTGAGATGTTTGTAGATGGGTCCGCCAGCTTTCGGAGTCTGTCCAAACCCTTTCAGGGTCGGTGATTACCCTGGACGTCGGGTGGGGGGGCGCTACGCTCCAGCACCCATGAACCGCCTCCTCCTGTTGCTCGTCGTCGCGGTGACCGTCCGCTGTGCCCATTCGCCGGAGGCCGTGACGCAGGCCGTCGCGCCCGCCGCCGTCGCGTGGCCGGAGCCCCAGCCGCCCGCGCTGCGGCTGCCGGACACGGTGCGTCCGCTCCGCTATGCGTTGGACCTGAAGCTGCTGCCCGCGGAGGCCACCTACCCGGGCAGCGTCAGCATCGACGTGGAGGTGCTCAAGCCGGTGCGTCAGGTGTGGCTGCATGGCCAGGACCTGGAGGTGAAGCGCGCCACGGTGACGGTGGGAGGCCGCACCTTCGACGCGAAGCCCGTCTCCGAAAGCGAGGGGCGCCTGGGATTGCTGTTGCCGGAGGAGCTGCCCGTGGGCACGGCGACGCTCACCCTGGACTTCACCGGCAAGGTGGACCGCGAGCGCAGCCAGGGCCTCTATGGACAGGCGGAGGGCGGCGAGTCCTACCTCTACACGTTCTTCGAGCCCATCGACGCGCGGCGCGCCTTCCCGTGCTTCGACGAGCCGACCTTCAAGGTGCCCTGGCGGCTGCGCTTGACGGTGAAGGCGGGGCACGTGGCCCTGGCCAACCACCCGGAGGTCTCACGGGAGTCCCTGGCGGGCGGGCTGGAGCGCGTCACGTTCGCGCAGAGCAAGCCCATGCCCAGCTACCTCGTGGCCTTCATCGTGGGCCCGTTCGACGTGGTGGAGGCGGGCACCGTGGGGCGCGCCAGCGTGCCGCTGCGCTTCATCGTTCCGAAGGGGCGGGGAGGGGAGACGCGCTACGCCGCCAGTGTCACGCCGCGCATCGTGAAGGGCCTGGAGGACTTCTTCGACCAGACGTACCCCTACGAGAAGCTGGATGTGGCGGTGGTGCCCCGCTACTGGGGCACGATGGAGCACCCGGGCCTCGTGGCGCTCGGGCAGCCGCTGACCCTCATCCCCCCGGCAGAGGAGACGCTGGCCCGGCGCAAGCACTATGCGGTCATCGCCAATCACGAGCTGGGGCACTACTGGTTCAGCGCCGTCGTCACCAACGCCTGGTGGAACGACATCTGGCTGAACGAGTCCTTCACGGCGTGGCTGGACCGGCAGACGGTGGACCGGCTGGAGCCGTCGTGGGACTACCAGCAGGAGCGGGCCATGTATGCGACGCGCTCGGCGCTGTCGTCGGATGCGTTGGAGGCCGCGTTGCCGGTGCGCAAGCCGGTGGCGAGCAACGACGACATCGTGGGCTCGTTCGACAATGGGACGACGTATGACAAGGGCTCCTCCGTCATCGCCATGTTCGAAGCGTGGCTGGGCGCGGAGCGCTTCCGCGATGTGATGCGAGGCTATGTCCGCAAGCACGCGTGGGGCGTGGCGACGACGGAGGACTTCCTGGCGGAGGTGTCCCAGGCGGCGGGGCCGGAGGTGGCGAACTCCTTCAAGGGCTTCATCGAAAAGGGCGGGGCGCCCCGGGTGTCCGCGCGGGTGACGTGCCCGGCGGGGGGCGTGCCGACGGTGAAGCTGTCGCAGGAGCGCTACCTGCCCGCGGGCTCCCGGGCGAACGCGCGGCAGGAGTGGCAGGTGCCTGTCTGTCTTCTCGCGGGGACGGGGACGAAGTCGTCCCGGGTGTGCTCGATGCTGAAGGGCCCCACGGCGGAGGTGGCGCTGCCCACGAAGCAGTGCCCGGCGTGGGTGCTGCTCAACGCGGGGGGCACGGGCTACTACCGTGGCGGCTACACGCGCGAACAGCTCACGGCGCTGCTGGCGACTCCGCCTTCGGCCTTCACGACGGGCGAGCAGGTGGCCCTCTGGGCGGACGTGGACGCGGCGGTGGAGCGCGGGGACCTGCCGCTCGGGGAGGCCTTGAAGGCCGTTCCGGCCTCGGTGCGTTCACCGGAGCGGCTGGTGGTGGAGAGCGGGGCCGCGCTGCTTTCACAGGTGCGGTTGGACAGGCTCTCCGCGGAGGAGCGCAAGCGCTTTCGCGCCTGGGTGGCGTCGCTCTACGCACCGCGCGCGCGGGCCCTGGGCTGGGTGTCGAAGGCCGGCGATGACGATGGCGTGAAGCAATCCCGGTCGCTGTTCCTGCGGCTCGCCGCCGGGCTGGGCGAGGACCCGGCGCTGGTGAAGGACGCCGGGCCGCTGGTGCGCGCGTGGCTCGCGGACCGCAAGTCCGTGGACCCGGAGGCGCTGAGCAGCGCACTGCCCCGCGCGGCGGCGCATGGCGACGCGGACCTGTTCAACGCGTTGCTGGAGGCGGCGAAGAAGGAGCAGGACCGCAACGAACGCGCCCGGCTGTTGTCGGCGCTGGGCTACTTCCGGACGCCGGAGCTGACGCGGCGGGCGCTGGAACTGGTGGTGGGGCCGGACTTCGACACGCGGGATGCGCTGATCATCCTCAAGACGTCGCTGAACATGCCGGAGACGCAGGCCCTGGCCTGGGAGTTCTACCGCGCGCGGTTCGACGTGCTCACCCAGCGCCTGCGCTCGGATGAGCAGGGCGGGCTCATCAACCAGGTGGGCAATCTCTGTGATGAGCGCCAGCTCGCGGAGGCGGAGTCCTTCCTCACGCCCCGGGTGACGCGCGTGGAGGGAGGACCGCGCGCGCTGGCCCGGGCGGTGGAGTCCATCCGGCTGTGCATCGAATCCGCGAAGCTCCAGCAGCAGAGCGTCCGGGACTTCCTCCGGGCCCGGTGAGACAGATCAACCCAGGGCCCTCACGTTGACAGGTTCCGCGGACGGTGAGGCAGTTACGTGCGGCCACTCCGCTCGCGAAGCTCGCGGCCTGGTTCCGCCACTGCCTCTCCTTCCTTCAACTCAACTGATCCCGGCGTTAGACGCCCAGGGCCACGAGTAGCTCGTCCAACTGATCGAGCGTCTCGCCCATCCCACAGGTGCTCCCGGAGGCGATGGCGCCGTCGAGAGCTTCCTTCGAGGGATAGAGGTCGTGCACGACGACCCGCGTCTTGCCGCCATTCTCTTCGAAGGTCACCGTGGTGACGGCCCCCTCAGCACTTTCCTCATTCGTCCAGGCGAGGCGCGAGTGCGGCGTCACTTCGATGTACCTACCGAAGAACGCCATCGGCTGCTCCGAGGCAGGGTGGCCGAACACGAAGCGGTACGTGCCCCCGACACGAACATCGGCCTCGCAGGAGATGAAGGAAATCCCAAACGACTTCGGTGCCCACCACCGCTTGAGCAGCTCGGGCTTGGTCCACGCCTCGAAAATGATGCGCGCCGGGCCGTTGACGGTTCGCGTGACGACGAACTCGCGCTCGGATTTCCGTTCCGCCGTTGTGACGTTCTTCACGGGTTCACTCTCTCTTCTTGCGTCCATTGACCTTCTCCTTTTGTTTCAGTTCCTCGACAATTTTGTCCAACTCATCGAAGCGTGAGGCCCAGAGCTGGCGGTACCTCTCGAGCCACGCCGTCTCTTCTTCCAGTTGGAGTGGCCCGAGCTTGCAGGTCCGCACGCGCCCGACCTTCTGGGTGACGACGAGCCCGGCCTGCTCCAAGACGCCGACGTGCTTCTTCATGCCCGTGAGGGTCATGCGGAACTTCTCGGCGAGGTCCGTGATCGAAGCGTCTGAACGTCCGAGCTGCTCCAGGATGCCGCGTCGGGTCGCGTCCGAGAGCGCGGCGAACGAGGCATTGAGGCGGGCACCTGAATGCTGAACCATGTGGTGCAGTATTGTCGCGCGATTTGGCGCGATCGTCGAGGCTTGATCTTCTCTGGGGACAGGGGACGTCGTGCCGTGGCCCCAAGGCGGCGGCGCCTTCTCGCCCATTCGGGGCAAGGTGGCCCCCGCGCTCAGGCGGCTGGTGGCTCAGAAGCCGGACGCGACGGTACGCGAGCTTCCAACAAGGTTCGACGGCGCATGGAAGTCCTTCCAGCCGGCTGGCCTTGGAGCACTCAGCTTCCGTGACCCGTGGGCGAATCAGGGCCCGTAGGGACACATCTTCAGCATCTCCGCGATGGGCGGACGGCAAAGCTGGACGAGCTGTGACTCATCCAGGAATGAGGACGTCCGTGCCTTGAGAAAGCATGACGCCGGATCATCCGACGGCATGGCGTACTGACAGAGCTGGAGCGCCTGGGGATCCGACAGGAAGCCTCCGGCCTGGACGCGGCGGAAACATTGCGCCGGTGCGTCGGAGCGGGCGCCCTGGCAGAGCTGGGCCGCCAGGGTTTCGCTCACCGCGCCGCCTCCCGCGCGGGTCGCCTCGAAGCAGGAATACTGCGGCGACCCTTCGAGAAACTCCCTTGTCTGTCCCCGTGCGGGAAATCCAAGCAACAGGGCAGCCAGCCCCAAGGCTCCTGTTCCCTGCAATAGGAGCCGTGCATTCCAGAACCCACTCTTCATCATGCACCCCTGAAAGAAGGTGGGGAGTCATTGCCGGCATGTGACTGGAGGCGCGGTCACACGCGGGGACGTTCGGGAGAAGGGGCTTTCGGGAGCCTGGCGTCCGCGCCCTGGCTCAGCCGTGCACGGTGCGACTGTCGGCGGGCACGGCTGCCCGGTCCTTCATGCCGTAGTCCCTCACTGCCCGGCTCCGCGAGGCTCTGGAACCGCTCGATGGAGATGAAGCCATCAATGTCCGCCAAGAGGGGCCGCAACGTCGCGGCGAGATCCAGATACCGCTGACGGTGCTCTTCGTGGGGCTGGACTTCGAAGATGACGGCGATCATGAAAAACCTCCCAGGATGCGAGCGTTGGTGGACGGGCGCCAGGTGACGGAGCGTGACAGCGGGGTGAGGTCCAGGTCGCTCGCGAGCACCTGCTCCACCGCCGCGGTGGCCATCGTCACCGCGAGCGTCTGCCCTGGACATGCATGGGCTCCCGCTCCGAAGGTGAAGGTCCGTCGGTCGTGGCGATGCGGGAGGAAGCGCTCGGGCTGGGGGTTCACCCGGGGATCGCGGTTCGCGGCCGCGAGCACGACGACCACGGTCGCGCCCGCCTCCAGCTCCTGCTCCCCCAGCGTCGCGCGTGCATGCAGGAAGCGTCGGGTGTTCTGGACCGGAGCGTCGTGACGGGCGGCCTCGTGGATGATGTCCTCCAGGGTGCATTCGCCCCGGGCCACCTCCTCCCGCAACTGGGGCATCCGCGCGATGGCGAGCAGTGACGCGCCGACAAGGCCCGCAGTGGCCTCGTAGGCTTGTGTGATCAGCCCCACGGCGTTGGGAATCAGCGCCTCCTCGGGGGCTCCGCCGTGTCGCAGCCTCGCCGCGAAGGCCGCCAACACGTCCGGGAGGCGAGGGCTTGAGTGAAGGCATGTGGCCATGCGTTCGACCAGACGTGCGGCCCCCGCAGCGCCCTCCGGGCTTGATGCCGGATGGGCAACGGAGCGGACATAGGCCTCCACGTCCCGCACGCTCTCCTCCAGGGACGTCTCGGGAAGGCCGAGGAGGGACCCGAGCACGAACACGGGGAACTGGAGCGCCGTCTCTGGCAGGCGTGACAGCCGAAGCCCTGAAAAGAGCCGTGCCGCCTGGAGGCGGCTTGCCACATGCACTGCCTGCACCAGCAAGGGGAGCGTGTCGGACAGCGCCTGCTTCACGAGGGGGTAGGGCGCCGCATCGTTCATCCGCACGAGCCGCCCGAAGAGGGCCCCCGCGGCGGAGCCCACCAGGTGCGATGGGACGGGCTCCGCCTGGGGCCGCACCCGAAGCTGCCCATGGGCGAGGACGGCCTGCACCGTGGCGGCATCCGCCGCCACCCACGGCTCGAACCCCGGGATGCGTTGCAGACCTCCCCGCGCGCACAGGCCGGCGTAGTACGGGTAGGGGTCGGGGTGGGTGACGGCCTGATACGGGTCGGTGGGCGGTGTCATCGTTCCTCGCTCCGGGCACTCTCCTCCTCCAGGCCCCCGCCTGTGCTAGGAAATGGTTCGTCATGGAACGAACGGTGGATGCAGGGCCGGACCTCGCCACGCTGGCGGGCGCCGTGGGGGATGCCACGCGGATCCGCATGCTGGAGTTGCTCATGGAGGGCCGGTCGCTCGTCGCCAAGGAGCTGGCCTTCGGCACGGGCGTCAGCCCCGCGACGGCCACGGTGCACCTCAAGCGCCTGGAGCAGGCCCGGTTGATCCGCTCCACCCGCCAGGGACGCAACAAGGTGTTCCGGCTCGCCACGCCCACCGTCGTGCGCATGGTGGAGGCGCTGATGACGGTGGCGGTGCGGGGACCCCGCGCCTCGGCCACACCCGAGCCCCTCCGGGCCGCCCGCTACTGCTACGACCACCTGGCGGGAAGGCTCGGCATGGGCATCACCGATGCGCTCGTGCGCGACGGGCACCTCGCCCTCCGGCGCCGTGCCTTCGCGCTGACGCCGAGCGGTGAGGGTTGGTTCGAGGCCTTCGGCATCGAGCTGGCCCCCTTGCGGGACCAGCGTCGCCAGTTCGCGCACCGCTGCCTCGACTGGAGCGAGCGGCGCGACCACCTCGCCGGAGCGCTGGGGGCCGCGCTCGCCTCACGCGTGTTCTCGCTGGGCTGGGTCGAACGTCAACCCGACTCGCGCGGGCTCCGGGTCACGCCCTCGGGCCAGCGCGGCCTGCGCCGTCACTTCGGCATCACGCCCTAGAGCTTCACGCCCACGGTGGTGCGCAGCTGCGTGTCCAGGGCCGGCACTGTCGCGGGCGGCGCGCTGTCGTAGGTGATGTTGAAGCCGATGCCCACGGTGACGCGGGGGTTGGGCGTCACCGCGAACAGGGTCTCGTTGAGCACGCGCAGGTCGGACGGGCGGGTGACGCGCGGCTGGAAGTACACCGTCTCCACGAGCTGGATGTTCTCCATCAGCTTCACCCGGCCCAGCAGGTAGCTGGACATGCGCGGATCCGTGTAGCGGTCTCCCGCGTCCGCCTCGCCGTCCTTGCGCAGCCGCTCGTGCTCCACCATCAGCGCGACGCCGAACGTGAGCCCCGTGGCCTCCTCGTTGAACAGCACGAAGCGTGGGCCGGCGCCCAGGAGGGCTCGCAGCTGGAGCCGACGGAACTCGTTGTACTCGTGCTGGAGGAACACCTCGCCGGACACGCGGTCGGTGAAGCGCCGACGGTAGCGGACGTGCTCCAGCACCTGGCTCACGATGCGCTCGCCGCTGGCGAACGAGTACTCACCCCGGATGACCCCCAGCCACAGGTTGCGCTCGGAGCGCAGCTGCCCCACCAGCGACCCGCGCACGGAGAAGAGCTCCGTACTGCCCGTGCGCCAGTCACCCCCCAGCTCGATCGCGGCGGCGGGCCCCGGCTCCGCCTTCTCGTCGAAGAGCGCCTGCACATTGACGATCTGCGCTGACGCGCTGCCCGCCTGGAGCAACACCGCCAGCACCACCCACCCGTAGCGTTTCGAAGAACCCATGCCCTCCTGCTGTGCCTGCTCGGGCGCTCCTGTTCAACCCCGTTGTGCATGAGCGTGCGAGGGACCTTCAGTGCCCGACGGTGAAGGTCCCTGCGACAGCACGTCCGTGCCCACGCCGGGCCGGTGTGCCCGCGACAGTCACTTGATGGGGCCGGTGCCCACCGCCAGCTTTCAGCGTGGGACGGGCTTCGTCCCGCTTCGACTTGAGGGGGCTGCCCGACGGGCCGTGCGCCGGCCGGACGGCTCCCGGGGAGGACGTCATGGCAACGGAGAAAGTGAACGCAGGGGGACTGGGAGCCTCATCCACCGCACCGGGGGTGAACAAGGAGCCGGAGTCGTCCAGGCAGGCGGAGACCCAGAAGGACGTGGCCACACGCCAGGAGACCTCCAGGGGCTCGGGCATCTCGCGCCGTGAAAGCCAGGTTCCAGCCTTCCAGCGAGGCGGGGCCATCCAGAGCCCGTTCGGTCTGATGCGCCGCATGATGGAGGACATGGATCAGCTCTTCATGGACTTCGGTCCGGGACGCGGCTTCCCCTCCATGGGGGGCCTGCTCCGGAGCGGCGGAGACGTTGAGGCCGTGCCCTGGTCGCCGCAGGTGGACGTGCTGGAGCAGGACGGCAACCTCGTGGTGCGGGCCGACCTGCCGGGAATGAAACAGGAGGACATCCGCGTCGAGGTGCTGGAGGACCTGCTCATCCTCGAAGGCGAGCGGAACTTCGAGCACGAGGAGGAGCGCGGCGGCATCTGGCGGCTGGAGCGCGGCTCCGGCTCTTTCCAGCGAGCCATTCCGCTCCCGGAGGGCATCGACACGGACAACGCCCAGGCCCGGTTCGAGAACGGCGTCCTGGAGGTCTCCATGAAGCTGCCGCAAACGAAGTCCCAGGGCCGCCGCATCGAGGTGAAGGGCGGCGCCAGTGAGAAGGCCGCCACGGGCACCCCGAAGAAGCCCATCCACTGACGGACCACTCGCTCGCTGTTCAAAGGCAGACTCCGGTGCTTGACGGTGGCTGAAGGGCGGAGCATGGCTGTGCCCTTCAGCCACCCCTTCGTCCGGAGTCCTCCATGCAGGTTCGGATCATCGACGCGTTCACCCGGAGCCCCGGCGCGGGCAACCGGGCGGGCGTGATGCTCGACGCGTCCTCGCTCGATGCGCCCACGATGCAGCGGGTTGCCGCGGTGGTGGGCGCCTCCGAGACGGCCTTCGTCCTGTCCCGGCCGGAGGCCCCGGCGGTGCGCCTGCGCTACTTCACGCCCGTGGATGAGATTCCCTTCTGTGGCCACGCCACCGTCGCCACCTTCCACCTGCTCGCGGAGAAGGGACTCCTGCGAAGCCCGGGCACCTACCGCCTGGAGTGCCCCGCAGGCACGTTCGACGTCGAACTGGAGTCGCGGGGCGCGCAGGGGACGCAGGTCTGGATCGCCACGCCCCAACCGGAGACGCAGCAAAGCCCCGTGACGCTGGAGGCGCTGATGCCCACGCTGGGGGGCAGGGTGGAGCAGGTGGATCCGGCGTTGCCGGTGATCCGCCAGGGGCATCGCCTGGTGGTTCCCTTGAAGCGGCGGGAGGACCTGGAGTCGCTGGTCCCGCGAGGCGCGGTGATGAATGCCCTGCTGATGCCGCACGGCGTGCGGGGCGTGTACCTCTTCACGCTGGACGCGAAGGAGCAGGGCAGCGTGGCGCAGGCGCGCTACTTCGTCCCGGGCTTCGGCATCCTGGAGGATCCGGTGACGGGCTCCGCGGCGGGCCCGCTCGCGGCCTGGCTCGCCGAGCACGGCGTCCTGCGCCTGCCGGAGCAGGGCGGCACGGTGAGTGGTCGCATCGAACAGGGAGACACCCTGGGCAAGCCGGGCCGCATCGACATCGAAGTCACCGGCAGGCCGGGCCACATCGTGCGGGCCCGTGTCGGCGGCGTGGCCCTCACCGTGATGGACGCCACGATCATCGCGTAGGGCGGAGGCTGGGCGCGCCAGCAAAGCACTGCCGGTGTTCTGCGTTCAGGAGGGACAGCAGGCGTCATGCCCCCGCAGTCGGCAGCACATCCTCGGCGACCACCATCGCGATAGCGAATCCCGCAGTGTGGCTCAGGCTGACGTGGAAACACCGGATGCCAAGACGTGCCGCGAGCAGATGGGTGGCCCCGGACAGCTTGAGCTCGGGTTTGCCTTCGGTGCTGTTGAGCACCTCCATCTCATGCCAGCGCAGCCCTTCGGGGGCCCCCAGCGCCTTGATGACCGCCTCCTTCGCCGCGAAGCGTGCCGCGAAGTGTTGACCGGGCTGGGCATGCTTGCGGCAATAGGCGCGCTCCGCCGGGGTGAAGACGCGCGCCTCGAAGCGGCCCTCATCCCGCTGCAGTGCCCTGGACAGGCGGTCGATCTCACAGAGATCGACCCCGATGCCAATGACCATGGAGCGCTCCTGTCAGGCCTTCGCCGACAGGAGCGAGTAGAGATCGCCCACGGTCTTCAGCCGCTTCTCGACCGCGTCATCGATCTGGATGCCAAACGCCTTCTCCAGCGCCCCGCAGAGCTCGACCATCTCGGTCGAGTCCACGCCGAGGTCCTCCTTGAGGAGGCTCGTGGCCTTGAGTTCGTCGGCCTTTCGCTCCAACAGGTCGGAGAGGATCGTCTTGAGCTTCAATTCGTTCTCTGGATGCATGGTGATGGACTCGATGGGTCGTGGGATGGGGGGCGGGCTAGCAGCCCGGGTCTCGCCGGAGCACCAGCGACGCATTCATGCCGCCGGCCCCCCGTGAGTTGATCAGGACGGTCTCCAGCTGACGGGCTGGTTCGGTTCGGGTCACCACGGCCAGCCCCAGCGCTGGATCCAGGTGCTGGATCCCCACCGTCGGAGGAAGCTGGCGGTGCTCGATGGCGAGGGCGCCCCAGGCCGCATCCAGTGCCCCGGCCGCACCGTACAGGTGCCCGGTCATGGACTTGGGCGCCGTCACCGGCAGGCGCGGGCCGTGGTCACCAAACACCTTCTGGATGGCAATGGCCTCCTGCCGATCTCCCTCCGGTGTGGCGAGCCCATCCGCCAGCAACAGGTGGATGTCACGGGGGGTGAGCCCGGCATCGCTCATCGCTCCGTTCATGGCGCGTGACAGTCCCCCCTCTTCCGGGGGGAGTGTGGCGGGATGGCAGGCGTCGCTCGACAGCGCGAAGCCGTCCACCTCCGCGTAGACATGGGCGCCCCGCCGCAAGGCGTGTTCGCGCTCCTCGAGCACGACGAAGACAGCGCCTTCCCCTGGCAGCAGCCCCGTTCGTGAGCTGTCAAACGGACGGTAGGCCCGGGGCTCCGCGCCCGAGGCATGCCCTTCTGCGACCACGCCCTCAGTCGTGCAGGCCAGGTAGGCGAAGGGCGTGAGCGGGGCCTCCGCGCCACCCGCGAGGATGAGGTCCGCTGTTCCCTGGGCAATGGTGCGCGCCGCATACCCCAGGCTCACCAGCCCGCTGGCGCGGTCGCAGACCAGCGTCTTGCTGTGGCCCCGGAGCCCGAAGAGGATGGAGATCTGTCCCTGGGGCGCGGCGGGAAACCAGGCCGTCGCCTGGAACGGGCTGAGCGCCTTGTAGCCCTGGGTGTGCAGCTTGCGCAGCTCCCGGTCGGTGTAATCCCAGCCTCCCAGACAGTTGCCCACGAAGACGCCAAAGCGCTCCCGGTCGACCTTCTCCAGGTCGATGGCGCCATCCTCCAGGGCGAGCCGCGACGCTGCCACGGCGTATTGGGTGTATGGGTCGAGCTTGCGGGCAAGCCGCTTGGGCATGAAGTCCGCAGGGGTGAAGCCCTCCAGCGTGCCTCCCTGCCAACCCGAGCGCTCCGTCAACGGATGGCCGGTGAGGGGCCGGATGCACGGCTTCGCGGCCAGGGTGCTGGCCCATGTGTCACGTTTACCCAACCCGCCCGGGGTGATCATCCCCAGGCCCGTCATGACGACGCGGCGGCTCATCGCAGAACTCCTACGAACTCGGGATGGGAGAAGATCAGGGCGCTGTGAATGCCGGAGAAGCCGCTGGCCTCCTTGAGGACGACGTCGATCTTCCGTGCGACGCTCGTGTTGGGCACGTAGTTCAGGTCGCAGGCCGGGTCGGGCGTCTCGTAGTTGATCGTCGGAGGCAGCGTTCCGGTATGCAGCGCGAGCAGGGCGGAGATGCTTTCGAGCGCGTTGGCCGCGGCCAGGGGGTGGCCGACCATGGACTTCAGGGAGCTGACCGGCACCGAGTAGGCGTGCGCGCCCAGGATCTCCTTGAGGGCCGTCGTCTCGTTGACGTCATTCTGGCGGGTAGAGCTTCCGTGCGCGGAGACGTAGTGGACCTCCTCGGGGCGGACGCTCGCGTCGTGGAGCGCGGCCTTCAGGGCCCGCGCCAGGTCATGGCCGTCCGGTGGAAGGTCGGTCATGTGGAAGGCGTTGTTGCAGGAGCCAAACCCCCGCACCTCGGCGTAGATGGGGACGCCGCGCCGCCGCGCGTGCTGGAGCTCCTCCAGGACGAGGATGCCGGCCCCCTCTCCGAGCACGAAGCCGTCACGGTCGGCGTCGAATGGGCGCGAGGCCTGGTGCGGCGCGTGGTTGCGTTTGCTGGAGAGCGCGCCGACAACGTCGAAGGCGCCCATGGCGATGGGGGTGATGGGGGCCTCGGAGGCGCCGCAGATCATCACGTCCGCCTCGTTCGAGCGGATCCGGTCCAGGGCGAACCCGATGGCATCCAGCCCGGCGGTGCAGCCGGTGCTCACGGTGAAGCAGGGACCCAAGGCCCTGTACTCCCGCGCCAGCTCCGCCGAGGCGGTGTTGAAGGTCGCGCCCTGGTAGAGCCATCGCTGGACCCACGCCCCTTCCAGGGGCACGGTGCCCCGTTCGGTCAGGGCCAGGAACTCCTCCTCCATGAAGCGGGTGCCGCAGATGGCATTGGCCACGCACACGCCCAGCCGCTCGGGTGCCATCCCGGGAAGGTTGAACCTCGCGTCCTCCGTGGCCATGCGCGCCGCCGCCAGCGCGAACTGGGCGTAGCGGTCCAGGCGTCGCACCTGCTCCTCACGCAGCCCCAGCTCCCGGGGGCGGAAGTCCTTCACCAGCCCGGCGATCCGTGCCTTCAGGCCATCGAGCCGGAAGCGATCCACCTCGAAGATGCCGGAGCGACCTTCCAGCGTGTTTCGCCAGAAGTCCTTCAGGCCCACGCCGTTGGGCGCGACGATCCCCATTCCCGTCACGACGACACGCCGCTCCCTGGACTTGTGGGTCTTCATCAGTAGTTCCCCAGACCGCCGCAGACGTTGAGGGCCTGCGCGGTAATTCCCCGGGCGCGCTCCGAGGCGAGGTAGGCCACCATGTCGGCCACCTCGTCGGGCGAGATGTAGCGGCCGATGGGCACGCGCTGTTCGATGCGCTTCTTGGCGTCCTCCACGGGCACGCCCCAGATGCGCGCGTAGTTGCCACGGACCTTCTCGGCCATGCCCGTCTCCACGAATCCCGGACACACCGCGTTGACCGTGATGCCCTGGCCCGCCAGCTCCAGGCCGAGCGACTTCGTGAAGCCCACCACGCCGTGCTTCGAGGCACTGTAGGGCGCCCCGTGCAGCACCCCCTGTTTTCCGCCCGTGGAGGCGATGTTGATGATGCTCTGGAGCATGGGGCTGATCTTGAGCATCGCCTTGGTGGCGTAGAAGACGCTGTGGAGGTTGGTCTCGATGACCTCCCGCCACTGTTCGTCCTCCACCTCCCGGGTGACTCCACCACCCGGGCGGCCCGCGTTGTTGACGAGCACCTCGACACCGCCCATCGCGGAGACCACGTCGTTCACCATCGCGTGGATGGAGTCCGGTGAGCGCACGTCGCACAGGGCGACGAACGACCGCGCCCCAAGCTGTCGAAGTTCGCAAGCCACCGCGTCCAGCGGCTCGCGCGTCCGCGCCGTAATGGCGACGTCGAAGCCGTCCTTCGCGAGCCGCAATGCCGTCGCGCGGCCAATGCCTCGGCTCGCCCCTGTCACCAGCGCCCGCTTCCGGGGGGGGGCCTTGTTCTCATCCTGCTGTGGCATGAAGGCTTTTGTTCCTTGGAAAGGTGTTGTGCTTGCGACGAGGCCAATCAGACCGCGAGCCTTTGCTGGAGGGCCTGGAGGGTTCCTCGACTGTTGGCGTTGATGGCTTGCTCGACGCGTCCCATCGCCTCGTCGGGGGAGACGTCTCCCCAGAGTTGTTTCACCTTGTCGGGCTTGAGCTCGACCTCGTGACGGGACGTGACGCGCACGCCGCCGGAGGTGGGCTCCAAGAGCCACTCCCCGGTGTGGATGCGGATGAGGGGAGGGGGTTCGGACTGGAAGTAGGAGACGCGGGACGCCGCGGTGCACTGGCGGACGGTGCGGATGCGCTCCACGCCCGCCTGGGTGGACACCGTCATGACGAACTCCTGGTGGTGATCATCGTCGTAGACCATCTCGACCGCGTGGCAGTGGGGCAGCAGCCCGGGCCACCGGTCCGCCCGCTTCAACAGCTCGAAGACGGCCTCGGGGCGGGCGGCGATGACAAGTTGCTCCTCGAACCGCCGCCGCCACTCGGAAGGAGCGCTCCGGGTCGCGCCGCCTTCGAGGTACTCCTTGAGGGCGGCCAGTTCGCGCTGGCTGTTGGTGTCCACCGAGCGCTTCATGAACTCCAGGGCCTGGAGGGGTGTGGTGACGCCCTGCACGCCGTGGTCGTCGGTGATCCGCTCCTTGATGTCGAAGCGGTGCTCCAGCACCACCAGGGTGCCCTGGCGCAAGGGAAAGAAGCGCCAGACGCCCTCCATCCATTTCAGCAGCGGGGAGGGCTGGACCTGCCGGAAGGTGATGACGTGCGCCTCGGGGAAGAACTCCCGATGGGAGCGCCAGTGCAGGGACTGGCCATTGGCCAGGGCGGTGACTTCAATGAGCTGGGATTGCCCGTCCTGCTCCAGGACCCTGGCCGCTTGACAGGGTGGGAAGATTCGCGGCCAACGCTCGACGTCGAAACACACCTGGTAGGCGGCTGCGACGTCGGCGTCGACTTCAATGTGATGTTCCATCAGCTGCATGGAGGTCTCCCCGGTGGGCCTGGACAAGGGCAACCAAGCGGCATCCGGCCGCGTTGGCGCGTTGTCCATTCCCTATAGCCATGAATCCGGGGAGGGCCTATTCAGCTCTTTGTTGAATTGACACATCCAGTGAGATGTGTGGTGCGCCTGTTTCAGGGCTTTGAATCCAGCCGCTCCAGCAGTCGGACCAATTCCGCCACGGAGCCCACGGACAGCTTGGCCATCACCCGGCCCCGCTGAAGACGTACGGTCTGCTCGGCGGTGCCCAACTCCGCCGCGATCTGCTTGCTGAGCAGTCCTCGCGCCACCCCTCGGCAAACCTCCCACTCACGAGGGGACAGCGTGGCGAAGCGGGCCTGCAACAGCGCATGGTCCGCCTCGTGGGCCCGGGCCGCTTGATCCTTCGCGAGCGCCTGGGTCACGGCTGCCAGCAGGTCCTCCGAGCTGAAGGGTTTGGGCAGGAAGTCCAGCGCCCCGGCCTTCATGGCTCGCACGGCGGTGGTGACGTCGCCGTGCCCGCTGATGAAGACGATGGGGTGGGTCCAACCCGCCTGTCCCAGCCGCTCCTGGAGCTCCAGTCCGTTGAACTCCGGCATGCGCAGGTCCATGACCACGCAGCCCGGACCCGGCCAGGGCTCGCGCTCCAGCATCTGCCGGGGGTGGGCGAACCCCTGGACCTTGTAGCCTTCCGTCTGGAACATGCGCTCCAGGCTGCGCAGGACCGAAGGGTCATCGTCCACGACGAAAACCGTGGGGGAATCCGTCTTCATGAATCGCCTTCCTGGGAGGGACTCACCGGCAGGAGGCAGCGCAGGAGGCTGCCCCCTCCCTCGCGGCGCTCGGCCTGGAGTCTGCCCTGGTGGACTTCGAGGATGGAGAGGCTGATGGACAGGCCCATGCCCAGTCCCTCGCGTTTGGTGGTGAAGAAGGGTTCGAACAGGCGCTGGAGCGTTTCATCCGTCATGCCCACGCCCGTGTCCTCTACTACCAACTCCACGTGTCCCTCCAATCTTCGCGTGTGGACCCAAACTTGACGCAGGCCGGCGGGTTGGTGGCTGACCGCGTCCAGTGCGTTGAGGGTCAGGTTGAGCACCACCTGCTGCAACTGCACGCTGTCGCCATGGACGGGCAGGTGGGCCTCGGCGAGATGGAGGAACAATTCGGCTCCGCGCACCAGGGCATCGGAGGCCACCAGTCGAAGCACCTCGCGCACCAGTTCGTTGAGATCGTGGTTGGCGTGTCGCGCCTCGCCCTTCTTCAGCAGCGCGCGCATGTGACGGATGATGCCTCCAGCGCGCTTGTCGTCGGCGACGATGTCCTGGAGGACTTCCGCCAGCAGTGAGAGGTCCGTGGGCGTGCGCCGCAGGAGCCGCTGAGCTGTCTCCGCGTTGGTGAGGATGGCGGCCAGCGGCTGGTTCAATTCATGGGCGATGGAAACCCCCAGCTCTCCCACGGCGGCCACCCGCTCCAGGTGCGCCCGTTCGTCCCTGGCCTGCCGGGCCTCCAACTCCGCGCGTCTGCGGGGCGTGACGTCCACCAGTGACACGAAGGCGCCGCCTTCAGGCAGCTCCAACTGGTGGGCGCGCAGCTCGAACCATGTGCCGGGGGCGAGCCCCCGGGACTCCGCGACGCCTTCCCAGGAGCGCTTCGAGAGCACCTCCTGGAGCAGTGACACCGCACCCTTCATCTCCGGGGGGCCCTCGCGCGCCGCTTCCCGGAGTGCGGCCACATAGGACCCACCCGCGGCCAGCAGCTTGTGCGCGGGGAGGCCGCCGGGCTCCCTGCCGGGACCAGGAAGGGGATTGCTCCGGAGCACCACCCCGCTCGGGTCGAGGATGGCGACGGCACCTGGAAGCGAGTCCAGCACGGCCAAGTTCAGTCTCTGGGCCTTCCACCGTCGTCTGCGCTCCAGCAGTAGCACGATGATGAGTGCCCCCTTCATCAGGCCCGCTGCCAGGATGGAAGTCATCTGCCAGCGGTAGCGCTCCCAGAGCCCGGGTTCGTGGAACATCACCCTGCTGCCGGCAGGAAGTCTGCTTTCGGGAATGCTCCAGCGCTTCAACTCCCGCTCGTCGAAGGCGGCCACGTTGGCCTTGAGATCGCCTGGAGGCAGGTCCGAGGCTCGCTCCCCTTCGAGCAGTCGCAGGGCGCGTCGCGCGACCTTCTGCCCCAGCAGTTCGTAGTCCAGGAGCATTCCGCCAACGATGCCGCTGCCCAGCATGGTCTTGTGGACGCTGAAGAGGGGCGGGCTCCCTTCGGTGTGCAGCAAGTGAGTGACGTCCCGGGTGATGAGGCTCCGGCCCGCAGCGTCCTGCATGTAGCCCACGATGATGACGACGGTGTCCTCGGGAAGGGTGCGGACACGCTGTCGCAACTGCTCCAGCGTCAGGTTGGTCAGGTTGATGAAGTCGCGTCCCGGCGCCGCGGCGCGGACCTCCCGCGACAGGAAGGACCAGGCGGCCAGCTCTCGCTGGCTGGATCCGACGATGAGCGCCACGTGGCGCGTGTCCGGCAACAGCCGCAGCGCCAGCTGGACGGTGCCAGTCACGTCGAGGTCCGCCCAGTTCGCCCGGAGGTAGGGGCCCTGGGTCACCGTCGCGATAAGGAAGTCGTCATTGAAGACGCAGAGCAGGGGCATGTCAGGCCACAGTTGTTGTTGGAGGTATGCCGCGAAGGGCGTCGCGTCCACGAAGGAGACCAGGGCATCAGGCCGCTGCTGGCGGTATTTGACGAGGTAGAAGTCGCGCAGCGCGCGCTCGTACTCGGCTCCGCCGAACCAAGCCATGTCCAGGGACTCGACGTCGACGGTGACCCCGCCGTGTTGCTCGGCCAGCACCGTCCGCCGGAGGCTCTGGGTGAAGTCAGCGATGGCCGGCACCGTGGTGCTCTCCGGGACGAAGACGAGCAAGCGCTTTTCTCGTTCAGCGGCCCAGAGGGGGAAGGCCAGGAGCCAGACGAGGAGGAAGGCGAGAACGCGCATACGGCAGGGCCATGGAGTCAAGGCAAGCCCGTCGGCCCCCTGTTCATCCTTGAGGGCGTTCTAGTCCACTGTCCCTCCGTTTGAGAATCCATTCGTGGGGGCTCGGTCACAGTCCGGCCTCTGTGTCAATTCAACAAAGAGCTCATGGTGTCGCTTGGGGATGAATGGCTATTGAGACGTCGTCATGATCATCCGGTTCGATTTCTCCGCGCAGTCTCCGCAGGAGACTTGCGACGACACAGCGGGCGTACTCTTCCAGCGCTTCGGAAGGGGGCGCGTCCGCTTTTCCGTCGCCATCGCGCAGGATGAACTGGACCGCGCCGGCTACGGGCAGGCCGGTTACACGCGGATGGAAGTTTCGACGATCCCCGAGCGGCGCCCCGGACATCGAAGTGTCAATGCCCCCCTGTCAGGCACCGGCCTCGTCCTCGACACGCGGACTGTCTTTCGCGCGCGTCGCCGAAAGCGGGGTCCGGTGCTCCCGGGCGGCATCCTGCTCATCACCATGTGCGCGCTGGCTGCTGGGGAGCGCGAGCGTTTCCTGGCGCAGTTCATCCGGGCCGCGCGGTTCATGGAGATGCAGCGGGGGTTCATCCGCGCGCACCTGTTTGAATCCATGGCCTCTGACAGTGGCTGCGCTTTCGTGAACGTCGCACGTTGGCAGGACGCCCCCGCGTTCCAGGCCGCGTTCGCGAGCACCGCCTTCCAACAACTCATCACCGGCGGCTTCCAGCCGAGAAGTCAGATCCTGGTCGCCCGTCTCCAGGGCTGCACGCACGACGCGAGGTCGCATGATTGCACGGATTGATATCGCCGAATCCGCGGAAGTCACTTCCCTGGAGCGCGCCTGGGTGAGGGCCTCCCGGGAGCTGGCAGCCCAACCAGGGTTCTTGAGCACGCGCATCCACCGTGTCTACAGGCGCATGAACGCCACCGGGTACGATCTGGTCAGCATTGCCCGGTGGAACGATCTCGCCGCCTACCATTCCGCCGAGGCGACCGGCGCAACGCTCCCTGTCGAGGGCGTACGCGGCATCAACCTCTACGGGTGTGTCGATCAGAGCGATTTCATCTCGCAACCCGCCCGGGATTCGAATCTGGTGATCCTCAATCCCTACCGCATCCGGCGTCCCCAGGCGGCCGATAACGCGCGGATGTGGAACGCGACCCGGAGGCTCATGGCGCGGCGCGAAGGCTTCATTGGCGCGGAGCTCTTCCAGACCTTCCACCCCGGTGAAGACACCTTCTATTTCGTGAGTCGCGCGGAGTGGGAGACGGAGGCGGCCTTCATGACGCAGTTCGAAGGCAGGGACTACCAGCAGATCGTCTCCCCCTTTTCGGGGACCTTCCAGATCTGCTTTTCGAACGTGATCGAAGAGATCACGAAGAAGGACACACCCTGATGATGGTCATCGATCTTCTCGAAACGTCGGACCGCGCCCTCGCCACCAGCTCCTGGGAGGCCGTCTGTGCCTTCCTGTCCACGCAGCCCGGCTTCCGGGGCGGTCAACTCGTAGAGACCTTCCAGACGCTCATGCCTCGCACGGACTGGAAGCTCGCGAGCCTGTGCGCGTGGGACTCGGCGGAGGACTGGGAGCGTGCCCGCGCGGCGGTCCGGAGCCAGCCCGACCTCGTCTCCCGGCTGAATGCGGCGGGGACCCGGTTCACGGGGTTCAAGATGAACCTCGTCGATGGTGCCGAGTACCGCTTCGCCCCGTCCTCTGATCGCATGGTCCTGCTGGACATCATCTACCTGCCGGAGGAGCGGATGGCGGCCTACGCCGCCATGTGGGCCGAGGCGGCGCGCCACATGGCCCAGCAGCCCGGCTACCTCAACGCGAGTCTGTTCCAGAACACCCACCTCGCGGACTCCATCCAGTTCATCAACATCGCGGAGTGGGAGAGCGCCGAAGCCCTCTTCCACGCGGTTCACACCGACCGTTTCATGGAGATTGTCGACGCGTTCAAGACCGACTTCTCCCTGTTTCTGACCCGCCGCATCCTCTTGCGCACCCCGGCGCCGGTCCGTGCGCTGGAGGCGGCCACGAGATGAAGTACGTGATTGACGTCGTCGACGCCGATGCGGCGTCAGACTATGCCGCCCGCTGGCGGGACGAGGTGCGCAGGCTCGCGGTGGATGGTGCGCTGCGCACGGCCGAATTGTTCAGGGTCACGGAGCCGATTCGCGACGTGACCTATGCCCTGCTGTCGGTTCATGGCTTCGACAGCGCCGCCACCATTGAAGCGGTGCCAGGCTCCGCGTCTGCGCGCATCGTGGCGGTGGGTGGGGTTGAGCGCACGGTGTGCCACCTGGAGGTCGCGCTGTCGGAGTTGACGCCAACGCTTCCGGGTCATGCCTGGCTGATCAACCCCTTCGAGATCTCCGAGCAGGAGATTCCCGGGGTGCTCGACATGTGGGGTCGGGCCAGGGACCACATGGCGGCGAGCGACGGCTTCCTCAACGCTCGGTTGTTCCGGGCGACATCGCCGTCGAACAAATACAACCTTTTCAACGTGGCGCAGTGGCGCGGTGCGGAGGACTTCAAGAAGTCCCTGGGAGACAAGGCGTACGACCGGCACCGCGAACGCTCCATGAACTACCGGCTTCATCCATCGCTGTGCGTGCAGGTGCACGGCTTGAGGTTCGAATGACAGAAGCGCATGCGTTCCGGGTCGCGCTCGTGACCGGGGCCAGCCGTGGCATTGGCCGTGAAATCAGCCGGAGTCTTGCGCGGCTTGGTTTCCATCTCATCCTTGTCGCCCGGGACGCGGAGAAGCTTGAGGAGAACGCGGCGGAGCTCCGCCGGGAGTTTGGCGTCCAGGCGAGCTGTGTCGTGGTCGACGTTCAAGACTTCTCCGAAGCTCGCGTCGCCATCCAGGCCGCGCTCCGGCCCTGGGGGCGCCTGGAAGTACTGGTGAACTCGGCGGGCATCTTCCGGTTCGGCACCAGCGCGATGAGCCTGGAGGACCTCGATGCGCTCCTGACGATCAACGTGAAGGCGATCCACAACGTCTGCGCGGCCTGCATGGATTCACTGGAGGCGGCGGGTTCCGCGCACGTCTTCAACATCGCTTCGATCACCGGCGTGGAGCCCTTCGCCGCCGTCGGAGGCTATGCGACCAGCAAGCACGCCCTGGTCGGCTACACCCGGTCCCTGGCGCGCGAACTCCAGCCCCGGGGCATCAAGGTCACCGCGCTCTGTCCGGACGTGGTCGACACCGGCATGTCCGCGGGTTCAGGCCTGCGGCAGGACCAGATGATCGCTCCCGGGGATGTCGGGCGGGCCGTCGAGTTCATCCTGGCATTGTCCCCGGCGGCGTTCGTCGAATCCCTGGTGATCGGGTGCAAACCGGTGCTCGGCACCGTGCGTGCGGAGGGATAGGCGGCGTGAACCCATGATGACCCCGACAAGGGCAGGTAGTCTCACGCGGAGGATCCATGCTGTCACAGGTGTGATCGCGTTCATGACAGTGGCCACCTTCCTCACCTCCACCTTGCTCGTGGAGGGGATGGGAAGCCATGGCGCCGTCCTGTCCGTGAAACGGATCATCGCGTACGGACTTGGCGTGCTGGTCCCTGCGATGGCCATCGCAGGAGGGACAGGCAATGTGATGGGCACGGCACGCGGCGGGGAGCTGGTGGATGGGAAGCGGCGGCGGATGAAGTTCATCGCCGCGAATGGCCTGCTCGTTCTGGTTCCCTGCGCGCTCGGACTCCACCGGCTCGCGAGCGCCGGTTCGTTCGGCGCTCTGTTCATGACGCTCCAGGGGATTGAGTTCGCCGCGGGCGCGATGAACCTCTTTCTTCTGGGCCTCATGGTGCGCGATGGCCTCCGGCTTTCGGGTCGATTCAAGCCGGCCGGGGCATGAGCCCTCGTTCCACGGTCGACGTGGATGCGCACGGGCTCCGCGGTCATGTTTGGGAGTCCTACGGTGGCACGGTCCATGCCGACCTCCATGGTGTCCGTCCGACTCAGGCGCGGACGCAGGCGCCATTCCCGTAAAGTGGCGCACCCTTGCTGTCGTGTCTGGATTCAGCACGCGTGCCCCAGAGAGGCCGCCGGACCGGGCGACGGCTTCCCGCTGGTGGAGAATCCATGCATCAGAAGAGAAGCAGCAGGTTGTTCTGCCTGGCCATCGGCCTGGTGGTCGCGCTGGTCGGGTGTCGCGCCGACGAGAGCGCCGCTGGCGCCGTGCAGGCGGTGGTGATGTTGCCGCAGGGGTTGAGTGCCAGCGACGTGGTGCGAGTCGACCTGACGGTGAGCGGGGAGGGGATGACCTCCCGCACCGACGCGCTGGTCAAGACAGGCGGGCGGTGGGGTGGGGTGCTGGGCAAGCTTCCCGAGGGCACGGGCCGGACCTTCCACGGAGAGGCCTTCGACGCGCAAGGCACGCTGCGCTACGTGGGGGATGCGACGAGCGTCAGCATCCACGCGGGACAGACGACCGCGGTCGCGCTGGTGCTCCAGGAGGTGAACGCGCCCGCGCCCTTCGACAACGCGGCGCCCGTCATCACCTCGCTGGTGGCCAGTCCTTCGACGGTGGGACCGGGGGGAGAGGTGGCGCTCCTGGCGAGCGCGGAGGATGCGGACGCGGGGGATGGCCTCACCTACGCCTGGACCGCGGACGCGGGCCTCTTCGGTGCTCCCGGCAGTCCCGACACGACGTGGGTGGCTCCCTCCTCGCCCGGCGTGGTGGTGCTGACGTTGACGGTCACGGACACGAAGGGGGCCTCGGTCGTCATCAGCGTCTCCATCACGGTGACGCATGGAACGGGGAGCGCGGCCGTCAATGTGGTGATGAATACGTGGCCTCGGGTGGCGGTGATGACGGCCATGCCTTCCACCGTGGCGGTAGGGCAGACCACCGAGGTGACGGCCCTGGCGAGCGACGCCGACGGGGACGGTCTGGGCTACCAGTGGTCGGCGGATTGCCAGGGAACCTGGACCGACGCCGCGTCAGCCGACGCGAGCTTCACGCCAAGCGCTCAGCCTCCCTCGGGCAACCCGTGCGCCCGGTGCCGGCTGTCGGTGGTGGTGACCGATGGCAGGGGAGGGCAGACGACAGGAGCGCTGGGCATCTGCGTGGGCACGGCGGCCACGGCGCGCTTCCCGCCGGAGGTCGTGGAGACGTTCCAGTCCATCGCCAGCGTGCCCGCGCCGGGCGACGCCGTCACCTTCCGGGTGAGGGCGCGTGACCCACAGGGCAGCGCGCTCTCCTTCGCGTGGGAGTCCAACGTGGGGGCGTTGGGGACGGCCAACCGTGGAGCGGTGACGAGCGAGGTCCTCTGGACGGCGCCTCTGTGCCTGCCCTCCGGTGCTCCGCCCGTGGTGACCGTGCACGTCACCAACGCGTTGGGCCTGTCCACCCGTGCCTCCTTGAGCCTGCAGGGCGGCACGGCCTGCGCTGCGGGGCACCTCGCGCGGATCGCCGCGGGCTCGTTCTGCACCGTGGCCCTGAGGGAGGACGGCACCGTGTTGTCCTGGGGCCGCAACTACTACGGCCAGGTTGGTGATGGGACGACCACCGAACGCCTCACGCCAGGGCCGGTGCATGGCCTGTCGGGGGTGGTGGGCCTTGCCATTGGCGAAGATCACGCGCTCGCCCTGAAGCAGGACGGCACCGTGTGGGGCTGGGGCGGAAACTACGCGAGGCAGATGGGGAACGGGACGAGCGGGCATGGCACGAACGCGCTCACGCCGATTCACTTGAATGCCCTGACGGGAGTGACGGCCATCGTCGCGGGGGGGCTCCACTCGCTGGCCTTGAAGCAGGACGGCACCGTGTGGTCCTGGGGCCATAATGAGTACGGCCAGCTTGGCGAGGGGCCGAGGACGAACAGCCTATTCCCGGTGCGGGTCCAGGGCCTGACGGGGGGCGCGGCTCTCGCGGCGGGCCAGTTCCACTCACTCGCCCTGAAACAGGACGGCACCGTGTGGACCTGGGGCCGCAATGCGCATGGTCAACTCGGGGATGGGACGACGACCCTGCGCTTCGCGCCGGTGCAGGTTCCGGGATTGGCTGGGGTCAAGGCCCTCGGCGGCGGCTACGAGCACTCGCTCGCCTTGAAGGAAGACGGCACCGTGTGGACCTGGGGCCGCAACGATTTCGGGCAGCTCGGGGACGGGACCACCACGGATCGGCTCATCCCGGGTCAGGTCCCGGGATTGACCGGGGTGACCGCCATCTTCACGGGCCTGAATCACACGCTCGCCCTGGCGCAGGACGGCTCCGTGTGGGCCTGGGGCTCCAACAGCCAGGGCCAGCTCGGGGATGGCACCACCACGAACCGGCTCACGCCCGTGCGGCTGCTGGGATTGCAGGGCCTCACGCCCCTGACTTCAGGGGGCTACGGCATGTTCGCCTCGAAGCAGGATGGCACCTTGTGGGCCTGGGGCTCCAACGGCAACGGCCAGCTCGGAGACGGGACCAAGACGGGTCGATCCACGCCGGTCCAGGTGAAGGGATTGGGGAACTGACGTACCGCCGGGCGCCTGTGGAAGACAGGCGCCCGGCCTGTCGAAGGCTTCAATCAGCCATCACACGAGCCCAGGGTCAGTTCTCAGCCAGGCTGAACGCGGACACGCGGCCATCCGGCACGAATGCCACCGTGTAGCGCCAGGTCGCGGAACCGAACGGCACCAGGTACGTGTAGTAGCGGTCATCGCCTCGCATCTCCCGCTTCGCCAGCACCAGCGGTCCCGCCGGTCCCAGGCTTTGCAGGATGCCCTGGTAGTACGGCCCGGCCTCCGCCACGAACCACCAGGGGACGTACGCGAACATGGTCGGATCCCACGCTCCGGCCCGGGTCTGCTCGAGCAGCGTCGTCAGCCGCGCGGTGACCTGCGGCTCCAGGTCCGGAATGGGCTTCAGCGGTGGCACGGCGAGCGCGGGATTGACGATCTTCGCGATGCCTTCCACGACGGCCCCGGGGTTTGCCTGGCTCAGGTTGGCCAGCACGATGATGGACAGCTCATCGCCCAGGAACCGGGAGTAGGCCGACTTGAAGCCCTGCCACGCTCCCGTGTGCGCATGCATCGGCTTGCCGTTTCGCTCCTTCACCTCCCACCCGAAGCCATAGGGGTACGAGGCCCCGCTGTTGAGCTTCGCGGGTGACAGCATCTCCCTCCAGCTCGCTCGCGTCAGGATGGCTCGCTCATCCACGACCTCCTCCCAGGCCAGCAGGTCCTTCACGGAGAAGTAGAGCGACCCGTCCCCCGTCGTGTTGAGCGAAGGCGAAACCCACCACTGGTTCTTCACCACGCCGCCGATCATCTGGTAGCCGGCCGCGCGGTTCGGGATGACGTCCTCCTCGCTGATGCCACGCGCCGTCTTCATGCCCGCGGGCTTGAACACCTGACGGCCCAGGACCTCCTGATACGTGGAGTGGGTGACACGGTTCGCCAGGATGCCCAGCAGCACGTAGCCGGAGTTGCTGTAGCTGAACCGCAGGCCCGCGGGGAATTCCAGCGGCAGGCCGTAGATGAACTTCGCGAAATCGTCGTCCGAGTAGTCCTTCCGGTTGTCGATCTGTCCGTCCAGGTCCTGGATGCCCGACGTGTGCGTCAGCAGGTGGCGCACCGTGATGGGAGCCCAGGTGGCGGGCGCGTCGGGGAAGTACTTCGTGATGCTGTCGGACAGCGACACACGGCCCGCCTCCACCTGGAGCATCACCGCCGTCGCGGTGAACATCTTCCCCAGGGAGCCCGCCTGGAAGAGGGTGTCCGTCCCGGCAGGGACCTGATGCTCCAGGTTCGCGGAACCGTACCCCTTCACCAGCACGACCCGGCCGCGGTGCACGACGCCCACGGCGAGACCGGGCACGCCCTGCCGCTTCTGCTCCGCGCGGACGTAGGAGTCGATTTTGTCTCGGAGCGAGTCGTGCGCCACGGCGGGACGACCCGTGAGCAGGCCCAGGATGAAGACCGCCAGCAATGAAAAGGATTGCAGGGAACCGCGCATGAGGACTCCTAGCGCCTGGACAGCCATTGTCCACGGCGCCCCCAGGAGAGCACCCTGGTCCCCACCGCGTGAAGGCAATACGAGACAATCCGTCCGTTCTTCGTTCTCGGGCTGAGGGCAAACGGCGGTGCTGAAGCAAGCGGTTCGAACACGACCCATCTGGGGGCTCGACAATCCGGTGCGGTTCACCTGCCGCACGGTCTGGTCGGAGGATTGACGCGTCGACATCCGGGGCGCTAGGCCGGGGGATGGGCCTCTTTCTCTTCCTTGCGGTCTCAGTCGTCGTGTCAGCGCCGGACGCAGGAGCAACGTCCGGGGCCGAAGCTCGCGCGGCGGTGGCCTCGTGCACGCTGCCTTCCTTCCTGGAGGAAGCCTCTGGGACGACGGCGGAGCTCGTGGAGACCCCCGCCGGCCGGGCCGTCCGCCTCCGCGAGACGCATGGTCCCTCGGGCTCCGGCAAGTACGTGACGCAGCGGCTGTGGCTCATCGTCCCGAAGACGTGTCGGACCGTGGCGCTCCAGATGGAGTGCGCGGGGGGCAACCCGGATTGCTCGGCCATGTTCATCCACCGTCCGGGCCAGCCGCCCACGAACCCGGAGCGCGAACTGCTGCTGTCATGGCTGGGCGGGGCCCGACTCGATCCGAAGAAGCCTGAGCATCAGTCCGCCAGCGCTCCAGCACTCGCGCACGTGGTGCTGGAGCAGCCGAAGCGCCACCGCTCGGCATGGCTCGCGGCGTCCGGGAGTGGCCTGAAGCTGCTGGGAATGCACCGGGGCCGGGCCTGGCTGAATGTGCCCGTCTTCATGGACCCGGGCTTCTCCCTGTTGGCCATCGACCTGGAGTCGGGGGCCGCGTGGCATCTGGGCCTGGAACGCACGGACACGTTCGACCCTGATGCGTACCTGCCGCGAGAGGTGACGCGGGAGGGTTTGCTGCTCGAACCCGTCGACGGGGAAGAGGCCGGCCCCCGGAAGACGGTGCCCTGGGCGCTGCTGGAGCGTGCCCTTCGTGACGCCCGCCCCCCCGCGAAGTGATGCAGACCGGCGCCCCCGGGTGTTCTTTCCGGCAGAGCGCTATCCTGCTTCGCCATCCCACAGGAGCCCCCATGCCCAAGAGCATCTTCCGAGCCGGTTCGGGTCCTTCGCTTCCGCCCAAGCGCAAGCACGACAGCATCACCCCTTCCACGCCGGGCCCCGTGCAGGAGGGGCCCGCGCAAAAGAAGCAGCGCACCCAGGGGCCCGCCGCCGGGCCGCAGCCCACCGTGCAGAAGCCGCCCACGGATCCCTCGATGCATGCCGCCTACGACAAGATGGCGCACGAGGAGATGCTGAAGAATCCCAAGTACAAGCAACTGGCGGATGACGCGGCCGCGGCCCAGGACAAGCCCGTCAACGTCAGCACGATGACCCAGGTCCAGGGCGGTATGTTCTATCCAGGGAAGGGGCAGGTAGGATTGCGACCGGACTTCACGGGCCCCAAGCGCGCCAGCGTCATGGCCTTCGAGCTGACCAACGTCGCCCAGCAGAGCAAGTTCAAGAAGGTGAGGGAGGATGCCTTCCAGACGGAGATCAACGCGGCGCTGGGAAAGAACGTCGTGGGCGGTGACCTGAACGCCCGGCGGGAGAACTTCGCCAAGAGCATGGAGCGCATTGAATACAACGGCATCCAGCGCCACCACGAGGTGATGAAGGACGGCATCCAGAACCAGGGCTGGCCCAAGGAGATGGACCGGTTCGGCAAGCGGCTGGAGGGCGCGGACCCCAGCTTCGACAGCTACTGGAAGCGCCAGAACGACAAGGATACCAAGACGGGCAAGAGCCACTCGGACGTGTATCGCGCCCAGTTCGACAACATCCACGCCAAGGCCGCGGAGCTGGTGGAGAAGAGCAAGCAGCAGCAGGGCGTGAAGTAGCCCGGGCCGGCCTTCAGCGGCATGTGGGGGACCGCGCCTCGGTTTGTAGATGGAGGAGGGGCCTTCACGTCCTCCAGGACCTCGCTCCAGTCGAGCGTGCCTTCATGGGGCGTGGTCATGTTGTGCTGACGTTGTAGGCGTCCAGGTGGAGGTGCCCGGAGCCGCCTGCGTCGTTTTTGGTGAAAAGGGTGCAGGGCGAGTGACAGTTTCAGGTGGCAGGGGTGTTCGTCCTTCCGATAAGGCCCCGCGGGCGACCGCCGTCACTCCGCCATGAAAGGGCGACCCCCCATGTTTCCTCAATCCGGGCTCGGCAGCCTCGCTGCCGTCGCGCTGACGACCGTCGCGACCCTGGCCTCCGCGGCCGGGGCACCCCTCCCATCGCAGTCCGCCTTCTTCCTGTCCCGCAGCGAGAACCGGAACCAGGTCCACTACGCCCTGCGCCTGGACGAGGACTGCCGCCCCGTGGGGACGCGTCCCGTGCAGGTGTACTGGCGGATGTTGGAGCGCGGGACGTCGGAGGTGGAGGAGCTGCTGGGGGTCGAGCAACCCGTGTATGGGCTGGAGGACCCGCAGCCGGTCGAAGCCACCGCGGAGGGCTGGCGGGTGCGGGTGCGCCTGCGGGCCTTTCCCTCGCGCCCCATCGACATCACCACCGCGCGCGTCGGCGGCAATTGTCAGGTCCAGGCGTGGACGAAGCTGGGCAACAGCGTCTGCCGACTGGAGCACGTCTTCGTGAAGACGTCCTGGCCCTTCTCGGTCGATTTCGTGCGGTTGGATGGTGTGGGACCGGAAGGGCAGCCAGTCCAGGAGCTGATTCGCGAGTAATGTGAGGTTCCCCGCCCATGGCGAACCGAGCCCGTCTTGTGATTCGATGCCGCTCAACTCCTCAAGGAGAGACACGTCATGAAGAGCTTCCTGGGTGTGCTGACGGTGCTCGTGGTCCCGGTGCTGGTGGCCTGTGGTGGATTGGAGCCTGTCGAGGCGCCGGAGCTGGAGCAGCAGTCGAGCGCCCTCGTCACGTGCTCACAGACCTGTCCGAATGGCTCGACCGTGTCTTGTGAGGGGAACACCTGTTCGGTGCAGTCGAACTCCGTCGAGTGCGATGGCTTCTACAGGATCTGTCTCCCATCCACCCCCATCTGTGGGCTGAACAATCGCTGCAGCAAGATCTCGGGGACCCCGTGTTCGCCCGTTGGCGCGACGCGGAGTTGCTGTCTGACGGGCCACCCCAATCCCAATTGCTTCTGTACGCCCCTTGGCACCTGGGCCTGCAGCGCGTTGTGATGCCCGGGGGACGTGACGCGCGTCGCGCGGCCCGCAGAGTCCCTGCCGCGTGAGCACCCCCCTCCTCACCCTGCTGGCCCTCCTGGGCTTCGCCGCGAACTCGCTGCTGTGCCGCGCGGCCCTCTCGGGTGGCGCGGCGCGCAGCATCGACGCGGGTTCGTTCACGCTGGTGCGGCTTGCGTCGGGAGCGCTGGTGCTCGCGCTGCTGCTGCGGCTCCGACGGGGCGGCCGCGGGGCGACGGGGCACGGGAGCTGGGCCTCGGCGCTCGCGCTCTTCGCGTATGCGGCCGGCTTCAGCTTCGCGTACGTGCGCATCGGGGCGGGTGTGGGGCGCCCTGCTGCTCTTCGGCTGCGTGCAGCTCACCATGCTCGCGGCAGGGCTCGCGCGCGGTGAGCGGCCGAGCACGCTTGAATGGGTAGGGCTCGCGGTGGCGCTCGTGGGGCTCACGGGGCTCACGCTCCCTGGAGCGAGCGCGCCGGATGCGCTCGGCGCGGGGCTCATGGCCGTGGCGGGCGTGGCGTGGGGCATCTACAGCCTGCGGGGGCGTGGGAGCACGGACCCCCTCGCGGCGACGGCCGGCAACTTCGTGCGCAGCGTTCCGCTGGCCCTGGCGCTCGTGATGTTGGCCCGCGCTCTGGACGTGGCCCCACACCCGTCGTCGAAGGGGCTGCTGCTCGCGGTTGCGTCAGGCGCGCTCGCCTCGGGCGTGGGCTACAGCCTCTGGTACGCAGCGCTGCCCCACCTGAGCAGCGCGCGCGCGGCGGTGGTGCAGCTGTGCGTCCCGGTCATCGCGGCGGTGGGCGCGGTGCTGCTGCTCGGAGAGCCCCTCACCCAGCGGTTGCTCCTGGGGGGCGCCGCGCTGCTCGCGGGCGTTCTGCTGAGCCTGCGTGCGAAGCAGCGTCCTGCTCCGGCGAAACGCTGACGGGCACGCCAGCCTTGGCTGGGCCCGGCAGTGGCCCTGATCTCAAACGCTGAGACCGCTCCATACGGAGATTTTCAGTGACATCGCGGTTTCCCAGGTAAGCCTTGACCGGCACCCTCGTCCGCTGTTGCATCAGTGCCTCACCAGCGAAAAGGAGTGTCATATGTCTCTTCGTGGGATCGCGATGTTCGCCGTCGTCTCTGTCTTTGGAATGGGCTGTGGTGGCGCTGAGGTGACGGACGGTGCCGAGAGCGGTGTGCAGCCCGGTCAGGTCTCCGCGGAGCTCGCCAACAGCTGTGAGACGCTCCAGACGCGCCGCTGTAGCCCCGGGGCGGAGACGGGCTGCCAGTGGGCCAATGGCACCTATGGCGAGTGCTTCTGCCAGGAGATCCCCGCCAACAAGTGGGTCTGCTTGAGCAACTGAGGTCCCCGCGGCAACCGCCCCTGGCTGGGAATGCCCTGTGAGAGGCGGCGTGTCGCCCGCCTCCCTGCCGCAGTGCCACCGGAGGGGGTTGGGCATCCGCGGGGCCTACGGGTCCGGCGGCAGCAGCGCACGGGCAACGTCCAGGACGTGCTGGAGCTGCGCCTCCGTCATCTTCAGGTGCACGGCCGCGACGGCGACGTCCTCGGGCGGAAAGGCGCGCATGGAGCGCGGGGTGAACCAGTTGAAGAGGGTGACGATGCCACGCACCAGGGCCGAGCGGGTGAACACGGCCGTGGGCGGAATGGCGAAGCCCTTGGGCACCTTGTTGAGCGCCTGCTGGCGCTGGGCGGCATTGGGGCCGGGCCCCTCCGCCAGCACGAGCTGCGCGGTGCCGGTGTCCTGGAAGGCGGCGATGAGCGCGCAGTAGTGCTCCCACTCGTCCTGGGCGGGAGGCAGCGAGTTGTGCGCCACCACCAGCACGGTGCCCACCATGGCCGTGCCCATCGTGCGGCCCTTGAAGGCGCCCTGCACATCCGGCGCGCGGAGCGCCGCCACGGAGTCACCCGGCCCAGGAGATGGGGTCATGCGGGGAATGCTCACCTGGAAGCCGCGAGTGTCACCACTCACCGCCAGTGCGCCTCCGCGTCAGTGAATGCGCGAGCGGCGGGAATCAAAGCCGCCGCCGCCCGGGGCATGCACGTCACGACCTGTGGAAGGCCTTGGCGAAGAACTTCTCGACGCCTGACTTCTCGGGCTCGATGGCGAGCGACGGTGCGGGCGCGCCCATGGCGCCGGAGAGTGCGGGACGCAGACCCGACGCGATGCCCGGCTTGACGTGGTGACGCAGGTCGAGCGCCACGTCGGACTTCACGTGGGTGCCCACGCCCAGGGCGGTGTTCACGTCCGCGGAGTGCTTGAGGAAGCCGTTCTCCAGGCCCACCTTGCCGCCCGCCTGGGCCGCCGCGCCCGCCACCGCGCCCGCGGTGACCGAGCCGTGCAGCCGGCCCACGTGCCCGCCCGCCGTGGCGTACGCCCCCGCCGTGGCGCCCGCGCCCACCTGCCCTGAGAGCATCGCCGTGGCCGTCTTCGGGTCCAGGGTGGCGACGCCCTCCGCGAAGGCGGAGGCGGAGGCCTTCGCTTCACCCTTCACGTAGCCGCCCACGTGCCGGTTGAAGTCATGGTTCGCGCTCGCCGTGACGCCCACGCCCGTCTCCGCCTTGGCCGTCAACGCGGCGGTGTATGCGTGCTCGTTCCTGTCGAGCGACACCCCGGCCTGGGCCTGGCCCTTGAAGGTGTTGGCCTCGCCGGTGAGCTGGGCGCTCGACACGCCGAAGCGGCCCGCGTGCGTCTTCTGCAGCTCGTAGGAGGCGTGGGGCCCCTGCACCTCGGCCTGGGCCGAGTAGTGGTGCACGCCATTGCCGCTGTGGCTGGTGGTGGAGGCCTGCATCGAGCCCACGTTGCCGCTCAGCCGGCCACCGCCGAAGGTGTCCTTCTGGAAGGGGCGGCCCGGCTTGTCGACGAACATGTTCTGCTTCGCGGTCGGGGGCGCCGTGAGCTTGTTGTCACCACCGCTCACCGCCACGTCCGAAGCCTGGCCCGTGGTCCGCTCCCAGGGGCTGTAGGAAGGCGCCCCCTCCGGCGCGCCCGCGTGCTTCACCGGCTTGGGCTCCACGGCCGTCGGCGTGCTCGCGGCGGGCAATGTCGTGGCCGTGGGCTTGTTGGCCGTCGCGGCGGGCGTCGTCACCGCGGGCTTCACGGCCGACGTCGCGGCGGGCAGCGTCGATGCGCGCGCCGGCGGCTTGGGCTGGGACACCGTGGAGGTCGGCAGGGTGGAGGAGCGGGGAAGGGTCGAACCAACGCGGCGAACAGGCATGGGAGGCGCCTCAGGAGGTACAGCGAAGGGGACTGAACAGCGATGTCCCCTCCGATTGCATCCGACATGCCATGCCCATGTGGCGCGGTGTGGCCCATGCCCGCCTGTGGTTTCAGGCGGTTGGCGGGCCGGGGCTCGTGGGGGCGGTGAGGGGGGCTGATGACCGCGGTCACCAGGAGGATGGCGCCAGTCACCATGGCGCCCGCGCCGGTTGTCCTCCGGGGGCTGACGTCTCTCGGCCAGCCCGCTCCGGTCGCCGGTCAGTAGAGGACGTAGGCGGCCGTACCGCTGCAGCTCGTGTTGCTGAAGCAGCCGCCGCGGAGTTGATACTGCGCCGTCTGGGCTTGGGGTCGCCCGTGGGTGGGAAGTCCGGCAGGCCGCAGGCGTTCACCTGCACCAAGTCAGCCGCCGAGCGTGAACACCTTTAGGGAATTGAACGGATGGGGTCCCTTTGGGGGAGCTTGGAGGCGCTTCGACAAGCGATTGAATCCAGTTCCGGAGCCCCCGCGTAAGGCATCGGGAACGCCGATTCGATACAGCCACAAGGGGGCCCATGTCGCTCATCAGGAATCAGAGCAGAATCTTCGCCGCGCTCGCCACCGCCCTCATGCTCACGGCCTGCGGAGACGACGACGATGACAACCCCACGCCCCGCCCGGACGCGGGCACCGGCATGGACGCCGGCACCGACGCGGGCACCAGCGCCGACGCCGGCACGGACGGCGGGTCGACTCCGGTCATGGTGGGTGAGGTCATCGCCCTGACCGCTTCGAACAAGCTCGTGTCCTTTGAACGCGCGACGCCTGGCACCTTGGTGGGCTCCGTCGACGTGACGGGCCTGGACTCGGGCGAGTCGCTGCTGGGCATCGACTACCGCCCCGCGGACTCGCAGCTCTATGGCCTCACGAGCGCGGGGCGCATCGTCACGCTGGCGCCGGACACCGGTGTCGCCACCGTGAAGTCCACCCTGGTCGCCATGGCGGGAGACGACAACCCGTTCACCGCGCTGTCGGGCACCGACTTCGCCGTGGACTTCAATCCGGTGGCGGATCGCCTGCGCGTGGTGAGCGACACCGGGCAGAACCTGCGCATCAACGTCGACAGCGGCGCCACCACCACGGACGGCGCCATCAACCGCTCGCCGGCCCCGGTCGTCTTCGGCGCGGCGTACACGAACAGCGTGATGGGCACCACCGCGACGGCGCTGTTCGACCTGGAGCGCAACAGCAACGTGCTGGCCCGGCAGGACCCGCCCAACAACGGCACGCTGGTCAACGTGGGCGCGCTGGGCGTGACGTTCGTCGGCGCGGCGGGCTTCGACATCGCTGGCGGTGACAATGGCCTGCCGCTGGTGGCGGGACGCACGGCGAACAGCGGGCCCCATGTCCTGTACCAGGTGAACCTGCTGACCGGCGCGGCCACGTTCTTCCCGCGGACCGCGACCACGGCGGAGATGGCCTCCATCGGGGGCGCCTCCGGCCCCGAGCTGTGCGACATCGCCATCGTCTACTGAGCCAGGAGGCTCCCGGTCGGGTCCGAAGCTCTGGACCCGGCCAGCATCCCCCGCACGGCTCAGCGCATGAACCGTGTCAGCGCGGCGAAGTCATCCTGGCCATTCCCCGTCCGGATGGCTGCCTGGAAGAGCTGATCAAAGGCTTCGGGCACCGCGCGGTGGATCCCGCGCTCCTTGCACAGATGCGGCGGGTCCTCGGGGTGACGCCCTCCGTGGTGGCGCGTGACGCGCGCACGGGCAGGCCTTCGCGAGAGGGGCAATGACTCCCAGGAGTGAGCCCGGGTGTTGGGCCCGTTTGTCACCAACCGGGTTGGCGGAGCCGCGATAACGGATCCCGAGCACGGCCCAGGCCCAGGCCCTGGCGTCCGTCCGCTACCGCGGCTCGACCTTCAGGACATGGACCTGGGCGTCGCCGGTGACGCCCACCAGCCTGTCACCCATGAAGGTCATGTGCTTGTAGAGGAAGGCGCTGGCCACGACCCCGATATGCACCCCGGTGTCATCGAGGATGACGAGATCGGGTTTGAACCTGTCGCTCCCCCAGATCTCCCCGGGCCGGTAGGCAATGCCAGCCGCGCGGTGCACTCTCCGCTGGGTGATGGGATTGACGAAGGTCCCCAGGACTCCACCCGTTGCCAGGTCGACGCGCTCGATGGGCCCGTTGATGTAGCCCTTGCTCTGCAAGAGGTGGCTGCCCGTCCAGGCCAGGGATTCCGTTCCCTCCGTCGTCACGAAGGCCTGCTCGCGAACCCCCGTGGTGGGGTTGATGCTCACGAGCTGTCGGTTGTTGCTACCGCCAAGGCTCACCCAGAGCGAGGCGCCGTCCCAGGTCACGCCCGTGGGCACCCGGTGGTCCTCGAAGACGAATTCATTGAGCACCGCCAGGGTGTCGGGCGCGTGCTGCACCAGCGTGAGCGTGTCAGGGTCGTAGTAGCCCCCCACCTCCTCCCGATACAGGAACCAGAGCGAGCTGCCGTCGTAGGCCATTCCGAAGATGGGCCAGGCGCCCGCGAATTCGCGCTCGGGGGTCAGCTGGTAGGAGCGCGTGAAGTGGGCTTCGTTGGCCCACCTGGGCGTCCTGACATGCAGGACGTTGCTCCCAGCGAGCGTGCCGTCCTCCCCGAGGACGAAGACGCGAAAGTAGAGGTCGGTGTCGGCCGAGACGAGCGGGCCGCCCCCGAGGTACCAGCCCGTCAACTCAAAGTCCGTCTGGGAGGCCTCGGTTCCCACATGGATGAGCAGGCCGTTCGTCTCGTCGAAGGCGGGCGAGGTGTGGCTGGCGTAGACCTTGTACTCCCGGAACTTCCTGTCGTTGCTCCTCTCCCAGGCGAGGTGGACACTCGATGTCGTCACCTCGCGCGGCTCGAGCATGCGGACCGGCCTCGGCAGGCGGACCGTTACCTCCTGGGCGTCCGTGCTCTTCTCCAGGGTCTGCACGAGCCGGGAGAACGTGCCGTCACCCGAGCCCAGCTGAAGCTCGAGCTGGTGCTGCCCCAGGGCGAGTTCAAGGGTCAGCTCGCCCGCGGAGTCCGTCCGGCCCGCGTCGGTCCCGTTCAGCTTCACGGCGGCATCCGCGACGGGTTGCCCATCATCGTAGGTCGCGCGGAGGTGG
>NZ_JAPNJY010000029.1:0-191845 GCF_026626625.1 Corallococcus sp. BB11-1 | reverse complement strand
GCCCCGCTGAAGAAGGAGCAACGTTCCATGGATGAGACGCTCAAGGCCCAGTTCGACCAGACGGTGAAGTCGCACCCCATCGTGCTCTTCATGAAGGGCAACGCGCTGTTCCCCCAGTGCGGCTTCTCCGCGCGGGCGCTCCAGCTGCTGCAGCCGCTGGGGCCGGTGCACACGGTGGACGTGCTGGCGGACCCCGCGGTGCGCCAGGGCATCAAGGACTACTCCAACTGGCCCACCATTCCGCAGGTCTACATCCACGGGAAGTTCGTGGGCGGCTCGGACATCCTGACGGAGCTGGCGGAGCGGGACGAGCTCCAGGCCCTGGTCGCCGCCGGCGGCAAGTAGTCACGGCACCCCGAAGCAGGGGGGCGTGCGGGCCCGGGGGAGACCCGGGCCCCGTCCCCCGCTTAGGATGGGCGGCGGTCGCCTAGAGGGGTCCCGCCGCCTTGCTCACCGTCACACCACCTGAATCCAAGCCGCAGGACGAGTCCACCGAAGTGCCCGGGGTTCCGGTCGCGGGGGGCACGTCGCCGCCGGCCGCGAACGTCGCCGTCGCCACGTCGGCCGCCGTCGTGGACCCGGACGACCTCGTCAGCACGGAGAAGGCGCCCACGCTGGTGGACCGCGTGCAGGCCTTCCGTGCGAAGTACGAGAAGCAGGAGATGGCCCTCTTCTTCTTCGCGGGCTTCCTCTACGACGTCCTCACGCTGAGCTCCATCGACGACAAGCAGACGATGGTGCAGAACTTCGTCTACCTGGCGCTGCTCGCGGGCCTGCTGATGCTGGAGCAGCGCTACACGGCGGACGCGGAGCCGCCGAAGCTGCTCGCGAAGGTCTGGCGCTTCCGCGAGGACGCGGTGCACTTCCTCCTGGGCAGCCTGCTCAGCGCCTTCACGCTCTTCCTGTTCAAGAGCTCGTCGGGCATCACGCCCCTGTTGTTCCTCGCGGTGATGTTCTCGCTGCTGGTGGCCAACGAGCTGCCGCGCTTCCGGCAGTTGGGGCCCGTCATCCGCGTGGCCCTCTTCAGCCTGTGCGTGACGCTCTACTTCGCGTCGCTGCTGCCGGTGCTGCTGAGCCGGGTGGGGTGGTGGATCTTCACGCTGTCCGTGGCGCTGGGCTCCGGCAGCATCTACGGCATGCTGCGGCTGCTCAAGCGCTGGCGCCCGGATGAGAAGGCGCTCCTGCGCACGGTGGCGGTGCCGGGCTTCGGCGCGCAGGCGGCGCTGCTCGGGTGCTACTTCCTGGGCGTGATTCCGCCGGTGCCCCTGGCGGTGCAGTACAGCGGCATCTACCACCAGGTGAAGCGCGTCTCACCGGGCGTGTACCACCTGACGTCGGAGCAGCGGCCGTGGTGGAAGGTCTGGACGCTGTGGCACCACGGCGACCAGGACTTCACCGTGCGGCCCGGCGAGCAGCCGGTGTACTTCTTCCGCATCTTCGCGCCCAAGGGCTTCGAGCGCTACCGCGTGCGCGTGCGCTGGTATCACGACCACCCGCAGAAGGGCTGGACGCAGCAGGGCAACGGCTTCCTCGCCACGGTCAGCAGCAACGGCACGGAGGGCGGCTACCGCTACTACGCGCAGCCGGGCACCACGCCGAAGCCGGGGGACTGGCGCGTGGTGCTGGAGACGGAGGACGGGCATGAGATCAACCGCCTGGGCTTCACCGTCACGCCCGACACGCGCACGGAGCCGCGCCCCACCACCGTGGACGTGTCCGCGCTGAAGGTCATCAAGCCCATTGCGCTGGCGGAGTGGGAGAAGAGCCACCCGCGCGCGGCGCCGGCCGTCCCGGAGGCGCCGTCCGCCGAGCCCCAGGGCGTGGTGGAGCCGGGGCCTACGGCGCCTTGAGCAGCGTCACCTGACCCAGCAGCACCGGGACGGCGGTCTCCACGCGCAGGATGCGGGGGCCCAGGGAGAAGGGCTGGAAGCCGTGGGCCTCCAGCAGCTCCGCCTCGAAGGGCACCCAGCCTCCGTCCGGCCCGATGGCGAGCACCACCCGCCGCGCCTCGGCCACCCCCGCCGCCTGCAACGGCTGCTTCGCCGGGGGGTGGGGGAGCAGGCGCAGCGCTTCGGTGCCGAAGACGGCGTCCAGCTCGTCCTCGACGAAGGGGCGGAAGCGCTCGCGGACCAGGACCTCCGGGGGGCGCGTGTCCCGGGCCTGCTCCAGGCCCTGGAGGAGCAATTCGCGCACGAAGGCCGCGTCCAGCACCTTGGAGTCGAAGTAGCTCTTCTCCACGCGGGCCGCGTTCACCAGCACCACCCGGTCCACGCCCAGGGAGGCCACGGCGGGCAGCACCTTCTTGAGGGCCTTGGGGCGGGGGATGGCCAGCAGCAGGTCCACGCCCGCGCGGGGCGGTGGGGCGTCGGTGAGGGTGACGCGCAGGTGGAGCAGGCCGGGGGCGTTCTGAAGCACCTCGCCCGTGCCGGTGAGGCCGTCCAGGCGACCCACGCGCAGGGATTCGCCGGCTTCGGCCTTGAGGACGTCGCGGGCGTGCTGGGCGCGGCGCCCGGTGAGCCGGGCGGTGCCATCCGGCTGGAAGTCCTCGTCCAGGAGCAGGAGCAGGTTCACGGTAGGCCCCATGTAGCCGTTCCCGGGCGGGTAGGGGAGGGGGCGTCCTGCCTGCCTGCGTCCGGGCCCTGGCCCCGGGCCGTCCGCGCGGGAGCGTGATAAAGGGCCGGCGTGCGTTCCTTCTGCGTCCGTTGCCTGCGTCCCGAGAGCGCGTGTTACTGCGCGCACGTTCCCCAACTGGAGACGCGCACGCGCGTGGTGTTCCTCCAGCACCCCCGGGAGCGGCGCGTGGCCATTGGCACGGCGCGCATGGCCCACCTGTCGCTGCCGAACTCCGAACTGCACCGGGGCGTGGACTTCACCGGCCACGCGCGGCTGGAGGAGCTGGCCCGCAACCCGGAGCGCGTCGCCGTGCTCTTCCCCGGCGAGGACGCCATCTCCGTGGAGGACGCCCGGGTGAACCCGCCGCAGACGCTCATCGTCGTGGACGGCACCTGGCCGCAGGCGAAGAAGGTGGTGATGCGCAACCCGCTGCTCGCGGGCCTGCCGCGCATCGGCTTCGTGCCGCGCCGCCCGAGCAACTACCGCATCCGCGCCGAGCCCGCCGACCACTGCGTCTCCACCATCGAGGCGGTGGCGGAGATCCTGGGCCAGCTGGAAGGCCGCCCGGAGCACTTCGACCGCATGCTGGGCGCGTTCGAGTTCATGGTGGACACGCAGCTGGAGCGGCAGGAGACGCGCTCGGGGCCGGGCCGCCGCCGCATCTACAAGGGCGAGTGGCGTCCGCCCCTGGAGCTGCGCTCGCTGGCGGAGGCCTCCGAGCAGTTGGTGCTCTTCTACGCGGAGGCCAACGCGCACCCGCTGGAGGCGGACATCCCGCCGGAGCTGGTGCACCTGGTCGCGCGCCGGCTCTCCACCGGGGAGCGCTTCGAGGCGGTCATCGCGCCGGAGCAGCCGCTGGCCTACAGCACGCCGCTGCACGTGGAGCTGTCGGAGGAGGCGCTGCGCGCGGGGGAGCCCCGTGCGCAGGCGCTCGCGCGCTTCGAGGCGTTCCTGCGCCCGGAGGACGAGCTGACCGTGTGGACCACCTTCGCGTTGGACCTGCTGTGGAGCGGCGGCCTGTCGCGCAAGGCGGCGCGCAACGTGCGGCTCGCCACGGCGCGGGCGCTCAAGGGCAAGGCGGGTGGGGTGGAGCAGGCGGTGGAGATGCTCGGGGCTCCGGCGGTGGCGCCGTGGGCCCAGGGGCGCGCGGGCCGGCGCATCGCCGCGCTGGAGTCCGTGGTGCGGGAGCTGGTGGCCCGGGGGCTGGCGACGCAGCCTCCGGCGCGGCTGCCTCGCACCGGCACGGAGGGCTGAGCCGGCGCATCAGGACGCGGGACGCCGCGGGGCCCGTGGGGTGACGCGGGGGCGTCTCGGCGAGGCCGGGCCGTGCGCTACTGGCCCAGGCGGGCGGTGCCCACGCTGGCGCCCAGCGTCGTGGAGCCGGAGCGCCAGGGCTGGGCCTGCTCGCGCACCCAGCGACCCAGGCGGGCCACGAGGTAGCAGCCCGCCAGCAGCGCCACGGACACGCCCAGCGCCGCCGCGATGCCCAGCCGGGGCCCGATGCGCTGCGCGAGGCCGGCGATGTCCGCCCAGCCGTACACCACCGGCAGGTGCAGCACGTAGAGCCACAGCGACAGCCGTCCCAGCGGCGCCAGCAGCCCGCTCAGCCGCCGCGGCAGCAGGTTCACCGCGCCCAGCACCAGCAGGCCCTGCGCCACGCGGAACATCACCATGGTGGGACTGGTGGGCGTCCACTCGACGGGCACCCAGCGGGTGAGCGCCAGCAGCCCCCCACCCAGCGCGATGAGCGCGAGCCCCTGGGGCCAGCCCGGCTTCAGCAGGTGCAGCGCGTGCGCGGCGAAGGCGCCCGCGAAGAAGAAGCCCGCCCACGGGAAGAACGGGAAGCGGCTGCCCTCGCCGTTGCCGATGAACTGCTGCACCGGCACCGGCAGGAGCGCGCCTGCCTTCCAGAGCACGGCGCTCGCCAGGGGGATGCCTACCGCCAGCCCGCCCAGCGCGAGCGCCCGCGCGCCCAGGTTCGGCGTCAGCACCAGCGCGAACGCGCCCACCAGCAGCGCCGCCCCGATGCACTGGAGCGCGTCGAACTGGAACACCTTGGCCAGCATGGCGTTGGAGTAGCCCAGGTCGCGCACCGCGCCCCAGCCCGGCCAGTGCAGCAGGTACCCCAGGAACAACAGCAGCAGCGCCCGGCGGATCCGACGCCCGAAGGAGTCCTTCGCCGCGCCGGGACGCGTGCCCAGCGCCATCACCACCGCCCAGCCGCTCACCAGCAGGAACAGCGGCGCGGTGATGCCCCGCAGCTCCCAGTAGCGCTGGACCCACGGGTGATCGCGGAGCGCGGGAGCGAGCAGCGCATCCAGCGTGTGCCCCATCACCATGGCGACAACAGCCAGACCCCGCGCACCATCGAGCGCGGGGTGACGGGTCTGCCGGAAGCTGAGCGAGGCGCCGAGTCCGTTCAAAGCGCTCGCGAGCATAAACCCAGCAGTGGGCCTCGTCTCCAAAACGCACCAACCGTGAGGGTTGGCAGGCTTCAGGTCCGCCCCATATTTCACTCGGGGAGAGGGTCGCACCTCCGCTCCCGGATGCTACAGGATGGATGCATGTCCCCGCGCACCGCCTTCGTCTCCGCCCTCGCGCTCCTCGTCGCCCCGACCTCCGCTGTCGCCCAGGCAGGGGATGACTGGTTTGGCCCCGACAAACCCAAGCACTTCGCCGCGTGCCTGGCCGCGTCCGGGGTGGGCTACGGGGCGGGCGCGCTCGTCTTCGACACACCGGGAGCACGGGCCCTCACCGGCGCGGGGGTGGGGCTGGGCGTGGGGGTCGCCAAGGAGGTGTACGACCGCGCACGCGGCGGCGCCTTCTCCATGAAGGACCTGGCGTGGGACGCGGCGGGCACGGCCACCGGGCTAGTGGCCGCGTTCCTCGTGGATCGCTTCATCACCCAGGTGCTGCTGCCCCCGCCCCGGAGCGTCGCCGTCGCTCGCGGTGGTGGTGGTGGGGGGCTCCGGCGCGTCAGGGCGGGCGCGGCGCTCCACGAACTTCAGCAGCAGGTCGCGCTGCATCCGCGGCTCGACGAGCAGCAGGCGTCCCTCGGGGTCTCCAGTGTCGGTGACGAGCACGGTGACCTGGCGGCGCGGGCACTGGTTCATGCAGCCGGTGGGCATGACGCGGACCTGCCCGGCGAGGCCGCGGTCGGCCAGCTCCCCCTGGAGCCAGCGCGGCAGGTCCTGGCCCCCGCTCCGGGCGCACTTCGTCAGGCACTTGCGACAGACGAGCACCTCCACCTCACGCCCCTTGTCGCCCGCATCGTCCTGCATCCGTCGTCCTCCGTGGTCTTCGCTTCCCGTCCGGGCCTCCGCTTCCAGGCGGATGCCCCGGTCCGGGCTCCCGGCACCTCGCCGGCACCGTAGAGGAAGGGGTAGCGGCGAGGGTCTTGTTCCGCAGGGACCGTGGGCCCCGTCCGGCGGGTCGCTGCCCGGGCAGGCGCCGGACTGATGGACACCGGTAGGCAGGGTGGGGGATGCGACGTTCCGTCAGGGCGCGATAGAGGCAGGGCGCTGGTACGCTGCGCCCGCGCTGTGTCGCTCGCGGAAGGCTCCCTCCACATGCTGCGAACTCGACTGCTTCCCTGGTTCACCCTGTCCGCCCTGGGCCTTGGCACGCTCGCCGGTTGTGAGCGCTCTCCGGAAGCGCCCGCCGCGCCCGCGCCGGTGCCCGCCGCCGCCGCCGTGAAGCCGCCCGCGCCGCCCGCGGTGCCGGATGCCGCCGCGGTGGCGAAGTTGGCCTCGCACTTCTTCCAGGCGCCGCGCAACGAAGCGCCGCTTCCCGTGGACACCGAGGCGCAGGTGGCCCTGGGGCGCATGCTCTTCCACGAGCCCCGGCTGTCGAAGAACCATGACGTGTCGTGCAACACCTGCCACGGCCTGGACACCTTCGGCGTGGACAACAAGGCGCTGTCGGACGGACACCGGGGCCAGAAGGGCAGCCGCAACTCGCCCACCGTCTACAACGCCGCGCGCCACATCGCGCAGTTCTGGGACGGCCGCGCCGCCACGCTGGAGGCCCAGGCGGAGGGCCCCATGATGAACCCGGTGGAGATGGCCATGCCCGGCGCGAAGCACGTCGAAGCCACGCTGTCCTCCATGCCCGAGTACACCGCGCGCTTCCGCGCCGCCTTCCCCAAGCAATCCAAGCCGGTGACGCTGTCGCACGCCGCCAGGGCCCTGGCCGCCTTCGAGCGCACGCTCACCACGACGTCGCGCTTCGACCGCTTCCTCGCGGGCGAGCACGCGGCCCTCAGCGTCGCGGAGCAGCGCGGCCTGGAGGCCTTCGTCACCACCGGCTGCACCACGTGCCACAACGGCCCCGCGGTGGGCGGCACGTCGTTCCAGAAGCTGGGGCTGGTGGAGGAATACCCGAAGCTCACCGACGCGGGCCGCTTCGACGCGACGAAGAACGAGGACGACCGGGGCTTCTTCCGCGTGCCCACCCTGCGCAACGTGGAGAAGACGGGGCCCTACCTGCACGACGGCAGCGTGGAGGACCTGCCCACCATGGTGCGCCTGATGGGGCGCTACCAACTGGGGCGCACGCTGAAGGACGGCGAGGTGGACGACATGGTGGCGTTCCTCAAGAGCCTCACGGGCGAGCTGCCCCCGGCCGAGCACATCTCCGCGCCGCCGCTGCCTCCGAGCACGAAGCGCACCCCCAAGCCGGATCCGTCTTGAACGTCGCGTCCTGGCCGGCGGGTGGTAAACCTCCCGCCCCATGACCTTCTTCTTCCATCTCCACTCGGGGCTCCGTTACCTGGCGCTGCTGTCCGGCGTCATCGCGCTCGCGTACTTCGCGTTCGGCGTCGCCACGAAGAAGCCGTTCGACAAGGTGGGGCGCATCATCGGCGCGTCCTACTCCGGCTTCGTCCAACTGCAGGTGCTCGTGGGCATCGGGGTGCTCGTCACGCGCGGCTACTACCCGGCGCTCATCGGCCACATCGTGATGATGGTGCTCGCGGTCGGTGTCCTCCAGGGCTGCCTGTCGGCGAACCGTCGGCGCACGCCGCCGGGCTACGTGCTGCCCCTGGTGGGCACCGTGCTGTCGCTGGTGTTCATCGCGGGTGGCGTCATGGCCATCGGTCGCGGGCTGTTCACGTCCACCGCGTTCTGATGCGTCCGGACACCGGGCTCGCCGTGGGGACGTGGACCTTCGCGGCCCACGTCCCTGTCGAGCAGGGCCCCTTGTGTCTTCGCCAGCGTCGGGCGGCAGGCTGGGCCCGGACGCGTCGCCGCTAACGCCGGGCGCGGCGGCGCAGGGCCAGCGGCACGAGCAGCGTGAGGAGCATGGGCAGCAGGCCCGGGCTCGCGCTGCACCCTCCCTCATCCTCCTCCGGCGCTTGCGGGTCCGGGTTGGAGCCCGTGCCCGCGTCCGTCCCCCCCCCCGTGCCCGCGTCCGCGGCGCCCGAGCCTGCGTCGGCCGTGCCGCCCGTTCCAGCATCCGTGCCGCCCGTTCCGGCGTCAGGCGAGCCCGCATCCGCCGCGCAGTCGCCCAGCGAATGTTCGAGCGCGCCCAGCGTGTACGCCGCCGTCGCCGGCCGGGGCCTCGCGCAGAAGTCGTCCGGCACCGACGCGTTCCGCGCGGCGGCGCCGATGAGGGTCGACACGTCGCCCTTGAGCGTCAGGTCCCCCTTGAGCGGCGCCACGTACCAGGAGGCCCAGGTGGCGGTGGTCACGTTCGTCCGGTTCGTGCCCGCGGTGAAGGTGCCGCCTTCGCGCACGCGGATGACGGACGACAGCACGTTGCCGTGGGCCTCTCCGGTGGAGGCGGCGAAGCGGAAGTCCACGCCCGTGGTGCCCACGAACGTGTTGAACAGCACCCGCGTGTTCGTGGCCTTGTTCAGGTAGACGGCGACGTCGGAGCAGTTGGCGACGATGTTGTTGCGCAGCACCCCGTCCGAGTGCTCCGGCGTGCACGGCACCGACGCATCGAAGGCCGGCGCGCAGAACGCGGCACCCGTCCCGCCTCCGCCGAAGGACAGGCCGATGCTCGTGTCCGCCAGGGCGCGGTCCTTCGCGCAGACGACGAGGTTGCGCTCGAAGAGGCCCCGCTTGCCGCCGCTCTTCATGAAGGCGCCGTGGGCGATGCCGCCCTGCCTGGAGAAGTCATGCAGGTAGTTGTCGCGGACCACCCAGTCCTCGCCGGTGTCGATGTTCAGCTTGTTCACCGGCTTGCCCGTCACGCGGGCACGCGTGTCGTAGATTTCATTGTGTTCGATGAGGCCCCGGTGGGGGATCTCCCAGACGCCCGCGTCGTTCTTCTGCGCATTCGACTTCAGCTGTGAGTTGAAGTCGCGCACGCGGCTGTTTCGCAGCACGAAGCCCTCCGCATGGCCGGTGACGTGGAAGGCGTGCTCGCAGTCGTTGTCGTTCGCGCAGATGCCCTCCACGGTGAGCCCGTCGAAGGTCCAGTACCGGCCGGACACCTTGAAGCCCTCCACCGCGTTGAAGCGCACGAGCGCTCCGTGACGGTTCGCCGCGCGCACGGTGATGGGCAGGCTCTGGGTGCCCTCCGCCTGGCAGTTCAGGTTCGCGTTGACGGTGTACGTGCCGTTCGCCAGGACGATGTCGTCACCGGCCTTCGCGGAGGCGAGCGCGGCCTGGAGTTCGGTCACGTTGGAGACGTTCTTCACCGCCGCGCCGCCAGTCAGGGGCAGCAGGAGCAGGACGAGGGAGGTGGTCCGCATCAGGGGACTCCGGGGGAGGAGGGGAAAAAGACCCTATCGGATTCCCATGCGGCAGGCAGCCGGCCGGTCGCAGGGCTCCCGGTCGCTAGGGAGGCGACGCGCGCGTGAGCACCTCGTGTCTCATGGCATGCCATTCCAGGTTCTCGCGGCGGGGCCGTTCGACACTCATGGGCGCGGGGCTCGCGGGGGCGCTGCTGCTGTCCCCGGGCGCGTTCGCGCTCCCTCCGGCGGGACAGCCGCTGCCGGCCTTCTCCGCCCGGGACCTGACCGAAGGGGCCCACGCGAGCGAGGAGCTGAAGGGGCGTCCCGCGCTGGTGGTCATCATCACCGACAAGGACGCGGGCGAGGCCATGCGCGGGTGGTTCGCGGAGGCGGACACGCGGATGCCGGACACGGTGCGCCGCCAGTCGCTCATCACCCTCAAGCTGCCGTTCATCGTCAGCGAGGGCGCGGCGCGGGGGAAGGCGAAGAAGCATGTGCCCGAGGGCTTCTGGAAGGACACCTGGCTGGACAAGAACGGCGGAATGGCGAAGGCGCTGGGCCTCGCCTCCAGCCGCACGCCCTATGTCCTGGCGCTGGATGAGGACGGTCGCGTGGTGGCCAGCGTCCACGCGACCGTGGACTCACCGGAGGCGCGGGCCATCTGGTCCGCGCTCTCCCGGCGATGAGCCTGGGGGCCTGCTAACCCCCTTCAGGGAAGTCGGGTAAGGGGCTACCGGTTACGTCATGGAGAGGTGGCGTCCATGGCGTGGCAGCCAAAGCACTGGACGGCGCAGCAGCTTGAGGAGCGGCGGCTTGCAGCCGGACAACTCCTGCGACGGGGGCACCTGTCGCAGGCGGAGGTGGCGCGCCGTGTGGGTGTCAGCGAGGCCTCCGTCAGTCGTTGGGCGCGGCGACTGCACGAGGCAGGCGGCAGTCCACGCGGGTTGAAGGCGAGGCCGCGCACGGGCCGGCCGTCGAAGTTGAGTTCGGGGGAATGGCGGCAGGTGGCGGAGCTGGTAGGGGCAGGGGCGCGCACCTGCGGTTTCCCTACCGAGCGCTGGACGCTGACGCGAGTGGCGCACCTCATCCACCGCACGTTCGCAGTGCGCTACCACCCCAACTACCTGGCCGAGCGCCTTCACCGGCTGGGTTTGAGTCCGCAGCAGCCCCGCACGCGAGCCAAGGAGCGTAACGATGCGTTGGTGGAGGCATGGCTGAAGCGCGACTGGCCCCGCATCAAAAGGGGGCTCGAAGAAGCGGGCGGGCCATTGCCTTCGTGGACGAGACAGGTAGTTCGTTTCGGGCCCGCGTAGCGTCTACCTGGGCGCCCGTCGGGCATCCGCCCACCTTGCGCCGTCGTGACAAGCGGCGCGAAGTCTCCAGCATCGTCGCCCTCGTTGCTCCGTACGGCCGCAGGCCGGCGCGCCTGTATTCGCGCCACCGAGAGGGCAGCTTCACCAGCCAGGACATCATCGCGGCCCTGCGCTACTTCCGCGGGAAGGTGGGCCGTCCTCTCACCATCGTGTGGGACGGCCTCAACCAGCACCACAGTGCCGAGACGCTCGACTTCGTCGCCCGCCACCCCGAGGACTTCCGCCTTGAGCGGCTGCCAGGCTACGCGCCAGACCTCAATCCCGAGGAGGGCTGCAACGGCGTGGTGAAGGCCGAGCTGCGCAATGCCACGCCCGACTCTGTCGTCGAGCTGCGCGCCCAGGCACGCGCTTCATTCGTGCGCCTGGGCCACCGCCACGACGTTCTCGCCGCCTTCTTCCTTCACGCTGGCTTGCGCCTTACCGGACTTCCCTGAAGGGGGTTAGCGCCCGTCCAGGATCTCCTGCAGCTTCTGCTTGTCCGAGGAGAAGGGGAACGCCTGGAACAGCTCATAGCTGTTGTTCATGTCCAGCAGCGTGGGCCGCATCACCCGCACCACCTCCAGCTTGTCGTTGGAGAACGAGAACTGGTTGAGCACCGTCAGCACGTGCGTCACCAGGAAGTGCTCGCGCGGGGCGACCTGCCCCAGCACCCGCATCTTGTCGCGCGCGAAGCTCTCGCGGGCCATCGCCTGGGTGAGGCTGCGGAACTGCGCCTCCGCGATGGGCCGCACCACCGGCAGCGGCACCGGGTGCTGCGGGCCCGGGTAGTTGCCCGGCGGGGGCGGCAGGCCCGTGCCGTACGGCGCGGCGTCGTCCACGTACTCGCTGAGCTTGTCCAACTCCTCCATCGCGGCGCGGATGCTGGCGCGGCCCTGGTTGTCCCGCGTGCGGGCCATCGCGTCGCGCAGCGCCTTCTCCAACTTGTCGATGCGGCGCTCCATCACCTCGCGGTCGACGACGGCCTGGTTGCGCATGGGCGGCTGCGGCGGCATCGGCTGCGGTGGCCGGGGCGTGGAGTGGCCCGGCGGCGGCGGGCGCCGCAGCTCGGCGGCGGCGGCCGCGGCGGCGTTGACGGGCCCCTCCGTGCGCGGCGCGGTCTGGGCCAGCGAGGCGGCGGAGGAGAGCAGCACGACAGCGAGGGTCAGGGCCTTCATGATGTGCATCCTTGGGGGTGTTCGTACCTCGGAGCATCAGACGGGACGGGGGGCCGTACATTCAACCCCCCTTCCGTCGGACGCGCGGGAAGGCACGTCACCGCGCCCCTGGAGCGCGTGGGACCCAGCCTTGATGCGTCAGGGCGTGGCGCCGCGCTTGGAGACGACCTGCCCCTCGGGGGTGACGTCGTAGACGACGGGCACGCCGGTGGCCAGCTCCAGCGCCACCACGGCCTCGCCGGACAGCTTGTCCAGGCGCATCACCAGCGAGCGGTTGGAGTTGCCGTGGGCCACGACGAGCACGTTCTTGCCCTGGCGCAGGTCCCCGGCGATGGCGCGGTCGTAGAAGGGCAGCACGCGCTTCGCGGTCATCTCCAGCGACTCGCCATTGGGGGGAGGCACGTCATAGGAGCGGCGCCAGATGTGGACCTGCTTCTCTCCGAACTCCTTGGCAGCGTCCGCCTTGTTGAGGCCCTGGAGGTCGCCGTAGTGCCGCTCGTTGAGGGCGGCGTCGCGGATGACGGGCGGGCGCTGGCCCAGCGCGTCCAGGAGGATGCTGAGCGTCTCCTGCGCGCGGCTCAGGGCGGAGGTGTAGGCGACGTCGAACTTCAGGCCCTTCAGGGCGTCAGCGGCCTTGCGGGCTTCGTTGCGGCCCTGCTCGGTGAGGGGCACGTCCACGAAGCCCGTGAAGCGGTTCTCGTGGTTCCAGAGGGACTGACCATGACGGACGAGGGCGAGGATGGGCATGCCCCCTCTGCTAGCGCATCCGGGGGGAGCGGGAAAAGGGGCAAGGCCGCTCCCCCTGTCCGGCCCGTTGGTTCCCGGGCACGCTGGGGCGCTCAGGTGCCCAGCGCCGCCAGGCCCCGGGGCCGCAGGGCGCGCGTGAGCGCCACGATGCCGAAGAAGAGCAGGGCGGCCCCCGCGGTGATGGGCCGCACGCCCAGCCGGTCCGACAGCATGCCCAGGCCCCAGACGCCCATCATGTAGCCCAGGTTCACCAGCAGCAGGAACAGGCTGCTCACCCGCGCCTGGAGCTCCGGCGGCGTCCTCGCCTGGCACACCGTCTTCAAGCCCGTGAAGGCCACGAGGTACACCGCGCCCAGGAAGAACATGGCGACCATCGCCACGGGCAGGGTGGGGGACAGCCAGAAGAGCGCGGAGCACAGGCCCACGAGCAGCACGGACGCCTCCAGCATCCCCCGCCGTCCCATCCTCGCCACGACGGCCCCCGTCCCGAAGGCCGCGAGGACCGCGCCCGTGCCCTGCGCCGTCAGCAGCAGCGACGTGGTGGCCGCGTCTCCCCCCAGCACCTTGAGGGCGAACACCGGCACCAGCCCCACGAACGGGGAGATGAGCAGCCCCACGAAGAACGACGTCCCCAGCGCCAGCGCGATGCCCGCGTCCTCCCACGCCAGCTTCATGCCCCGGACGATGCCGGCCCACAGCGCCTCCCGCTTCGGCATCACCGCCTGCACCGCGCCGTTCATCTGGGCCAGCACCAGCAGCACCGCGAGGAACGACAGCGTGTTGAAGAACAGCGCCCCGGCGATGCCCGCCTGCGTCAGCACGAGCGCCGCGACCACCGGCCCGATGATGCGGCCCAGGTTGAACTGCGCCGAGTCCAGGCTGAGCGCGTTGTGCAGGTCCTCCGGCGGGACGACCGCCACCGTGAGCGCGGTGGCGCACGGAATCACCAGCGTGTTGAGGGCGCCGTTGAGCAGCGAGATGGCCGCCACCCACGGCACCGTGAGGTTTCCCGTCGCGGCCAGCACCGTGAGCAGCGCCGCCAGCAGCCCCTGGAGGCACACGCACACCGCCATGAAGGTTCGCCGGTCGAAGCGATCCGCCAGCGCTCCACCCAGGGGCGCGAGCAGGAGCGACGGCAGGTGGGCGAGCGCGGCGACCCCGCCCGTCCACCCCGCCTTGCCCGTCACCTCCGTCACGTACACGCCCAGCGCGACGGTCTCCATCCACGTGCCGATGTTGGACACGAGCATGCCCGTCCACAGCCAGGCGAAGTCACGGTGCGACAGGGCCCGCAAGGAGGACGCGCGCGAAAGCAGGGAGGAGGCCACGGGGAGCCCGGTTCTACAGCGCTCCTTCCCCGCGTGCTCGGTGGGCGCACGCCTACACGTTGACTCCCTGCCTGCCATGGGGGACGGGGGGAGGCATGACGCGGCACAAGGTCCTGGTCGTCCCCCGTGAGATCGCAGGCGAGCGGTTGGATCGCTTCCTCACGAAGCATGTCCCCGGTCTCACGCCCGAGCGGGCCCGCGCGCTGCTGGAGTCGGGGCGGGTGCGCATCCGGGGCAAGAAGGCGCAAGCCACGCGCAAGCTGTGGGGCGGGGAAGAGTTGGAACTGGAGACGCCCGCGCCCCGCGCCTCTTCGGCCGCTTCGCTGGAGGGGCCCGACCTGCCGGTGCTGCACGACGACGCGGCGTTGATCATCGTGGCCAAGCCGCCGGGGCTGGTGGTGGAGCCGGAGGGCCGCGCACCCTCCGTGGTGGGGCTGCTCGCGGCGCGCTGCCCACCGTTCGACGTGGAGGGCGTGGCCCAGCCGGGCGTGGTGCACCGGTTGGATCGGGAGACGAGCGGCTGTCTGGCGCTGGCCCGGACGGATGACGCCGTGGCCGCGCTCCTGAAGGCGTTCCAGGAGAAGCGCGTGGACAAGCGCTACCAGACGCTGGTGCTGGGACAGCCGCCGGACACCGGCCGGCTGGAGGGCCCGTACGCGCGCGACCCCAAGGACCCGCGCCGCTTCACCACCCGCGTGCCCTCCGCGCGCAGGGCCGCCCTGACGTTCACCGTGCGCGAGCGGTTCCGGGACGGGGCCCTGCTGGACATCGACCTGGACACGGGCCGCACCCATCAGATCCGCGTGCAGCTCTCCGAAGCGGGCTTCCCCGTGCTGGGAGATGCCGTCTACGGCACGCCAGCGGCGCGCACGCACCCGGCCGCGCTCGCGGTGGGACGGCAGGCCCTGCACGCGTGGCGCCTGGAGGTGCCCACCTCCGCGACGGGGCAGCTCATCCAGGTGGAGTCCCCGCTGCCCGACGACTTCCTGCGTGGGCTGGCCGTGCTGCGCGGTTGAGGGCGAAGCCTCTCCACCAGGGCAGGCCCGCTCAACGCCAGGACAGCCACCCGCCACGGGGGGCGGCCGTCTCATTCAAAATAAGAAGTTTCTTATCATCCGGGCTGATCGGCCTATCTCTTGACATCAGGCATTGATGGATTTAGTACGTCCTGAAAATGAGAATGCTTATCATTTTCATTGCCGGACTGCTGTCTACAAGCGTCCGTGTTGGATGACACGTCCCCCTTCTTCCACCGCAGAGAGGCCTTCTCCGATGAAGCATCCTGTTGCCTTCCCTTCCTTGCGACGCTCCGCCGCCGTGTTGGCCCTGACCCTGTTCACGGGCTGTGGTGACTCGGAGGAGCCGGGCACCGACGACAACGGGTCGCTGTATGCCATCACCACGCAGCTGCTCGTTGAAGACCCGGTGCAGAGCTACGTCGTCGTGACGAACCAGGCGGAGCAGACGGCGTCGCTGTCGTTGGACAACGCCATCAAGGTGTCGGGCCGGGCGCTGGGCGTGGGCATCCCCAAGTCCGGTTCGCTCTACGTGGTGAGCGACGAGAGCCCGGTGGTGACGCGCTACACGCTCAACGGCGCGGGGGGCCTGGACGCGGCCGGCACGGTGAGCTTCGCGCCCCAGGGTGTGACGTCGCTGGGCGAGTACCAGGCCAACTTCCAGTTCGTCTCCGAGACGAAGGCATACTTCTTCGACGGAGCGACCGCGCAGGTCGTCATCTGGAACCCCACGGCGATGACCGTGACGGGCACCCTTCCGCTGAAGGCGCTGGAGATTTCCGACACCGTGCTGGCCTTCTCGGGCGCGGTCGTGCACGTGGGCTCGCAGATCATCATGCCCGTGGGCTGGCGTCCGGTGTCGGGCGTGGGCATCACGAAGAAGGCGGGCGTGGTCTCCCTCGACACGGCGACGGACACGGCCACCATCGCGACGGATGAGCGGTGCGGCTACACGCACGACGCGGCCCTCGGCCTGGATGGCAAGGTCTACATCGCGACGGAGGCGTATGGCGCGGCGGTGTTCCGCGTGGTCCCGGACTCGCCGGAGCCGTGCCTGCTCAAGTTCGATCCCCAGACGCGTGCCTTTGACGCGACCTTCTACCGCTCGCTCCCGGCCCTGGTGGGCGGCGGCACCGCGGGCGCGCTCATCCCCGGGGCGCCGGGGACGGCCTACGTGCGCGTGCTGGATGAGAGCATCGCCCCGGTGACCGAGGGCACGCATCCGCGCACGATGGCGAGCGGGACCGGCTGGCAGTGGTGGGAGCTGAAGCTGGACACGCTGACCGCGACGCGCAAGGCGGACTTCCCCTCCACCTCCGGCAGCGTCTTCCTCTTCGAGTCGGAGAACCAGACGCTCTACACCGAGTTCGGCGCGGGCGCCGCGTCCACGACGTTCCGCGTGCTGGGTGAGAGCGGCAAGCCCACGGTGAGCACGCAGGGGCTGTCCTTCTCCTTCGTCCAGTTGCGCTAGCACCGTCATTCATCGAAGCAACCCGGGCCCCCGAGCCCGACGGGCGAGAGCCTGTCGGGTGGGGGCCCGGCTCGTAGGCACCACCTGGTTTCACCCTCCATGGAGATTCGATGCGTCATCTGTTCCGTATCGCGGGCGTGTTCGCTGTTTCGTCGCTGTGGGCCACTCCGGCCTTCGCCACCAGCACGGGCATCACCGGCCAGTCCGGCAAGGACGGCGTGATGTGCAGCACGTGTCACAAGGGTGGGGATGTCCCCACCGTCGTGTTGGAAGGCCCCACGACGCTGGAGCCGGGCGCCACCGGCCAGTACACCTTCATCATCCGGGGGGGAGCGGCGAAGACGGGGGGGGCGGACATCGCGGTGGACAGCGCGGACGCGAAGCTCCAGGCCGGCACCGGGACGAAGCTGCTGGGCGCGGAGCTGGTCCATTCCGCGCCGCTGGCCTTCACGGGAAACGAGCTGCGCTTCAACTTCTCCCTCGTCGCGCCTGCGACGGATGTCACGCTCAAGCTCTTCGGGGCCGGCAACTCCTCCAACGCGGACCAGAAGAGTGACGGGGACCGCGCGGCGGCCACGACGCTGAGCGTGACGGTGGGCAAGGGCACGCCCGTCGTGGACCCGCTCCCGCCGGAGGGCGACGAAGGGGGCTGCTCCGCCGCGGGCAGCGCGCCCGTGTGGGGCCTGGCGCTGGCCGGGCTGGCACTGCTGCGCCGCCGCCGGAGCTGAAGAACTCCCAGTCCGTGAGCGGTGCCGGCGTCGCCACCCTGACGCCCGGCACCGTGGTGGCGGACGCTCAACCCGAGACGGGGTCCACCGCCGTGTCGAAGAACGACACGTTGCCTTCCACGGTGCCAATCCCGCGCGCCGTCAGTCCCAGGATCAGCGTCTGGAGATACATCCCCACGCCCACCGCGTCCACGAGTCCCAGGTCCCGGTGCATGCACAGGATGCCGGCCGTCGGCGCGCCGAAGAATTCGTAGTTGCGCTGGGCCGCCCGCGCCCTCCCTGCCTCATCGTCCCGGGCCACCCCCATCGCTCCGTAGACGAGCGCCCCCAGCTCCCGGCGGTGCGCCCGGAAGGAGGCGGGCAGCGGCGCCAGCTCCCTCGGATTTGAATGCACCTCCTGTCGCAGCGCCTCCCGCAGGCGCTCGATGCGTTCGCCTTCCACGATGAACAGACGCCAGGGTGGATGTTTGAGTTGGAGGGCGCGAGCTGCGCGAGTGACAGCGCCTCCGCGAGCAGTCCGCGAGGAACAGGGGTGGGCAGGAAGCGGCGGACCGAACACCGGCTTCGCACGAGCGCCTCGAAGTCGAACATGGGTTTCCTCAAACACAGCGCAGGGGCCTGTCACGATAGAAGGCGTGCCTGCCGGGCAACAAGGGCAACACTCCTTGTGGTCCCGCCAGCAACAGGCGCCCGCGGCAGGGGCTTACGTGCCGGGGTGTTCCAACCCCTCTCTTCAGAGTGTGGCGTGAATTGCCATTGCCTCCTCCAGGCCCTGCCTTCCGCGCCGGAGACAGGTTGGTACGGCGCGTGAAGTGAGGGCTTCCGACACTTCTGGAGTGGAGGCAGGACCATGCAAAGCCGCAAATGGCGAGTCATCTCCCGTGCAGGCGCCACCGCCATGACCCTGGGCCTGATGTCGGGCTCCGTGGCCATGGGGGCGGAGACCCAGCCCGGTTCGGAGCAGGGCTCGAGCACCCCGCCCAGCCGCATCGTCGCGGGCCGAAAGCTGCACCAGCCGCCTGGGTTGGGCGGGACGGGGATGGAGGCCCGCAAGAGCGTGCAGGCGTTCATCACCTGGGCGGGCCAGTCCGTGGTGCTGGAGCAGGAGGACGCGCGCCAGGTGCTGCGCGCCGCCGCGGACAACCCGGACATCATCCAGGCCTTCGCCGAGGAGATCCTGGAGACGCACAAGGAGGGCGACGCCAGCCGCACGCTGGTCGCGCTGGGCCTGCTCGGTGAGATGCGCACCCACGAGGGCGCGAAGTTCCTCGCGGAGTTCGTCCGCATGCCGCTGCCCACGAAGGGCACGGTCATCGAAGGGGAGCTCCAGGAAGAGGCCCAGCAGGCGCGCCTGCAGGCCAAGGCGGTGGCCGGCATCGCGTACCTGCGGAATCCGGAGTTCGACCGGGAGGTGCTCTACCAGGCGGGCGCGCACCCCTCCGTCATCGTTCGCGCGGAGGCCATCAGCGCCTTCCTGTGGAACCGGGGCGATTCGCTGGAGGCGCGCAAGGAGGTGGAGCCGTACGTCCGCGCCGAGGAGCGGCTGCTGCTGGAGCGCGTCCGGCGCGTCAGCGGCGAGAAGGCGGAGACGTTCAACCGCAAGCTCAACGCCTACCTGAAGGCCCACCCGGAAGTGCAGGCGCCGAACCCCGAGCCGAAGGAGCCCCGGCCGCCCGAGGAGAAGCCCTACACCTTCGACGTCACCCCTCCGAAGTTCTGACCTGACCTCACAACCGGGGAGCGAGAACGCCCATGAATCTCAAGCAATGCATGACCCTGATGTCGTCCCTCCTGGCCCTGGGCCTGGGAGCCGAAGCCGGCGCCGTCTGTGTCCAGACAGGTGCGAGCCAGGCGGACCGGGACCTCTGGAGCACCCACGGCTGCTGGCGGGACTTCTACCTGTGGCAGTACCGGGCCTACGGCCTGAAGGGTGGGGAATGGAGCAACCGCGGCTGGAGTGACGCCTGCAACGTGTCGCTCGAGTTCCCCAAGCACTGGAACGCGGCCTATCTGCTGACGTACGGCATGGAGGACAACTTCGCCCAGTCGTTCCACGGTACGGAGGACTACCGGGGCACGGCGGAGGCGCCCAGCAGCAACTTCCACGACAGCCTCTACCACGGCATCTCCGACCGCACGGATGTCCTGGGCACGTTCATCCCCCGGTTCTGGCCATGGGACAAGGACAAGGTGGAGACCGCGTGCCCGGTCTACAACTCGAGCGCCATCAACTCCAACCCGGCCTCCCGCGCGGGTGACTACATGCACGAGGGCTGGCACGCCAACTTCGACAAGTACAACATCCACAATGGCAACACCGGCGGCCACCGGCCCGGGCCCCAGGGCGCCTGCACCCTCAGCAGCTGTGACTACTTCTACTTCCATGGCATCAGCAAGTATGCCTTTGGCGCCATGTGGGAGAACAACGGGACGGCCAGCCGCTTCCACTCTCCCCATCAGGTGCAGGTGGAGTTCCTCTGCGACGTGGCGGACCAGTCGCAGTGGTGGATTCCGTTGAGCGTGCGGCAGACCGCCGCGGCGGACGCCAACGGCCGCGCCGTGTCGCGCTTCATCAACGGCCCGGGGTACAGCTGCGGCAGCCCCCGTCCCTGGTAGACGCGAGCAACCCCGATGGCGCATTCGGAGCGTGAAGCCATGACGCCGTTTCGGATGCGCCTGTCTCCCTGCCTGAGCCCGCTCGCGCGGGTCTGCTGTTCCAGTTCCCAGCCACGTCCTCTTCGACCACGACCTCCTGGCCCGGGCGCCGTGACTTTCGTGTTGAATGGGCTTCGTGCCCCCGAACCGACTCGACGCCCTGGGTGAAGCGACGACCCTCCTGGAACTCCGCGCACGTCTGCGCTCGCATCGCTGGGCGCCGGAGCTCGACGCCTTCGAGCGCGCTCCCGGTGCTGTGCGGCTCCTCGCCGCGGGCCTTGATGCTCCAGAAGAAATCGACACGGGGAACGGCCCCTACGTCGTCCTGGTGGAGGGCCCGCTCAGGACGACAGGCCATCTGCACCTGTGGACGGACGACTATCAGCCCGGCCTCGTGATCGTCCGGGGCGACCTGGAAGCGCGGACCCTGTCGTTCGGCAACGGGGCGCGGGTCTTCGTGGAAGGCTCGGTGCGCGTGGAGGGAGAACTCTTCGGCCAGTATGGGGACCACAATGCCGTCCTCATGGCCGCAGGAGAAATCCGGGCGAGGGCCATCTTCCTGGACACGACCGCCGGGGTGTACGCCGAGGGCGGTGTCCAGTCCCTGATCCATGCGCCGCTGCGCATGTATGAATCACTCGCGCCAGACATCGAGAACGAAGGGGTCGGGGATGGGGTCCACAGCTTCGATCCGGCGGTGCTGGATGCCTATGGCGACCTCGACTTCCGCAAGGCGATCCAGGCCGCGCGTGAAGGGCGGCCCCTGTTCCTGCCCGGCATTGAAGAGCGCTTCCCCCTCCGACTGACGCTCCGCGCAACGCGGTAGCCCTGGCGCATCCAGCCCCGACGCGTCGGGTTGGGCGAGGGGCTCGGCCGTGGCGGGACGCCTGGAAGGCTGGTGCGGACGCGGGACCGGGAACAAGATGGCCGCATGGCGATCTTCAATGGCAACTACCCTGCGGACATCTATGAGGCAGCGGGTGAGTCCTCCTCCATCACCGACCTGGCGGACTCCGTGGGGTTGCTCTGCATCCAGGGGCAGAAGTTCATTGGCGCGTCGGGCCTCACGTTGAGCACGTCCCAGAAGTACTTCAGCCAGCCCCACTACCCGGATGGCATCAAGGGCGGCCGGTTGTGTGATGCGCTCGCCAACGAACCCGCGGTGTGGATGGTGGGGACGGCGTGGGTCTACAACCGCAGCCAGATCGCGACCGCCGGTCACAACGTCATCAGCCTTCTTGAGGAGGTGGATGGCGCGAAGGTGACCGACCTCCGCTTCGTCACGGGGTACTACCGGAAGTCGAGCAGCCGCTCCTCCTTCACCTACAAGGTCTACAAGATCAAGGCGCGCGAGATGACCGCCCACGACACGGCGGTGCTCACCATCGAAGGGTACTTCGAGACGAAGCTCATCCTGGATCAGGCGAGCAAGGCGGAGGCAAGGACGGTGGCGAACGGCGATCTGATCCAGATGCTGGGCCACCCCCTGGGGCAGCCGTTGAAGTACACCGAAGGGACGGTCGCTGCCGCCGATCCCCACCGCGATCGCAGCACCTTCGACACCTGGCTCAGCGGGGTCTCCGGCAACTCCGGCTCGCCCGTGTTCTGGAAGGGCAAGGTGCTGGGAATCTTCACGGGCGGCGGCTGGCCCAACGAGTTCGCCGACGGGAAGGACGGCGGCGGCTACAGTCACGCGACCTACGACAACAGCAACATCGATCACTCGGGCACCGCGGCCTACGTCTCCGACATGGATTGACCCGGGGTGGGGCGCGTCGCGGTAGGCTGTGCCCATGTCCTATCAACGCCCCCCGGTGAAGGCGCCGCGTCTCTCAGGCATGGCCCTCAAGGCCTTCGTCAACACGCTGGAGCGGGGCGGCGTCGGGCCCGCGCTGGTGGAGAAGTTGCTGCGGGACAGCGGCATTGACGTCTGGCGGGAGCTGTCCGCCGGAGATGCGCCGCCCATCCAGTATCCGCTGCCGCCCGGTGCGCCGCCGACGGAATCCCAGACGCCACAGGAGCAGGCCGCGCGCGCGGTCGCCGCGTCTACTTCGGAGCCGAAGCGGGAGCCGAAGCGGGAGACGGTCGCGGCCTTCGCGCGGGCCTACCGTGACGGCGGGACGGAGCCCGTCACCGTGGTGCGAAGGCTCCACGAGGCCATCGAGCGGCTGGACGGTGGCGCGGACCGCCTGGGCCTCTTCATCGCGCGCAAGCCGGAGGAGGTGCTGCGGGCCGCGGAGGCGGCGGGGGAGCGGCTGCGCGCGGGCAGGCCCTTGAGCGTGCTGGATGGCGTGCCCGTCGTCCTGAAGGACGAGGTGGACCTGGCGGGCTTCCCCACGTCGCTGGGCACGACGTTCCGCACGCAGGTGGCCACGGCCGATTCGACGGTGGCCGCGCGCCTGAAGGCCGCGGGCGCCATCATCCTGGGCAAGGCCAACATGAATGAGATTGGCATCAACCCCATCGGGTTGAACCCTCATCACGGCGCCGCGCGCAACCCGTGGAACCGGGGCCACATCACCGGCGGAAGCTCCAGCGCCTCGGGCGCCGTCGTGGCGGCGGGCCTGTGTCCGCTGAGCATCGGCGCGGACGGCGGAGGCTCCATCCGGATCCCCGCCGCGCTCTGCGGCATCGTCGGACTCAAGGCCACATGGGGGCGCATCCCGGAGACCGGCGTGCCACCGCTGTGCTGGAACGTGGCGCACGTCGGTCCCATGGGCCTCACCGTGGACGACGTCGCGGCGATGTATGCGATTCTCTCCGGCCCGGACGGACATGACGTCGTCGCGCGGCAGCAACCCGCGCACCACCTGTCAGGCTACGAGGACGGCGCGCTGAAGGGCATCCGCCTGGGGCTCTGCACGCCCCACTTCGAGGACGCCGACGCGGACGTGGTGGCCCGGTGCCGGGAGGCGGTGCGGGCCCTCACCGACGCGGGCGCCACGGTGGTGGAGATTCCACCGCCCGACCTCAACACCCTCCTCTGGACGCACAGCTGCATCATCCTGAGTGAGATGACCGAGGCGATGCTCCCCCAACTGAAGGCGAAGGCGTCCGTGTTCGGCCTCGACTCGCGCACCAACCTGGCGCTGGGGCGGCGCTTCCGGGCCACGGACTTCGTCCACGCCCTGCGGCACCGGCACCGACTGACCCGGGAGCTCTTGTCCGTCATGGCGGACGTGGACGTCATCATCACCCCGACGACGGCCACCACCGCCCCGGCCATCCCCGAAGCCACGCTCCCCGACGGCGAGTCGAACCTGCCGGTGGTGGACGCGCTGATGCGCTTCATCCGCCTGGCGAACCTCACGGGCTGCCCGGCCCTGTCGGTGCCGGCGGGCTTTGATCGCGCGGGCCTTCCCGTGGGCGTGCACCTCATGGGGCGGCCGTTCGAAGAGCACCTGCTGCTGCGCCTGGGGCGCGTGGTGGAGCGCGCGGTGGAGCGCCGCACGCCGGGCATCCACGTGAGCGTCCTTCCCTGAGGGCGCGGGCCTGACGCGAACGTCGGGCCCTCCACACCCGGTCGCGGGCGCTGCGTCCCGGCCCGACCGCGGGGCCCGCGCGCATCCGGCATTTGTTAGCCTTGGCTTCGTCCCGCCAGGGTGGCGCGGACAGGAGGCGACACCGGGATGGATTCACACGACGCGCGCCTGGAGCGGTTGGAAGCCCGCCTCCGGCGGTTGCAGGGACTCACCGGCGCCGCGCTGGTCCTGGCCGTCCTGGGCCTGGGGGCCGCGGCCCTCCGGAGCCCGGTGCCGCCCGCAGGAGAGGTTGTCGCCTCCCGCCTGGTGCTCACGGATGCGAAGGGCCGCACCCGGGCCACGCTGGACACGAACAAGGGGGGCGGCGCGTCCCTGGTCCTGCACGACAGTGCGGGCCGTCCCCGGGCGCTGCTGGGCGTGGGCACGGACGACTCGCCCCATCTCCGCTTCTCCACCGCGGAGGGCGAGTCGCTGGCCGAGCTCACGGTGTTCTCCGACGAGGCCCCCCGCCTGACGTTGTCCAAGTCCGGCGGCGTGGACCTGTTCTCCGTGGGGCTCCAGGTGGACGGCTCATCGCGGCTGGAGCTGGCGGACGCGGATGGCCGCCCCCGCGCCATCCTGGGCGCGGACGAGCATGGCCAGCCCGGCCTGCGCCTGGTGGACCGTCGCGGCCAGACGCGGGCGGCCTTGCGCGTGGGCAGCTCGGACGAAGGGAGCCTGGTGCTGGAGGGCCGCGAAGGCGAGCTGTTCCGCGCGCCCGTCGTCCAGTGAGCCGGAGCTTGAGCGGCGGGTGCCCGCCTCGCATCGCACCCGCCCGGGGCCTCCTCAATCCCAGCCGCGCAGCTGCACGCGCACGCGCCGCACCAGGAACTCCCATTCCTGCCGCTTGACGGTCGCCAGCACCCGGCCGCCCACGATGGTGAGCCCGGTGAGCGTCATCACCAGGAAGCCGATGCGGTGATCCCGCAGGCCCGCGTCGAGCAGGTTGGCCACCACGTCCAGGGTGAGGAACAGCGTCCCCAGCGCCAGGTAGGCGCGGATCTGCAAGGCCATCCCCAGCGCCACGCCGAGCAGACACACCGCCCCGAAGACGAGCGCATACGTCCCGTCCTCCGACTCGCCCATCCGCATGGCCAGCTTGGCCGCCGCGGGCACGTACAGCAGCAGGCCCCCCAGGATGCGCACCGCGTTGCGGGCCGCCTGGGGAAGGCTGGACGTGAAGAGCTGCCCCATCATGAGCAGCAGCAGGCCCAGCGGTGCCAGGTATACCTCCAGGCCCTCCAGCCCGAACGCGAGCGCGGCGATGAGCAGCGCCAGGTTGCAGGCGGCCGCCGCGAACGCGCCGAACATCCGGCTGCGCTCCACCGCGCCCAGCGCCGCGTACAGCAGGCCGGAGCCACCCGCGAGCAGGGCGGCCTCGCCCGTCGCGTCACCGGGGAGCACCAGCGCCATGCCAATGGGCAGCAGCGCCGCGAAGCGCCGCGTCGCCCGCTCCACGGGGCGCACGCCCGCCCTGCGCGCGAGCACCGTCACGCCCACCAGCACGAAGCCCAGCGACAGCGCGAAGAGCGCGTCGTGTTCGCGGCGAAGCCCTTGCGCGTACAGGCCTCGCACCAGCGCGTAGACGCCCACCACCGACACCTGCACGAAGTACACGTGCCGTCCGGTGTGCTCGCGCCAGGCGCAGTGCAGGGACACGCCGACCGCCAGTCCAATGGCCGCGAGCGCCAGGGGCAGGGCCTCCTGCGTGGCCTGCCCCTCCACCGCGACGATGGCGAGCAGCACCCCGGTCGCCACCAGCCACAGGTCGCGCCCCCAGCGCATTCCACCCGCCACATCGCCCCTGTACCGCGCGGTGACGCGCTGGGCGACGTGCAGCGCCAGGGCGCTCCCCGCGGCGGCCAGGGCCAGCGCCGCTCCGGAGACCGTGAAAAGGCTCCGGTAGCCCGGCGCCCATCCTGACCCGCTCGCGCTGATCACGATGAAGGCCATCAGCGCGCAGACGGCGGCGCCTCCCAGCAGCATCGTCGCGGTGCTGGCGATGAAGCCCGCGAGCGCGCCCCGCCATTGGAACGCCGCGATGAGCAGCGTCGCGGCGATGAGCGCGAGCGTCAGCGGATGGGCGGCGGAGACCATCCACGTCCCCCCCATGCCCAGCAGCATCCGCCACAGCAGGGTGGGCACGGCCAGCGTCGGCCCCGTCTCACCCGTCACGGCCAGCGCGTACGCCGCCCCGGAGAGGAGGAAGGGCAGCACGGCCAGCTGGGTGCGAAGGCGCGTCTTGCCCTCGTCCAAGCCCCGCCGCCGCGCGACCCACGGACCGAGCGCCATCACGCCCAGCCCCAGCAACGCGAGCGTGGGCCCGGGCCACGCCTCGAAGAAGGCCGCGCGGTGGGCCTGGGCATGGACGAGCAGCAGCAGCCCGCCGCCCAGGACGACACGCCCGGCCTTGCGCGCCCCCCCGCTGAACAGCACGGCCCCCGTCGCGAAGGCGAGCCCCGCCGAGGCAATCCCGGGCTGGAAGAACGCCGCCGCCGCCACGAGCCCCACGGCCGTGATGGCGCACTGGCGCAGGACCTGGAGGAAGGGCTCGGGGAGGTCCTGGTCGTCAGGCCAGAGCATCAGGCGGCGCACGAAGGCGCGCCCCGCGCCCAGGCCCGCCACCGCGATGGCCGCCCCCGCATAGACGAGTCCGGCGGCGGCGATGCCCGCGAACGCCCGCTGCCAGGAGAGGAAGAGCGTGTCCCCCGGGGCCAGCCAGGTCGACGGCTGGAGCCACACCAGCTCGTACGGCCCGGTGAGCACCACCGGCGTGGCGAGCACCCATTGCCCGTCCGGAGGGCTCAGCGCCATCAACGGGGCCCCGAGCAGGGCCTTCTGCGCGGCCCAGAGCGCGGCACCGGGGAGCCCCAGCAGCAGGCCCAGGTACGCCAGGGGCCGCGCGCGGAACGAGGCCGCCAGCAACAGCGTCAGCAGCGCCGGGCCCAGCACCAGGAGCGGGGGCACCACGCCCAGCGCGAAGGATGGACCCGGCCACCCCACCCGCACGGCGGAGCGCAAGAGGACGACGACCAGCGCGGCCACGCCCAGGCGCGGCACCGCGTGGTAGAGCGGTCCATGCAGCGGGTTCTCCAGGCGCCGGCCGAGCCACGGACCGAAGCGCCGCGTCGCCAGCGCCAGCGCCCACAGCGCGATGCCGATGAGCGGCAGGCGCCAGGCGCTCACGTCGGGCGGAAGCGGCCGTCCAGCCCGGTTGATGATCGCGGCCAGCGCGATGAACCCTCCGCCCGCGGCGAGCGTCACCACCGAGCCACGCAAGGCGAACGCCACGAAGCCGCGCGACACGAAGGCCAGGAGCGCGGTGGCCACGAGCAGCCCTCCCGCGAGCAGGAACCCGGGCCGCTCTGCGTCGGCGGGCACGGGGACCCAGTTCACGAGCGTGAGCGCCGCGACGCCGACCTGCACGAGCGCCGCCGCCGCGAACCCATCCGTGAAGAGCGGGCGCCCTTGCGCCCCGAACGGCAGGGGGAGGAGGTCCACCAGCCGTCGCCCCTTCGCCTTCAGCGTCTCCCCGGCGCCGGGGCCGCGACCACGCAGGGCCGCGATGACCGCGAAGCCGAACCCCAGGGACGCGGCCACGAGGGCGGCGCGCACCGAGGTGAAGTCGGAGACGGTGCCCATCGCCTGCGACACCGCGAGCGCGAGCCCGGAGGCCGCGACGAAGCCCACGACCCGGCTCGCGTCCCTGCGCAGGCGCAGCAGCAACACCGCCGTGGCCAGGGCCGTGGGCGCGCAGCCGAGCAGCGCGCGGAGGCTGGCTCCCTCGACCGAAGCAAGGACGTCCGGCAGGGCAGGGGACACGCCCACGGCGAGCGCCACCCCGAGCGCGGCCATCCCCAGCGACAGGTCCTCCAGGGGCCTGAGCGCGTCGCCCCAGCCGGTGCGCCGGGTCCACCCCTCCTGCGCGAGCCCCGCGAGGCCGTAGCCCCCGGCCGCGAGCGCGAAGACGGCGAGGCTCGCCACGTCCGAGGCGAGCCACGGTGTCCCAGCGACGAACGCCAGCGCCCCGAAGAGCGCGGCGACTCCGCCCAGGTAGTGGAGGCCCCGCCAGCGCCGCCCCCCCGCGACGTGGGCCGCGACCGCGACGCTCAGCCCTGTCAGCGCCTGGGGCCAGAAGCCGCTGACGCCCGGGTCCCACGACAGCACCGCGACGGCGGGCATCGCCGCGAGGGATGCCACGACGCCCCAGGCGAGCAGCCGGATGCGCAGGCCGCTGGCCACGGTCGTGCGCGCCACGAGCAGCAACGCGGAGGCCACGGCCGCGGCCCCGAAGCCCCACCATGAGGGTTCCAGGGGCGCCAACGTGCGCGCCAGCAGCGCCCCCGCGAGCAGCGCGGCCAGGACCCCCGGATGCACCAGCGCCCGGCGCCGGTACTCCAGCAGGAAGAAGAGCAGCGCGGCCAGCACGGGCGCGCCCGCGGACGCCACGTCCACCCAGGCGTCGTCACCCGGCATGACGGAGAACCCGCTCAGGGCTCCGGCGAGCGCGCCGCTGGCCACCACCGCGTGCGCCAGCGTTTCGAACACCGGACCCGCGCGCGGATGCGCCTCCCGGACGGACTCCGTGGACGCGGCCATCGCCACCACGGACGCCAGCGCCATCGCCCAGAGCGTGAGACCCGCGAACAGGGGGCTGCCTGGCTCCAGCTCCTCGAACCCGAAGGGCGCGCTCGCCACGCAGAAGACCGCCAGGCAGAGCGCGCCATAGAGCGCCGCGCCCGCGCTGACGAACCCCGACTTGGCCGGGGACGCCCCGCGCGCGCGCCACACCGTGGCCCCGAGCGCCACCACCCCGGCGGACGCGCACAGCGTTCGCAACCAGGGCGCGTCGTCCAGGCCCATCAACGGAAGCCCCGCCAGCAGCGACGGGAACAGCGCCACCGCGAGCGACGTGGCGGACGCCCCATGCAACAGCCGCCCCGCGCTCCTCAACGGCAGGAGCCCGACGGCCGCGACCCCCAGCGCGACGGGGACGCCCAGGACTGGCGACAGCGCCACCAGCGCCGACAGCGCGACGAACACCACCGGCAGCAGGGCCAGGCCGATGCCCGCCAGGACGCGCCCGGCCGACAGCGAGCGCCGCGACAGGAACACCCCCAGTCCGATGAAGGCCGCGTGGTAGCCGAACAGCGCGCCCGTGACGATGAGCTGCCGGGGCACGCCGCCCAGGGCCCGCCACGCCTCGCGCACCCCCATGAGCGAGCCGCCCAGCACCAGGACCGCGCCCAGGAACCACCAGATGTATTCGTGGAGGCGGGGCGCGCCTTCGCCCTCGTCGAGCGCGACCATGGCCTCCAGCCCGCCTCCCAGCGAGCCCATGAGCCCCTGGGAGAACAGCGCCTGCCCCGAACCCAGCGCCGAGCCCAGCTCCTCCTCGCTGGAGTCCTCCCGGCGGCCCGAAGAGGCCTTCAGCGCGGCGGCATGTCTCAGCGCGGCCTGCTCCCGCTCCGCCTTCGCCGCCGCGTCCAGCGAGTGCGCGAGGGCGGCCACCCAACCCGGCCGCCATCCCCCCGCGCGACGAAACGACGTGGCCACGTCCTCCGCCCAGGCCTCCACGCGCACCGACGCGTCCTCGGAGGGCACCACCGGGGGCGTCGCGACCGGCTCGGCCTCCGTGACGGCGGCCTCCGGGGGCGCGTCGAGCGACGCTTCAAGCCGGTGGGCGGTGTCCGCGTCCACCAGCCCGTCGAAGCGCCAGCGCTCGATGCGCCGTCGCAACAGGACCCGAACGAAGTCCTCGAGGTGCGGCCCCGTGGCGGGCACGAGCGTGGCGCCGCACTCAGGACATGAGGCCTCTGGGGCGGTGGCGCGGAGTTCCGCACAGACTGGACAGATCATGGGCCGTCAGCATAGCGGGGAGCCCTCACACGTGGGTCGCCCCCCTGGTGACACTGTCACCCGCGCCAGCCCTCTCGAATCCGGAGAATCTGGGGCCGCCGGCCTCGAAAGGGGGCGGCCGTCGGGACCGCCACGGGCAAGGCGGCGGCCCCGAAGCCCGTCTCAATCGCAGTAGTACGTCGGCGCCAGCTCCAGGACGCGCTGCTCGGCGATGGGGGAGAGCGCGCGCAGGCGCGAGAGGAAGAGGGGCGCCTTCATCCCCATTCCGATGAAACCCCAGACATACGAACGCTCCTGGGACTCGGACAGGTGCTTGTGCTCCTCCGGCGTGAACGCGCGCCCCACCGCCTTCTCCAGCGTCTGGAGATCCAGCGCGAGCTGGGCGCTCAACGTCCCCCGCAGCGCCTGGAGCAGCTCCGCGTACTCCGAGAGGGCCGCGTCCAGGGTGTCGGGCTCCCGGGCGAGGATCTTCTGCGCCTCCAGGAAGTCCAGCCGGGTGTGCTGCGCCTCTTCGAGCCAGTGGTGCTTGAGCAGGTTGCAGAACAGCGGATTTAGCGTCTCGGTCTTGTTGCCGCGGACCGTCTCCAGATAGTGCTGCTGGGTCATCAGCTCCAGGTGCAGGTTGAAGATGAGCACCCCCAGGTTCGACTTCGTCATGATGGCCCGCGCCACCTCGACGTGGTTGTCGAGCAGGGCGGGGACGACCTTGAACCCCCGGGCGAACGCGCCGGTGAAGCGCGCGAAGAGCTGCTGGTGCTTCAGCTCCTCCTCCGTGAAGCGCAGGAGCGCGCGCATGTGCGTCGCGTTGCCGTGCAGCTCCAGGCCGGCGCGCTGGGCGGCCAGGGCCACGGCGTACTCCTCCAGGAACAGGAACAGGTGCGCATAGCTGTTGGAGCGGATGTGATTCAGCAGCAACCGCTCCTCGGCGTTCAGGAAGGGAATGGCCTCCGTCCCCGTCAACGCATCCGAAAGGAACCGGTGGTTGAAATCCAGGACGGTGTCCTTGGGCAACAGCTCATCAAGACGCCAGGAAACCTTCTCCGAGCTCTGGATGCAGGATTGGTACTCCGAGGTTTGATTTAGCATTCGCGAATCAAAAGGCTCTTTCCCGTGGCGAGTCAATCACTGCCCGTGTGAGAGGATTTGTCGCAAGGCGTCAGCCTTCCTGGGGGCGAGGCGCCCCTCCACCTGCCAGGTGGGGAGGGCGGATTGTTCAAATATTCCCGCGAAACATGATTATTCATGAAGAGGCCGAGCGGGCGCGGAGGGGGTGTCTTCACGGCCCTGACCTGTACAGTCTTGCCTTCAGAAAACCGGCCCTACCTGTTGATTCCAGTTGTGCATGAAATCTTGGGTCGCGTTGTTTTCAGGACACATTGTTGGTACTGTTGATTTCTGGATTCAGTCCTCTTCGTGGCGGTCGGCCCACCCCACGGCAATGGCTCACATTGGTGAGGACGGGGGTTCGTGTGTCTGTACTCCCGAAGGGGCCTGGTACCCACCCATCGTCTCGTTGAGTCTCCATGGCCTCCGCCCGAAAGCGGCTGACCCGGAAGCATCCCCACGACATCCCCTCGCCTGATCCAGCTCCGCCCCGTGCGGGATGGACGCGCTGACGATGGGACCGGGGGACATGACATCGGAAGCCACCGCGGAGTGGGAGAAGGTGCTGGGCATCTTCTCGGACGAGGCCGAGGGCCTGGTCGCCTCCATGGAGGAGAACCTCATCGCGCTCGAGGTGGCTCCCGCGGACTCGCTGCTCCAGGCCATCCTGCGCGGGGCGCACACGCTGAAGGGCGCCGCGGGCTCGCTCGGCTTCCAGGCGGTGACGGACTACACGCACGGCGTGGAGGACCTCCTCCAGGCGCTCATCGACCGGCGCGTGGCGGTGGACGAGGAGCGGGTGTCGCTCCTGCTGGGCGCCGTGGACCACCTGCGGGACCTGAGCCGGGCGTCGCTCGCCGGCGTGGACTCGCTGGGCGCGGTCCACCGGGCGCACCTGGCGCGGCTCAAGCAGGGCGCCAGCCCCCATCCCGCTCCGGAGGCGGCCTGCGCTCCGGCGCCAGCCAGCCTCCCGCGCATCCAGGACAACCCCGGGGTGAAGCGGGGCCGCTCGCGGATGGACCTGGAGCGCCTGGACCGCATCGTCACCCTCACCGCGGAGCTGTCCGTGGCCCGGGGGCGCATGACGCAGTTCCTGTCCCGCGCGGAGGAGTCCGGCGCGAGCTGGGAGGATGCGCTCGCGCAGCAGCGGGAGATGGATCCGCTCTTCGAGGAGCTCCAGGAAGAGGTGATGAAGGTCCGGATGGTCCCGGTGGGGCCGCTGTTCCGCCAGCACCTGCGCACCGTGCGCGACCTGGCGCGCTCCCAGCACAAGCAGGCCCTGCTGGAGCTGGAGGGCGAGGACGCCACCCTGGACACCGCGGTGCTGGATGCGCTGCGCGACCCGCTGCTCCACCTGCTGCGCAACGCGCTGGACCACGGCATCGAGTCGCCCGACGAGCGGCGGGCCGCGGGCAAGGACCCGCGCGGGCACCTGCGGCTGCGGGCCTTCCATGACGCGGGCAGCGTCGTCGTGGAGCTGACCGACGACGGCCGGGGCATCCAGCGGGACAAGGTGCGCGAGCGCGCCCGGGAGCGGGGCCTGGTCACGGCCCCCGAGCGGCTGCGCGACGACGAGCTCCTGCGCCTCATCTTCGAGCCCGGCTTCTCCACCGCCGCCTCCGTGACGGAGCTGTCCGGCCGCGGCGTGGGCATGGACGTGGTGCGCCGGGACATTGAAGCGCTGCGCGGCTCCGTGTCCATCCAGAGCCAGGAGGGCCGGGGCACCACCCTGACCCTGCGCCTGCCCCTCACGCTCGCCGTCATCCAGGGCTTCGCCATGGGCGTGGGCGACCAGGTCTACGTCGTCCCCATCGAAGGCGTGCAGGAGTGCATGGAGGTCCCCGCCGACGAGCGCACCACCCAGGCGTCCGGCGTCCTGTCGCTGCGCGGCCAGCCGCTGCCGTACCTGCGGCTGCGTCAGGTCTTCGACCTGGGCGGTGGGCTGCCGGCCCGGGAGAACGTCGTCGTACTCAAGCACCCGGATGGCATGGTGGGCCTGGCGGTGGACGAACTCCAGGGGGAGGGCCAGCGGGTCATCCGGCCGCTGGGCAAGCTCTTCCAGGGCATCCCCGGCATCTCCGGCTCCACCATCCTGGGCGACGGGCGCGTGGGCCTGCTGCTGGACACGCCCTCCCTGGTGCGCCGGGCCATCCACCGCGCCTCCGAACACCCCGAAGCCCCGCCCTCCCCGCAGGATTTCCCTCCTCCCACCGACGCGCCCCGCGCGCCCTCACGGCAGTCCCCCCTTCCGGAGTAGCCATGTTCAACAACCTGAGCATCACGGCGAAGCTGGTGTTCGCCTTCAGCGCGATGGTCGCCATCATCATCGGCATCGTAACGGTGGTCTACATGACGCTCGACAAGGTCGCGGTCTCCGCGCTGGGGGACACGGAGAGCCAGCAGATGATGATCGCCGTGCGCACCCTGGAGGGGGACATGGCCGACCTGGAGACGGGGCAGCGCGGCTTCCTCATCACCGGCGACGACAAGTTCCTGGAGCCCTACAACCAGGCCCGGCTGAGCGTGTCGCAGAACCTGGACCGCATCCGCGAGCTCACCCAGCGCGACCGCCGCCAGCAGGAGCGCCAGCAGGAGATCCGCGACCTGATGCAGCAGTGGGTGGCCCAGCACCTGGAGCCGCTCATCGCCCAGCGCCGGGACGTCACCGCGGGCCGCGGTGACATGGCCCAGCTCATCGCGGTGGAGCAGGCCGCGCGCGGCAAGCAGACCGCCGACCGCATCCGGATGATGCTCACCAAGCTGGCGGACGACGAGGCGTCCCTGCTGCACGAGCGCACCACCCGGACCTCCGCGATGGCGCAGGACCTGTACAACGTCATCATCATGGGCGGCGTCGTGGGCGTGCTGCTCGCGGCGCTGCTGTCCTTCCTGCTCACCCGCAGCATCGTGCAGCCGCTCACCGAGGCCGTGAGGGTGACGACGCAGGTGACCGCCGGCGACCTCACGGCGAACATCACCGCCCGGGGCACCGACGAGACGGGCCGGATGATGGGCGGCATGCGGGACATGATCCAACGGCTGTCGGGCGTCATCAGCGAGGTGCGGGGCGCGGCGGGCTCGCTGTCGTCCGCTTCCCTCCAGGTGGCCTCCGCGGCGCAGGGCCTGTCGCAGGGCACCAGCTCCCAGGCGGCCTCCGTGGAGGAGACCACCGCCAGCCTGGAGCAGCTCAACGTGAGCATCCGCCAGAATTCGGAGAACAGCCGGGAGATGGAGCAGACGGCCCTGAAGGGTGCCCGGGACGCGGAGGAGAGCGGCCGCGCGGTGAAGGAGACCGTGGAGGCGATGAACGCCATCGCGGAGCGCATCTCCATCGTGGAGGAGATCGCCTACCAGACGAACCTGCTCGCGCTGAACGCCGCCGTGGAGGCCGCGCGCGCCGGAGAGCACGGCCGGGGCTTCTCCGTCGTCGCCACGGAGGTGCGCAAGCTGGCCGAGCGCAGCCAGAAGGCCGCGAAGGAGATTGGCGGCCTGGCCTCCTCCAGCGTGAAGGTCGCCGAGCGCAGCGGCCAGTTGCTGGCCGAGCTGGTGCCCGCCATCCGCCGCACGTCGGAGCTGGTGCAGCAGGTGACCAACGCCTCGCGCGAGCAGTCCATTGGCGTGTCGCAGATGAACCGGGCGATGACGCAGGTGGATCAGGTGACCCAGCGCAACGCCTCCGCCGCGGAGGAGCTGTCCTCCACCGCGGAGGAGATGGCCACCCAGGCGGAGTCCCTCCTGCAGATGATGACGTTCTTCCGGTTGGTGGAGGGCTTCGGCTTCAACGCGCCCTCCAGCCCGTCGCGGCCCCAGGGCCACCGGCTGCCGGCCTCGCCCGTCCGGGGCCTCCAGGCCGCGGCGCAGGGGTCGCTCGGCGCGTCCCCGGTCTCCGCCCTGTCCCGGCTCCAGAACGGCGCGGACGGCCCGGCCCACCAGGACTTCCAGCGGTTCTAGGGGAGACAGCCCACCATGAACCAACCCATCGAACCGGGCGGCGGCGACCGCTCCAGCTACCTGAGCTTCATGCTCGCGGGCGAGGAGTACGCCGTGGGCCTCCTGCGGGTGCGGGAGATCATCGAATACCGCCCCATCACCCGCGTGCCGGGGATGCCCGTCGCCGTGCAGGGCGTCATCAACCTGCGCGGCAGCGTGGTGCCGGTGGTGGACCTGGCCGTGAAGTTCGGCCTGCCGCCCCGGCCCATCACCCGCTGGTCCTGTTTCGTCATCGTGGAGGTGTCGCTCGACGGCCAGCAGACGGTGCTGGGGCTGCTCTCGGACACCGTGCGCGAGGTGCTGGAGCTGGGCCCCGACGACATCGAACCCCCGCCGGCCTTCGGCACCCGCGTGCGGCTGGAGTTCCTGCGGGGCATGGGCCGCCATGGCGACGCGTTCATCCTGTTGCTGGACCTGGACCGGCTGCTGTCGTTGGAAGAGCTGCTGCGGCTGACGACCGCCGCCGACGAGGCCACGGCCCCGGTGCCCCCTCCGGCGTCCGTGGCCCCGGCGCCGGAAGTCCCGGGCAGCGGGTGAGGCCATGAACGCCCATGGACCGGAGTCGCACGCGTTGCCTCCCGCGCTGTCGCACTCGGAGCTGATGCTGTTCCAGCACCTGGTGGAGGCGGAGACGGGCATCCACCTGTCCATGGCCAAGAACGCGCTGGTGGCGAACCGGTTGTCACGGCGGCTGCGTGAGCTGGGGCTGGGCTCGTTCGCCGCGTACCACGCGTACGTCACCACGCGCGGGAACGAAGCGGAGAAGGTGCGGATGCTCGACAGCCTCTGCACCCACGAGACGTCCTTCTTCCGCGAGTCCCGGCACTTCGACCTGCTGCGAGAGCACGTCCTGCCGGAGTGGGCCGCGCAGGGGGCCCAGGGGCGGCGACCCCGGAGCCTCCGCGTCTGGAGCGCCGGGTGCTCCACGGGCGAGGAGCCCTATTCGCTGGCGATGACGCTCCTGGAGGCGTTCCCCCGGGAGTCCGGATGGAACCTGGAGCTCGTGGCCACGGACCTGTCCACCTGGGCCGTCCAGCGCGCCGAGGAGGGGCTCTGGAGCATGGAGAGGGCGCGCACCATCCCGCCGCACCTGCTGCGCAAGTACATGCTGCGTGGTGTGCGCAGTCAGGACGGGCTGATGATGGCGGGGCCGGAGGTGCGCCAGCCCCTGCGCTTCGCCCGCGCGAACCTGCATGTCCCGGCCACGTGGCCGCAAGGCAGGTTCGACATCATCTTCTGCCGCAACGTGCTCATCTACTTCGGCGCGGAGGCCCGCGCGCGAGTCATCCAGGGGCTGCTCGAACGCCTGCCGGAGACGGGGTACTTCTTCCTCGGGCACGCGGAGAGCCTCATCGGCATCACGGCGGCGGCCCGCTCGGTGAGCGCCAATGTGTACACGCCGCGTCCGGGGCCCGCGGCGCTGTCCCGCGAGTGAGCTGGGGCCGCGCCCCCCGCTTCCGCGCCGCGTAATTCCAGGGCACCCCTGACGCCAGCGCCCGGTGCGCGGCCAGGGGGCCGCGCGGGCTGAGGCAAACCCCAGGCGGGAGACAGCAGGCTGCTCGTCACGACGTCTTCGCAGTCGTTCATGAATGTCATGGACTGCCGGAGTCCTGGGGCGGGATTGCCACTCCCCTGGGGCGCGCGGACATTGACCGGAAGCCGTCGTCGGGGGCTGTGGTAGGGTTCACTCCATGTCCTTGTCCATCACCGGATTGGGCTTGGTTTGCACGTTGGGCCATGACGTGGTCTCCGGCTGTGCCGCGCTCCGCTGCGGAATGGCCCGACCCCATCCGCTCGACCTCCAGGTCGCATCCACCGGTGATGAGCCTGGAGTGGAATCGGTCGTGGGGCATCCCCTTCGGGGGTTCAGCGATGGCTTCGTGGGGTTGGGACTGTATGGGCTGCTCGCCGAGGGCGCCGTTCGGGACCTCCTGGCCTATTCCAGGGTCGAACCCGGCGATGGTCACTTCTGGGGCGACACGGGGCTGTTCCTTTGTCTCTCTCCGGCACGAATCCCTGAGCGGGACGAACTCGAAGCACGACTGCACGAGCGACTCCCTTCCCTCATCATGCGGCGCACCCGGTTGGGGATCCGCTCGGAGGAGCAGCGTGTGGTGCCTCAAGGGCACGTTTCCGTACTCGCGGCGATGGCGGCTGCCGCTGAGGCCTTCTCAGAGGGGCGGCTTCAAAGGGCGCTCATCGTCGCGGTGGACAGCCTGACGAGCGACCTGGACGTGCTCGAAGCCCTGGCCATGAGCAGACGCCTCAAGACGCCGAACCTCCCGGTAGGCCTGATGCCCGGAGAGGCGGCGGCGGCGCTCCTGGTCGAAAGTGAATCCTCGGTGCGTCGTCGTGGAGTGCGAGCCGAGGCGGTCGTGGAGGCGCTTCGTGTGCGCGAACTGCCGGCGCAGGAGGTTCCACCCGAGGGGCCGCCACCCGTGCTGCGCCTCTCGGAGGTCCTCGACGAAACGCTGGCGGGCGCCACGCGGGTGGGAGACGTGTACGGCGACCTCAATGGAGAACAGTCGCGTGCCATGGATTGGGGCATGGCCCTGGCGCGGCTGGATGCGAGGTCCGTGCTGACCAATGCCAGGGCCCACTGGCCGGCGATATCGCTAGGCGATACGGGGGCCGTCAGTGGTGCGATCTCCGTGGCTGCGGCCACCCGCTCGTTTGTCAGGAACTACGCCCATGGAGACGAGATCCTCGTATGGTCCAGGGCTGACTCAGGCAGCGTCGCATCAGGCCTCCTCATCCGTCCACGGGAGTGAACACGCATGGCATCCAGCGACAATCACCTGGCCTGGGATCCGAAGACCCTCAACCACACGGACCGGCCCTCCGGCTTCGGCTGCCTCTGGAGGCACACCCTCACGGACAACGCGGGGTGGAGTTCCCACCCATGCAACCATATGGCCAATGGCTACAGGGTGTCCCTGAGTGAGCGCAGCGCGCTCTACAACAAGGACCACCAAGCGATTGCCCGGCGGATGCGACTCGTGGGCGAGGACTTCGGGCTGCGGAGCAAGGCCCTGAAGCGCACCTGGAAGCGATTCCCTGACAACGCTGGCTCCAAGCGCAAGCTCACCCTTTCGGACTTCTTCAAGAAGGCGAGGGGCTCTCTCTACTGGCTGAGCCGAGGACCCGAGGGTTGGCACATTGGTGCGAAGCACCTGTCACCTGTTCCCAACCAGCGACTGAAGGTCGGCAGCCGTCCGCAGTTCCAGCCTCGCCAGAACAAGGTACAGGGCGGCTACGGCGCCTTCTATCCGTACGAACACAACTACCACCACCTCATTCCCATCGGAGCCGTCGAGGAGTGGGTCGTCGGGAATGGCGCTCCTGGCGGAGCAACGCGCTCCGACCAGGTGGTGAAGATCATCCTCATCTCGCGCTGGAACATCCACAACGAGAAGAACATGCTCCTGCTTCCTCAGCAGGAGTTCGAATCGCTCATCGTGGGGCTTCCGGCTCACTGCCCCTGGGGTGTGCCGAAGCACACGGCCTACCAGGCATCCCTCAAGGAACGGTTACGCGATTTGCGGAGCGAGGTTGACAGGGACCTTCGGCAAAAGAAGCATCCCAAGGACATCAAGGCCGATATTCTTGGTGCATTGACCGCCTTGTCGGAAGTGCTGCTGGCGCAGGTGAAAGCCATGCGGGCGGGTGCCCAGCTCGCGGCCGCCATCCTTTGAGCTACGAACCATGCCTTATTCCTATTACACATTCGGACATGCCTTGGATTCTCGCGCGGTGGAGATCGTCGACCTGCCGGATAAGGTCGAGGACTACTTCTACCTGCGCGATGGTGTTCCCATGGCGTCCTACCTGCCACCGACAACCCAACTCAGTCTGTATGAGGAGGCGGGCGACATGTTCACTGACTTCATCGACAACCCAGATCGAGTGCTCTACGTCTCTCAGCGGGTGGGCGAGATCCTGTCGAGCCGCGGCCTGGTAGGAGCCGCCGTTGAAATGCTGCCCTTTGTCCTGCTGGACAAGCGTGGGCGGCGCGTCCAGGAGTCCTATTTCATCGCCAATCCGCTGGTGAGCATTCCGTGTCTTGATTTCGAGCGTTCGAAGTACCGTCGTCGTGCCAGCAATCCGAATGAACTCGCGGAAGTCAATCTCTTGCATCTGCGCGAAGATGTCCTCCCCGAAGATGCTCAGCTCTTCAGGGTCGCGGAGTTCACGGACCTGATGGTGCTGCGCTCCGATCTCCTGGACGCCTTCCATCAAGCGGGGCTCACCGGGCTCGCGGTTCATCCTTCAGGCACAACCATCCCGGGTTGAGGCCGTTTCTCATGGAGCTCATTCTCGACAACCTCCTCTTCCTGCTGAGCCAGCGGATGCCCCGGCTTGAGTCGCCGTCGGCGGCGCCGGACGCGAAGCTCGTCCTGGAAACGGCAGCGCTCTGGCGCCAGTATGGTTGCGGCTTGCTTCTGTCGGAGTTGGACGAAGAAGGTTTCCGCGAGAGCCTCGAACAGGCGGCGACGCTCTACCGGGACCTGCTGGTGCGCCGGAATGGCTGCCCGGAGTCCGAGCACTACTACCTCGCGCGCAGCAAGGGGGAGCCGCTCTTCGATGCCCTGGCCGTGGGTGCATGGGAACTCGCACGGCAAATCGCGGCGGAGATGACGCCGGCCTGGATGCAGCGGATGGAATCCGAAGAGGACTTCCATTACTTCGGTGCGCTCATCGGCGTGCTCCTCCAGCGTGATGACCTGGACACGGAGCTGTCGGCTTACGAGCGCTGCCTTCAGGGAGGGCAGTCCTTCCGCTTCGACGTGGTGACGGCGCTGGCTGCCGCGGATGGGGATGCGTTCGACGCAGGACTGCAGGGGATGATCGAGGAGCAGTCGGCCTGGGTGGCGCGGCAACAGCGCTCCGGAGTCTTCGACCCCTATCGGCAGAAGACCTCCGCCTTTGTCTTCGTCGAGGGCGTCGCGCTGGTCCGCCTGGCGCGGCACAGGGCCCTGAAGACCCAGCAGCGGTATCGCCTCATTCCTGCGCCCGCTCTCAACGCTGGCGCTGCGTAGGCCGTCGCGGGAGCAGGCGTCTTCGCTGGGCAGGCCCCGCGCTGGCACCGGGACGCGGGGCGATGAAGCCGCGTCCCTATTGCCTCGTCCCGGCCTTGCGCTCGCGCAGCGCCTTGCACGGGTCGTCTTCCGGCATCGCCGGGGTGAACCAGACGTAGTCGTAGGGCAGGGACGGGGCGTCCACGGTCGCCGCGTAGTCCTGGGGCTTCAGTGCTTCTGGAGACACCTCCAGGAGCGCAACGCTCAGCACCTTCGCGTTCGGCTCCCGGCGCGTCAGGTGGGCGGGGACGGCCCGGTCCTTGCGCACGTGGCCGTTGCCGGTGATGAGCAGCGCGCCATTGCCCACCCTCAATCCCAGCAACTGGTCCGCCATCATCGCGTCGCGGGCCCGCTGGGCCAGCGCCATGGGCTCCAGCATCTCTTTGGGGAGGTGCCCGCAGTGGGAGCGGTCCAGTTCCTCGCGCACTGCCTTCGCTTCGGCTTCGGGGACGGGCGCGTCCAACTGCAACCGGGTGCGCAGCTCCGTTGGCAGGGCCTCCGGTCCCTTCATCACCAGCTCGCGCACCTGGGCGCGGGGCAGGTTGGCGGCGACGATGGGCAGCTGTGCTTCGAGGCCCGCGTTGAATACAGGCGCGTACAGGCTGAAGTCGGGCCAGCCGCTGTTCGCCCAGTCCAGTGCCTGGGCCAGCGCTTCGGCGTCACCCGGGTTCTTCTTCAGGGACGCGGCCACCGTGGACCACTGGGTGACGTCCAGCATCTCGAACGCGAGCGCGGGGCGTCGGCCCGCGGTGGTCGTCGCTCGCACCAACTCCGCCTGGAGCCGGTGGTGGTCTGGATGGTCGTGCCGCTCTCCCAGCAGGACGTACTGCGTGGAGACCACTGCCTGACGCAGGGCCTCCTCGTCCACGAACCTTCCGCCCGCCACATCCCAGATGCGGCCTGCCAGCGGGTGGTCCTGGTGCAGCGTGGCGGTCCACTGGGTGGAGGAGGCAGGAGGTCGCGCGTCCTTCACGGGGGCCTGTCTGCTGGCACAGCCTGCGAACATCAGGAGGGCGGCGAGGGTGGATAGAGGGCGTCTCATCCTCCCATCCAAGCTGGAATGCGTCGCGATTACTTCCTCGAAATGGAGCAGGCCCGCGCTCCCGAACAGAAGGAGGCGGGCCCATCTGCTGTCCTGCGAAAAAGCCCGACTCTACTTCGCGTCATCCTGGATGACCCACCATGGGGAGCAACTGGAGGTCAACGCGCGATGACCGTATACCAACCGTTGCAGCTCATGAGGGATTGGCCGCTACCGATGCAAGCGCGGACGGACAAGATCGTGCCGGAAGCAAAGGAGAGGTTGAGGGGAGGGCCATTGCCGACACCAGTCCGGTTCCAGATGGTAAAGATTTGGCCGTTGAAATTGAGCTGGGCCACGGCTGCGAGGCCATCCGCTGAATTGTCCCTGGCGTAGAGATTGTCATCATCCGTGAAGAGCGCGTCGGAAGCGCCGCCCGGGCCTGGAATGACGTCGGTCGCGAGCGCCGAGACGGGCCTGTCCGTACTTTCTGTCGGCCCCTGCGTGTCCGGCGTCTCCAGTCCCTGGGTGGGCCCTTCATCCCCGGGCTGCCCACCGCAGCCGAAAAGCAGACCGCACAGTGACAGCGTCAGCGCAAACTTCGAACCAGACATGGAATTCTTCCCTTTCATGAGCGCGGAATGGCGCTCATGAGGAGGAGTTAGGAATTGATTTCTGGTCTGTCAAGCAAGGCTTGAATTTCCCGTCCGCGTCTGTTTCCTGACAAAGACAGGGCCCGCGCTCCTGGAGGGGAGGCGGGCCCGTGTCTGACAATGGCTTGTCCGGCCGCGGGGGACTACTTGGAGTCCACCACCAGCACCATCCACCGGTCAGTGCCGTGGTCGATGCGCACGTTGGAGGCGCCGGCCTCCTGGAGCTGCTGCACCACGCGCTCCAGGAACTGGAGGTGCTCCTGCGGCGCGTCCACGAACACGTTGCGCACGCCCGGGCCCTTCGCCTTCGGCTTCTTCGCCGGGGCCGAACCGTTCAGCAGCTCCGGCACGGCCGCGGACTTCAGGAGCACGCCCGCGTCCTCCGTGGTGACCTCGGGACGGTCGTCATGGGCTTCCACTTCGGGCTCCTTGTGCACGGGCGCGCTGGGGCTGGAGGACAGGTCCTTCTTCGCCTGCTCGCGCAGCTCGTTGAAGGTGCGCAGGTTGATGGTCGCGCCGAACCGGTCCTTGAAGCTCTCCAGGGCGTCCTGGCGGCTCAGGTCGGGCTGGGTGCGGAAGAGGTCGAGCAGGAACGCGTGGCGCTCCTGCGACTGCTCCTGGGAGGTCCTGGGCATGGGTGTGTGGCTCCGGCGGTGTCGGGTGCTTGAAAAGCGGCGCACCCTATACCCGAGCCACCCCCCTGAACGAAAGCCGAGGCCTACTGCCGTCCGCGCGGGCCCGGACGCGCCGTGCGTCCTCCCGTGCGCCCCGACGGGCGCGGCTGCACCGGGCGGGGCCAGGCATTGGTCGCGAGTCCCTGCTGCTCTCCACCGCTGTCCCCCGCGCGGCGCAGGCGCGCGGCCTCCGCGGCGGACTCCGGCGGCACCAGCGCGTTGGGGCCCCGACCGATGAGGTCCTCCCGCCCGGCGAGCCGCAGCGCTTCGCGCGCCAGCGGCCAGTGCTCCGGGTTCCAGTAGAGCAGCAGCGCCTTCTGCATGCGCTTCTCGCGCAGGCCCTTCGCCGTGTACACGGGCTCCATCTTCAGTGGGTCCAGGCCCGTGTGGTACATGGCCGTGGCCACCGACATGGGCGTGGGGATGAAGTCCTGCACCTGCCGGGGCCGCTTGCCCTTCTCCTTCAGCCACTGCGCCAGCATCACCATGTCCTCCAGCGTGGAGCCGGGGTGGCCGCTGATGAAGTAGGCGATGTCGTACTGCTCCTTGCCCGCGTCCTCGCTCGCGCACGCGAACATGTTCTGGAAGCGCTCGAAGCTCTCGATGCCGGGCTTCTTCATCTTCTCCAGCACGCGCGGGGACACGTGCTCGGGCGCCACGGACAGCTGGCCTCCCACGTGGTGCGCCGCCAGCTCCTTCACGTACTCCGGCGAGCGCTCCGCCAGGTCGTACCGCACGCCGCTCGCGATGAAGACGTGCTTGATGCCCGGCTCCTCGCGCACCTGCTTCATCAGCGAGATGAGCGGCCCGTGGTCCGTCTGGAGGTTCTCGCACACGCCCGGGTGCACGCACGACAGCTTGCGGCAGCGGCTCTCGATGTCCTCGCTCTTGCACTTGAGCTTGTACATGTTCGCCGTGGGGCCCCCCAGGTCCGTGATGGTCCCCCGGAAGTCCCCCATGCGCCGCACCTCGCGCACCTCGCGCAGCACGCTCTGCGCGGAGCGGCTCTGGATGACGCGCCCTTCGTGCTCCGTGATGGAGCAGAAGGTGCAGCCGCCAAAGCAGCCACGCATCAGCACCACCGAGTGCTTCACCGTCTCGTAGGCGGGGATGGGCTCCTTGTACATGGGGTGCGGCACGCGGTTGAGCTTCAAGTCGTACAGCTCATCCATCGCCACCGTGGCGGTGTCGCCGGGCTTCGCGCCGGCGCCGTCCTCCAGCGGGCGTGCGGGCGGGTTCATGTAGATGGCCCGGTTGCCGTGGCGCTGCGCGATGGCGCGCGCGTTGCCGGGGTTGGTCTCCATCTGGAAGTCGCGGCTCATCACCGCGAAGGCGCGCGTGTCCGCCACCACCTCCTCGTAGGAGGGCAGCACCACCACCTTGTCGCGGTCCGCGGCGCGCTTCGCCGGGTCCGCTTCGATGGCCTTCATCGCCGCGTCGTTGATGAGGTGGGCGGTGCCCCGGATGTCCTTCAGGTCCTCGACGCGCTCGCCACGGTTGAGCCGGTCCGCGATCTCCCAGATGGGCCGCTCGCCCATGCCGAACACCAGCAGGTCCGCCTTGGCGTCGAAGAGGATGGACCGGCGGACCTTCTCGCTCCAGTAGTCGAAGTGCGCGATGCGGCGCAGGCTGGCCTCGATGCCACCCAGGACGACGGGTACGTCGGGGAAGGCCTCGCGGCAGCGCTGCGCGTAGACGATGGACGCGCGGTCCGGCCGGCAGTTGGTGCGCCCGCCCGGGCTGTACTGGTCCTCCGAGCGGTTCTTCTTCTGGGCCGTCAGCCGGTTGAGCATCGAGTCCAGGTTGCCCGCCGCCACCCCGAAGAAGAGCCGGGGCTTGCCCAGCGCCTTGAAGGGCTCCGCCGAGTGCCAGTCCGGCTGCGGGATGATGCCCACCTTGAAGCCCCGCCCCTCCAGGAAGCGCGCGATGAGCACCGGGCCGAACGCCGGGTGGTCCACGTAGGCGTCGCCGCTCACGATGATGATGTCGCACTGCTCCCACCCCCGGGCCTGCAGGTCGGCGCGGGTGACGGGAAGGAACGGGTGGGCGTAGCGCGGGGTGACAGAGGCCATGAGGGTCCTCCCCAATGAAGCGGGGCGGGGCCACCCAACCCCATCGGGCAGGGCTCTGTCCACTGTCGCGCCCGGTTGCCTCCCTGCCCCCCAGCCCCCCTCCCGGGAGGCCGACACACCCGGAGTGTCACCCAATACCAGACAGCCCGTGCTGGAATTCTCAATTCCTCGCAAAGGCTGCTCATGGGTCATTTGTGCTCCAAGTGGGTGTATGGCCACTTCATCCCCTGGTACAGCCTTTCGGGTATTGCTAGAAAATTATGTCTGTGGCAAAGAATGTTCACGGGCTCTGACTGTCAATGTCTGGCGGCAGACCCGTACCCACCCGCAGGCTTCGCGCCCTCTGGAGACAGACATGACACTCCTTCGTCCGCTTTCCCTCTTCGCCGCCCTCGTGACGCTGGGGGGCTGTGGCACCGACACCCATGACGAGAGCCCGGCGCTGCGTCAGTCCGAGGCGGCCGTGATGACGGGCATCGACCTGAGCGTCTCCGAGCTGGGCGTGACGTGCGATGGCCAGGTCCTGACGGTGACGGGGGCCATCCGCAACGAGGCGCCCACGGGCATCGACCCGTCGATCGCGGGCATCTACGCCGGGGACCCGGCCCAGGGGGGCACGCTGCTGACGACGGTGAGCGTGCCCTGGCTGGTGGGCAAGGAGCGCTACCCCTTCCAGGCGGTGGTGGAGGTGCCGGAGGGGACGCAGAAGCTGTTCGTGGTCGCGGACACCTTCGGCTTCTTCCCGGAGGACGACGAGCTGAACAACACCGCGTCCGTGACGCTGGCGGCCGGTGGCGGCTGCGTGGTGAACCAGCCGCCGGTGGCGCTGTGCAAGGACGTGACGGTGTCGGCCTGCGCGGCGCAGGCGTCCGTCAACAACGGCTCGTACGACGTGGACCTCTTCCCGCAGCCGCTGAGCCTCTCCCAGAGCCCGGCCGGGCCCTACCCGGTGGGCACCACGCCGGTGACGCTGACGGTGTCGGACGGGATGGAGTCGAGCACGTGCTCGGCCACGGTGAAGGTGGTGAACCCGTCCGCGCCGGTGGCCGGGGCGAGCAAGGACCTGGTGCTGCCGTTCATGGTCAACGCGGAGTACAAGCAGGTGACGCTGGCGGACTGCGCCCAGCCGGCGACGGACAGCTGCGGCGGGACGTTGGATCTGCAGCAGTCGGGCTCCATCATCCGGGTGGTGTCGGATGAGACGGAGGACGCGCTGTCCGGGCTGCGGCTGCTGGCGTGCAAGGACATCAAGCTGAGCGCGGACCGCAAGTCGGCGCAGCTGCGCGCGGAGTCCGGCCTGCTGGGCAACGGCCGCGTGTACACGATGGTCTATGAAGTGAAGGATGCGTTTGGCAACGCGACCACCAGCAGCTGCAAGGTGAAGGTGCCCAGCCTCCAGGGCATCCTCTCCGTGGGCCTGGGGCCGGTGTACTGCCAGGGCACGGCCTGCCCCGCGGGCACGGGCGGCGGGCTGCTCTGCTCGCTGCTGTAGTCCCAGCACGCACTGTCCTTTGAAGGTGGACGGCCCGGGGTGCGCGAGGTGCGCGGCCCGGGCCGTCGTGCGTGAAGGGGAGGAGCGCTTCACCGCCGGTGCAGGCGTGCGAGGGAGCCACGGCGTGCGTTGACGCAGATCGGAGCCTCCCCTAGCTTGGCCGGCTTCCCGGCGCCGCCGCTTCCGAAGGTGAGGAAGGGCCGTGTCGCGAACACCCCTCATGATGCGCAGGACGGACGAGGATTCGGGTCAAGGGGAGGTGCCGCGGGACGAGCGCGCGCCGGATGGCCTCATGCCCGTGCTCCGCGTGGAGTACGACACGGACGTCGAGGCCGGTGGACAGGTGGCCCCGGTGCTCCGGGTCCGGTCGGTCTGGCCGCCGCCGGAGGCCGGGGAGGAAGCGCTGCCGCCGGAGCCCGTCGCCGGGACGGCCGCGAGGGGCGCGGCCTCGAACGTCGTGCGTGAGGGCTCCGTGCGTGAGGGCTCCGTGCGTGAGGACTCCGTGCGTGAGGACTCCGTGCGCGAGGACTCCGTGCGCGAGGACTCCGTGCGCGAGGACTCCGTACGCGGCAGCGCGGGCTCGAACTTCCTGCGCGACAGCTCCGCTCGGCCTGCCACGCTGGATCTGCTCCGCACCGCGGCCCTGCGGCTCTCCGCGCCGAAGCCCGCGCGCGAGGCTGCTCGGGAAGTCATGGCTCGCGTGGTCACGGCTCGGGAGGTCCCCGCTCCGGAGCTCGTGCGCGTGGACGATACCGCCGGCAGCCCTCCTCCCGAGGAGGCCCCGGCCCGGGACGTGTCCGCCACCGGGGACATCACCCCCGCCGAACGCCAGGCCATGCAGGCCGCCGTGTCCTCCGGTCGCCGCAGGGAACAGTGGGTCGCGCCGACCTACCTCCCGGAGGAGCTGCGCGACGCGCTGGTGGCGGAGCGCGGCCAGTACCGCGCGCAGCGGCTCCAGGAGGCGCGCGAGGTGGGGCTGGCCGGGCCCGGCGTGCTGGGCCTCGTGCCGGTGCCCGCCGCCGACCCTGACTGGTCCGGGGGCTCGCTGCTCGGCTTCATGGGCGAGGAGCTGGTGTTCGCCGGGAACATCGTCCACCTGGACTTCGAATCCGGCCGCGTCTTCGCCGCTTCGGACTCCGGGGAGGACCTGGACCGCCGCGCCCTGTCCTGCGAGCGCTGGTGCTACCGGCCCTATGACTTCGCGGAGGCCCTGTGCGCGGCGGCCTCCGCCTACGAGGAGCGCGTCCCCGCCCTCACCACCGCCCTGGCGCGCGCCCGGGGGGAGAGCGCCGCCTCCACGCCCTCCGCCCGCGACGCGGAGCTCATCCCCGTGGACCGGCTCTGGCGCCAGCCGTGGGGCTGCGTCTGGGGGCCTCCCGGCACCGGCAAGACGACCGCCGTCGCGGACCTCATCGCCCGGGCCCTGCGCGCGTACCCGAACGAGCGCATCCTCGCGGTGGCGCCCACCAACCGCGCCGCGGACGAGCTGGTGCTGCGCGTCAGCGCCCTGCTGGAGCGCGAACCCATCCCGCTGCGCCCGCTGGCCCGCAGCATCTTCCGGGGCGGCACCGGCGCGAGCGAGGCCCTGGGGAAGCTGCCCACCGTGGCGCTGGAGGAGAACAAGACGAGCAAGCTGCGCAGCACCATCCAGGAGCGCGAGCGCGAGCTCACCCTGGAGCGCTCCCGGGGCGGCGCCGCGCCGGAGCTGGCCAAGATGCAGGCGGAGCTGCGCACGCTGCGCGGCCGCGTGAAGGACCCCACGCTGAAGGAGGCGGAGAAGGGCGACAGCCCCCTCATGGTCCTCACCGTGCACCGCGCGCTCCGGCTGGTGTCGGAGCTGGAAGGGGAGGAGACCTTCCAGCGGCTCGTCGTGGACGAGGCGGGCATGGTGACGCGCGCGGCGACGGCGCTGCTCGCCCCGCTGGCGAAGCAGGTGACGCTCGCGGGCGACCCCAAGCAGATTGGCCCCGTGAGCCGCGCGGCGGAAGGCGCGGGCGGCGGCGCCCAGACGTGGCTTCGCGCCAGCGCCCTGTCCCACCTGGAGGACGCGGTGAAGGACGCGGCGCGGCCGGACGTGCTGCTGCTGCGCACCCAGCACCGCATGCACCCGGACATCGCCCGCGTGGTGAGCCACTTCTGCTACGGCGGCGCGCTGGAGGACGGCGACCTGGTGAAGGACCGGGCCCAGCGCCCGGCGCCGGTGCCCGCGTTCCCCGCGCGCGCGATGTGGCTGGTGCTGGACGGCCTGAGCCGCGACCACCGCCGCCTCACGCACGGCCGCGGCGAGACGGGCTCCGGCTACCAGCGGGAGCTGTCCGCGGAGCTCGCCGTCACCCTGGCCCGGCAGGCCGTGCGCCTGGGCCTCACCGTGCTGTGCGTGACGCCCTACCGCGCGCAGGCGGCCCTCTTGCGCAAGCTGGGCAACGCGGCGGGGTTGCGCCACGACATGTTCAGCGCCTCCACCATCCACCGTCAGCAGGGCACGCAGTACGACGTGGTGATGGTGGACACCGTGGCCGGCGGCCGGCCCTTTCCGCCGCACACGCTCGTTCCCATCCTCAACGTGGCGGCGAGCCGCGCGAAGGACTACCTGCTGGTGCTCGCCTCGCGCGCGGAGGCCGGCGCGTCACCCGTGCCCCGGCGCTTCCTCTCGCTGCTGCCCCCCGTGCGCGTGCACCCGGGCACGCCGCCCCGGCTGGAGCTGATCGCCTCACAGCCGCGCCCGCCGCCGCCCCCGCCTCCGCCGCTGTTGCCGGTGGGCCTGGGCGGTGAAATCGACGGGGGCCGCGACGTGGGGCCCCTCTTCACCCAGGAGCAGGTGTCGCTCTTCGAGCGCCGCTTCGACGACGGACACCACCTGGTGCGCGGCGTGGCCGGCAGCGGCAAGACGTACGTGCTGGCGCACTGGGCCGCGCGCTACCTGCTGGAGAACCCGCGCGCCCGGGTGCTGGTGTCCTTCTACAACCGCTCGCTCGCGCCGCTCGTGGACAAGCTCCTCGTCGAAGCGCTCACCGTGCGCGCGGGCGCGTCCGCCGTGCCCGCGCTCAAGGCCCAGGTGACGGTGAAGCACGTGGGCGCGCTCCGGCGCTTCGCCCCCCAGGCCTTCGACGCCGTCTTCGTGGACGAGGCGCAGGACATGGACGCGAAGGCGCTGGCCGCCCTGCACGCGCTGGTGCGCCCCCGCGTGGGCGAGGACGGCCGCGAGTCCCGCTGCTTCCAGCTGTTCATGGACGACTCGCAGAACGTCTACGGCCAGGTGCCCATCGACACGCTGAAGGAGCAGCTGCCCGAAGGGCTGTCCTTCCGGGGCCGCACCCGCGTGCTCAAGGAGACCTTCCGCGCCACGCGCGACATCCTCGACGTGGCCTTCAACGTGGTGCTGGACCCGTTGCGCCAGCACCGCGTCACCGACCCCGGCATGCGCGAATACATGAAGGCCGGGGAGCTGGCCCGCGAACGGCTCCTGTGGCTGCCGGAGGAGACGCTGGAGGGGCTCTACCGCGTGCAGTCCACCGAGCGCGGCGGCGTGCTGCCCCAGGTGAAGGCCTTCGCCTCCAGCACCGGCGAGGCGCGCTGGGTCGCCAAGGAGGTCGCGCGGCTGGTGCGCGAGGAGCACGTCCACCCGGGGGACATCCTGGTGGTGGCGCCCGTCATGCCCGCGTCGTTCACGGACGCGCTGCGCAAGGCGGGCGTGCCCGCGGAGGCCTACGGGGGCAAGGGCGGACGGGACGTGGCGGACTTCCGGGTGAGCGGCGTGGACCACGTGCGCGCCACCACGGTGTTCTCCTGCAAGGGCCACGAGTGCCCCGTCGTCTTCTTCGCGGGCCTGGAGGCGCTGGACTCCATCGAGGCGTGGATGGCGGGGGCCCGCCAGCGCACCGAGCGCGAACACGAACGCATCCGCCGCGCGATGTTCTACGTGGGGGCCACCCGCGCCATGAAGCGCCAGTACCTCACCGGCGTGCGCGGAGGCCGCTTCCTCCAGGTGGCCGCGTCCTACGTGGAGACGCTGTCCGGCCACCGCACCGCACCTTGAAGCGGAAGGCGGCAGGGCACTTCACCCGCCGACTACATCCGCCAGGCCGTCGCTCCCGCGCGCTTGCCGAACACCGGCTGGCCGTACACCTCGCGGAAGCGGGCGCGCAGCATGTCGAACGTCTGCTGGAGGTCCGGCGTCGCCGGCTTCGCCTCCGGCAACTGCCCGCCCATCCGCGAGAAGCAGCGGCTCATGGCGCCGTCCAGCCACTGCGTCGCGGCGGTGGTGTCCTGGTCCTGCAACCGCTCGAACACGGACAGGGCGCGCTCCAACGTCTCGCCCACCAGCTCCGTGGCGTCGATGGTGCTGCCCGCGCACAGCTTCGCGGCCCGAACCTCCAGGGCCGGACGATGCGTGCGAACGAACTCCCCGAAGGCATGCAGATTCACGATCACCATTCTTAATCCCTCGCCCCGTCGCTGTCAGAACGTCCGACAACAAAAACCTTGGATCCCGGCTTTTATGCGCGCCCGGGTGGAAAATGGTGGTGGGGTTGACTGATAGGTTCCCTGGAGTCTCAGGAAGCAAGACAGCGGGGGGACTTCCTGCTGTGCGGCGGGCCTGCGAGCCTTCGTTAGGGGTGGGCGGGCAGAGCCCGGGCGCCAGCGCTGTTGTGGGGCCCGCCTGAACAGGGAGACGCGAATGCGCCGCGCGGTGGAACTGACGGACATCGGTGGGGGCTGTGAAGAGGGGCCGCGCGTGCTGCTCCTGCCGGGGCTGGGTGCCCGGGGCACGGGCTTCCGGGCGCTGGCCGAGCGGCTGGCGGACGTGGCCCGTCCCGTCCTGGTCGAGTACCCGGAGGGCGAGCATGCGGCGTGTGGCGCGCGGGCGCTGGCCGAGCAGGTGCTCCGGGCGGCGGGGACGGTGGACGCGGTGGTGGCCAGCTCCTTTGGCGGCATGGTGGCGGCGCACCTGGCCGCGGGCGGGGCGACGCGGGGCGTGGCATTCCTGGGCTCGTTCACGCGCACCACGCACGTCGGCCCCCGGGGCCGGCTCATCGCGATGATGGGACCCATCGCGGTGCTGGGACGTCCGGGGCGCGTGGCGGCGTCGCTGGCGGCGTGGCGGCCGGTGCCCTCCGCGCAGGTGGCGGACGTGGTGCCCACCACGACGCTGGAGCGCCTGACGACGCTGCGTCGCGCCTTCGCCATCCACACCGAACCGCCCCCGCCGGACCTGCGTGCGTCGAAGGTGGCGTGCCTGTGCATCCAGGGGGACCGCGACGTGCTGGTGCCTCCGGCGACGCTGGAGCGGCTGGTGGCGTCGCTGCCCGCCGGCACGCCCCGGCACCTGCTGCGCGGCGCGGGCCATGTGCCCTACTTCTCGCACCCGGAGGAGTGCGCGCGGCTGCTCGGGCCGTGGCTGCGGGAGCTGGGGCCGCTGGGGTTCGCGGCGGCGGCGGGCGCGGGCCTGGGCTCCGCGGCCTGAGGGGGCGCATGGGGCCGTCCGGAGCCTTGACGCACGGGGCCGGGACGACGGATCCATCCGTCCCGCGGGGGGGTGTACGGATGCGCGCCCGGGCGGTAGTTTGCGACCGCCGATGTCGACCCGTGCTCTTCGTGCGTTCCTCCTCCTGGCGTCCCTGTCCACGGCGGCCCACGCCGCCTCGGAACCTGCTTCCGGGGTGACGGCCTCGCCGGTGCTGCCCACCCTCCCCACCCAGGAGGTGGCCCCCGCGCCAGCGCCAGAGCCCCGGCGCACGGTGCTGCTCCTGGGCGACAGCCTCATCGCCACGGGCTTCGGGGAGTACCTCCAGACGCAGCTCTCCGCGCACCCGCGGATCCGCTGCGAGCGCCGGGCGAAGTCGTCCACGGGGCTGGCGCGTCCGGACTTCTTCGACTGGCTGGAGGTGGGCCAGCAGGAGGTCCAGCAGCACCAGCCGGACGTCGTGGTGGTCATCCTGGGAGGCAACGACGGACAGGCCCTGCACACCAAGGTGGGCCAGGCCACCGTCGCCTGGGGCAACCCGGACTGGGGTGAAGGCTACCGGCAGCGCGTGCAGGAGTTCACCACGGCCATCTCCGCGCCGGGCCGGAAGATCATCTGGTTGGAGCTGCCCGCGACGGGCCGTCACCGCTTCGAACAGAAGCTCGCGTTGATCCGCGGCCTCCAGCGCGAGGTCATCACCGCCCGCGAGGACGCCGTGCACCTGGACACCCGGCCCTTCTTCACCGACGCGCGCGGCCGGGCGCTGAACAAGGCCCCCGTGGAGGGCTTCCGCAAGCCCATGCGCCTGCGCATGACGGACGGCGTGCACTTCACCGTGGCGGGTGGGCGCTACTTCGCGAGCAAGGTGTACCCGGAGGTGCTGGGCGTGCTGGGGCTGGAGCCCGGGCAGAAGCACACCGCGCGCCCGGCCGGGGGGCCTACGCCGGCGCGGCAGGCCCGCGCCGCTCCGTCGTCACCGTGACGGGACGGCCCGGGCTTCAGGAGTGACCGGACCAGGAGGGCTCGCTGCCCGCGTCCGGGCGGAGCCTGCGGACGGCGCGCAGCAGCAGCTCCTCGTCGCGCGGGTTGGCCAGGAAGCCCCGCGCGCCCAGCTTCCGGGCCCGCTCGAAGCCCTCGTCGTCGGACGTGCCATGCACGATGAGCGAGCCCTCGATGTGGACCTCGCCCGCGAGCAGCCCCTCCATGGCCTGCAGGGGCGCGAGCACCACGTCGTTGTCGCGCGTGTGCAGCACCTCCAGCGGGGTGGCGACGCGGGACGTGATGCCGTTGCGCGCCAGCGTCCGCGAGATCAGCACCGCGGTGACGGGCGGCCAGCCGTAGAGCATCAGCGGTGGACTGGGCACCGCCGGGCGTTGGGGCTCCGGCGCGGACCCGGCCGCGTCGCGGATGCCATAGAGGGCGCTGAGCGCGCGGGACAGCGCGCCGTCGGAGGCCAGGTGCGGCTCCACGCGGGCCTTGCCGGACACGGCGCGCACGTCGTCCACCGCGTCCAGGGACAGCGGCGCGGGCACGGCCAGGTGGAGCACCTCGCGGTCCTCGCGCTGCTCCAGCCCGAGCGGCACGACACCGTACTGTCGGGCGATGCGCGCGGGCACCAGCGCGGTGAGGGAGCGGTCGAGCGGGTGCCGGTCCAGGTCCACCGCGTCCACGTCGAACTGGACGGCGAGCCCGCGCAGGACGTCCGCCTCCGTGCACACGCCTTCGCTCACCAGCGCGCGTCCCAGGGGGACCCGGACCTCGTGATGGTGCACGAGTCCCAGGCGGAGCTGGCCCCTGTCGACCACTCCAAGTTCCAGGAGGATTTCCCCCAACGGGCGTCTGGTGCCGATTTCCATGCCTTCTCAACGTGGCAACCCGACCCGCGCGCGACGACACCCGGCCGTGCGCCCGCCTGCCCGCTCGCCCTCATCGCGCGTGAAGGGGAGGGGGCGGCGGGGAGCCGGGGCCCTGCTACCCGCGCGCGGGGAAGAGGGCTTCGTAGGCCTCCGGCCGGAAGCCGACGGTCACCGACGTGGGGGGTGACGAGCACGGGCCGCTTCACGAGCTTCCCGTCCGCGGCGAGCCATTCCACCAGCTCCGCGTCGGAGGCCGCGTCGACCTTCTCCTTGCCCAGGGCGCGGTAGCTCTGGCCGCTGGTGTTGAGCCACTTGCGGACGGACAGCCCGCTCAGGGCAATCCACAGGAGGAGCTCCGAAACGGTGGGGGGCTGGTCGACGATGGGGCGCGTCCGGTAGGAGACGCCGCGCGCCTCCAACCATTTTTGCGCCTTCTTGCAGGTGTCACACCCGGAGTACGCGAGCACGAGGATGTCTTCGGACATGCGCGGCTTCTAGCAGACCCGACGCTGGCGGGACGCGCGTGCTGGCATCCATGGATCCTCACTGGGAAGAGTGCACATGAACCGCTCACGAAACCGCTCCGTCGCCCTGTCCGTCCTTTGTGCATGCCTGGGCGCGGTGGGGTGCGCGGGCGACGCCAGGCCAAACGCGGAGGTGCCCTTCGTGCCCGGCACTGACTCATTGGGAGGCGGCGACGCGGGAGCCCCGGAGCAAGACGCGGGACCCTCCGGGGACCGGGACGCGGGTGGCCCCAGAGACGCCGACGCGGGGCAGGCCGACGCGGGAGCCCCGGACGCGGGCTCCTCCGGAGGCACGGACGCCGGCACGTCCGACGGTGGCCTGACGCTCCCCACCAACGGCGGCACGCAGGTCACTGGCACGATGCCCGTGCGCCTGACGCTGGCGGGCTCTCCCTACCGCGTCGTGGGCAATGCGCAGTACGTCGTCACCATCCCCAAGGGCCAGACGACGACGGTGGAGCCGGGCGTCGTCATCGACTTCCAGGGCAACCCCGACGTGACACAGGCGGACGTGCGGGACGGGGCGCAGGACGTGATGAACCACCAGGACGGCCGCGTGGAGCTGCGCGTGTATGGCCGCATCCTGGTGCAGGGCACCGCGCAGGCGCCGGTGACGCTCACCTCCACGAACCCCTACGGCTGGTGGGGCATGAACTTCTTCGGGGACGCGTCGAAGGGGACCGGCCACCCGTCCTTCGTGCACATGGTCTTCGAGAAGGTCCGCAAGAACGAATACAACGGTGACCGGGACCGCACGCGCGGCGCGCTCTGGGCGTACTACCCGGGGCCGGTGACCATCCAGCACTCGCTCTTCCGCGACAACGAGTCCTCCGGCAAGTGCGGCGCGCTGGACCTGATGTTCACCGACGGCTCGGTGGTGACGGACACCGTCTTCGAGAACAACCGCACGCTCGACGTCGACCGCTTCGCCTCCGGAAACGGGGCCACCTCCGGCGGCGGCGCGATGTGCGTCACCCACGGGCGCAACTCCACAGTGCGCGGCAACACCTTCAGGAACAACACGCTGTCGGCCTTCCGGGGCAGCCACGCCAACGCCCTCGTGTCGCGCACCTACGAGGTGTGGCCCAACGGCTCCAATCACTACGACCTGGGGGGCGGGGGGGCGCTGCACTACTTCCAGCCCGACAACGACCTCATCGAGGACAACCGCTTCGAAAACAACACCGCGGTGGGAGGCCCCGGCGCGGCCCTCTACCTGGAGGACGTGCCCAACGCGGGCGTCACCTTGAAGGGCAACCAGTTCATCGGCAACCGCGCGGGCGCCGGAGGCGTCATCGTCTGCAATCGCGGCAGTGGCACCGGCGTCGAGTTGGTGCTGGGCGCGGGCAACACCTTCAGCGGCAACACCATCAACGGCGCCGTGGCCCCGCAGGTGACGGGCGACTGCGCGCGCTAGCCACACCGCTGAAGGGGCCAACACGCCGGTCGCCGACCCTTCCGCCTGGAGGGCGGACGGGCTGCCGTGCCCCCCGACCTGCCCCGGTGTACGTCGAAGCGCATCCTTCCGGAGACCGTCACACCCGGAGGTCTTGGACGCATGGAGGGCACCCGCGCGCAACCCATTCCCCCACTCGAAGGGGCGCTGGACGACGTGCCCACGAAGCGCCGCCGGGGCTGGTGGATTCCGGGCGCGCTGTTGCTGGTCGCGGTGCTCGCCTTCCTCTTCTCCCGGCACGCGGAGGAGAAGGACTTCCTGGACCTGCTGCGCCAGGCCCGGCCCGGTTGGTTGCTGGTGGCCGCCGCGTTCCAGGTGGGCACGTACCTGTGCGTGGCGGGCATCTGGCGGACGGTGCTGCGCCGCTCCCGGGTGCGCACCTCGCTCTGGTCGCTGACGCGGCTGTCGCTGATGAAGCTGGCGTTCGACCAGGTCATCCCCACCGGCGGCGTGGGCGGCTCGCTCCTCGTCGGGCGGGGCCTGCGCCGCGAAGGCGCGAGCGCCGGCACCGCCGCGGGCGCGGTGCTGCTGACGGTGCTGTGCTTCTACGTCGCGCAGGCGCTGGGCGTGGGCGTCAGCCTCTTCTTCCTCTGGCGCAGGGCGGAGCTGAGCGAGTGGATCCAGTGGCTCGTCACCGCCTTCGGCGTGCTGGCGGTGGCCATCCCCGTCGGCATCCTCTGGGCGACGCGGCACCGCGAGTGGAAGCCGGGCCGCTGGGCGAAGCGCATCCCCTCGCTGGGCACGATGCTCAAGGCCATCGCGGAGGTGCCCCCCGGCCTGCTGCTCGACCCCGGCCTGCTCGCGCGCGGCGTCGCCCTCCAGTTGGGCGTCTACGTGCTGGACGCGGCCACCCTGGGCGCGATGCTGCTCGCGCTGGGCCAGGAGGCTTCGCCCAGCACCGTGTTCGTCAGCTTCATGGTGGCCTCCATGGCGGAGACCGTGTCCATCATCCCCGGGGGCGTGGGCACCTACGAGGCCGCGTCGGTGGGCATGCTCAACCTCTTCGGCGTCCCCGTGGAGGCCGCGCTCGCGAGCACCCTGCTGCTGCGCGGCTTCACCCTGTGGCTGCCGCTCGGGCCCGGCTTGTACCTCCTGCGCCACACCTTCCGCGGGGGCCCCCCGGCCGGCAGGCAACCGGGCTGAGCCGACTGGCGGACGTCGCGGACCCCCAGGCTTCTCCGCGCGCCGTCGCGCCCGCCGCCGCTTCCCGTCGCCGCCCGGGTGCGCGATGGTTCGCGTCCGTGGACACCGGAAGCGGGGATGAAGCGCGGATGAACCAGGGCCCGGCGTTGTTCCTCCATCCCGGTGTGAAGGTCCGGCCCTGCGAGTGGGGGATGGGCGTCTTCACCGATGCCTTCATTCCCGCGGGAGCGCTCATCGAGGAGTGCCACTACCTCAAGGTCCCCCAGCGCCAGTGCCGGGGCGAGCCGCTGGACGACTACGTCTTCGAGATCCGCTGGCACCGCCACGAGAATCCCCGCGAGGGGGACTGGGTCGCGCTCGTGATGGGCTACGGGATGATCTACAACCACGCCAACGACCCCAACGCGTCCTACAGCCGCGCCGTGGACCTTGATGTGTTCCGTTATCACGCACTGCGGGACATCCACCCCGGTGAGCAGATCTTCATCAGCTACGGCGAAAACTGGTGGACCGCGAGAGGCGAGGAAGTCCCTCCCTGAGTCGCATCTGCACCGTGTGCGTACCTGACAGGTGCGTTCCCACCTCATGCTCCGTGGGGTGGTGAGGTTCCTCTTAAGGAATGGCGAAACGGGCGGAAATCAAATCCCCGCTGAAAGCGTCGGCCGCAAACAGTAGGATACGCTCGCCTGTGCGCCGGTCATCAGGCCGCTCGGGTGCGAGGAATGCCAGACACCATGTCACTGCGTCGTTTCTACCTGTCCTCCGCTCTCGTGATGTCCGCTTCCGCCTGCACCGGCAACATCGGTGGCGCGGATGAGACGCCGGAGAGCGCGGCGGCTCCCGCGCGCGTGCGTCGGCTGACGCGCGAGGAGTTCAACAAGTCCGCGTCCTCCGTGCTGGGCACCCCCGTCGACATCGCCCAGGGCTTCGCGGCCGAGGACACCATCCTCGGCTTCTCCACCCACGAGCGGCTCCAGGTGACGTCGCTGCTGGCGGATCAGATCGACACCGCCGCGCTCACGCTGGCGGAGCAGGGCAAGTCACAACTCAGTGACTTCTACACCTGCCCCAAGAGCGTCACCGCGGACGACTGCGCCAGGTCCTTCATCCAGAGGGTGGGTCAGCGCGCCTTCCGCCGGCCGGTGACGGCGGAGGAGGAGGCGGACCTGCTCGCGCTCTTCAACGCGGGCAAGCAGGGCGGCAGCATGAGCACGGGCGCGGAGCTGGTGCTCCAGGCGCTCTTCTCCTCCGCGTCGTTCCTGTACCGCACGGAGCTGGGCCCCGACTCCGCCCGCAAGGGCCAGGTCGTGGAGCTGACCCCCTACGAGGTCGCCTCCGAGCTGTCCTTCATGGTGACCGGCGGTCCCCCGGACGCCACGCTGCTCGCCGCCGCCCAGGCCAACACCCTGTCGTCGCCCGACGAGCGCGAGAAGCACGCGCGCCGCCTGCTCCAGACGCCGGAAGCCCGCCTGAAGCTGCGCCAGTTCTTCATTGAGTGGCTGGGCATTGGTGGCCTGAACAAGGTCAACAAGAACAACCAGGTGTACCCGGACTACAGCGTGGAGTTCCGCGACTCCATGGTGCGGGAGCGCGACGCCTTCATCGACTTCATCGTGAAGGACCACGGGGGCTCCGTGGAGGAGCTGCTCAGCGCGAACTACTCGTTCGTGGATGAGACGCTCGCGAACTTCTACGGCGGCCTGGAGCGCACCAACGTGGACGACGAGGGCATGGGCCGCGTCACGCTGCCCCCGGAGCGGCTGGGCATCATCACCCAGGCGGGCGTGATGTCCACCTACGCCCACTTCGACTCGTCCTCGCCCATCAAGCGCGGCAAGTTCGTGCTCACGCGGCTGCTGTGCCGCACGGTGCCGGCGCCGCCCGCGAACGTGTCCACCATTCCCCCGGCGGTGTCGGAGAACGCCACCACCCGCGAGCTCTTCGCGGCGCACACCGACAACCCGGCCTGCGCCAGCTGCCACAAGACCATCGACCCCATGGGCTTCGGCATGGAGAACTTCGACGGGCTGGGCCAGCACCGCACGGAGGAGAACGGCCGTCGCGTGGACGCCTCCGGTGGCGTGGTCGCCCCGGACGGCACGATGACGCAGCCCTTCACGGGCGGCGCGGAGCTGGCGCGCCACCTGGCGACGAACGACGAGCTGGTCAACTGCGTGCCCCTGCAGCTGGTGCGCTACGCGATGGGGCGCGACGAACACGCCTCCGACGCGCAGATGCTCGACGCCATGCGCACGGGCACCTATCGCCAGGACCATCTGAAAGTCACCGAAGCGCTCGTCGGTCTGGTGCGCTCGGCTTCCTTCACGCAGCGGCGTCTGCCCACCCGTTGAGCCAGAACCCCATGCCCCGCGACATCTCCCGACGCAGCCTCCTGAAGCTCCTGTCCGGCACGGCCATGGCGGCGCCCTTCGCGCACCTGCTCACCAGCTCCGTGGCCGAAGCGGCGGACGCCGCCCCGTTGCGCTTCATCGCGCTGTTCACCCCCCACGGCGTCCTGCCCGAGTACTGGACGCCCAAGGGCGGTGAGACGGACTTCAACATCGACTTCGAGAACTCCGTCCTCCAGCCCCTCCAGCGCCACCGCTCCAAGCTGCTGGTGCTGGACGGCCTGGACTACCGCGTCCTCTACGAGCACGGCCGCACCGGCCACGAGGGCGGCCCCGTCACCTTCCTCACCGGCAGCGAGGTGGTGGTGGACAGCGGCGACGAGCTGCCCGGCGGCCCGTCGTTGGACCAGGTGATTGGCAACACGGTGGGCGGCTCCACCCAGTTCCGCTCCCTGCAGCTGCACGCCTTCGAGCAGTTCGGCGCCCAGCACGTCTACAACAGCATCAGCTTCACGGAGAACGGCTCGCGCGTGCCGTTCGAGCTGAACCCCGCCAACGTCTACAAGCGGCTCTTCGGCAGCATGGGCGGCTCCAGCGCGGAGGCGCAGGCCATCCTGTCCAAGCGCAAGAGCCTGATGGACTTCCTCATCAAGGACGCCACCCGGCTGAAGAAGCGGCTGGCGACCGCGGAGGGCCGGAAGCTGGACACGCACCTGGAGGCGCTGCGCGACATTGAGCGGCGGCTCACCAACGTGGGCGCGCTGGGGTGCGTGAAGCCGGAGGCGCCGTCGGAGGCGCTGAGCGACCTGGGCAACCTGGACAACATGCCCGGCCTCACCCAACTGCACATGGACCTCATCGCCCGCGCGTTCGCGTGTGACCTGACGCGCGTGGTGACGATGACCATCCCCGGGCCGTCCATGCCGTGGATCGACATCCCGGAGGACATCCACAACGACATCGCGCACCGCACCGACACCCAGTCGCAGCCGGAGCGCACGGAGATCCGCCTGCGCATGGTGCGCGTGCAGCAGTGGTACTCCGAACAGCTGGCGCTGCTGATGGACAACCTGGCGGCCATCCCGGAGGGCAGCGGCAGCGTGCTCGACAACACCGTCATCCTCTGGGGCAACGAGCTGGGGGACGCGGCCGGCCACATGAACGTGTCCATCCCCACGGTGCTGGCGGGCGGCGCGGGCGGCAAGTTCCGCATGGGCCGCTATCTGGCCCTGCGCCCCAACGACCGCGACCCGCTGGGCAACTGGAAGGGCCCGGGCAACCCGCTGCCCGGCGCGGTGGAGCACAACAAGCTGCTCACCTCCATCGCCCAGGCCTTTGGCATCAACGTGGACCGCTTCGGCCACCAGGACTACACTGGCACGCTGAGCGGCCTCACCTGACGCTCACGGGCCGCCCACGGCCCTCCAGCCCCCTGCCTTCAAGGGGGCTGAAACGACAACGGGAGCGGGCCTGGTTTCTGGCCCGCTCCCGCTTTCATTTCCGGACTTCGCGTGAAGCGGTGGGGCTACCCGCCGAGCGCGCCGTTGATGAGGGGCGCGAGGATGCTCATGCCCGCGTCCTCGTTGTTGTAGTTGTTCGCGGGCTCGTAGATGCGCACGCGCTGGTTGCCGTTGATGAAGCGGTTCAGGAACACGTCCATCGACACGAACTCGCTGTGGCAGGCGTAGGACTGCCAGGGGCTGGAGGCGTACTCGTACCAGTACTTCTTCTCCATCTTCTGGCAGGCGTGCGCGCCCACGAACGTGATGATGGTGCTGCAGTGGCTGGCGTTGATGGGGCGGTGGTGCGGGATGAAATAGCTGAAGTTGTTGTACTTGTTCAGCTCGTTCACGAACGCGTCCTGGTCCTGCTTCCAGTAGGCGTGCACGGAGGCCTGGTCGTTGGGCGTCTTGAAGCGCTCATAGGAGTAGCGCGAGTAGTTGTAGTCCCGCGTGTAGCCCGTGTACGCCAGCTGGTCGTTCGGGAACTCGGTGGCCACCATCTTGTTGATGGTGCCCATGTCGTTGATGTTGAAGCTGGCCGGCAGCAGGCTGAACACCGAGTCCAGGTTCCACGACGAGCGGATCTTGTCGTGCAGGGGGCGCGACAGGGAGTTGCTGTTCGGCGCCATGAAGATGGGGCCGGAGTCATTGAGCAGGTAGCCGCGCGCCGGGTTGATGGCCTTGCGGATGAAGTAGTAGCCCGCCGACGTGGACGTGCCGCCCGCGCTGTAGCCCGTCACCAGCAGCTTCTGCACGTTGGTGAAGTTCTGCTTGGCGTAGTTCGCCGCGGCGATGGTGTTGGTGTAGCCGGAGTGGTGCCACACGAGGGGCGCCTGGCCGCCGGTGGTGTCCGTGTACGTCTTCACGTTGTTGCCGACGTGCACGTCGCCCGTGCAGTACGGCAGGTAGACGATGTTCCAGTCCTTCGTGGCGATGTCCTTGCGGTCACGGAAGGGCAGGCCCGGGTCCGCCCCGTTGACGATGGGGGACACGTACTTGGCCGTGAACTGCGTCATGTAGTCGTCGGGGATGCCGTTGGGGTTCGCCGCCCCCAGGATGCCCGTGCGGCCGCTACAGGAATCGTAGTCCCAGCACGCACCGCCACCTTCCATCATGAACAGCAGGTTGGGCGACGACGTGCGGTGCACGAAGAACTTGTACTGCGAACCGTTGCCGCACTTGGTGCCGGGCAGCGTCACCTTCTGCCAGTTGTAGGTGTTTCCGCCGTCCACCAGGACGTCGACGATGCCTTCCACCAGCACCTCGGCGCGAGCGGAGCTCACGGGGGCGGCGAGGGCCAGAAGGCTCATCCAGAGAAAACTTCTCATGCGGCTTTCCTCCACGGGGGGTTGGGTTTCGGCCGGGGATGATACGCTTTGTTTATCAGCCGGAAGCAGGGAAGCAGGGCATGAGCTGAAAATAGTGAATTTCACGGAGGGCGCAGCTTTCCAGCGGGGAGGACTGGAATTGCCGCCTCGCGTCAGGGATTGAACAGTCTTTGCCGCGTCGCGCCATCTGTCTCATGTATCATTTGCGCACCGCGTCGCGGTGGCCGCGTGAATGGGTTGCGGTGGGCGTCAGGCGCGCGGTATGGCCTTGGGCATGAGCACGCATGCGCGGTGGAAGCTGCCCCTGGCCTCGGCGGGTGTCCTGGTCCTGGCAATGGGCGCCTGGCTGACCCTGGGAGGCCCTCCCGCGGACGACACCGGGGCGGCGCCCCCGGCCGCCCCCGTGGCCATGACGCCGGTGCAGGGCCCCGCGCCCGTCTTCAGCGGGGGGGCCGCGGTGCCCCGCATGCAGGACGGCGGGCTGGACCTGGTGGGCGCGGCGGCGGCCCAGGTGCAGGCGGAGGCGCCCCCGGAGGAGCCCTCCGGCCCCTACCCGGTGGACCTGGAGGCCCTGCGCGCGAAGCTGCCGGACAACCTGTACTGGGAGACGGGCGTGCCCACGACGGAGCCGGCGGAGCTGCGGCGGCGCGCGGAGGTGGAGGCGAAGTGGAACACCCTCTTCGGCCGGGTGCAGTCCAACGAGGCCACGGTGGAGGAGGTGCAGCAGCACTTCGAGCACCGCCGCAAGGTGTCCGAGGACGCCATCACCTTCGCCACCACGATGCTCGCGGACTACGGCGACAAGCTGCCGACGCAGGACAAGGGCCTCCTGGAGTTGAGCGTGCGCCTGCACCGCGCGCGGCTGGCGGAGATCCCCCGGCAGCAGGAGGACGCGCTCGCGCGCCGCGAGGCCCATGCCCAGCGGCAGCGCGAGTGGCGTGAGCGCGGCGGCGGCCGTCAGCCCTGAAGGGCGTCCACCGCCCCCGGGAAGGTCCGGATGAGCGGGGAGCGCACGGCGGCGGAGGCCACCCACAGCTGGTGGGAGGAGCGGGTGACGGCGACGTGCAGGCGGCGGCGGGCCTCGTCGTCCGCGGGGTAGGCGCGGGCCGTCACGTCCGGCAGGACGACGTAGTCGAACTCCAGCCCCTTCACGTTGTCCACGTCCGTCACGTCCACGCCGGGCTCGAAGGAGAAGTCCCCCTCCAGCACCAGCCGGGCCCAGGGCATCTCCGCGATGACGCGGTGGAAGGATTGGGCGGCCTCCCGGCTGCTGGCGATGACGCCCACCGACGCGTGCGGCTCGCGCAGCACCAGGTCGCGCAGCGCGTCGCCCAGGAACAGCCAGGCCTGGGCCTCGTCGGGGAAGTGGTGGAAGCCCACGGGCGCGCCCTCGCGGCCGGCCTTCGCGGGGGAGGCGGGGGCCTGGGTGCCCAGCACGTGCTGCGCCAGCTCCACCACGGGGCGCGGGCAGCGGTAGGACACCTGGAGCCGGCAGGTGGCGGCGTCGCGGATGCCCAGCTCCTCCAGCGCGGCGTCCCAGCCGGCGAAGCCCGCGGTCGTCTGCTGCATCTCGTCGCCCGCGAGCGTGCAGCTGCGACTGTCGCCCAGCAACTGCCCCACGACGAAGAGCTCGAAGAGGGAGAAGTCCTCCGCCTCGTCCAGGACGACGTGCGCCAGCCGCTCCGCGCCCAGCGCGCCCCTCTGCGCCTTGAGGAACATCAGGATGGGCAGGTCGTCGAAGTCCAGCGTGCCCGCGAGCGCGTCCGGCGTGTCGGCTTCAATCGCCTTGCCGTCCACGGTGGCGAGCCGCTCCTCGTCGTAGTCCCGGTACTGGCGCTCCAGCGGCACGGCCGTCTGGAGCTTGGTGTGCTCCACCGTCTCCGCCACCACCGTGCGGGGCAGCTCGCCCTTCGCCTCCGTCACCACGGACTCCAGGAAGGCGCGGTCCATGAAGGCGTCCGCCAGCCGGATGCGCAGCCGCTCCAGGGTGAGGGGCTGCGCGCCCTTCGCCCTGGGCAGGCTCACGCGCTCCGCCAGCCTGTGGCGCAGCACGGGGTGGCGCTTGAGGCGTGAGACGAGCGCGGGCGTCTCCGGGGCCAGCTTGAGGCCCGGCACGCTGAAGGCCGAGCGCGCGGTGCTGAGCGACCAGGCCTCCAGCGTCTCCACGGACACCTTGCCCAGGCCCAGGGGCGCGAGCAGCCGGCGCGTCAGCCGGGCCAGGCCCTCCTCGGGGACGACGACCTTGGTGCGCGCCTGGGGGAACTTCTTCGCGTCGTCGAAGGCGACCTTCGCCAGCCGGTGCAGCGCCACCGTCGTCTTGCCGCTGCCCGCGCTGCCCAGCACCAGCAGCGGCTGCTCCGGCCCGGTGCTGACGGCCGCGTACTGCTCCGCGTCCAGGAGCGCCGTCACGCCGAAGGCGTCCTCGACGTGCGTGGCGCCCCGACCCACGCCCAGGGCGCCGGGCCGCGCGGCGGTGCCGGTGCCGCCGGAGAGCACGGAGGACGCGTCGCGCCCTCGCGCGTGCCAGCGGCCCTGCGCGTCGCGCTGGAGCAGGTGGGGGCCGGTGCTGATGCGGGTGAGGACGCCCTTCTCGATGATGACCAGCCGGCGGGCCTCCACCTCGCCCTCGGAGAGCCGGTCTCCGAAGTACTCCTCGTAGGAGTCGCCCTCCTCGTAGTTGTAGAAGACGCGGGCAACGGGGGCGAACCTCCAGTCGATGACGCGCACCCCGGCGGCCAGGTTGGCGAAGCTGGTGCGGCCGAGCAGGTAGTCGCGCTGTCCGGTGGGGCCCGCGAGGCGCAGGTGGGCGAAGTAGGGGGCGTTGCTGTCCGGCAGGGGCACGACCTCCTGCCGCTCCAGCATGGAGCGCACCTCGTTCATCTGGGTGAAGACGTGCGGCAGGTCCGCCGCGTGCGCGGTGGTGGCGTCGTCGCGCAGCACCTGCAACTGCGCCATCAGCCCCCGCGTGTCCAACGTCCGCTCCGCGGCCAGACGGCGCGCCTCCGCGAGGGCGTGCTGGACCCGCGCGAGCAGGGCCTCTTCCTCGGCGATGAGCGCGAGCGCCTCCGTCGACAGCTCCTGCTCCGGGCCGGCCATGTCCCTTCCTTTCGCGCCGCGCGAGGAGGCCGGCGCCACGCCGGTCTCCCATGCGCGCATCCAGCTTCGCGGCGCGTGCAAGTTGACGTCTGGTTCATCCCCGGTCAACCCGTTGGATTTTCGGGCCGTCTTGCTATGGTGAAGCGCGTGGTTGAGGCGCCGGTCCGGCCCTCCCACGTCGCTTCGCTCCTCCTTCGACTTCCGCCGTGGTGGGTTGCCTCCCCGGAGGACGAGGCGGGTGTCGCCGACTGGTCGCTCCGGGGGGCCGTCTGTCGGGTGGCGGCGCGCACCGGAGGCGGGTGGCTTCTAACGGCGCGTGGGGCTTGCTTGCGTCCGCGTCCAGCCCGAACACGGAGGATGCACCGGATGATCTCGAAGAACTCGTCGTTCCGCTGGACGCTCTCGCTCGCCGTCGCGCTGGGGGTCGCCACGTCCGCGTGGGCCCAGGACTCCGAGCCCCTGACGGAGACGGAGACGGAGACGCGCACGACGACCGTGATGACGGAGCCGGTGCGGCCGCAAGGGCGCATGGGGCCGGAGTTCGCGGTGAGCGGGAACGTGGGCCTGGGCGCGGGGTACGTCTACAAGGACGGACTGAGCTCCACGGGCACGGTGGAGAGCCTGAAGATCACCGAGTCCGCGAAGGTGTCCATCCCCATCATCGCGGAGCTGGGCTTCCGCGCGACGCCGAACTTCTACCTGGGCGTGTGGGGCAGCTGGGAGAAGGTCTTCACCAAGGAGAACCCGGTGTCGTGCCCGACGGGCTTCGACTGCTCGACCCATCAGTGGCGCGTGGGGCCGGAGGTGCGCTACCACCTCGCGCCCGACGCGGGGTTTGATCCGTGGATCGGCCTGGGCGTGGGTCTGGAGATCCTCAAGAGCCACGTGGAGGGCACGACGCAGGTCCCGGTGGCCCCGGGCGTCGTCGTCCCCGCGACCGTGGACACGCGCGTCACCGACAGGGGCCCGACGTTCGCGCGCCTCGCGCTGGGGGCTGACGTGCGCCTCACCCGGGCCCTTGCCGTGGGACCCATCATCACCGCGTCCATTGGCAGCTACACGGTGCGCACCGGCACCCAGACGCTGGACATCACCGGCGTGGGCGAGCGCCCCGGGGTGCTCGCCCGGGTGGATGACGGCTTCCACGCGCTGTTCACCGTGGGCCTGCGGCTGGCCGTGCTCCCGCTCTGAGTCTTGGATGAAAGCGGGACGGCTCCGGAACCCGGAGTCCGGGTGAGGTGTCTGGGGGCGCGCCCCCCACCTCCCCGGAGGGAGCATGTCTCGCAAGGTGTTCGTCGTGGTGGGCAGGCTCGCGCTCCACCGGGGAGGCCAACCGCTGTCGCTCACGTTCACCCGCGCCCGCCTCCGAAGCTCAGGCCGCCTTCCGCGCGGAGTTCTCTTCCAGCCACTGGGCCAGGTCCGCCGCGGTGCCCTTCTTCTCCATGGGCGGGACGAGCGCCGTGCGCCGCGACACCTCCAGCTCCCAGCTGGCGTCGAAGTAGGGGCCCACCTTGATTTCAGGCGCGAGCGAGATGCCCTTCTGCGAGTAGGGCGTCGCCTTGAGGCTCACCTCCGCGTCCTTGCCCGCGGCCTTCAGCGACCCCGGCACGTCGCCGGTGAGCAGGCGCTCCAGGGCGCCGCTCTCCTGGAGCTTGCGTGAGTTGCCCTCGATGCTGACCTCCACCGCCATGCCCACGCCGTTGCCCTGGTAGGTGCCGGCGCCGTCCAGCGACAGCGTCACCTTGCTCTTCTTGCCGGCGCCCATCTGCTCCTTCGCGGAGCCGAGCGTGCCCCTGGGGTCCTCCAGGAGCTTGTCCACCGTCACGCCGGAGGGAATGGGGAAGCGCGTCTCCATCTCCACCTTGCCGTTGACCTTGCCGGTGCCGCCCAGCGACACGCCGCCCTCGAAGGGCAGCTTCATGTTGTCTGGCCCCGTCACCGTGCCCTTCGTGCCCAGGCCCTTGCTCAGGCTGCCGCTGAGCTCCACCTGGAGGTTCTCCTTCAGCACGAGCTCGGAGGGCTTCCCGTCCTTGAACTCGATGCGCAGCGACTTCTCCCCCCGGCCCTTGACGTCCGCGCCCGCCGAGTCCACCAGCGTCCCCTTGAGGTCCAGCTCCGTGGTGAGCTGCGCGACGCTGGCGCCGCGCACCTCCATGGCGGACATCTTGCTCTGGAGCCAGTCCATGTCCTCCTGCGAGGGGGGCGGCCTGGGCGTGCCCGCGATGTTGCACTCCGCGCCGGACTGCACGCGCCCCATGATGTCCTGGGCCCTGGCCACGTCCTCCGGCGTGTCGAGCTTGTATTCGACCTTGCCGCCGCCACCGCCCAGCGCCTTGAGCTCCAGGCCCTTGAGCTTGCTGGTGCCAATCCCTCCCAGCACCTCCGCGTCCATGCTCAGCGTGTAGACAGGCTTCTTCTGCGTCGCGCCCGTCTTCGGGTCTGTCTTCTCCTCCGCGTCACAGCTCACTTCGTACTGGGCCTTCGTGTTCAGCCGGCCCAGCTTGATGCCACCGTCGAACCCGCCGGACAGCGAATACTTGTCGCCGGGCTTCATGGATTCGATCTGCTTCTTCGCGTCGAGCACTTCAGGCTTCGCGTTGCTCAGCGCCTTCAGCGTCCCGTCCACCTTCGACTCCAGCCAGGCATAGCCGGGCAGGTTCTGGCGCGCGGTCTCCTGCAACTGCTCCAGGACCCCTGGCGGCTCCGCGGACGCTCCGCCCGAGGCCCGCACCTCGGGCGCGACGACCCCCTCCACGCCGCCGGAAACCCCCAGGCCCCCGTGCAAGCCCTTCACCCCGCCCGCGGCGCCACCGGCCGCCTGCGGCCCTGCGCGGCCCCTCACCTCGAACACATCCGCCGTGTGTCCGGGAGCAGGCCGCTGCGCGGGCCGGTTCGCGGGCTCCTGCGTGGGCGGTGCGGGCGGCCGACGGGGGACGACCGGAATGGAGGGAGTCTGCGTGCGCGAAAGGAAGGTCATGGCCGGGCTCCTGGGCAGGGTGGAACCTGCCTCACGCATCCAGGACAGCCGGTCCGGGATTCTTTTGCATTGCCGGCCGCGCCTTTTCCGAACCCCCTGATTCCAGGAGGTCCGGAGCCGGCGACAGGCAACGCGGGGCTACTTGCCCAGGATTCCGCCGAGCATGCCGCCCAGTCCGCCACCGCCCTGGGTGCCGCCGCCGCCGCTCGCGAGCATGGGAGCCACCGCGAGGATCTTCCCCACGAGGCCGGGGTCCAGCCGGGACTTGAGGAAGTCGAGCAGCAGGGGTGCCACCAGGGTGGCCTTGCCCGCATCCAGGTTGAAGCGCTGGAGGATGGCCACCACGCCGGCCACCTCACCCGCGTGGGCCGCCGCGCCGCCCAGGGCGCCCATCAGGCCGCCACCGCCGCCGCCACCCATGAGGCCTCCCAGGGCGCCCATCAGGCCGCCGCCGTCCGCCGCGGGGGCCTGGGCTTCGGCCTTCTGCTGCCAGCCCTGCATCTCCGGGATGGCCTGGTCCATCTGCTTCGCGGCGTCCGGCCCCACCTTCTCCTGCACCGTGCCCTGCACCATCTTCAGGAGCGAGCCCGCGAGCCCCTGCGCCTGCGTGCCGTCCACTCCAAGCTGCTGCGAGAGCTGTCCGATGAGGTCCATGCCGCGCTCCTTTTGTATGTCCGCGTGAGAGGCGGACGGTTGTAGCGGGCTGGAGGGGAAAGCTCGCGGGAAACCGTGGGGGAGGCCTCGCGAGCGTTGGTCGTCGGACGCCCCGTGGCCGGCCCTACAGCCGGGTGAAGGACCAGCTCACGGCGCGACCGTCGGCGTAGGGCATGACCCCGTGGAAGGGGCGGGGGTCCGCGTCGAACACGAGCGGCAGGAAGTGCCGGTCCCCATCCCACAGGGACAGGGACAGGATGGACGACACCGGGACCCACGACAGGGAGCCCTCGGGGTTCTTCTCCAGGGGTGTGCCTTCGAAGGCGTCGATGCGGAAGATGAAGCCCAGCCAGTCCTCGCCGTGCTTGCCGAAGCCGGGCCAGGACAAGGTGCCCCGGAGCACCATCCGCGTGCACTCGATGCCGGCCTCCTCGCGGATCTCCCGGCGCATGCACGCGGCCACGTCCTCGTCGCGGTCCAGTTTGCCGCCCAGGCCGTTGTACTTGCCGTAGTGGGCGTCGTCCGGGCGGGCGTTCCGGTGGATGAGCAGCACCTGCTGGCCATCCGGCGACAGCACGTAGCCCAGCGTGGCGACGATGGGGGTGTAGGGCATGGGGCGGCCTCCTTGGGGCGGCGAAGGGACGCGTGGACATACCGCGCCCGGGCCCGCCGGCAAGAGGGAGGGCGCCCGTACTGCCCGTGGTGGTGGGAAACACAATCGGTAACCAGAGGGACATTTTCGCGGCACATGGGGGGCGCACCTTCTCGTCCTGTCAGCCCGGAAGCCCCGGGCCTTCGGCGACACGGGTCCTCGTGGGGGCAAACCCCTCCCAGTCGGTCCCCCACGGGGTCCCCGTGTCGTCAGGCCCCGGCTCCCGGGTGCGGTCATCCCGCGCGCGCCGCGCACCCACGAGGAGAGCATCACCATGAAGCGCCACCTGTTCATGCTGGGCCTGCTGCTGTCCGCTCCCGCCTTCGCCGAAGCCACCACCTCCACCTCGCAGGCCGCGCCCCGGCCGCCGTGCGAGCGCCCGTCCCAGGTCCAACTGCTGCTGGCGCACCGTCAGGACCTGGCCCTCTCCGACACCCAGGCCGAAGGCCTGGAGCGCATCCAGGCGGCGCTGGACACGAAGAACGCGCCCCTGAAGCAGTCACTCGAAGCCCTGCGGCCACCCCGCATGCCCGGTGACGGGATGCGGCCCCAGGGGCCGCCGCCCGACCGAGGCACGCAGGAGGACGCCGCGCGCCGCGCGAACCGGGAACAGGCCCACGGCCTCTTCGACCAGCTGCGCGCGAACGACACCCAGGCGTACCAGGAGGCCGAGCAGCTCCTGAGCGACGCCCAGAGGACCCAGGCCCGCGCGCTCATCCAGGCGGCGATGGACGCCCACCGGCCAGGGCGGGGAGGGCGGGGTGGCCGCCCTCCTGCCGAGTAGCCCCGGCAGCCCGGGCCGGGCCCCCCCGGTCGCCCGGGGGACGGGAGACCCGCCGGTTGGAATGTCGTTTCCTGAAAGTCACGAACTCCCCGTCAGGATGTCAGAGGGGCCCCGTATGTTTCCGGGAACATGGGGGCGCAGATGCAGACGATGTTGGTGTTCGTACCGGTGGTCCTGTTGGTGGGGGCCGTGTTGATGATTCCCCGTTCCCGTCGCCGCGTGCGGCGGTGGAAGGTGCGGGCCGGGTAGGGCGGATCCGGGGGCCGGATCCGACCCCCGAAAAGGGGGTGGAACGGAATGATCAGCGAACCGAAAACGTATGCTTGACTGAGGCGTGCGGGCTCGGTACAAGCGGCCTCACTGAAGCAACGGCGGGCCGCCAAGGGCGGATAGCTCAGCGGTAGAGCGGCGCCCTTACAAGGCGATGGTCACAGGTTCAATCCCTGTTCCGCCCAAGAGATTTTGTGGGGAGTTAGTTCAGTTGGTTAGAACGCCGGCCTGTCACGCCGGAGGCCACGGGTTCAAGTCCCGTACTCCTCGCCACTGAAGGGCCCGGAACCGAAAGGTTCCGGGCCTTTCGTTTTTTTAGCCTCCCGCATGCGTCCTCAGCGTGCCCCTCCGGCGTCTGTGTCCGGATGCGGGTCCGCCTGCGCGACAGCTTCTTCCACCGGGGAGGCCACTCCCTGCTCGCCAGACAGCCCGTCTCGCGCATTCGTTCGCAGCCGGGCACGGAGGTGGCCCTCCGCGTCCTCTTCGGCGGGCCACGGTCGCGGAGCTGGCTTGTCACCTGGGCATGCACTCCTCGGCTCCAGCCCTCACCCGCCACAGGGTCTATCCCGCCCATGGGCCCCCTGGCGGACCGGAGTCGGAGTGGGCGAGGCTCCCTCCATGTCCATCAACTCCTTGCAACGTTCGAGACTCCTCAGCGCGGCGCTCTTCAGCGCAGGGCTCGCGCTCGGCTGGCCCTTGTTCGCGGGCGCGAAGCTCCAGGGCGGAGTGTGTGATCCGCTGATTGACGAAGCCGAGGGCTTCCGGCTCCAGCTCGTCTCCGCCACCGCGGACGGCGTGTCCATCATCCCGGAGGAAGGCCTGGGACGGGAGAAGGAGTTCTTCGCCATGCGAGCCGTGCGTCCCGAGGACGGGACGACTGGCGAGGCCATGGCGGCCACGGTCTTCGAGGCGAAGCCCATCCGCGGCACCGCCGAGCTCTACCGGGAGCTGCGCCTCCAGAGGCAGCCATGAAGAAGCTCGGCATCGTCCTCGCGGGCCTGCTGACGAGCGGCCTGGGTTCGGCCTTCCTGACGGCCTGCTGCCCGGATCGCGAACCCCGCAAGTTCTTCAAGCTCCCCGCTGGCGTCTACGGCATGCGGGACAACGCTCGCACGCCCGAGGGTGACACGGGGTATCGCCTCGTCATCTCCGACGACGGCCTGCGCGCCGTCGAGGAGTTCGAGCGCGAGGGCAAGGCCTACCGGCAGGAGTACCGGATCACCGAGCGATGGGAGGGCGATGTCGCTCCCTGATTCACGGCCCGGGAGAATCCGTCGTGTCGTCGGGATTGAAGAAGCATGAGCGCACTGGCGCTGCGCGGGGAGCAGGGGAGCGAGCGGGTCTCCTGCTTCCGCACGACGGAGGCGCGACGTCCGCGTGAGCGGTGCCAGGCCGTGCTGATGACGTCCCGAGGACTTGGACAACGACCGGATGACCGCGGCATGAATCAGTGCGTCCGCTGCGCCAGCCACACGCAATGGTCGCCGCAGTCCGGATCGTTGAAGACCCGTTCGACCACCGAAAATCCATTGTCCGCCAGGCGCCGCGTGTATTCCTCCGGCGCGAGGCTGGAGTGGTACAGCGTCTCACCGTGATAGTCGCCGTAGGCTTCGCCGTGGTCCGCGCCGCTGGTGAACATCAACATCGCGCCGGGCAGGGCATGGTCGCGGAAGACCGGAAACATCGCCCGCTGCGCGTCGTGACCCAGATGGAAGAAGCTGTCCCAGGCAATCACGCCGTGGAATCGTCGCGAGAGCGCCAGGGTGCGCATGTCCGCGACCCGCCAATCCCCATCGAGCAAAGTGGCGCGGCAATGGGCGATGAGCCGCGGTGAGGTGTCGATGCCCGTCACGGCGCGGCCCCGCGACAGCAAGTAGCCACCGATTGGAGTGCCCGCTCCGCAGCCGAGGTCGAGGACGCTGCCGTCCGGCGGGATGTGGGTCAGGAATTTTTCAAGCCAGGGGCGCTCGTTCCACGGCGCGTTCCGCCGATCCGCGATGTAGCGCTCCGCGAGGCGGTCGTAGAGTTCGCGGATGAGGGATTCATGGACAGACATGCGCTGCTCCGGTGCGGTGGGACGCGCAGCGTAGCTCGGCCATGTCAGCTTGGCCGAGTGCGAGCGAGCGGTTGAGGCCTCAAGGCAGGCGGCGGAGTCAATCTTCGAGCTCTCCCTATGCTCACGTCCAAGGGAAGCGTGCTGCCTGCCTTCACGGCTGGATGCCGGTGAGCGCCAGGCGCAGCACCCGGCGCGCGGTGAGCGGGTCGTCTTCGTTGGCGACGGCAATCGCGTTCGCCAGCCGCATCAGGTCCTCCGTGGTGGCGTTGGCGTGAATCGCGCCCGCCGATGACGCCTTGTCCACCAGGACGCGCAACACGTCGCGCACCATGTCCGTACAACAGATGTCTTCGGCGGAGAGGCCCTCCGGGCCCGTCAGCAACGCGGCGGCGAGCCCTCGATGGGTCGCGGTATGGACCGTCAAATCCTCGAGCCATGCCGCCAGTTCGGCTGCGGGATTCTTGCCCGGCTGCGCGGTGGCCCGCGCGCAGAGCTGCGCGACACCCTCCCGGAAGACCACCTCCAACAGCGCCTGCCGCGACGGGAAGTGCCGGTGCAGGGTCGCCGAGCCCACCCCCGCCTTCCGGGCAATCTCCTCCAGCGACGCCTGCGCGCCATCCCGGGCGACCAGCTCCGCGGCCGCCGCGACAAGGCGCTCCCGGTTGCGTCGCCCATCCGCGCGCAACGGCTTCACATGCTCCACGACACTCCTCCTCGGGCTCCCTTCCTTGACAAACGGGGTCCCCCTCCGTATTCAATCACGGATATAAGCGGTGGGGTCCCCCGTTTACAAAAAGGAGCTGCCCATGAGCACGCAGACCGTTCTCGTTACCGCCGCCACGGGGCGCCAGGGCGGTGCCACCGCCCGGGCCCTGCTGGCCGAAGGCCACTCCACGGTGCGCGTGCTGGTGCGCGACCCGGAGGCGCCGAACGCCCGGGAACTCGCGGCGGCGGGTGCCGAGGTGGTCGTCGGGGACCTTGATGATCTCGCGTCGTTGCGCGCCGCGTGCGCCGGGGCACGGGCGGTCTTCTCGATGCAGTCCCCCATCCTCTCGGCGACGGGGATCGACTTCAGCAAGGAGCGCCAGCAGGGGAGGAACCTCATTGAGGCCGCGCTCGCCGAGGGCGTCGAGACGTTCGTGCACACCGCGACGTCCGGCGTCGGAGACCACCGCGACATCGAGGGCTGGGCAGAGGGACGCTGGAAGGCCCAAGAGGTGTACTGGGAGAACAAGCTCGCCACCTGCGAGCTCGTCCGTGGCGCGGGCTTCCGGCACTGGACCCTCATCCTGCCCTCCACCTTCATGGACCATCCCATGTTGGACCCCGCCGGCTTCGTCGACAAACGCCGCATGGTCACGGCGATCAAGCCGGATCGACCCATCCCGTTGATTGCCCCAGAGGACATCGGCAAGGCCGCTGCGGCGGCAATCCAGCATCCTTCGACGTTTCACGGCGTGACGCTGCAACTCGCGGGGGACGTGCTGACGCTTCCGCAAATCGCAGAGGTCCTCTCCCGCGTCGACGGCCAGGAGTACACCGTCCAGTCGGGCACCGTCGAAGAGGCCGTCGCGGCCGGGCTGCACCCCGGCGTGGTGCAAGGCTTGACGTACATGAACGTCGCTCCAGTGCTGGCACGGCCCGAACTCGCGCGCGCCTACGGTCTGACGCCCATGAGCTTCGAGACGTGGGTGAGCCAGCGTCGCAGGCTGGCCTGACCGCTCATCTCCCGGGAGAGGCAATCCTTGCCAGCCACCTTTCGCCCTCGGGAGAAGGGGCCGGCAGGGTCGCCAGCATCTTCAGGAGCCTGTCTTCAATCTCCGTGATGGAGCGGGCCAGGGCTTCTGGCACGAGCTGATCCACGTCCTCCAACTCCGTCGCCAGGTGGATGGCGTGGCGCAGCTCCGGATGCACTTCCATCGCTTCCAGGCGGGTGAGCAGTGCGGGTCCAAAGAGCCGGCTGCATGCATACGCTGGCGAGACAGCTCCCTGGAGGAGTGCACGGCACATCCCCAGGGCCGTGACCGCCACGAAACGCTGTACTTCCTCGGGCCCCGTTGCCTGGAGCGTCATGGCGTCCAAGGCGCTCACAGGTTGCTCCATCCAGGCTTGACCTTGAAGTCGAAGACCTTCCCAGAGGGACTTTCGAAGTAGTGGAGTGACACCTTTTTTTCGCCCACCCAGCCGTCCTTGTAGACCTTGACCCAGGTCCCCCGCTCGACCTTCCGAAGCTTCTCCAACAGCTCCTTGTTGGACACCTTGTTCCGGGTCGTCCCCTTCTCGACGGACTTGAATCTGGACGGATACCCAGGGGCGGCCTTCACGCTGTTGTAGACCTGCGCCAGGTCCTTGTCGGATGCGCCAACGGCGACCTTCCACAGGGTCGCGGCCACCGAGAAGGATTGGGGCTCGGCCGCCAGGACCGACACCGCGAAGGTTGAAAGCGGGGGCGCACACCCGACGCAAAGCACTCCCAGGAGCAGCAGGTACAGGCCACGTGGGGACATCCCGTTTTCGTAGCACGGCTCCGCAGGGTGTTCATGCGCCTCCTCCAGGATGCGGGCCAACCCTGGAGCAGGCGAAGATGATGGGGGCCGACCTTGACCAGGATGTACCGGTGGCTTCCACGTTCCCCGGTGGCAATCCTTCATCATCAAAGACGTGACGGACACACCGTTGCTCCTCGTCACCGAGGAGCTCGCGGATCAGCTTCCCGCAGGCAGTCCCGCGATGGCCTCCGCCCCGAAGCCGGGCGTGGGCGGTGCGCCGAAGAAGCGCGCGAGCTCGGCCTGGGCCTCGCGGGCTTGCGCGGCGCTGATGCGTCCCTCGCGCTCCAGCCTCACGAGGATGACTCCCGCCCGGGTGCGCAGGGCTTCGGGTCGCTGGGCCGGCAGCCAGCGGCGCGGGGCGGGCAGCATGGCCGCGAGCATCGCGCCCTGCGCCACGCTGAGCGCCCGCGCCGAAACGCCGAAGTGCTCGCGCGCCGCCGCCTCGATGCCGTAGACGCCCTCGCCCCACTCCACGACGTTCACGTACAGCGCGAGGATGCGCTGCTTGGACAGGTGGGCCTCCAGCCGGCGGGCGAGCAGCAACTCCTTGCCCTTGCGCAGCAGGCTCCGGTCCGTGGAGAGATAGAGGTTCTTCGCCAGTTGCTGGGTGAGGGTGGAGGCACCGCGACCCATGCGCGCCTCGCGCACCGACTGCTCGAGGGCGTTCTCCACCTCGGTCCAGTCCACGCCTTCGTGCTTGTAGAAGCGCGCATCCTCGGAGATCAGCACGGCGTCCCTCGCGTGCGGGGCCACCGTGCCCAGGGACACCCAGGCCTGGCGCACGCGGGGCTTCCTGCCCGCGTCGCGCGCCTCCTCGGCTCGCTGCGCCATGAGCGCGGTGGTGGGCGGGTTCTGCGTCCGCAGGGGGCTCACGTCAGGCAGCCGCACGTACTCCACACTGAGCCAGAGGACGAGCAGCAGCCACCCGCCGAGCGCCCATCGGCCCCAGCCCGGGCCAGAGCACTTCCCCACGACGCGCCGCGCGCCGGAGGTGAGCTGCTTCGTCTTCTGCGTCCGGATGGACGAGGCTCGCGCGGAGGGCGGTCGGGAGGCCATCGGTGTGCCTACATCTGCCCCGGTAAGCATCCGCTGTCCAGAAGACGGCCAGCGGCACCCGGTGACCCGCCCCTTGGGGAATTGAGCGGCAGGGCGCGGCTCGCGTGCCGCTTCCCGCGAAACATGCACCGTGAGCTTGCCCGGGTTCGGCGGCTCTCCCGCGCCGGGTGTGGAGCCCTGACTTGGAGTGGGCACTCCAGAAACGGAGCCCATGGGGGCGCCCCGCCGGAGGCGGCTCGCCAGAATCTGTCCGACTGTCGGACAGGTTCGCGCCATGCGCCCCCCATCGGGGATCATTCCAGTGGCTGAAGATGCTGCGCGGGGTGTGAAACGCTCAACTTCCACGAGCAGCGCGGACGTCGTCGGCGGGTTGTTCGCGCGCCGCGACGGGTGCTGCGCGCTGCAAGCGCGCTTGGGTCCGCTACTCCTCGATGGGGCAGCTCTGCATGCAGTTGTCGTGGCGCTCGAAGCACACGAGCATGTGGGTGGTGCCGAGGCGCAGGCAGGTGTTGAGCCGCTCGTCACACTTGTCCGTGCAGGCGCTGGACGCGCGGACGGGGTCGCAGAACGTCTCTTCGCACAGCACGCGGGACTCCTCGCACAACTGCGCGGCTTCGGACGTGTTGGCGCGACATACACCGCACGAAGAGCCACGAGCAGTCGTTACACGCCAGGGCCGCGACCTCTCCGCGCTCATCGCCCGCAGGAGCGGACCCGAACCCCGTGTCCTCGATGCCACCGCCACAACCCGTCATCAGTCCCGCGACCAGCATGATGCCCATGACAAGAGACTTCACCTGCATGTGTCGCCTGGAGCAGGACCTTGATGTCGACTCCGCCGAAGCCATGCTCTTCCTGGGCACCACCGTCATCATCCTGGGGCAGGTCTGGGGCAACAACATGGGGACCTGGAAGGTGAAGACCGCGGGCAAGCTGGAGCTGACGACGTCCTCGTCCTGCAACCCCAACGGCGAAAACGCGTTCGCGCCCAGCACCTCCATCTTCACCTTCGCGGTTCGTGGGGACGAGCTCTTCACCCGGTACGACGACGACGAGCAGGCGTGCGCACGGCATGCACGTCGGGCGGGGAAGGCGCGCACGAGCAGGAAGTCCACCAGGGCCTCGCGGCACCGGTCGCACGCATCCAGGTGGACCTCCGCGCGCACGCGCAGGGCTTGGGTCGGAACGCCATCCGTCAGGTCGAGCAGCTCGACCTCTTCCAGGTGCGGCGTGGACTGGGACATGGGTAGGGCCTTCAGCCTTCCCTCAGGAGGGACGCGATGCTCACGTCCAGGTTGCCGTCCAGGACGCGCAACAGGCTGTCGAGCCGCGAGGCGTTCAACGCCGACCCCACGGGGGACGTTGGCGAAAGCCTCCAACCTGGCGGAAGGGCCCGACTCCGCCCGCCTGAGCCCTCCCCGACAAGGCGACCCACGAGGGGGCTTCGGGGGGGGGCCACCTCGCGGGTCGCAGGCCGGCATGTCCTTGGGGCGCCAGGAATCCGCCGGTGGCCGCGAATCGCCCGGAACGGTGGGGCATCCCACCGGCGCACGAAGCCGGGCGCAGGCCCTGGAGGATGCGGACATGAAGATTGGAATCATTGGCGCAGGTCTGATTGGTGGGACCCTCGCGCGCAGGTGGGTGAAGTTGGGGCACGAGGTTTCCATCGCGAACTCACGCGGCCCCGACACGCTGCGCGAACTCGCGGCGGAGACGGGCGCGAAGGCCGTCACCGCCCAGGAGGCCGCCAGGGCCGGGGAGGTCGTCGTCGTGACCATCCCCCAGAAGGCGGTCCCCGAACTGCCGAAGGACCTCTTCGCCAACGTGCCCAGGGACGTCGTCGTCATCGACACGGGCAACTACTACCCCGTGCGCGACGGCAGCATCGCGGCGCTCGAAGGCGGCCAGGTGGAGAGCGAGTGGGTCGCGTCGCTGCTCGGGCGCCCCGTCATCAAGGCCTTCAACAACATCTTCTTCCAGAGCCTGCTGGAGAAGGGCACGCCGAAGGGGACTCCGGGGAGGATCGCGCTGCCGGTGGCGGGGGAGCCGCCCGAGGCCCGCGCCAAGGTCCTCAAGCTCGTGGAGGAGCTGGGCTTCGACGCCATCGACGCGGGCAGCCTCGCGGACTCCTGGCGCCAGCAGCCGGGCACCCCGGTCTACACCCAGGACCTGGACGCGGCCGGCGTGAAGAAGGCCCTCGCCGCCGCCGAGCGCTCGCGCCTCCCGGAGTACCGCGACGGCGCGAACACCTGGCTGAAGAACTTCCTGGCGTCCCAGGGCGGATAGCCACCAGGCGCCCCTCGCCGGGCCACGCTCAGCGGTTGAAGAAGGAGGCCTGCTGGAAGCGCATCCCGGCGAGGATCTGCTGGACGCGCTCGTCCGACAGCGTCCCGATGTATCCACCCAGCCGTGTCTTCTCCACCGAGGACACCTGCGACACGACCAGGACGCTCTGCCGGGGCAGGTTGCCCTCACCCACGTCGAGGAGCACGTTGCCGGGCTCGTTCGCCCGCTTCAGGTTCGACGTCAATGCACAGACAATCACGGTGTGGATGCGGGAGCGATTGAAGACATCCTCCTGGATGACCACGTGGGGGTGGGGGATGGCCGGAATGGACCCCCGCGACTCGTCCGACTCCAGCCAGAAGACGTCCCCTTGATGGATGTCCCCCGGCCCCCGGTCCATCCGTGTGGCTGTCTTCGTCTCCATTCGCGCCTCCACCGGTTCGCGCGCACGCATCCCCTGCCTCCTATCCCAGCGGGGGGGACGGGCAAAGCCCCGTAGGAGGAGGGGAGGGTGGGGCTCACGGCTCCCAGCGGACGCGGTAGGAGCAGGCGTGGCCGTCGAAGTCGAAGGGCTCCACGCGCAGGCTGCGGGCCCCGGCCTTCGTCAGGCCCGCTTCGATGATGCCCTGCAGGTAGCCCGGATTGCCGTTGCACTCGCTCACCCGGATGACGTGGTGCGCGGGGCCCTGGGTTTCGAGCTCGGTCTTCTGGTAGTTGTTCACGGTGGCGAAGCTCTCCCGGATCCGGACGACGACCCGCTCCGGACCGAAGATGGGCCACATCGACACGAGCGCCTTGCCCAGCATCGTCTGCTCCACGCCCTGGATGATGCCGATGCCGAGCTGCCGGTAGCCCTCGGAGACCTCCGCGTCCGGATGCAGGTGCTGCGCGGTGATCCGCAGGACCTCGGCGAAGACCGTCCGGGGCGTGTTCCGGGGAATCGGAACGTCGAGGTCCAGACCTGCGTCCCGCAGCTTGTTCCTGAGGTCTGGCGTGAGACGTCTGCCAATGGAACGGAAGAGCCCTTCAATCGTATGGCGATAGACGATCTCATCACTCATGTGACATCCCCCCCGGCACACGGCGTCCCATCCCGCCGCATTCACGCAAGCGTAGCGCATCCCTTCCGCGGACACGCAAGGCCACCTCACCGTGAACCGTTCACTCGTTCTTGAATAACATTGATACCTTGGAAGCCTTGAACTGCATCGCGCGCTTCGCACCGCGTCCCGGGTTTCGCGTCTCCCGCCCGATGAATCCAGTGACGCGGTCTCTTTCCTGGGGCTCTCCCTCTACATCGCGGTGCGTCCAGGCGATGGATGGAAGCGGGCACACCCATTGCTGTGTTCGTCTCCCAGGAGGCGTTCATGAACCCGTTTCGCGTCAGCGTCGTCGCAGGGGTCGTCGGACTCGTGTCCACCGGCTGCACCACCACGCTGTACAAGTCGAACCAGGTCAGTGCCCCGCTCCTGCGTGAGCAGGGTGAGTTCAAGGGCAGCATCACTCCCAGCGACGTGCAGCTGGCGTATTCGCCACGCGAAGGCGTGGGGCTGCTGGCCAATGGCTATTACGAATCCTACGAAGAGGGGCGGCGAGAGGCGAACGGGCTGCTCGCGGAGGTGGGAGGAGGCCTCTACGGACGCTTCCTGGAGAACGCGGTGTGGGAAGCCTACGGAGGCGTGGGCTACGGGCGCTCCACGGCCAGTGATCAGCTCGACGCGGGGGGCGGTGCCTTCCGGGACGTCGGCTTCACGGCGAAGGGCGTGCGGGCGTTCGTGCAGCCGAACCTGGGCTACGTCACGCCCTACTTCGAGGTGGGAGGAAGCCTTCGCATGTCCGCCGTGAAGTACCTGTCGCTGGACGTGCAGGGCTACACGGAGTCAGAGCGTGCGCGGGAGTTCCTGGGGGAGGATCAGGTGACGGACCCCGTGTGGCTCTTCGCGGAGCCCGCGCTGACGGCGAAGGTGGGCTACAAATGGGTGAAGGCCTTCGTGCAGCACACGTGGACGCTCAAGCTGGGCGGTGACGCGCTTCCCCATGAGGAAGACACCACCGTGGTCGGGCTCAGCGTGGACGTGGCGAGCTGGTACCACGACTTCAACTGGAGCTCCCGGGCAGCCTCCGCCAGCAACTGACGGGCTGGGACCTGGCGTGTCTCATCCCCCCAGGGGCCGAGCGTGTGCCCAGAGCAGATCCCAGGTCCAGGTCGGAGAGGTGTGCCCGGACATGACGACGCAAGCGACGACCTGGGTGGCAGTGACCTGGGCCCCCTGTCGTCGCGCCTCGGCGAACAACTGCGCGCGCAGCGAGACGCCGTCCACGTAGCTCGTGGACAACAGGCCCGTCCCGCCCAGGGGGACGGGCGGCGCGAGGTCCGGTTCGCGCGGCTCAAGCCCCCAGGCTTCGAGCACGTCCGGATACAGCTCGTCCAGATCGTACAGCGGGGCGTGGATGCCCCGGGCCCCACAGGGACAATCCCAACCAAAGCCCCGGGCCAGCATGCCCTGATGGAGCAGCCTGCCTCGCGACGGCGTGCAACAGAAGCCACACTTCACCGGGGCCAGGTCGCCCACCAGCTCTTCCTGGGCGTCGAATTCGATGCGGATCACGTCGGTGGGTTCAGGCTTCATGGGATGGAATCACATCACCTGGCCCCCGCGAGCAGTCGCAGTAGGTTCGGGCGGAAGGTGGACGTCAACCCCACTCGCTGGAGCCACGCCATGTTGAAGGTGCTCGTCTTTCTCACGAAGAAGCAGGATCTCGAGACGCAAGCATTCATCGAGTACTACGAGAAGAACCACGTCCCGCTGGTCTGCGGCCTGGCTCCCCCGCCCATCGTCTACAAGCGCAACTTCCTGGTGCGGGGCGATGCGCTGAACATGGACGACGGCTCAATCGACTTCGACGTCGTCACCGAAATGGTGTTCCCCGACCGGGAGACCTTCCATGCCTGGGGGGCCCTGCTCTTCGCTCCCTCCAACGGTGACGCGATCGCCAAGGACGAGCAGAACTTCCTCGAACGCTCACGGACCCGGGCCTACGTCGTCGAGGAGCGCGTGACGACCTCCGGGTGACCGGTGGCCCCTCCGCCTCATGCGCGGGCATCACGACCGCCCGGCCCCGACGCGGGGCCGAGCGGCGGGGGGCTCAGCCTTCGGCGGGCATGTCGCACGTCCAGTCGTGCTGGTAGGTGCAGACGCAGTTGCTCGTGGTCTGCGCGTCCAGGCAGCACTCGCGCCAGACGTTGGTCTGCGCGCACGCGGTGCCGATGAGCTCCCTGCACGACGCGGTGGCTGTGCAGGACGTGGGGTTCGTCGTCGGGCAGAACTGGTACGCGCCGTCACACTGCACGTGGTCTCCATCCGCGGCGGAGCAGGTCGTCCCCGTACAGGAGAGCGGCCCCGAGGAGCACATCGTCGAACAGGACACGAGGGCGCTCGACTGCTGGCCCAACGCCTCCGCTGTCGCCTCGGTGGTGTCCATTCCGCCGCAGGCCCCCAGGACCGTTGCGAGTGCCGCGATGACTGCCAGAGCATGCTTCATGGTGTGCCTCTCTCCTTGGGTTGACGTCAGGCTGTTGGTTTCGCGGCCACAGCCGGGGCCAGGGTGTTGGAATCCGAAATGCTCGGCCCCCGGGTGGAGAGGGCGATGCAAAGCTGCGCGGCCCAGTACAGCAGCATGATGGCGTAGCCCGCGCCGGGCAGGGGACGCACGAACAGCTTGATGGACAGCAGGCCGTCACTGGCGGCGAACAGCAGCGCGCCCGTGAACGCCAGCCATTGCTCGCGCCGCGAAAGCCCTGGTGCTCCCAGCAGGGCCCAGGCCCGCCAGCCCATCGTGCAGATGACGGCGACATAGGCCATCACGGGCAGCGCCATGTCTCCCAGCCCGGGCCCCAGGGCCACGCTGGCGCCCACGGCCAGGACCAGGAAGGGGAGCGCACGGGCCAGGTGCGGCCTTCGCGTCACGCTGAGGTACGCGGCCACATAGCTGACATGGGCCAGCAGGAACGCGCCCAGTCCCGGCAGGAACAGCTCCGGCCCCACGTCCAGCAGCACGTCTCCGAGCAGCGAGAGCGCCAGCCCGGCGAAGATCCACCGCGAATAGCGCCCCCGGGGCTGCCACAGCCACAGGAGCAGGCAGAGCATCGGCAGCGCCTTGGTGACCACCCGGATGTCCCGGCGCTCCAGGTCCAGCACCAGCAGGAAGCCCACCGCACCCGCGAGGCCCACGCCCGCGAGGATCCTCGCTCCTCCTGTCAGCTCCCGGCCCATGGCGGGCACCTTACCCCGGCGGTGCGCGCCAACCCCAGACACCTGCGTTTCCATCCTCTGGGATTTTTTCCGCGAGACAGGACCGCCTCCGGTGCCCGGTTCAATGACAGCTGTATTTATTCGCCAGGGCCCGGTGCGTCATTTTGGCTTCATCTTGAAGAATAGGCCCCACCGTGGCCCTGTTCAGAGGGAGGTGATGGGCTCGGCCGGCCTCGGCTGTCGCATGCGTCCGGGCTCCGCCCCTGAAAAAAGCTCGACCTTGGGCCTTGTGGCATTTGGGATGGGCTGGCACCATTTGGAACGAAATGCTGGATATGCCGGGATGGCGGATGTCGGTATGGATGCCATTCGAATGGAGATCAGCGTGCAACGAACGGATGTGATCCGGCTCACCGACGGCCGTCTTCAGCATCACGAGCACTTCGGAGATTCGTCGCGGGTCGTGTTGCGCGTCAGCGAGCGCTATCGGTTCGCCCTGGAGGTGCTGGCGCGGCGGGACGCGCGTCTGCGTGAGGTGGCGACCCGCGTCGAGGCGTTGGACGCCGTGACGGCGGAGACCGTGTTCGGCGATCTGCTGGTGCGCGCGGCGCTGGAGACCGCCATCAGCCGGCTGGAGACGTCAGGCGCGGACGGTGCCGCGGGCGAGGAGCTGCCCGGGTTGCTGGGGGAGGCCCTCGACTGCGTGGCGCGCACGCCGGGCCGTTGCCTCTCCCGCTCGGCGATGGGCCGCGACCTGTCCGTGGGCCCCGGGGGCAAGGTCTGGGTATGGGACCTCCCGGAGGAGCCGACGCCCCTTCGCGACCGGCTGCGCGAGAGCATCCGCACGGGGTTCATGCCGGGCGCGGAGAGCAGCGTCGACATCATCCGCCCCACCCCGGCCATGGTCGCGGGACTGGAGCGCGCCTGCGCGTTGATCCAGCGGCTGGTGCCGGAGATGACGGCCAGCGTCTTCCGGCACCTCCACTCCATCGCCATCGCGAACATCCGGGGCCCCCGGGGCCGGATGTTGACGGGCTCCGGAGGGGACGGCACCCCGTGCATGATCTTCATCGACCCGCACGAGCTGGAGAACCCCTGGGACACGGCGGGCCACATCCTGCATGAAGCCGTGCATCTCAAGCTCTCCGACCTGATTCGCACGGGCGCCATCGTGACGGACGACGGTCCCGTCGAGCTGGCCTGGGGCCGGAAGACGTCGCTGTCGAACAGCATCTTCGCCTACCACGCGTACGTGCACATGCAGGTGTTTCGCGCCGCCGTGGAGCACCTGGGGCCCGGCTGCCACGCGGAGTTCGGCGCGCCCCGGGACTACGTCGCGCCAGCACACGCCATGTCGGTGGTGAACAACGACACCCGCAAGCCCTTCTCCCGCGCGGAGGAGCGGCTCGACTTCCTGCACACGCAGCTGGAGGGCCCCCTGGCGTCGCGGGTGACGCCGTATGGGCGCGAGCTGAACGCCTGGCTCTGGGAGGCGATTCGTCCCCTGGAGGCCCTGGGGGCGCCGCTGTCCGGCGGACAGCCCACGCCCGTCGCGAAGCCGTCGGCGCCCGCGCTCGGACGGGCCCCGGCGCCGGTGCGCTATCGCCAGGGGAGGGACCTCTCCCTGCGCCGCTCCCCGTCCACGGAGGTGCTGTTCGCCCTGGACCCGGGCTCACGGAAGATCGTCACGCTGAACCTCGCGGCGTGGCTGGCCTTCGAGCTGTGCGACGGCAAGACCGAAGAAGAGATGCTGTCCTCCTACACCGCTTCGCTGGGACTCGGGGCCGAGCGCGCCTGGGCCCAGCTCGCGCCGACCCTCGAGGGGCTCGTGTCGAGTGGAATGATTGAACCGGTCTCCGAAGGGCGGGTGTCGTGATGGGCGCTTCGGACGTCATCCAGGCGGCGGACCGGGGTCTGGTCGCGCATCCCTCCTTCGGAGACTCGCCGAGGATCCTCGCGAAGGTCCTGACCCGCTATCGCTTCGGCCTGGAGCTGTTCGCCGAGCGGCTGCCCTCCCTGGCGCGCGCGGTGACCGCCGTGGAGGCGCTCGACGATGTCGACGCTCGCCGGATCTTCTTCGACCCGCTGGTGCGGCTGACGCTGGAGCAGGCCTTCTCCGACCTGGAGGCCGGCCGGCTGGCGTCGCCCCACCCGCTGGAGGAGATGCTGCCCGGCGCCCTGGAGGCGCTCCCCCTGGGGCTGTGCGAGTCGCGCATGCCGTCGCGCTTTCGCGTGGGCACGGAGACCCCGAAGTGGCTGTGGGACGTGGCCCAGCGCGGTGACGCCTATGCCAACGCGCTGCACTCGGCGTTCGACGGCATCTTCCTGACGAACCCCAAGAGCGGCGGGAAGCTGCTGAGCCCGGATGCGTCCGCCCAGGGGAAGATCAACGACTCCATCGCGCTGCTCTCCCAGTTGATGCCGCATTCGGGGGCGAGCGCGCTGAGGCACATCGAAGCCATCGCGCTGCTCAGCGCCCGGCTCGAAGGCGGCACCGTCCTGTCCGCCGCCGGTGGGGACCTGACGCCCTCCACCATCTTCCTGTCGCTGAAGGACCTGGGGAATCCCTGGGACGTCGCCGGGTGCCTGCTGCACGAGGGGCTCCACATGAAGCTCTTCGACGCCACCCGCTCGGTCTCCATCGCGGCGAAGCCCGAGGAGACCATCCAGGTGCCCTGGCGCGACGTGCGCTGGTCCATCGTCCGCACGGTGTTCGCCTACCACGTGTACGTCCACCTCGCGCTCTTCAAGGCCGCCGCGCTCTCGGCGGACCGTTCGTTGATTGAGCGGTTCGGGGACCCGTCCGCCTATGCCTCGCGGCCGCATGCGATGTCGGTGGTGAACAACGACGTCCGCTCCCGCTTCGGGCGCTCCGTCGACCGGGCGCGCTACCTGGGCGAGCAGCTGCTGACGGAGTGGTCACACCTGCTCACGCCCCAGGGACGGGACTTCGTCCGCTGGCTGAGCGAATCCCTGGCCCCTGTCGACCGGGAGGTCTTCAGCAAGGCGCCGGGGGGGCAGGCGGACGCGCTCGAAGGGGCGACGTACCGCAAGGTCAACGGTCTGCGGGCACGCCCTTCGACCCGGGGCGAGTGCCTGATGGTTTTCTCGCCAGACGCGCCAAGGCTGCATTGGCTCGATCTGAATGCGTGGCTGATCTTCGAACTCAGTGATGGCCGCACCTTCACTGAATTGGAGCGGGCGTATCTGGAGGCCATCGGGGGGCGTGTTGCCCCCGACGAAGCGCGCCGCCAGCTGCGTTCGGGACTGGAGACGCTTGTACGCAGCACCCTCGTAGAGCCAACCCGACAGCAAGGAGAAGCGCCATGAACAACGGATCGCAGTGGCTTGAGACCGTGAAGGACCTCCTGGCCAAGAAGGAGCAGCTGCAGGAGCCGACCGTGACGTGCGGTTCGAGTGCGGAGCGCCAGTGGTGGCCGCCGTACATCGTCTCCGACACGGCGAAGAAGGAAGACTGATTCAAGGTCGTCCGGTTCGCTGAACCGCCCGCCGTGTCCGCGCTCCAAGGCGGGCGCGGCGGGCCCCGGACCGGCTGTCATTGCAGTGTGGACCTCCCATACCCGCCGAGGGCATCCAGCGAATGAGCACCTATGACGTCGTGGTGGCGGGAAATGGCGCGCTGGGTCTTGCGACCGCGCGTTCCCTGACGCTCCAGGATCCAAACCTGCGCATCGCCGTGGTGGGGCCCGCGGGCAGGCCTGGAGGCGCCTCCGGCGCGGCCGGGGCCATGCTGGGCTGCTACGGAGAAGTGACCGCGCCGCTGCTGCGCACCGCTCCAGGCCGGGCCCGGCACGCGCAGAGCGTGCTCGCCGCGCGCCTCTGGCCCTCGTGGCTGGAGGGGCTGAACAGCGCGCTGCCCGCGGAGGACCAGGTGCGGCTGGATGCCGGCACCATCGTGTTCAGCAACGCGAAGTCCGGGACGATTGAAGACGAGAACTACGCCGCCATCCACGAAGCCGTGAAGGCGGACGAGGAGCCCTGGGAGGAGCTGGATCCCAACCAGGTGCCCGGCCTGAACCCCGCGGAGGACTGCCGGCCCAAGCGGGCCCTGTTCCTGCCGCGCGAGGGTTCGGTGGACGCAAGCCGCCTGCTGCGGGGGCTCACCCGGGTGCTGGAGCAGTCTCCGCGCGTCTCGCTCATCGACGGGGCCGTCAAGGCGCTCGACGTGCAGGCGGGGCGCATCACCGGGGTCCGGCTGGAGGATGGAAGGACGCTCGCGGCCGCGCAGGTCGTGCTCGCGATGGGCGTCGGGACGCAGGCCGTGCTGGACGAGCTCCCGGAGCTTGCCCGCCGCATCCCGCGCATCTTCAGCGGGGGCGGGACGTCACTGCTGCTCCAGGTGCCGAGGACCCAGCTCAAGCACGTGGTGCGGACGCCGAACCGCGCGTTCGCCTGCGGCCTGCATGGCATGCCGCGCGCGGGCAACCAGCTCTACTTCGGCGCGACGAACATCCTGATGGCGCGGCCCATGCTGCGCACCACGCCGGCGGACATGTTCTTCCTGCTCGAGTGCGTCCTGGAGCAGATTGATCAGGACCTCTGCGCCGCGCAGCTCGTCGGCTGGCAGGCGGGCAACAGGCCCGTCACCGTGGACACCTGTCCGTTGATTGGGCCGACGTCCGTGGAGGGGCTGTGGTTGCTCACCGGCACGTACCGCGATGGCCTGTTCCAGTCACCGCTGCTCGGCCAGCACCTGGCGCGGCGCATGTGTGGCCAGCCAGGGCTCATCAACGAGGACTTCCCGCCAGAGCGCAAACCCATCGCGCTCTACACGCTGGCGGAGGCGCGAGCGGAGGCGCTCAAACACTATCTGGCCATGGGCTGGGAGCACGGCATCCGGCTGCCGAAGGTCGGCTGGCACCGCTCGTTCCCCCGCTTCTATCAGCAGATGCTGGACTCGCTCTACGAGGAGCTGGGGGAGGAGGAGTTCGTGATGCCGCCAGAGCTCCTGGCCATCGTCGACGGCCACCGCGCGGTGATGGTGCCCTTCTTCCGCAACTACTACGCGGAGGTCCGCAAGGCCTGGGCCTGACGCACCCGGCCGCCCATGCCTGTCATGACAGAACCATGACAAAGGCATGGCGCGGCCATGAGCACCGCGCTTGACCCTACGCGGTAGGTTGAGCACCGTCGCCGCCCCAGCCCCGGTGCAACCTCCATGCGTGTGCTCACCCCCGACCTCCTCGTGGCCGCAGTCACTGAACTCTCCAAGGGCACCCGGCTCGTCCGGGCCAGGGACGTGGTCGCGTGGTGTGAGCGCAACCTGGTGGACCCCCAGGGGGACGGGCTCAAGCACCAGGCGCTCTGGGACGCGGACCAGGACGAGGCCCGCGGCCAGTGCCGGCTGCTCAAGTTCAAGAGCGGGGAGAGCAAGCAGTCACGGATGGGCTGGGCCCTGGTCGCCCATGGGGCCCGGGCGCGCGAAGCCGCGGCGCACCTGGGGTGGGGCGAGCAGCGCTGGAGCGGAGAGCGCTGGGACTGGCTGGGCGGCAGCGCTCCGGTCCCCACGCGGCGCTACGGCTCGGGCGGCGTGAATGGCCACGCGGAGCCGGCGGCGCAGGGCACCTCGCCGGGCTGAGTGGCTCGGGGAGGGTGCCCCGAGCCGGCAAGGCTAGACGATGGGCCGGAAGACCTTCAGCCCGGAGCGGCCGCCGGCGCCGAGCGTGTTGCGCTCGATGAAGTCGCTCACGGACGAGCGGCCGTCGCCGGTGGTGATGGCCGTGTGGCCGTAGATGCTGCCCAGGCGCGACGAGGTCTTCTCCCAGGTGAGGACCAGGCCCGGCGTCTTCAGCGCTTCCTCGAGCGACATGTTGACCTGCTTGAACTTGTCGCGCGGCAGGTTGTTGTCAATCTGGTTGCCATTGCCCCAGACCTTGACGCCGAAGGCGTTCTGGATGGCGCGGCTGACGCCCGTGGCGCACAGGCCCTGGCTGTTGTAGCCGCCCATGCCCATCGCGGCCGCCCGGCCCGCCTCCGCCAGCTTGCGCATCGCGGGCGTCGCCGGGCCAGAGCTTCCGGTGCCACGCGGAGCCCCCACCGAGCCGCCCCCCGCCGCGCCGCCGTTGCGACCCGCGCCGCCGGGCCCCTTCGCGCCACCGCCCCTGGCGGGCTGGAAGCTGTCCGTTCCGCCATGGCCGGGGACGCGCAGCGAGCGGCCCGCGTAGATGAGGTTGGGATTGGCGATGTTGTTGGTGCGCGCCAGCGCCGAAACGCTGGTCTTGAAGCGGGAGGCGAGCGCCGAAAGGGTGTCGCCCGGACGAATGCGGTAGTTGGACATGCGAATCTCCTGAGGCCATTTTCGCGATGTCCGTGATTGAGTTGCGCGAGTTTCCAGCTTTCTAGGAATCCGACTGGCTTTCCGTTGAGGGTGTTCCGGGAGGAGATCCACCGTCACCCGAAAATGTCAGTCGCGGCGATAGCCGAAGCTCTTGCGCATGAGCGCGACGTCATCAAGGAGCTGCGCGGCCGTCGCTGAGGCTGGCGACGGCCGCGCTGGCGGACTTCAGTTGGTGGGGCAGCTTCCGCCCGAGCAGTAGAAGCAGGCGCTGGTGCAGTTGGAGCCGCTGCAAAGCGAGATCTCGGGGCCGTGGCAGGTGGGCGACGAGATGTCCGTCATCGTGTAGGAGGTGTAGATGTCGCCGCAGGCGATCACCCGATCATCGGTGCCGCCATTGGCCTCCACCGACAGGCTGTTGCCCACGTACGTCGTGCCGCTGGCGGGCTTGCCCGTCTTCCACTGGCCATAGCTCACGAAGTTGGCGGCGTTCCCGGGGACGATCTCCGACCCCAGCTTGACGTGGAGCATGCCGTTGACCGGCACCTGGAGGGTGGTGGTGCTGGCCGTGCCCCGCTTGTAGTTGAAGTCCACGGGCCCGTTGCCGGTGCAGTTGGCGACGCCGAAGTGGGCGAAGTGTCCCGGGTGATTGAAGTTGGGGCCGCCCCACCAGTTCGTGGCGCGCAGGCGAACGACGCTCGCCGTCCCCTTGATGATGTCGCACGAGCGGAGCTTGGGCTCACACGTCCCCTTGTCGAAGGCCCCGAGCGTGTAGTCGCAGCCGCTGGTGCAGTACGTATCGCTCGGGTGGACGGTCTCGATGACCTCCTGGCTGGGGTCTCCGCACGAGGCATCGCCATAGACGGTGCCGACCCAGCCGCGGAAGAACTCCGAACAGCTCGCGGCCAGGGACTGGCCTCCGGAGTCGCGGGTCGAAGGCATGCTGGCGAGCGCCGCCGCGTTCTCACGCTGGAGCTTCTCCCGCATGTCGCGGTCCACCACGAGGCGCGCGTTCCGCATGAGGGCCGTGGGCAGCGCCTGGTTGGCGGGAGCCACCGCGAGGAACACCTCCGCCGCCGTGTGTGACTTGAGGAAGCGGGGGGCGATGAGGGGACGCAGCGGATAGGTCGCCGCGACCGCCACATCCACCTCGCCCTCGTCGTTCTCAAGGAAGACGACGTGGTTGCCGGGCGCCCCGCTGACCCGCGCGAGCTCACGCGGTCCGGAGGACGCGGGCGCTGCCGCTTGGACGGGGGACGCGCCGATGAGCCAGCCGGCGCCGACGAGTGCCAGGGCGAGGGAGGTCGAGGACGGTTTCATGGGGGATGCTCCAGGGGAGGAGGGCGTTCATTCGCCGTTTCCCCCAGAACGTGGGTTCCCCGTTTTTCTCCTCACTCCCAGGACGCGAATTCCGGGACGTGGCCAACGAAGGCGACACGGCCAGCGCGCGAGGTGGCGCGGGGCGTGCTCTACCTGCGGCCTCATGCCTTCCTTCCAAGCGCCGCCGCGCGCCCTGCTCTGTCTTCTTCTCGTGTTCATGTCCGCCTGTGGCGATGATCCGGAGCCGGGCGCTCCCTCCGACGCGGGCGTCTCCAGGCCGGATGCGGGCGTGGACGCGGGCCGTCCTCCGCCTGAAGTCGTCGCGGTGCCCAGGACGCAGGTGATGCTCGGCGGGCGTGAGTACCGCGCCTACCAGCGGCCGGGAGACACCTTCCGCGTCGTCTGCGAGGAGCCCTGTCCCCTGGAGGAGACGTACCTCTTCGCGCGCTACGCGGGGTTCCGGGCCGTGAAGGACGACCTGGTCTCCGTGGCGGGGGTGGACGTGTCGCCGCGGATGGTGCCGGTGGACATCCACCTGGCGGGCGACAGCCTCTGTGGCCCGAAGGGGACCGTGTCCGGCAGCGCGTTCATGAACCAGACCGGGCTGGAGCCGGGACCGGGCTCGAATGTCTGTCTCTGGGAGCTGGAGGCCTCCCGGGCGCCGCCGCCGGAGGTCCCGCGGCCTTTGACTGTCGAGAACGCCGTGGCGCTCGAGCACCAGGTGCTGGTGGCGCACGAGTACGCACACGTCGTGCTCTTCCTTCGCCACGAGCTGTCCCACGAGTGGCTGGTGCGGGCCATCTCCTACCGGGTGGGCGGACAGGCGGGCAGCCTCTGCGATGACGTCAACCAGCAGTTCGCCCCCACCGCCTGGGAGCTCTGCCAGCGCAACGGGCTGGACTACGCGCAGCTGGCGGAGGGCCTGCGGAAGACAGACACCCTGTGGTCGACGGGCGGGGGCACCGTGGCGCTGCACGCGGGCGTGCCGCTCGCCACGTCGGTGTACCAGTACCGGCGCATCCTGGATGCGCTGGCGGGCGGTGACACGCTGGCCGCCTGCGTCGCGGGTGGCGAGCTGCGGGCGAACCAGTGCGGGGACTCCGCCCGGTTCACGCCGGCGGGTGGCACCGTGAACATGTACGCGGGGCAGGTGCGGTGGGAGCTGCCCGCGGGGGCGCTGGTGGCGGACGTGCAGGTGGAGCCGGGGGCCTGGCGCTCCGGCATGGTCGTGCCCACGCCCTGGAACGCCTTCATGTCCGCGCACAACTACGCCTTCGAGCCTGCGTCCGGGGCGTTCAAGCAGCCGGTGCGGCTGACCGTGGCGTACGATCCGAAGCTCATTCCAGAGGGGGGCGCGGAGGCGTCGCTCACGCTCTACTGGAAGCCTGACGACGGGCCGGCCCAGGCAGTTGTGGGGGCCCAGGTGGACACCGGGGCGAACACCGTCAGCGCGTCCGTGTCGAAGCTGGGGCGCTACATCGTCTCGCCCCGCTGAAGCCCGCCGGGCCGCGGAGGGGAAGTCCCCCGCGGCCCGTGGGCCGTCACTCAGTTCGGGACGCTGAGCCGCAGCCGCAGCAGCGTCGGCTCCACCCAGGTGCTGGCTTCAGGGCCACCGGCGGCGGCCTGGGCATCCAGGGTGGCGTTGACGGTGTCCCTCAAGCGGTCGGCCCGAGACGTCACCGCCGGGTGCAGGTCCGCCAGGATGTTGTGGGTCGGCGGCGTGGTGGCGGCGCTGAACAACGCATACATGTCCATCACGTCGTTCATCACCGGGGAGACCTCCACGTCCTGGAGGGTGTCGTAGCCCGACATCACCGCGTCCTCGCCGTACAGCAGCCCGCGCAGGTTCTCGTCGTGCTCCAGCGACAGGGGCAGCGCCAGCGCCACGTAGGCCTGCCACAGCAGCCGCGTGCCCGTCATGCGCTTGGACTGGACCTGTAGCGGGTCACCGCCCTGGTTCATCCGCGCGGCGATGGAGCCGTAGAACTGACGCTGCTGGTCCTTCAGCACCTCCACCATCCGGGCGCGCACGGTGGTGCGCAACGCGGTGGCCATGGGGTAGTCGGACGAGGCGATGTTGGCCTGCACGTGGCCCCAGCGCGTCACCATCGCCTTGTGGGGGTCTTCCGCCGAGTTCGGGTTGTAGGTGGGCCGGTCCACCCCGCGCACCAGGGCGACGAACTCCATGCCGCCGGTGAAGACGTGGCCGAACACCCGTTCGGACTTCACCGAGTTCGTGGCGGTGTCCCAGTAGGTGTAGCGGACGTAGATGTTGGACTGCAGCCGGTACTTGCGCTCGTACATGCCGCCGAAGCCGGTGAAGACCTCGGAGTAGAGCTGCCAGCTGCCCTCGCCGCACAGGTCGATGGCGGCGCCATCCACGTTCATGTTGTCCGCGATGAGCAGCGGGCGCAGCACGTCATGGTTCCAGCGGGCGGGATTCACGGAGATCTCATCCGGCGCATTGTCCGCGTTGTAGTCGCCCCACGCGCCGCCCCAGCACGGCACGATGGCCTTGTTCGCCGGCTTGAGCACGTGCGCCGTCGGCTCCTGCTCCGGAGCGCCCCACGGGTCGACGCCGTACATCCCCCGGTTGGGGTCGGTCCGCCAGGTGTTCTCCGCGCTCTCGATGAGCGTCTTGAGCACGCTCCAGTCCGCCTGGTAGCGCTCGTGGAGCTTGGTGAACAGCGGCTTGCCAATGTTGCGCAGCGCCGTGTCCAGCTGCGTGCCGGCGGTGATGAGGTTGGCGTGGCGCGTGGTGAGCATGGTGGCGCCCAGGACCGGCTGCTCCTCGAAGAGCTGCGCGTAGGCCTCCGAGCCCGCCATCCAGTCCTTCGGGCTGGAGATGCGCTCGGCGTGCAGCATGCCCAGGTTCAACTGGAGCGGGAACTCCCGCAGGTAGTTGATGTTGTAGGTGAGCTGGTGCGAGGACAGCTCGTCCGTGGGGCTGACGTCCGGGTTGGCGCCCCGGCCGTCGATGCCGGAGAGGATGGTGGAGAAGCGCGCGTCCACCGCGCCCCACTTGGAGAACTGGTTCTCCGCGGGGACGAACTCCTCTTCGTAGCGCATGGGCGTGGGGTGGCGTGAGCTCCAGCCCAGGTAGGACCACGCCGACAGCTCGAACGCGTCGTTCTTCGTGTCGTTGAAGTATTCGTACATGCTCTGGTCCACGCGGTTCAGCCCCGCCTGGAGCGAGTGCAGCGACTGCTGGACCTCCTGCACGTTCTGGTTCGCCAGGCCCAGGTTCCAGTCCACCAGGGCGAAGCGGTCGTGCATGTCCCGGTGGATGTCATTGAGCTTCCGGTCCACCCGGTCGAAGCGACTGAACATGCGATCCTGGAGCTGTTCCACCAGCTGATGCAGCTTGCGGACCTCCAGGAGGATGGTCTGCTCGATGGGCGGCTCCTGCGGCTTGCGCAGCATCGAGAAGAGCTGGAAGACGGCGCTGACGATCTGCCCGGTGAACACCGCGCCGCTGACGATCTCAAAGCCCTTGGCGCCCAGGTCGAGCAGGCCGGTGACCTTCTCCGCGATCTTGATGGAGCTCTCCGCGTACTTCGACACCGCCTCCAGGGTGGTGCTCAACGCCTGGGTGAACCTCACCAGGTCGTCGGCGAAGTCCACCGCGCCGTCCCTCCGGAAGAGGTCCGCGACCACGCCGAGTCCGCCCGTGACGCCTTCCCGCACGCCGTTGAGCTGATCCTTCAGCTGCGTGCCCCGCGCGCGGGCCGCGTCGATGGCCGTCCGCAGCGCGGCCTCCTCCGGCGCGGCCGTGGCCGTCGTCATCGCCTCGTCGCCAGCGCCACCCGTCAGGGCCAGCGGGGTGACGGGCTTCTTCAGGGCGATGGCGGCGCGGTACGCCTGCTCCGCCGTGTTCAGGGCGTGGAGCATGTCGGAGTACTGCTGCACGGCGGACAGGCCCTGGGTGCTCGCGAGCACCATGAAGCTCCGTGCGTCCTCCGGCGTGGCGGACAGGCTCCCGTCCGCGCCGAGGCGGGGCAGGATGAAGCCCGCGAGCGGCCCCAGCGGATGCACGGCCAGCATCTGCGCGGCGTTGTGGGTGGTGTGGACGCCCAGCGCGCCCCCGATGCCGCCGCCATTCACGGCCGCTGCCAGCGCGGCGTTGCCCTGCGCGAGGTCGAACAGCTTGCCCCAGGTCTCCTGGGTGAAGGCTTCAGCCTCCGCGTAGCGCTCCACCAGGGAGTGGGCGTTGGCGAGGCCGCGCTCCAGGTCCAGGCCGTTGTGCATGCTGGCCAGCAGGGCGCGGGCGTGGGCCCGCAGCGCCCGGCCGGGCGCCGTGGTGGTGGACATGGCCGGCTCGGCGCGGGCGAGCATGCGGAGCATCACCCGCATCATCGGACCGCTGCCGTCCTTCGCGGGGTCGAAGGGGTAGGCGTTGAGCGCGGTGGAGAGGGTGTTGATGCCGGCCGTCAGCTCCGCCTGCGTCAGCGTCGGGTTGTCGCGGGCGAGGGCGTACGCCGCGCCGGCCAGCAGGTTCAGCTTGGGCGCCTTCTTGTACATGGCCACCGTCGCGTAGATGCGACGGTCCACCTCCTGCTTGGACAGGGAGAAGCTGCTGCGGCACTCCGAGCAGGTGATGGGCGCGTCATAGACGGGCGCGCCCGGGCTCCCGGAGGCGGCCCACTGCGCCGCGGCCTGGGCCTGCACCTGCGAAACCGAGGAGCTGCCGGCGGCCTGTCCGTCCACGAAGCCCGCGCCGCAGTCGGCGTCCGGCGCGGTGCCGTGGCCCGGGTCGCGGCAGGCGTTGTAGAGGGGCGAACCGCTGCCGGGGCCGCACGCGCCCACCATGGTCCCGCACGCCAGCGCGTCGGTGACCCAGGCGCCATTCACCTGGCACGTCCGGGGGGTCGTGCACGCCACCGTGCACGCCGACTCCACGGTGCCGCACTGGGGCCCCGTGCCCGTCGCGATGACCGGGTAGTTGGAGAAGGTGATGTAGCAGGCCTCCGGGCCGATGCTCGCGGCGGCCTTGCGGGGCGCCGTTCCCCCGCGCACGGACTCCTCACCGCCCGGCAGGTTTCCGATGTACCAGAGCCAGGTGATGCCCGCCCGCTGCTCAAGGGGCACGTTCATCCGCAAGTAATTGCCCGCGAGCCTGTCGCACGTCGTGCCCGAGAGGCTGTCGAAGGGCAGCACCGCTTCGTGGATCTCGCCGGTGTACCCGAAGTCCTCGTGCTGGCACGAGGCATAGGACGTACACGTCTTGGGGGTGGTGTCCTGGCCACACGCTGCGGAGTTCGTCCGCGCGTAGCACTCCAGGCTGTAGGTGAAGTTGCCGGAGCACACCCAGTCACCGCTGGCGATGTCGTCGGCCGTGCAGGACAGGCCCTGCTCCGCGGTGCCAAGGGCGACGGGGGCCTCCGCGGGCTCGGCGCTGGGGGGCACGGCCTCACCGCAGCCCCAGAGTCCCAGCGCGGCCACCACGCCCTGGAGCCAACGCAAGCGAAGGCCTTCCGTGCGCACGGGCGCGCCCGGTGGACGCACCCCTCCCAACAATGACGGTTCTTGCAGCGTTCGCATGGCGGGCTTTCCCCCCTCAAGCGGACCGGACATGGCCCGGGACGACGATGGTCGTCCGGGTTCGATACGGAAGGGCCGCGCAAGCCTGGTTCAATCTCCGACAAAAAAGTGGAGCGGCCGTCGTCACTGCCCTGATGCGCTCGACGTGGCGGGCAGTGACGACACGGCCGTCGTCACCGCCCTGGCTGCGTCCGCGCCCTGGAAGGCCTGGGCGGCCTCCCTCAAGAGACTGGTGAAGCGGCTCCTGGACTCCGGCGGGATGGGCACGGAGTCCGGCGCGATGCGGGGCTGCCCGGTGTTGACGCACCTGCCCTGTCGGGGGGGACGGCTACGGGAGGCATTCGCCCTTCTCCGCCTTCGCGACGAGGGACGCGGGCGGCAGGAAGTGCTTCCCGTAGCGCTCCGCGAGCTGGCGGGCGCGCAGGACGAAGGCGCGCGGCCCCGTGCCGGTGGGCCCCTCGTAGCCGTTGATGTACTGCACGACGCCGCCCGTCCAGGGCGGGAAGCCGATGCCGAGGATGGAGCCCACGTTCGCGTCCGCGGCGGAGCGCAGGACGCCCTCGTCGAAGCAGCGCACCGTGTCGATGGCCTCCGCGAACAGCATCCGCTCCTTCATGTCCTCGAAGGGGATGGTGTGGCCGGGCTTCGTGTAGTGCTGGGTGAGGCCCGGCCAGAGGCCCGTGCGCTTGCCGTCGACGTAGTCGTAGAAGCCGCCGCCGGTGGAGCGGCCCTTGCGCTGGTGCTGGTCGACCATCGCGTCCATCACCGCGTAGCTGCCGTGGACCTCCCACGTCTTCCCCTCGGCCTCGACGGCGGCCTGGGTCTCCTTGCGGATCTTCCGGGGCAGGGTGAGCGTCAACTCGTCCACCAACTGGAGCGGGGCCGCGGGGTAGCCGGCCTGGAGCCCCGCCTGTTCAATGGACGCGGGCGGCAGGCCCTCGCCCACCATGGCGATGGCCTCGTTGAGGAACGTGCCAATCACGCGGCTGGTGAAGAAGCCCCGGCTGTCGTTGACGACGATGGGCGTCTTGCCAATCTGCACCGCGATGTCGATGGCCTTCGCCAGCGCGGCGTCACTCGTCTGCTTGCCCGCGATGAGCTCCAGCAGCGGCATCTTGTCCACGGGGGAGAAGAAGTGCATGCCCACGAAGTCGGGCGGGCGCGTCACCCCTTCGGCCAGCAGGGTGATGGGCAGGGTGGAGGTGTTGGACGCGAGCAGCGCGTCCGGGGCCACCACGCCCTGAACCTCCTGGAAGACCTTGTGCTTGAGCTTCACGTCCTCGAACACGGCCTCGATGACCAGGTCGCAGCCCGCCAGCGCGGCGGGGTCCATGGCGGGGGTGATGCGCGCGAGGAGCGCTTCGCCCTTCTCCTTCGTGGACGAGCCCTTCTGGATGGCCTTCTCCACCAGCTTCGCGGAGTACTGCTTGCCCTTCTCCGCGGACTCCAGGCTCACGTCCTTGAGCACCACGTCGATGCCGGCCTTGGCGCAGACGTAGGCGATGCCCGCGCCCATCATCCCGGCGCCGAGGACACCCACCTTCTTCGCGGTGTGCTGGGGGAAGCCCTTGGGACGGCCGCCGCCGGAGTTGATGTGCTGCATGTCGAAGAAGAACGCCTGCATCATGTTCTTCGCGACCTGGCCCACGGCCAGCTCGGTGAAGTAGCGCGACTCGATGGTGAACGCGGTGTCGACGTCCACCTGCGTGCCCTCCACGGCCACCGCCATGATGGCGCGCGGCGCGGGCATGTTCGCGCCCTTGAGCTGCTTGCGCAGGTTGGCGGGGAAGGCGGGCAGGTTCGCCGCGAGCGCCGGGGTGGACGGCGTGCCGCCCGGAATCTTGTAGCCCTTCTGGTCCCACGGCTGCTGCGCCTTCGGGTTCGCCTTCACCCACGCCTTGGCGGCGGGCAGCAGCGCGTCCACGGACTCCACCACGTCGTGCACCAGGCCCAGCTCCTTCGCCTCCTGCGGGCGGTAGCGCTGGCCCTGGAGCAGCACCTTCATCAGCGCGTCCGTGATGCCCAGCATGCGCACCGTGCGCACCACGCCGCCGCCGCCGGGCAGCAGCCCCAGCGTCACCTCCGGCAGGCCCACCTGCGCGCCCTTCACGTCCGCGATGATGCGCCGGTGACACGCGAGGGCGATCTCCAGCCCGCCGCCCATCGCCGCGCCGTTGAGCGCCGCGACCACGGGCCGGCCGAAGGTCTCCAGCGTGCGCAGCTGCGCCTTGATCTCCTCGCAGAGCTCGAAGACCTGCTTCGCCTCGTCCTTCTTCACGCGGCGCAGGTCGTTCAGGTCCCCGCCGGCGAAGAAGGTCTTCTTCGCGGAGGTGAGGATGACGCCGGTGATGCTGTCCTTCTCCTGGACCAGCCGGTCCACCGCGGCGCGCATGGACTTCACGTACGCGGCGTTCATGGTGTTGGCGGACTGGCCCGGGTCATCCAACGTCAAGACCACGATGCCGTCGGCGTCTTTTTCCCAGCGCAGGGTGTTCTGTTCGCTCATGGGGTCGCTCGAATTCTTCAAAGGGAAGGGGGGGAGGTTCAGACGCGCTCGACGAGGGTGGCCACACCCATCCCGCCGCCGACGCACAGGGTGACGACCGCGCGGCGCGCCTGCCGCCGCTCCAGCTCATCCACCACGGTTCCGAGGATCATCGCGCCGGTGGCGCCCAGCGGGTGGCCCATGGCGATGGAGCCGCCGTTGACGTTGAGCTTCTCGTCCGGGATGCCCAGGTCCTTCTGGTACTTGAGGACCACGGAGGCGAAGGCCTCGTTGAGCTCGAAGAGGTCGATGTCCTTCACCGTGAGGCCGGCGATGCCCAGCAGCTTCTGGGTGGCCGGGATGGGGCCCGTGAGCATGATGGTGGGGTCGGAGCCGGAGGTGGCCACGGCGGCGATGCGCGCCCGGGGCTTGAGCCCCAGCGCCTTGCCGACCTTCTCCGAGCCCACCAGCACGAGCGCCGCGCCGTCCACGATGCCGGAGGAGTTCCCCGGCGTGTGGACGTGGTGGATCCGCTCCACGGAGTGGTACTTCTGCAGCGCCACCGCGTCGAAGCCGCCCGCCTCGCCCATCACGCTGAAGGACGGGTTGAGCTGCCCCAGCGAGGCCACGGTGGAGTCCGGGCGCATGTGCTCGTCACGGTCGAGCACGGTGAGGCCGTTCTGGTCCCGCACCGGGACGACGGACTTGTTGAAGTAGCCGCCCGCCCAGGCCTTGGCCGCCAGCGCCTGGGAGCGCGCGGCGTAGGCGTCCACGTCCTCGCGGGTGAAGCCCTCCATCGTCGCGATGAGGTCCGCGGAGATGCCCTGCGGCACGAAGTAGGTGTCGTAGTTGGTGGCGGGGTCCAGGGCCCAGGCGCCGCCGTCGGAGCCCATGGGCACGCGCGACATGCTCTCCACGCCGCCCGCGATGACCAGGTGCTCCCAGCCGGAGCGCACCTGCTGCGCGGCCAGGTTCACCGCCGTGAGGCCGGAGGCACAGAAGCGGTTGAGCTGCACGCCGCCGGTGGTCTCCGGCAGGCCCGCCGCCAGCACCAGCGTCCGGGCGATGTCCGCGCCCTGGTCTCCCACCGGGGAGACGACGCCCAGCACCACGTCGTCGATGCGCTGGGGGTCCAGGGTGGGGTTGCGCTGCTTGAGGGCCTCCACCAGCCCGATGAGCAGCGACACCGGCTTGGTGCCGTGCAGCGCGCCCTTCTTGCCCTTGCCGCGAGGGGTACGGACGGCGTCGAAGATGAATGCTTCCTGGCTCACGGGGAGCCTCCTTGGGAAACGGGTGAAGGTGCGCGGCACGCGGGGGCCGCGAACAGGTGGGCGATGGGGTACTCCGTCATGTAACCGTACCCTCCAAACAGCCGCGGGCGCCGGTTCGCGACGATGCGGGTGACGGTACGACAGGCGCGCCCCGGGGTCGCGCACTCCAGGCGGGCCATCGCGCTGGGCGCCGTGCCCGGCCGCTCCCGGGGCTGCTGGCCCGGCAACTGCCCGAAGCCCTTGCCCTCCCCGCCGCCCGGCAGGTTGCCCGCGTGGGCCCCCTGGTCGCCGGCCCCACGACGACGAGGGCGAGCACCCCAGGCCTTCGCGGCCCACGGGGCCAGACACCGGCGCGAAGGGAGGACACCCGCGGGAGGCACGCGGGTGTCGCTCCAAACGGCCGCTACAGCTCGTTGAAGATGAGCAGTCCCCGGGAGGAGTCCACGATGTACACGTAGCCGTCGCCGGGCAGCCGGACGCTGAAGACACCCTCGAAGATGCTGTCGCCCCGGTGGGGGTCGGTCTCCCGGAAGGTGTTGTAGTGCGCCAGCTGCGTGGGCTTCGTCGGGTTGGACACGTCCAGCACGCGCAGCCCCTCGTGGTACCAGGCCACGTAGAGGCGGGTGCCGCGCAGGATGAGGTTGTGCACGGACGTGATGGGCCTCATGCGGAACTCCCCCAGCTTCACGATGCGGGCGGGGTTGGTGACGTCGAGCACCCGCACGTGGGAGGCGTTGAACTCGCCGCCTTCGAAGGCGAGGGTGCGCCCGGCGAAGGTGCCCACCGCGCTGTGGTGTGAGTAGGCGAGGTCCGGGCGGGGATACGTGCCCAGCAGCTTCACGTCGTCCAGGTCGGTGACGTCCATCACCGCGTAGGGGCCGAAGGCGTTGCTGATGTACAGGCGGTTGCCATGCGCGAAGGTGTCGTGGGGGCCGCCGGAGTCCACGTCCCCGGGGACCGTGATGCGGGCGCGCGGCACGGGGTTCAGCGGCTGCGTCACGTCGTAGACGAAGGTGCCGGTGTTGGGGACCATGGCGTAGAGCCGGTCTCCGTCCACGAGCACCGTGTGGGCGCCGAAGTCCCCCGTGGGCAGGTTGCGCACGAAGGTGGGCGCCGCGGGCTGGGTGATGTCATAGACGAGCGTCCCCATGACGCTGCTGGCCACGTAGAGGGCGTCCCCCTTGGCCCAGACGCCATTCCAGAAGTTGTCCGAGGGCAGGCTGATGGACGTCCGGAAGACGGGGTTCTTCGGATCGCTCACGTCGAAGACGGTGAGGCCTCCGGGCCGGCCGAGGTGGGACAGGGAGACGACATAGGCGTGGCCCTTCGCGACATAGACGTCCACGGGCTGGCCCACCGCCACGAACCGCTCCGACACCAGCGTCAGCCCTCCGGAGGACTCGGGCTCTCCCGACGAGTGGGCGACCCGGTGGGCCTGGAAGGTGCCCCGCTGGTTCACCTTCCCCCGGCGGCAGGAGGCGAAGCAGCCGGTGACGATGCCCGGCGCCGGTGTCTGGCAGCCCAGCATGGCGACGGTCGTGCCCGTGCGCGTGAGCCTCCCCACGACGGCGAAGCGGCCTCCCTCCGTGTCCCGGTGGAGGAGTGGCTCGTCGTACATGGTGCTCGTGCCGCCGTCGGTCCTCAGCTGGAAGCCGAGGGGGGAGGTGGAGTCGGGAGGCCCGCCATCCGCCAGGAGCCTGTCATCCCGGCCGTTGGCCAGGTAGATGCCGTCCTGCGGGAGCGCGGCGAGGGCCTCCGGGTCGCACCGCGACATGTCGAAGCGTGACAGCTCCTCGCAGGCGTTGGTGGACGCGTCCTGCGCGTCGAAGGCGCACGGCGCGAAGGGGCCCGTGTCCTGCCAGTCTCCGCGCTCCTCGAGTTCGGTGTAGGTGCCGTCCCAGACGTAGGGGCCTGCGTCGGCCGTGCCTGCGTCGGCCGTGCCTGCGTCGGCCGTGCCTGCGTCGGCCGTGCCTGCGTCTGTGGTGGGAGGTGGGGGCGTGTCCTCACACCCGGCAAGGGTCTGGAGTGTCAGCAGGAGCAGCAGGGGCCGGAGGAAGGGGGGCATGTGGGCGACCTCGCGAGGAAGGCACCGCGCGGAAGGTCGCGCGGTGCCCCTCTTCAACGTGCCAGACCCGCCCTCTCTCTCACTTTCCTTGCGGAAGGACTCGCACCGGACCCGGGCGGGGGGGGCGACCTACCGCTGGGCCTGCGCGTTCGCGTCGAGCGGGGTGTTCATCCGGAACGTGCTGCCCACCGTCTCTGGCGGGAGCGCCGGTGCGGGCTGCTCCTCCAGGAAGACCGGCGGGGGCATGGACTGGCGGCTCATGCTGTCCGGCCCCAGGACGCTGCAGTTACCCGGCAGGTTGTCATTGAGGTCCGTGTTGTTGCGCACGTAGGCGATCCCGCAGGAGGGCGAACCACAGGACTGGACGCTCCGGAGCGGGTTGCCGCAGCCGTCGCCGTCCTTGTCCTCGTACCAGGCCTCCCGCATGTAGACGCCGCTGGAGGAGTCATTGCAGTCGTCGGGCGGGGTGGACAGGTACGCGCCCTGGACGATGTACGCCTGGGTGACGGGGTCCTTGAGGTCCGTGGGGTTGGTGCACCAGCGCAGCTTGAAGGCGGTGCCCGAGTGGCCGTCCCGGTCCGCGTCTCCGTACCAGATGGGGGTGCCGCCGTTGGCTTCGGGGACGTTCGGGTCGACGTCGTTCGTGTCCACGTCGCAGTCGTTGTCCACCTGGGCGGAGGCGCCCCCCGCCTCGCAGAGCTCCTGCCGTCCCGGGTTGCGGCTCGCGTTCGCGTCGTCGCAGTCCAGCTCGCGCCCCACGTAGCCGGAGGGCTGGGTGCAGCGCTTCTGCGTGTTCGCCGTCGTGCCGTAGGTGTCCCCGTCCGCGTCGCGGTACCAGGTGACGGCATTGGCGGCGTTCTGCGTGTCGCCGTCGCAGTTGTTGTCCACCTGTGTCTGACTGGTGGGCTCGCAGATCTCCGTCTGCGCCGGGCTGATGGAAGGCGTGGTGTCATCGCAGTCGGAGTGGCTGCCCACGTAGCCGGGACCCGGCACGCGGCACTTCGTCACCGCCGTCCCGCCCGCGCCGCCGTAGCCGTCGCCGTCCGCGTCCAGGTACCAGTTGGACGTGGCCAGCCCTTCGTCGACGAGGCTGTCACAGTCGTTGTCGAAGTCGTCGCACAGCTCGGGAGCCCCCGGCTTGACGTCACCCCGGTTGTCATTGCAGTCCGTCGCGGTGCTCACGTAGCCGGTGGTCGCCGTGCACGCCTGGATGCGGAAGCTGGGGTTGGTGGTCCCCACGCCGTCGCCATCCGCGTCGGCGTAGAAGGTCAGCTTCACGCCCTCGTCCACCGTGCCGTTGCAGTTGTTGTCGACGTTGTCGCAGACCTCCGTGGCGGAGGGCTTCACCGCGCTGTTCGCGTCGTTGCAGTCCGTGTTGCTGGTGGCGTAGCCCGCCGGGCGGGCACAGGCCTGCGTGGAGGTCAGCGCGGTGCCGAAGGTGTCATTGTCCGCGTCCCGGAAGAAGGTCGTCTTCACGCCCTCGTCGGTGTCGAAGTCGCAGTTGTTGTCCAGGCCGTCGCAGACCTCCGCCTTGCCCGGGTAGCGCAGGGCTGAAGTGTCGTCGCAGTCGTCGCTCAGGAGCGAGTGGTTGGGCGGCAGGGAGCAGGCCTGGGTGGACGCGAGCAGCGTCCCGTGGTTGTCGTGGTCCGCGTCCTGGTAGTAGGTCGTCTTGACCCCTTCGTCGACGACGCCGGAGCAGTTGTTGTCCTTGCCGTCACAGACCTCCGTTCCGGTCGGCCGGGTCAGCGAGTCCGTGTCGTCACAGTCCTGGTTGTTGGCCACGAACCCGTCCGGGCTGAAGCAGGCCTTCTGGGATTGGGCCGCGTTGCCGAAGGTGTCACTGTCCGCGTCGCGGTACCAGGTGCTCCACCGCGTCGCGTCGTCATCCACGTTGCCGTCGCAGTTGTTGTCCTGCGCGTCGCAGATTTCAGGCGCGCCCAGATAGACGGTCGCGTCGCTGTCGGAGCCGGGCGTGGCGCACTCCTCGCCCACGACGTCCGGGGTCCGGGTCCATTCCGCGCCCGGCGCGGCGCACTGGCGCACGCTGTTGGCGAAGTCCACGTGCTTGTCGCCGTCGGCATCCAGGTACCAGTCGAACGGGATGGTGGTTCCCGCGCCGACGTCGTCGTCCTTCAGCCCATCGCAGTTGTTGTCGACGCCATCGCAGATCTCCTCGGCGCCGGGGTTGATGGTCGCGAGGGCGTCGTTGCAGTCACCGCCGCTCAACGCGAAGCCGGTGGTCGGTTCGCCGCAGCGGATCTCGGAGCCGCTGTCCAGGCCGTAGCGGTCGCCGTCCGTGTCCGTGTACCAGGGGCGCGGGCCGACGCCGAACACCAGGTAGACGATGCCCGCGTTCGAGTTGAAGCCCGGCGCGCCGACCGCGAAGTCCGCCGCGCCATCGTTGTTCACGTCTCCAAGCCCGACCAACGCGCTGCCCGCCTGGTTGCCCCCGGAGGCCCCCATGTAGCGGGACACGGTGGCGAGCGAGAGTGAACCCGTGGGGAAGCCCGTCGGGGTGCCGTTCCCATACACCACATACACGGCGCCTGTGGCCGAGGAGTGGTTGGGCGCGCCGATGAGCAGGTCCCTGAAGCCATCGCCGTTGATGTCACCGGGGCTCGCCAGCGCCACGCCGGCCTGGTCACCCAGGATGCCCGTCATCTTGAGGTGGTTCGCCGCGCCCAGGGACACCACCGTCTGGGGCGCCTGCCGGGCGCCGCCATACACGAGGTAGGCCCGGCCCGGGAGGGCGCCGGAGCCGGGGGCACCCACCAGCAGTTCCTCATAGCCGTCGTTGTTCGCGTCGCCCACCGCCGTGACCGCCGTACCCGCGAGTTCACCCGCGTTCACCCCGGTGAGGACGAGGTCGGCGTCCGCCAGCGTCTTGGTGCTGCCCGTCAGGGGGCCATAGAAGACATACGCCGCGCCCGAGTCGTTGTTCGCTCCCACGTCGAGCCGGGGGGCGCCCACCACGAGGTCGCTCTGGCCATCGCCGTCCATGTCCGCCACGGTGACCGACGCGCCGGCCTGGACGTCCGCCTGCGTGGTGCCCGTTCCGAAGATCTTCAGGGCGGAAGAGGCCAGGCTCCCCGCCGCGGTGGCCGTGACAGCGCCGGGGAAGACGTAGACGGTGCCCGTATTGGGCGACCCCGTGCTCTCGTTGAGGGGAACGCCGACGATGAGGTCGAGGGCGTTCGTGCCCGTCACGTTGCCCACGGCCAGCGACTGCCCGGCGCCATCGTTGGCGGCCGCGCCACGAAAGCGCACGGAGGCGGCGGTCAGGGCCCGGTCACCACCGGTGATCTGCGCGCCGTCCACGGGATAGACGACACCCTGGTTGGCCAGCGGCGTGGAGTGGCCCGGCGCACCCATCACCAGGTCATTGCCCGTCCCCGCCGTGAAGTTGCCCGCGGCCAGGGCCGCGCCGAGCCGGTTGCCGGCCAGCTCCCCCTCATAGCGCGCGTAGTGGGTCCGGATGTCGGGCTGCCCGTTCGCGGTCGTGCGGACCGCGAACGCATAGCCCTTCAGCGTCCCAGTGCCAGGGGCCCCGACGAGGAGCTCCAGCGCTCCGTCTCCATCCAGGTCGCCCGCCGCGAGCGCCTGTCCTACGCGGGAGTTCGCCAGGCTGGGATTTCCCACGAAGCGACGCTCCAGTTGGAGCGGCAGGGCGGTGGTGACATTGGCCACGGGCAGCTTGCATTCAAGCGCGCCCGTGAGCGCGTTGAGCTGCTCGGTGGTGGAGGTGGCGGCGACCGCCTCGGGGCCCGGTTCGGGAGGTGGCGCCTCACACGAGACAAGGACGAGGCCTGGCAGCAGCAATGCGAGTCGAAACTTCAAGGGATTGCTCCAGGAAGGGGAGATTGATTCCTGGCGGGATGGCGACGGGCCGGTCATCACCTTCCAGGAATTCGGCCTGATCTACTTAAGTTCGATCAAGTTTGTTATATGGGTGCCATGCGACCTCAAAGCTTGCCCTGTCGGTGTCACAGGAAAGTCATTGGGGGACATAGCTTCTGGTTGTGTGCAGGGCCTGGGGTCATGCCTTCGCCAGCGGGAGTGTCGCGGGGGAGGACGCCAGCCGGGGTGTTCGCCGTCCGTCAGCGTGTTGCCACCTGGGGCCGGTGAGCTGCGCGGGACCTGATGGTTAGCCTCCTGCGGCCGGAGGCCAGATGCCTCCGACCGGGAGGCAGCATGGGGCAGGCAATGGGGGGGGCGGTCGCCGCCGTGGCGCTGGCGTCGGTGCTCACGGGGGGAGGGGCGGCGCATGCCCGTGACGAGGGCGCGGGCGCGCCGGCCGACTCCGTCCGGTGTGGTGACACCATCACCCATCACACGAAGCTCACGCGCGATCTCTCGTGCCCGGGCACGGACGTCCCAGCGCTCCGGGTCGTCGGTGAAGGCATCGTGCTGGATCTGGGCGGGCACACCGTGCGCCGCACCGGTGCCCAGATGGGGGACTCGCAAGGCATCGTCGTGGAGTCCAATGGCACCGTTCGCAACGGCACCCTCCGGGGGTTCCGTTGGGGGTACGTGCTCGACGCCAGCGCGGACAGCGTGCGGCTGCACCAGCTGGCGCTCATCGACAACGGGACCGCCATCTATCACCGGGGTGGCTATGCGCGGTTCCTCATCACGGACTCGCGCCTGCATGGGAACGCTACCGGGTTGAGCAGCGAGTTCGACGCGGCCACCGGCGAGTTCGACGTGCGCTCCTCGCTGTTCACCGGCAACGGGCGCGTGATGTTCGTGGATGCCCATTCCGTCGACGTGCTGGATTCGACCTTCACCTCGAACCAGAACGTCTTCGAGTGCTTCAATGGCAGCATCCGCGTCAGGTCCAGCACCCTGACGCTGAACGCCGTGGTGGGCCGGCTGCCATTCGACCCTGGCGGCGGCTTCGACTTCTGCGGCGAGCTGCGATTCGAAGGCTCGCTCATCGCCAACAACACCGCGCTGGCCCCACCGGAGGCTCCGGCCTGGGAGCCGTTCCGGTTCGTGATGCGCGACTCGTGGGTCCTCAACAACGGCAGCGGGCTGCGGGCCGGGGGCCGGACGGTCCTCATCGACGGCAACACCTTCTGGGACAACGCGGGCGGGCTGACGCTGGCCGACCTGCCGGAGTTCGTGCCCTTCGCGCTCACGGGCCCGGTTCGCGACAACCACTTCCTGGGCAATGGCGCGGACGGCCTCCGCGTCCTGTCTCCCAGCACCCCCACGCTCAGCGGCAACGTGGCGGTGCGCAACGCGGGGTGGGGCGTGCATGCGCCCACCGCCCATGACGCGGGCGGGAACGTCGCGCGGGAGAATGGCGCGGGAGGCTGCGAAGGCGTCACCTGCTCCGCCTTCTAGCCGCGGTGTCCAGGCTCAGGGGGCGGGCTTCGCCGCCCGGGCCAGGATGAGGTCGCGCACCGCCTCCGCCGTGCCGGTGGCGGACTGCGGGTTCTGGCCCGTCACGAGCCGGCCATCCACCACCACCTTCGCCGTCCAGTTGGCGGCGGGCTGGTGCTTCGCGCCGCGCTCCTCCAGCGTGGTGGCCAGCAGGAAGGGGACCACCTTCTCCAGCTTCACCGCGCGCTCCTCGTCGTCGGTGAAGGCGCTGACCTGCTTGCCAGCGACCAGGTACTTGCCGTCGCTCAGCTTCACGTTCACCAGCGCCGCGGGCCCGTGGCAGACCGCGCCGACGACGCGGCCGGCTTCGTAGACTTCGCGCGTCACCCGCTGCACCGCCGGGCTTTGGGGGAAGTCCCAGACGGCGCCGTGGCCACCCGCGTAGAAGACGGCGGAGTAGCGACCCACCTTCACGTCGTCCAGCTTGAGCGTCGTGCGCAGGGACTGCCGGAACGTGGCGTCGTTCCAGTAGCGCGCGTTGGTGGCGTCCTTCAAATCCAGGCCATCCACCGGCGGCTCACCGCCCTGGATGGACGCGAACTCCACCGGGATGCCAGCGGCCTGGAACACGGCCAGCGGATGGGTGACCTCTCCCAGGTAGAAGCCGGTGGGCTCGCCAGTGCTGCCCTTGGTGGCATGGCTGGTCATCACGATGAGCACGGGGGCGGGAGCGGACGGCTTGACGGTGGGCGCGGCGGCGGCGGCCATCCCGACGAGGGAGGCGGCGAGGAGGGAGGACATGTTCAAGGCTCCGGGGGAAGGGGCCCCTTCGTGGGGGCCAGTCACATCACCCAAACTATTGTCGCCGCCCCTGGCGATAAATGGGCCTGACGGCATGGCACCTTTGCTATCCAGGCATGAATGCCCCGGCGCTTCGACCACCTCAACGACGTGGAGGCCTTCATCGCGGCGGTGGAGCGCGGTTCGCTGACGGCCGCCGCCACGGCGCTGGGGACGACGCCCTCGGTGGTGAGCCGTGCGCTCGCCCGGCTGGAGCAGCGGCTGGGGGTGCAGCTGCTGCGGAGGACGACGCGGCGGCTGGGCCTGACGGACGCGGGGCGGCTGTACCTGGAGCAGTCGCGCACGGCCTTCGGACTGCTCGCGGAAGCGGAGCGCGCCATCCAGGGGCAGGGCGGCGAAGTCACGGGCAGCGTGCGTCTCAGCGTGCCCACGACGTACGGGCACTACCGCCTGCCTGCGAAGCTGCGGACGTTCGTGCGCCGGCATCCACGCGTGCAGGTGGAGCTGAGCATCTCCAACCGCAACGTGGACCTGGTGGCGGAGGGGTTCGACCTGGCCATCCGCCTGGGCGCGCTCCCCGACAGCGGGCTGGTGGCCCGGAAGCTGGAGGATGCGCCCATGTGCCTGGTCGCCTCGAAGGCCTACTTGAAGGAGGCCGGCACCCCCCGGTCGCTGGCGGACCTGGAGCGCCATGCCTGTCTGTCCTTCGTCATGCCCAGCACCGGCCGCGTAGCCCCGTGGATCCTCCGCGAGGAGGGCCGCGACGTCGACTGGACGCCCCCGACGGCGCTGCGGGTGGCGGACGACGTGCTCGGCGTGGTGTCGCTCGCGGAGCAGGGCATGGGGCTGTGCCAGACGTATGACTTCATCGCCGCCGACCGCCTGCGCCGGGGCACCCTGGTGGAGGTGCTGCCGAAGTCGCGCGGCCGCTCACGGCCCTTCTCCGTCATCTACGTCCCGCACCGCAGCCTGTCCGCGGCGTCTCGCGCGTTGATTGCCGTGCTGACGGACACCGCCTGACGGGCCGTTGCTACAGCCCGAGCGCCGCCTTGCACGTCTTCGTGTAGAGGTCCCGGAAGAGGTTGTCCGGGTCCGTGCGCTGCTTCACCGTCTGGTAGGTATCCCGGTTCCAGATGCCCCAGAACGTGTCCTCGTCGTAGTAGTTGTATGAGATGAGCGTCTTGGTGCCGTTGACCTTCCGCAGCGCGTCCTCGAACTCCTTGTAGAGGTTGCGTCCCGGAGGCTGCGGGAGGCCATACACCGCGAGGTCGAGGAACAGCGGGTCGCTTATCCCGGCCCACCACCGGGGTGTCAGCCATTCATAGTCGCGCGTCCGCCGGAAGGGCACGCACCACACCGGGTAGTGGCGCATCTCGCGGTGATACCAGTCCATGAACTCGGCCGTGCGCGAGAAGGGGACGAACACGTCCACGATGACCGGCGGGTCCTTCTCTGGAAGCAGGAGGCGGTGGAAGCGGTTCGCGGTCCTCAGCACGCTGTCGGAGTGGATGAACTTCCCGAACAGCGCGCGGGCCAGCAGGTTCCTGGGTTTGACGTGGGTGACGCCCCGGTTGTAGCGGAAGAGGTAGTCATACGTCGTGAGGTAGTCCTCCTTCCGGCGCGGGATGCTCTCGCAGTACGCGGTGAGCCAGTCGTAGCGGCTCACGTAGGGGGCCTTCTCCACGAAGTGCCCCACGCACAGCACGTGCTTCGTGGGGGAGAAGATCTGCCCATCCAGGTAGTCGGTGTCCTGCGCGCTGAAGTGCCGCCAGATGGCCTGCTGGAAGGCTTCCAGCGTGTCGTAGGTCTCATACGTCACGCGCACGTAGGGCGCGGCGCGCACCAGCTTGAAGCGGACGCGCGACAGGATGCCCAGCGTCCCGAACGAGCCGTGGATCATCTGGAACAGCAGCGGCTGCTCCGTGGGCGAGCAGTGCAGCACCTCGCCCTTGGCGGTGATGACCTCGTATTCCAGACAGGTGTCGTGGAAGCCGCCCTGGCGGAAGGACATGGACTCGATGGAGCACCCCGCGATGGCGCCTCCGAGCGTGATGGTCTTGTGCTCCGGGACGATGAACGGCACGAGCCCCAGGGGCAGCGTCGCGCGCACCACCTCGTCGAAGGTCACCGCGGGCTCGGCCGTGCAGGTCAGCCCCACCGGGTCGATGTCGAGGATCTGATCCAGGTCGCCCAGGTCCACCTTCTCGTCGTTGCGTCGCGAGTCATTGCGCTTGGGCACCTGGTGGGGCGGCGACTTCTTCCTGAAGGAGGCCGGGCCCGTGCCCTTGCGCTGCTTCAGCTGTCGGGCGATGGCTTCGACCTTCGCCGCGTGAAGCGCCTCCTGCCGCGAGGACCCCTTCGCCTCCCTCTCGCTGGCAACCGACTCCGTCGTCATCCGTTCCTCCGTCCCTCGTTCGCTGGAAGGGTGGGGACTCCAGGGTGTCCCGTGAGCCTTGTCCCCAAGGACAGGGCGCTGTCCGGTCGGCTGCCGGTCAAGCGGGAGCAGCCAGCGGTAGGCGCTGGGAGTGGGCCACCTGACTGTAGTTTTCTGGGGATGGCTGCCGCGGAGGAACCGCACTTCAGTCCAAGCGGCGGCGCGCCACGTTGACGCAACAAATCATCGGATTTGCCGAGAATTCCGTGCTTGAACCCAGCCTGGGTTGAACTTGACCTGGTTGGTCCCCCACGAACGGAAATCCCCCTTGATGACTCCCTCGGTTCCCCGAACGAACGGGCGCCACGCGCTCGTCCTGCTGCCGGTGTGGCTCGCCCTCGCCTGCGGCGGTGAAGCCCCTTCCGATGCACTGGCCTCCGTGGACAGCGCCCTGGGCGCGCCCGTCACCGTGTCCTTCCAGGAGCAGGTCGCTCCGACGGCCGCGTACACCGGCGCGTCGGATGCCACGCTCCTGCAGAACACCCCCACCGTGAACCTGGGCGCGGACGCGCTCATCCGGCTGGACCGCGACTACCCGACGAGCTCCGGGAAGATCAGCAACGGCCTGCTCCGCTTCGACGTGAGCGCCATCCCCGCGAACGCGACGGTGCAGTCAGTCCGGTTGAGCGTCAACGTGAGGAACTCCACGACGGGCGAGGGCTACTTCGTCCACGCGGCCGGGCGTACCTGGGTGGAAGCGCAGGCGACCTGGAACAACGCAACCAGCAGCACCGCGTGGAGCACGGCCGGCGCCAGCGGCGCGGCGGACCGGGGCGCCACGTCCTTCGCCACGCTCCTGCCGGGCGTGACGGGTTCCTACGGCGTGGACCTCAACGCGGCTGGTGTCGCGGCGGTGCAGGGCTGGGTGCAGGGCGCGGGCACCAACCACGGCTTCGTGCTGGATGCCATCACCAACATGGACGGCCTGGAGCTGGACTCGTCGGAGGCGGCCATCGCCGCCAACCGGCCGAAGCTGACGGTGACCTATGTCCTGCCGGACGAGCCGGGCAACCCCGGCATCCCCGGCCTGGACAACACGGGCACGACGATTCCAGACACCAACTACCCCATCCCCGCGGGCGCCATCTTCCTGGCGACGAACGGCAATGACAGCAACGCCGGGACGCAGGCCGCTCCGGTGGCCACGCTCAACCGCGCCATCGCGCTGGCGCCCTCCGGCGGCACCATCGTGGTGCGCGGCGGCACCTACCGCGACTGGTACAACAACGGGGCGGGCAACTACAGGGTCAACACCAAGCCCCTCACCTTCCAGGCGTATCCGCACGAGCAGGCCTGGTTCGACGGCACGGACGTGAAGCCCGCCTCGGCCTGGACCTCCGATGGCGCCGGCCACTGGTACATGGACTGGAGCACGCCCAGCTTCTGCAATGGCGGCTACTACAATTACAAATACGACGCCCAGCCCACGACGAACCAGGGGCCGTGCAGCCACTTCGACATGTATGGGGACCCGGCGAACCCCGCCGCGGGTGACCCGCAGATGGTCTTCATCGACGGGGCGTACGTGCACGAGGTGAAGACGCTGGCGGAGGCCACGCCGGGCAACTTCTTCTACGACTGGGACAACCGCCGCATCTACATCGCGACGAACCCCGCGGGCCACACGGTGGAGGTGGCCGCGCGCCCCGTCGCCATGGTGCTGGGCACCTCCGGCCACAAGGTGAAGGGGCTCGGCTTCCGGCGCTACGCGACGAACGAGTACAGCAACACGACGAACGCGGCGCTCTACATCGGCGCGACGAACTCCCTGGTGGAGAGCTGCGTCTTCACGCAGATGGCGGCCGGGTCGCTCAGCATCAAGCCGCAGGGCGGCGTGGTGCGCGGGTCGGTGTTCGCGAACAACGGCTTCACCGCCATTGGCTCCAACGGCTCCACCAACGCCGCCACGCTCGTCACCGACGGGCTGCTGCTGGAGGGGAGCGTCATCAACGCGAACAACACGGAGCGCTTCGGCACCAACTGCTCGCGCTCCTGCGCCCAGGCGGGCGTGAAGATTGCCCACATGAATGGCTTCACGGTGCGCAACAACGTCTTCGAGAACAACCTGAACGGCGCGGGCTTCTGGTGTGACGAGGACTGCCGCGACGGCGTCGTCGTCTACAACGTCTTCCGCAACAACAAGATTGGCGTCTTCTACGAGGTCTCCGACAGGGGGATCATCGCGTCCAACCTCATCTACGACAACACGTACGCCGGCATCCAGGCGTGCTCGTCGAACACGAAGATCTACAACAACACCCTGGTCAACAACGCGGCCATCAACATCTGGGTCTACGACGATTCGCGCAACGAGCAGGACAAGCGCGGTTCGGACATCGGCCCGGACACCGTGAACGTGGACGTGTCGAACAACATCCTGTCGGGCGGGAACATCACCACCCTGAAGGCCTCGCGCTCCGACAACAACTTCACCAACACCGGGCCGAACACCTTCTTCTCCGGGCTGGACTACAACAGCTACTACCGCTCCGGTGGCAGCACGAAGTCGCTGGTCAACTGGGTGGACACCGGCGGCGTGAACTACACGTCGCTGGCGGCGGTCCGCACCGCCCGGGGCTGGGAGAACAACGGTCACGACATCGCTTCGGGCGGCGACCCGTTCTTCGTGAACCAGGCGCTGCGCAACTACGTCGTGCGCTCCACCAGCCCGGCCTACAACAGCGGCCGGCCGCTGCCCGCGGACGTGGCGCAGGCGCTCGGGGTGTCCACCGGCACGGTGACGAGCCGGGGCGCGTTGAGCTGGCCGGGCCGGTAGTCCCGGCCTCGTTGGGGTGAGCGGGGCCCGGAATCCGCTGGGGATTCCGGGCCCGCTGTTTCTTCCGCCGCCCTACGTGGTGGGGGCTTCGAGCCGTTGGCGCAGCTCGGTGGTGCTCACGGCGTGGGTGCCGTCCCGGCCCATCAGCGTCTGTCCGTCCGCGGAGTAGAGCGCCGGGCGCCGGTACAGCATGCGCAGGGCGTGCAGGTGGGGATAGACGATGGAGGCCTGGGGGTTGAGCGCCCGCAGGTGCTGGCGCAGGAGCGGCGCGTACTTCGGGCTCTGGGCCGGGAAGATGTGGTGCTCCTGGTGGTAGCTGAAGTTGAAGTGCAGCCAGTCCATCACCGGGTGTGTCCGCACGCTGGCGGTGTTGATGAAGGGGTTGTCGTCCTCCTCCGAGGCCGGCTGCATCCAGTGGTTGGTGGCGATGTAGATCATCAGCGTGACGTTGCCGATGAGCAGCGGGAGCACCAGCGCGTAGAACGCGGCCCGGGGGCCCAGCACCCAGCCCAGCGCGCCCCAGCCGGCGGCCAGCAGCACCGTGAGGATGCGCTCCCGGGTGCGGTGCATGTGCACGCGCTGAAACGCGGGCAGCCCGCTGTGGTACCAGAGGAAGGCCTGGCCCTGGGCGGTGAAGAAGACGCTGAAGCTGATGAAGCTGAGCCACGTCCCCGACCCCGGGGAGATGAGGTGGAACAGCTTCGCGAACCCCTGGGTGTGCCAGTCCGTCCGCCGGGGGAGGATGTCCGGGTCGCGGACGTGGATGTTGGCGGCGCTGTGGTGCGCCTGGACGTGCCAGGCCCGCCAGTTGCCGGGGGTGACGAGGAAAGGCGCGAAGCCCGCCCAGCCGAGCACGGTCTCCATCGTGCGGCTGTGGAAGACCGAGTGGTGCAGCGCTTCATGCGCGGCGAGGCCCACGGCGGTGACCATCTGGCCCAACACCAGGGCGAGCAGGAGGCACGCCCAGTCGGGCAGCGGCCGGGTGCCGATGAGCCAGATCAACGCCGCCATCACGGGCACCAGGCCGAGCGCGACGATGCCACGCAGGGGCTGTCGCTCGAAGGCTTCAGGGGGCAGGGCGCGGCGCAGCTCCGAGCGGAGGCGTTTGGGATCATCCAAAGGAAGGTCGTTCATGGGGGCATCCTGGGGAAAGGGGCTTCAGGCCATGGGGCGGGCGATGCCACCTTCAACGAGCATCCGCAGCCGCCCCGCTTCGTCATGCGCCGCCGCGCTGCCGCAGAGCAGGAGGTCCCCCTCCACGCGCGGCGCGAGCGCGGTCAGGGCAAGGTGGCGGGGAGCGCCGCCATTTCCCCCCACCAGGTCCCGGTCGAACGTGGTCCGCTGGACGCGGATGGGCGCGAACACGTCGTTCGACACGCCCTCCACGTGCATCGCGCTCAGCCGCAGGGCCGCGTCCAGCACGAGCGCGGGGACGTGGGTGCCTGCCTCCCGGGGGCCTTGCGGAAGCCCGAGCCGCGCGAAGCGGGCGGTCGGCTCCAGGCGGATCTCCTCCAGGCAGTCGAACATCCTGCGCAGTTCGATGGGAGAGCCGGTGGCGCAGTGCGGGTCATGCACGGGCAGGCCGTTGCCCGCCGCCGTGGCGGCCGCGAGCTGGGCGGAGACCGTGGGCGGCTCCGCCGTCAGCGTGAAGCGGGCCTCGGCGTAGACGAGGTCGCGCTCCAGCACCACGCCGGACGGATGGACGATGTCACCCGTGAGCTTCACCTGCACGCTGTGCCGGCCCGGGGCGTCGCCCAGGGGCGTGCACTCGGCGCGCAGGGACTGCCGGCCGCCGGGCTTCACGCGGATGAAGCGGGAGAAGCGGGCGTCCTCGATGGTGACGGTCCGCAGCTCCGGGTGGCGGTCGCCCAGCGCGCTCTGGAGCATCAGGTCCAGCGCCCACGCCCCTGGCAGGGTGGGGGTGCCCCGGACGAGGTGGTCCTCCAGGCAGGGCACGTTCGCCGCGTCGACCACCAGTTCCCTGCGCGTGGGCCGGGGCGGTTCGGGGGGCGGCGGGGGCGCGGGCAGCAACTCCAGGCCATAGAAGGCGCGCTCGCTCTCCGTGAGCTGCACGTTGATGGGCTGGCACGGCAGGCCGTCCACCAACTGGAGGAAGAGCGCTTCGCCTTCGTCGGCGCGGATGCCGCGAAGCCGGCGGCTGGCGCCGAGCACCCGGTACTCAGAGCCCCGCGTCATGCCGATGCCGTCCCACGCGAGCCAGCCCACGCTGCACCACGCGACCTCCTGGCGTGCGTCGCTGACCCAGGCGCAGAGCCGGTCCAGGGCCTCGTTGGCCGCGCCGTAGTCCGCCTGTCCATCGTTGCCGATGAAGCTGAACGCGGAGGTCAGGACGTGGAAGGGCACGGGGTGCGCGAGGCGGCTCGCGCAGGCCTCGCGGAGGTTGCGCAGGCCCACGAGCTTGGTGTCCAGCGTGCCCCGGAACTCCGACAGCTTCCGGCGGTTGAGCTTCTTGGAGACCTGGGTGCCGGCGCCATGGACCACGAGGTCCAGCCTCCCGTGCTCGCGGAGGAGCTCCTCCACCACCCGGTCCACCTCCTCCGGCCGGGTCACGTCCGCGGCCCGGTAGTGCATCTGGCCGGGAAGCCGCGTGAGCCCGTCGAGCGTGGTCCTGAGCTCGCGCACGGCCAGGTAGCGCTCGAAGCGCGAGCGCAGCGCGGGCATGCGCTGGGTGCGGTCGCGGGCCAGCTCCTCGGCGTAGAAGTCCCGCTCCACCTGGCCCAGCTCCTCGTCGCGCGCCTGGAGCACGCGCTCCGGGGCGTCCGTCGGGGCGCTGCGCCCGACGAGCACCACCTTGCATCCGTAGCGCTTGAGGAGCGCTCCGGCGAGCACCGCCGTCACCCCGCGGCCTCCTCCCGTGAGCAGCACCACCGAGCCGGAGTCGAGGCCCGCCGCGGGGTGGGCCGGAACCTCCGTGGGCTGGAGCAGCCGGACGCAGCGGAGCGGTCCATCGAAGCAGACCTCGATGGGGTCCTGGTCGTCCCCGGCGCCCAGCTCAAAGGAGACCCGGTCGAGCGCCTCCGGGAGCGGCAGCGGGGTCGTGGAGAGGGCCCGGACGTTCCGCGCCGGGACCTCGCGCCCCAGGGACTTGAGCAGCCCGGCGAACAGGCCGGTCACCGGGTGCAGGGTCCGGTGAGGACCGACGCCACCGATGCACAGGCTCGCCAGCGCCACCGTTCCAGCGCCCAGGCCGGCGTAGGCACGCCGCGCGGACAGGAAGAGCAGCTCCAGGGCCTCGTGGCGCAGGGCCGTGTCGGAGACGACCGAGGCTTCGGCCGCCCCGGGTTCCATCCGGCAGACCGCGAGGATGACCTCAGGGTCGAAGCGGAGCGCATCGAGCCCGGCCTCCGCGGTCTCCTCCCGCGACAGGTCGATGCCGTGGATCCGCGCTCCGAGGTCGGAGGCCCCCGCGTGCAGGATGCGGTACTCGGGGCCGCACAAGACCGGCGCGTGGGAGGCGAGCTCACGGGCGAGGGACTCGTCCTGCGCGATGAACAGCACGCGCCGGCCCCGCAGCCGTGAGGCCCCCGCAAGCCGACCCTGGCGCTCAACCAGCACCGGCGCGTGGTAGCCGATGGCCGCCGAGTGGTCGAAGCCCTCGGACGCCTCAGGGGCCGGCGCCGTGTCCGTCTTCTCCGCCCGTGCTTCCGGACGCATGCGCAGCGGGCTGCCCTCCATGGGGTGGAGCTGAAGCTCCAGCCGGTCTCCCGTGGCGACATCCGGATGGAAGCGCAGCGTGGTGGCATTCCCTCCGGCGGCGGCGCGCACCGCCCGCAGGACCTCCAGGGCTTCCCGGGCCGAGTGCGGCGGAAGCGTGACGTGGGACCCGGCGTGGGTTCCCGCCCCGGTGGACATCCGCAGCTGACACAGGGGCTTCAAGCCGCGCTGCTCCGCCTTCGCGGCCGTGGTGACCGCCAGCATCGTCATGCCCTCTTCAGGCGCGGACGCCGCCGGCCCCTCTCCCGGACGGCGCACGTGGGGACTGCCCACGAGCACCAGGTCGAACCCGCTGGCCAGCAGGGCCCGCGAGGCCCGCAGCGACGCGGCCAGCGAGTGCGCCCCCGCGTCCACCACGAAGTTGGGCCCCTTGCTGTCGAGCGCCCCCGCCATCCGCCCTGGCGTGACGTTGGGCATCATCCCCTGGAGGGTGTAGGGCCCGGAGGGGCGCAGCGTGCCCACCACGGCATCATGGAGGCGCTCCACCAGCGGGATGACGGACGCGGACTCCGGCGTGCGCTGGACGTGCTCGCGCAGCCTGCGACGCGTGGACGTGGCCAGCACGCGCTGCGTGGCCTCCACGCCCCGGCGCGTCTTGCCCTCCAGCCCCAGGACGATGGCCGTCCCCGTGCGCAGCGTGTCGAAGCCGCCGAGCTTCCCCACGAGGCTGCTCGCGACGATGAGCCCCAGGTGCTGCGTGAAGTCCATGTCCTCGGTGATGTCCGGCAGCAGCCGCACGGACGTGGGCAGCCGCAGGGCTCCGGTGTCGAACCGCGCACCCGGTGACTCCGGCACCCCGTCCACCGGCGCTCCGTTCGCGTTCGGGAACAGGCCCTCGGCGGCCACCACCACCAGTTCCTCGCCCGCCGTGGACTTGGGACGCGGTGCGAGCGGTCCACCCCGGTACTCCTCCAACACCAGGTGCGCGTTGGTGCCACCGAAGCCGAAGCCGTTCGTGGCCGCCCGGCGGGGATGGGCGTCGTTCTCCGGCCAGGGTTGTTCGTGCGTGCTCACCTCGAAGTCCGGCCCGAGCGCGCGCAGCCCGGCGCCCGGCCGGTCGAAGTGGGACTGCGGCGGGAAGCGCCGATGCTCCAGCGCCTTGCACAGCTTGATGACCGACGCCGCGCCCGCGGCCCAGCCCACGTGGCCAATCAAGGCCTTGACGCTGGCGAGCTGGAAGCCCTTGCGCTTGCCTCCGAAGACCCGCCCGATGGATTGCAGCTCGGTGGTGTCCCCGGCCGGCGTGGCCGTGCCGTGCGCTTCGATGTACTGGATGGACCCCGGGTCGATGCGCGCCGCCGCGTAGCACGCCTCCATGGCGGCCACCTGACCGTCCGCGCGCGGGACGTTCGCGGAGCTGCTGCGCCCGTCGCTGGAGAGCCCGGCGCCACGGATGACGGCCTGGACCTTCAAGCCGGCCGCGACCGCATCCTCCAGGCGCATCAGGCCGACCACGCCCGCGCCCTCTCCGAAGATGACGCCATCCGCCCGCTCATCGAACGGCCGGCTGCCGGTGGCGGACAGGCCCTTGAACTGGGAGAACAGGCAGCTGTTGCCCGGACCTGGGGAGAAGACCCCGCCCGCGAGCACCAGGTCTGCCTCGCCACCCTCCAGTGCCTTCATTCCCAACGCGATGGCGTAGAGCGAGGAGGCGCAGGCCGCGTCGAGCAGCATCGTGGACACGCCCGGCCCCACGACCTCCGTCACCACCGCCTGGAGGGTGGGGTGGGGCGCCAGCTCGGAGGCCCGGGCTTCGACGCCGAGCGCCGCCCTCGCCACGGCGCCCAGCGCGGCGAGCTCCGGCGACTTATCTCCTTGAGCGTGGAGCAGGGCTTCTCCTGCCTCCAGGCACAACGCCTCGTCGTACTCCGGGGACCCGTCCCCGGTGGAGCCCAGCAGGCACTGGATGCGCCCCGGGACGCGCGGCGCGCTGGACCGCAAAGGTGCCATCGCCTGCGTGAGCGCATGCGCCAGCAACTTCTGCTCCCGGCCGTAGCGCTGGAATCGGGCGGCCTCCACGCCAGGGGACGGGAGGAGGTCGGTGTCATGCACCCGCCCCGTGAGCAGCGTGTACGTGCGATCCGGCGTGACCGCCGGGCCCACGAAGTCCGCCACCTGTTCAGGGTGCATCTGGCCCGTGTCCACGATGCCGCTGATGCCCTGCTGGATGTTCCTCCAGTAGGCCTCCGGATCCTTCGCGCCACCAGGGAGCATGCAGCCCAGGGACACCACCGCGATCTCCGGCGTCCCTTCGCCCCGAATGGCCGGGGACGCTTCAGGCTTGGAGGACGGCGCGCTTTCGGGCAGCACGCCGTCCAGCGACGTCACCGCGACGGGGGAGTCCGAGGGAAGAATGCGCTGGACGATGCGCGACAGCCGTCCTCCCGTACCGCAGTCCACGAAGCGTCCGCAGCCCGCCTGGACCAGCGCCTCCACCGCCCCGAGGAAGTCGAAGGGGCGCACCAGATGGGACGCGAGCGCTCCGGCCAGCTCCGCCCCGTCTCCCGCGTACACGCGCCGCTCGATGGGCGAATAGATGGGGCCGCGCGCGGGGTGCACCGTCAGCCCCGCGAGGCTGTCGCGAAACGCGGTGGCGGCGGGCGCCAGCTTCCGGTGGTGGAAGGGATAGCGGCTGGAGATGAAGGTGAAGCCCTTGCCCTGTCGCTCCAGGAAGGCGCGAAGCTGCTCCAGCTCCGCGCGAGGCCCCGCGACCACGGTCTGCCGCGCGTGGTTGCGGCCGGCGACCTCCAGGTTCCCGGTGCCGCAGTCCGCCAGCGCCTGGAGGGTCTCCGGTTCGGAGAGCGCGATGGCCGCGAGCGTGCCCAGCTGCTCCGAGCCCTGCTGGAGCGCCCGGATGCGCCGGCACACCACCTCCGCCCCCGTGCGCAGCTCCATCGCACCGGCCGCGGTCATGGCGGCGATCTCCCCGAAGCTGTGGCCCACGAACACGTCCGGCCCCACCCCCTGGCGCTGCATCCACCGGGCGCCGAGCACTCCGGACAGGAAGATGCCGAGCTGATCCAACAGGGGCGCCCGTTCGAGCGCCCTGGCGATCGCGGCCTCGTCCTCCGCCGCGAGCAGCGGGGTGAGGTCCATGCCCAGCGGCCGGCACGCCTCCGCGACGGTCGCCAGCTCCTCGCGCAGCTCCGGCTGGAGCGCCTTCAAGCGCAGGAAGAGGGCCGGCTCGAACGTGCCCTGTCCCGCGAAGAGGAACGCCGTGGCCCCGGGGGACAACTGGAGCGCCTGCGCTGCCGCCGGTGTCGTCTCCGGCGGGAGGGTGACGCGCCGGGAGATGCCGCGCGCTCCGTCCGCCAGCAGGGTCCTGGCCAGCTGCCGGACGGCCTCCGGGAACAGCGCGTTGACGGCGCCCCCACCCTGCAGGGCGCGGTCGCGGAAGCTCTTGGGGCCCTGGGGTTCGTGGATGCTGGCCAGGGACTCGAAGCTGCGCTGGAAGGACTCCGGGAAGGCGCGCAGGGTGCCCTGGGCCTTGTCCGCGCAGAGCACGGTCTGGTAGCCGCAGGCCACCGGGGTGCCGTCGCTCTTCAGCGTCCGGAAGCAGAAGCGCAGGGAGACCTCACCCCGCTCCTCCAGCGACGTGAGCACGACCAGCCGGTCACCCAGGGCCGCCGGGGCGAGGTTGCGCGAATAGCCTTCGTAGGTGAGCAGGAGCACCTGGTCGAAGTCGCGCCGGAACTCCGGCACCTCGAAGGCGTGCGGACTGAAGAGCAGGTGCTCCCGGCCCGCGCACTGGAACTTGAAGTTGGTGAGGAAGTGATGGCTCCCGTAGGCCATCGTGTCATCGAAATGGATGTCGTACGGGACGGCGAAGAAGTCCATGGCAGGCGCTCCCGGTGCGAGGTTCAAGACGGACGCGCGGCGGGCAGCAGCCCGTCCACGGTTCCAGAGAGGCCGGCGTCCACCACCCAGATGGCGCCGTTCACACGCTGGGTCTTCGACCCCAGCAGCAGCTCGGTCACGTCCGCGACGTCATCCGCCGAGCACAACCGGCCCCCGGGGGTGGTCGCCTCCCAGCGCGCCACGCGGTCGGGCGCGTCGGGGAACATTCCCAGCAGGTCCCCATGCACGGGGCCCGCGGACACGCAGTTGGTGCGGATGCCCTGCGGCGCCAGCTCCGCGGCCAGGTAGCGCGTGAGGGATTCCACGCCCGCCTTCACCACGCCCTGGCACCCCAGGTCGTGCATGTACCGCTGGGACATGGACGTGGACATGGTGACGATGCTCCCGCCCCCACGCGCGGCCATCAGCGGACGCGCGCGCATCGCGCACTCGTACGTGCCGGTGATGCAGGTGCGGAACGCCTTGTCCCAGTCGCGCGGGGAGATGCGGTCGAAGGGCCCGATGAGGCCGTTGGACGCGTTGCACACGAGGAAGTCGAGTCCCCCCAGCTGCTCCCCCACCGTGGAGAACAGCCGCTCCAGGTGCTCCTCGTTCGCGACGGAGCCCCACAGGTGGAGCGCCTTCCCGCCACTGTCGACGATGTCCCGCGCGGTCCTCTCCCCGTCCTCCCGGGAATGGAACGAGTTCACGACCACGGTCGCTCCCGCCCGAGCCAGCCGCGTGGCGATGACCTTGCCGATGCCCTTCCCGGAACCCGTGACGAGCGCGACCTTCCCCGCGAACGGCAGGTCCATCCGCGACGGAAGGGGCGCGGCGGCGACGCGCACGGGAGCGCGCGCCGGAGCGCCAGGCGTGGGCGTGGTGGAAGGCAGCAGCGCGCGGGCGGCCTCGCAGATGGAGGCCATCGTGCGGAGGCGCTGGGCCGGCTTCGGGCCCTCGGCCAGCCCCAGCTCCTTCATGAGCACGGCCATCACCTCCGCCTGCTTCACGGAGTCGATGCCCAGCTCGTCCTCCAGGTCCGCGTGCAACGTCAGCAGGTCCTCGGGGTAGCGGGTCACCCGCGCGAACACGGACCGCACGAGGGACTCCAGGTCGGGCCCGGGCGCGGCGCGCTCGGGCGCCACGGACACGGCGGGCGCGACACTCACGGGCGCGGCGGCGCCAGGCGCGGCACGCACGGGCGCGACGGAGGGCACGGGCGCGCTGGCGGCGGCTGGCGCGGTGGACTCCGCCATCACCTCCGTCACCAGCCCGGCGATGGCGCCGAGCGTCCGCGCCTTTCCTCCGCGCGGCAGACGGTCTTGAGGCAGGTTGAATTCGCGCCCGACGACCGCGGCGATCTCCGCGAGCTTCACGGAGTCGATGCCCAGTTCGTCCTCAAGCTGTGCATCCCCCGTGAGGATGTCGAGTGGATAGCGCGTGACGGATGCTGCGCACTGGCGCACCCGCTCCAGGATGTTCGAAGACGCACCGGCACCATGCTGCGATGGATGTATGGACATGCTGACCCCTGGCTGTTCAATGCTTGGCGGGGCGCAATGTGCAGCGGGGGTCTGACACGTCCTTTGAAACGCTCCGCGTTGTGTGACGTGAAGCCGCTCGCGGTGCGTTTCGCGAAATAATCAACGCGGTGGCGGAGCTTGCTCAACCGTCGTCACATCCGCGCGCCGCCAGCCCAGCCACAGTGCGACCAGCAGTGCGGGCAGGGTGATCAGGTCCGTGACGTCCACGGTGTGCATCGTGGGTTGAACGTGGGGAAGGGGCGCTCCTGAGAGCACCGCTCCAAGCACGCGGAAGGGCCATTGCACTCCACCCAGTGCCCAGCGCCACGCATTCCCAGCGTCTTCCGAAAGCTTCGTCGCGGCGAAGCAAAACCCCGTCAGCACCACGGCCCCCGTCACCACCGCGCGTGACGGACGAAATTCCCTCGCGCGGCGGTGGAACGCCTGCTCCCAGAGCGCCTGGAGCAGCAGGGGGAACATGGCGAGTCCGGCGACGTCGGAGAGCTTCCCCGTCCACCACGAGGGCCAGCGCGCCTTGAAGACGTGGTCGTTGAGGACGAGCAACACCACGGCCCCCAGCACCAGGGGGTGCAGCAGGCCACTGGCGGGGAAGGGCTTCGGGTGGCGCACGAGCGGGACCGGAGCAAACAGGATGCCACGTTCATCCCAGAAGGGACCACGGTCTCCGCGAGACACGACGGTGGCCACGCGCACGACAGGCCTGTCACATCCGCGCGGCCGTCGCGCCTGCCTGGGCATGGAGCGCGCAGGCTGCACTCCACCGGCGGGCCGGTCCGAAGGTGAAGGAAAAGCCCAGGCATCCCAGGGACTTGCGCGCCGCGCGGGAAAAAACGACGCCCGTGTCGATTTCCTCCGCCGTCATTCGTTGCGTCCATGAAGAAGGAAATCCCAGGAGCGCGCCCGCCGGAGCGCGTGAGGAGTCACGACCATGCGATTCATGATCATCCGCAAGGCAGACAAGGCCACCGAGGCGGGCACCCTCCCCGACGAGAAGCTCCTGGCCGCGATGGGCGCCTACAACGAGGAGATGGTGAAGGCGGGCGTGATGCTCCAGGGCGAGGGCCTCCAGCCGAGCGCGAAGGGCGCGCGCGTGAAGTTCACCAACGGCAAGCCGACCATCACCGACGGCTCCTTCACCGAGACGAAGGAGCTGATCGCCGGCTTCACCCTCATCCAGGTGAAGTCGAGGCAAGAGGCCCTGGAGTGGCTCAAGCGCTGGCCCGCGCTGGATGGGGGCGGCAACGTGGAGCTGGAGCTGCGTCAGGTGTTCGAGGACGAGGACTTCGGAAGTGAGTTCACGCCCGAGCTGCGCGAGCAGGAGGCGCGCATGCGGCGGGAGCTGGCCGCGCGCAAGACGTAGTCGTGGACGTGGGAACAGCGGGCCCCCGCCGCCGAGCGTCACCTCGACGCGCAGTGGCTCCGTACGCCGCCTTCACAGGCCTTCTTCTTCAGGGCCCTGGCTTTCTCCATGTCGCGCTCCACTCCGCGGCCCTCCTCATGGAGCATGGAGCGTTCATGGCAGCCCCGGGAGCGCCCCCGGTGCACGGGCGTTCTGGCCTCGCGGCAGCGCTCGGACTGGAAGAAGAGGGCCGCCAGGGTGTTCAGGATGGAGGCGTTTCCCGGCATCAGCCGCACCGCCCGCAGGGCCGGGGCGAGCCCCTTCTGCGGCTGCTCGACGCGCACGCAGTACCAGGCGAGGTCGTTCTGGGCGGCGGGGCTGTCCGGCAACAGCCCTGCCTTCAATCGCTGCTCGCCCCTCCACCGTGAAGTCGCGGAGGGAGGGTGTCCTCTTCCGGACGCAGGAGGGGTCGTCGCATCGGGATTCCGACGGGATGCTCGCGTCGTGGATGACCGCTCCCTTCGCGGTGGGCAACTTGCGCTTCGGCATGGCTCCTCCGAAAGCGTCCCGCACCCGAAAGAACTCCGACCCCTCAGGCTTCGTGCGCGTGCGCGGGGCCCGGGAGCACAACCTGAAGCACGTGGACGTGGACCTCCCGCGCGACGCGCTGGTGGTGTTCACCGGGGTGTCCGGCTCCGGCAAGTCGTCGCTGGCGTTCGGGACGCTGTATGCCGAAGCGCAGCGGCGCTACTTCGAATCCGTGGCCCCGTATGCCCGGCGCCTGATTGAGCAGGTGGGCGTGCCGGAGGTGGACTCCATCGACGGGCTGCCTCCGGCGGTGGCGCTCCAGCAGCACCGGGGCGCGCCCAGCTCGCGCTCGTCGGTGGGCAGCGTGACGACGCTGTCGAACTCGGTGCGCATGCTGTACTCGCGCGCCGGGACGTACCCTCCGAAGCTGGGCCGGCTGGACTCCGACGCGTTCTCCCCGAACACGCCCGCGGGCGCCTGCCCTCAGTGTCACGGCATCGGGCGGGTGTTCGAGGTGACCGAGCGCTCCATGGTGCCGGATGACAGCCTGAGCATCCGCGAGCGCGCCGTCGCCGCGTGGCCGCCCGCGTGGCATGGCCAGAACCTGCGCGACATCCTGGTGACGCTCGGGTACGACATCGACAAGCCCTGGCGTGAGCTGTCGAAGAAGGACCGGCAGTGGATCCTCTTCACCGACGAGCAGCCCACCGTCCCCGTCTACGCGGGCTTCACGTCCGCGGAGGTGAAGCGGGCCCTGGCCCGCAAGGAACCGCCCAGCTACATGGGCACGTTCACCGGCGCGAAGCGCTACGTGATGACCACGTTCGCGACCACCGAGAGCGCGATGATGAAGAAGCGCGTCGCGCGCTACCTGGTGAGCAGTGATTGCTCGCTGTGCAACGGCAAACGCCTGCGACGCGAGTCGCTGTCGGTGAAGTTCGCGGGGCTGGACATCGGTGAGCTGTCCCGACTGCCATTGGACCAGGTCGCGGCGCTGCTGCGCCCCGCGGCGGAGGGGAGGGCGGAGGGCATGGAGGCGATGGCCCGCGAGCACCCGGAGAAGGTCATCGTCGCCGAGCGCATCACGAAGGACCTGCTGGCCCGCATCCAGGTGCTGACGGACCTGGGCCTGGGCTACCTGTCCCTGGAGCGCACCACGCCCACGCTGTCACCAGGGGAGCTGCAGCGGCTGCGGCTGGCCACGCAGATCCGCTCCAACCTCTTTGGCGTGGTGTATGTGATGGACGAACCGTCCGCCGGCCTGCACCCGGCCGACACGGAGGCGTTGCTCACGGCCTTGGACCGGTTGAAGGACGCGGGCAACTCCCTGTTCGTGGTGGAGCACGAGGTGGACGTCATCCGCCACGCGGACTGGATCGTCGACGTGGGCCCCGCCGCCGGTGAGCACGGCGGGCGCGTGCTCTACAGCGGGCCGCCGGAGGGGCTGGCGAAGGTGGAGGCGTCCCGGACGCGGCGCTACCTGTTCGAGGAGGAGGCCCTGCGCCGCCGCGCGCCCCGGAAGGCCACGGGGCGTCTGCGATTGGAGGGCGTGAAGCGCAACAACCTGCGCGGGCTGGACGTGGACTTCCCTCTGGGCGTCTTCACCACCGTCACGGGCGTGTCCGGCTCCGGCAAGTCGAGCCTCGTGAGCCAGGCCCTGGTGGAGCTGGTGGCCGCGCGGCTGGGCCAGACGCTGGCGCCGGAAGAGGAGGAGGGCGAGCCGCTGGACCGCGAGCCGACGGTGGCCAGCGAAGGCCACATCGCGGACGGGATGCACGCGCTCAAGCGGCTGGTGACGGTGGACCAGAAGCCCATCGGGCGCACGCCGCGCTCCAACCTGGCGACGTACACGGGCCTGTTCGACCACGTGCGCAAGCTGTTCGCGGCGACGCCCCTGGCGAAGTCGCGCAAGTACGGCGCGGGTCGCTTCTCGTTCAACACGGCGGGGGGCCGCTGCGAGACGTGCGAGGGCGAGGGCTTCGTCAGCGTGGAGCTGCTCTTCCTGCCCAGCGTGTACGCGCCGTGTCCCACGTGTCACGGCACCCGCTACGACCCGAAGACGCTGGAGGTGAAGGTCCGCGAGCGGAACATCGCGGACGTGCTGGGGATGACGGTGGACGCCGCCTTCGACTTCTTCGCCGAGGAGCCGTCCCTGTCGCGGGTCCTCAAGGTGTTGAAGGACGTGGGGCTGGGCTACCTGCGCCTGGGGCAGCCCGCGACGGAGCTGTCCGGCGGCGAAGCGCAGCGCATCAAGCTGGCCACGGAGCTGCAACGCACCCAGCGCGGCGACACGCTCTATGTGCTGGATGAGCCCACCACCGGCCTGCACCCGGCGGACGTGGACAAGCTGATGGCGCAGCTGGACGGGCTGGTGGACGCGGGCAACACCGTCATCGTCGTGGAGCACGACCTGCGCGTCGTCGCCGCCAGCGACCACGTCATCGACGTGGGGCCCGGGGCGGGGAACGCCGGGGGCCAGGTGGTGGCCCAGGGGACGCCCCAGGAGGTGGCGAAGGTGAAGGCCAGCCGCACCGCGCCGTACCTGGCGCGCGTCCTGGGGTGACAGGGCTTCCGTCCTGTCTGGCGTCCTGAAGCGGCCGGAGGCGCGAGGTTCTGGGCCCAACGTCGTCACAGGTCGTCTAGATAGGGTACATCCGGGGCCCGTGACTCCCTCTCGCCCCTCGAAGGTGACGACGTGAACGACCGACTCCTGCGCACGGCGCGCCGCCAGCCCACCGACACCACCCCCGTGTGGCTGATGCGGCAGGCGGGCCGCTACCTGCCCGAGTACCGCGCCATCCGCGGCAACATCGCGTTCCTGGACCTCTGCAAGAACCCGGACCTGGCCGCGGAGGTCACCGTGCAGCCCGTCACCCGGCTGGGCGTGGACGCGGCCATCATCTTCTCCGACATCCTCATCCCCGTGGAGGCCATGGGCATCCACCTGGAGCTGGGGGACAAGGGGCCGCACTTCCCCAACCCCCTGCGCACCGCCGCGGACATCGACAAGCTGGGCGTCCCGGACCCCGTGGAAGGCACCGGCTTCGTCGCGGAGGCCATCCGCCGCACGCGCAAGGCCCTCAATGACTCCGTGCCCGTCATCGGGTTCGCGGGCGCGCCCTTCACCCTGGCCGCGTACATGGTCGAGGGCGGCGGGTCCAAGAGCTACATCGTCATCAAGCGCCTGCTCTTCGAGCAGCCGGCGCTGGCGCACCGCCTGTTCCAGAAGCTCACCGACACGCTCATCCCCTACCTCAAGATGCAGGTGGAGGCCGGCGCCAGCATCGTTCAAATCTTCGACTCCTGGGGCGGCGAGCTGTCCCCCTACGACTTCGAGCGCTTCAGCCTGCCGTACCTCACCCGCATGGTGACGGAGCTCAAGGCGACGGGCGTGCCCGTCATCCTCTTCGGCACCAACATGACGCCGCACCTGCCCTTGCTGAAGCGCACTGGCGCGGACGTCATCGGCCTGGACTGGCGCGTGAACGTGGACGAGGGCCGCCGCATCCTGGGCCCGGACGTCGCCACGCAGGGCAACCTGGACCCGCTGCACCTGTTCCTCCCGCGCGAGGAGCTGGATGCCCGCGTGAAGGACATCCTGGGCCGCGCGGGCCCCGTGGGGCACATCTTCAACCTGGGCCACGGCATCCTCCCGCCCAGCGACCCGGACGCCGCGAAGTTCCTCGTGGACGCCGTGCACCGCCACGGCGTCGCCCTGCGCCAGGGTGTCGCCCTCCGTTAAGGGGCTCCCAGGGCGGGCCGCCTGCGCCGCCCGCCCGCCTGCCGGGCAGTTGACTCTTGAGTCAATCCAGCGTTGACGCGGCGCATCGTGGGTCGTTAGAAGTGCGTCACTCGTCGCACAGAGGGTGAGGCACACATGGCAAGCGAGAAGCGCAACGGCCACCGTCGGGTGGCCATCGTTCGCGGATTGCGGACGCCGTTCGCGAAGGCGGGCACCGTCTTCGCGGGGCTGACGGCGCTGGACCTGGGCCGGATGGTGGTCCAGGAGCTGGTGCAGCGCAGCGACCTGGATCCGAACGAAATCAACCAGGTCGTCTTCGGTCAGGTCATCCCCACGCTGACCGCGCCGTCCATCGCGCGCGAAGTCGTGCTGGCGGCGGGGCTGCCCAAGCGCATCGACGCGTTCACGGTGGCGCGGGCCTGCGCCACGTCCATCCAGGCGCTGGTGGCGGGCGCCAACGCCATCGCGCTGGGGGACGCGGACGTCATCATCGCGGGCGGCACCGAGTCCCTGTCCGACGCGCCCATCTTCACCAGCCGCCCGCTGGCGCACGCGCTGGCCGCGTCGTCCAAGGGCAAGAGCCTGCCGGACAAGCTCAAGCCCTTCCAGAAGCTCAAGGGCAAGGACCTGCTGCCCGTGCCCCCCGCCATCGCGGAGTACTCCACCGGCGAGACGATGGGTGAGAGCGCGGAGAAGATGGCCAAGGAGAACGGCATCAGCCGCGAGGAGCAGGACCTCATCGCCTTCAACTCGCACCAGAACGCGGCCAGGGCGTGGAAGGAGGGCTGTTTCGCCGACGAGGTGATGCACGTCCTGGTGCCGCCCAGGTACGAGCAGTCCGCCACGAAGGACAACATCGTGCGCGAGGACACCAGCCTGGAGGCCCTCTCCAAGCTCAAGCCGGTGTTCGACCGCCGCTATGGCAGCGTCACCGCCGGCAACGCGTCCCCCCTCACGGACGGCGCCGCGGCGCTGCTGCTCATGAGCGAGGAGAAGGCGAAGGCGCTGGGCTACGAGCCGCTGGGCTTCCTGCGCTCGCACGCGTTCGCGGCGACGGACCCGGGGGACCAGCTGCTCCAGGGGCCGGCGTACGCGGCGCCCGTGGCGCTCAAGCGCGCGGGGATGAAGCTTTCGGACATCGACCTGGTGGAGATGCATGAGGCGTTCGCCGCGCAGGTGGCGAGCAACCTCCAGGCGCTGGCGTCCAAGGAGTTCGCGAAGAAGGCGGGCTTCAGCGGGCCGGTGGGCGAAGTGGACCGGTCGCTCTTGAACGTGACGGGCGGCTCCATCTCCCTGGGCCACCCGTTCGGTGCCACCGGGGCGCGCATCGTCACGCAGGCCCTGAACGAGCTGAAGCGTCGGAACAAGAACACGGTGCTGTGCACCGTCTGCGCCGCGGGCGGGCTGGGCGCCGCGGTCATCCTGGAGCGTGCGTGATGGCGACCAAGCATGAAGAGGTCGAGGCGAAGCAGGGCTTGAGCTACGGCGTCACCGACGGCGTCGCGGTCATCACCGTGGACCAGCCGGGCGCCGCCGTGAACACGCTGTCCCCGGAGGTGGGCACCGCGTTCACGCAGCTCCTGGAGCAGGCGGAGCGCGACCCGGAGGTGAAGGCGGTGGTGTTCATCTCCGGCAAGAAGGACAACTTCGTCGCCGGCGCGAACATCGACTTCCTGCAAACCATCAAGTCCCCGGACGAAGTCGTGGCCATCAGCCGCGCCGCGCACGCGGAGTTTGATCGGCTGGAGGCCTTCTCCAAGCCCGTGGTCGTGGCCATCCACGGCGCGTGCCTGGGCGGCGGCCTGGAGTGGGCGCTCGCGTGCCACTACCGCATCGCCACCGACAGCCCCAAGACGAGCCTGGGCCTGCCGGAGACGCAGCTGGGCCTCATCCCCGGTGCAGGCGGCACGCAGCGGCTGCCCGCGCTCATCGGCGCGCAGGCGGCCCTGGACCTCATCCTCACGGGCAAGAACGTGAAGGCGTCCAAGGCGAAGAAGCTGGGCGTCGTGGATGAGGTCGTCCCCGTGCCCATGCTCAAGGCGCTCGCGCTGAAGCGCGCGGCGGAGCTGGCGGCGGGCACGCTCAAGGTGGAGCGCGCGCACCAGGGCTTCAAGGCCGTGGCGGAGAGCGGCAGGAAGAAGGGCATCGCGGGCCTCTTCCAGGGCCTCATCCGCAAGGACCTGTGGGCGGAAGCCGCGCTGGAGGACAACCCCCTTGGCCGCAAGGTGCTCTTCGACCAGGCGAAGAAGGCGCTCCTGAAGAAGACGCGCGGCAAGTACCCGGCGCAGGAGAAGGCGCTGCAAGTCATCCGCGTGGGCCTGGAGTCCGGGCGCAAGGCGGGCCTGGAGGCCGAGGCGAAGGCGTTCGGGGAGCTGGTGTTCACGGACGTGTCGCGGCGGCTGGTGGAGATCTTCTTCGCCACGACGGCGCTGAAGAAGGAGAACGGCACGGCCAACGCCAGCGTGAAGCCTCGCGAGGTGAAGAAGGTGGGCGTGCTGGGCGGCGGCCTGATGGGCGGCGGCATCGCCTACGTGGCGGGCGTGCTCCAGGGCGTGCCGGTGCGCGTGAAGGACCGGGACGACGCGGGCGCGGGCCGGGCCCTCAAGCAGGCGCAGTCGGTGCTGGACGAGCGCGTGAAGCGCCGCTCGCTCACCCACCGCGAGTCGGCCGCGAAGATGTCCAACATCACCGCGGGCACCGACTACAGCGGCTTCAAGTCGGTGGACCTGGTCATCGAGGCGGTGTTCGAGGACCTGAAGCTCAAGCACCAGGTCATCGCGGAGGTGGAGGCCGTCACCGGCCCGGACACCATCTTCGCGTCCAACACCTCCAGCCTGCCCATCACGGACCTGGCCAGGGGCAGCAAGCGGCCCTCGCAAGTGATTGGGATGCATTACTTCAGCCCGGTCCACAAGATGCCGCTGCTGGAGATCATCACGCACAAGGGCACCGCGGAGTGGGTGACGGCGACGTGCGTGGACGTGGGCCGCAAGCAGGGCAAGACGGTCATCGTCGTCAACGACGGGCCGGGCTTCTACACGTCGCGCATCCTCGCGCCGTACATGAACGAGGCGGCGTACCTGCTGGCGGAGGGCGCGGACATCGTCCAGTTGGACAAGGCGCTCGTGGACTTCGGCTTCCCGGTGGGGCCCATCACCCTGCTGGACGAGGTGGGCATCGACGTGGCCCAGAAGGTGGGCCCCATCATGGAGGCCGCGTTCGGCAAGCGGATGGCGGCGCCCAAGGCGCTGGAGGGCGTCATCTCCGACGGACGGCTGGGCCGCAAGACGCAGAAGGGCTTCTACCTGTACGAGGACGGGAAGAAGCAGGACGTGGACCCCGCCGTCTACCTGCTCCTGCCGCACGGCAAGGACCGCAAGACGCTGGACCCCGCGGAGATGGCGGAGCGCTGCGCGCTGCAGATGGTGAACGAGGCCATCCGCTGCCTGGGCGAGGGCATCCTGCGCAGCCCCCGCGACGGCGACGTGGGCGCCATCTTCGGCCTGGGCTTCCCGCCGTTCCTGGGCGGCCCGCTGCGCTACGCGGACAGCCTGGGCCCCGCCCAGCTGCTGCGCAAGCTGGAGCACTACCAGGACAAGTACGGTGAGCGCTTCACGCCCGCGCCGCTGCTGGTGGAGAAGGTGAAGGCCGGCAAGGGCTTCTACGACGCGTGACGTCGTGAGGGGCGGGGCAGGGGAGGGGGGCTGAAGGCCCCTCCCTGTCCCGTGTCGGCTTGACGGGGGGGGCGGTTCTGGACCAAGGGCATGCCCTGAATGGTCCGCTCCGCTCCCCGTGCCGTCCTGTCCGCTGGTGCTGGCGCCCTGGTGGTCTGCACCGTGCTGGTGACGGTGGCCGCGCTCGCCTTCCCCCTGGGCTACAGCCCCGCGCGGGCCACCTGGGCGGGCTTCCCCACGCTGCTGGGCTGGGCGCACTTCGACGCTGGCTGGTACGCGCACATCGCCACGCAGGGCTACAGCTACCTGCCCGGCCACCAGAGCCCGGTGGCGTTCTTCCCGCTGTACCCGCTGGTGCTGCGGGGCCTGGGCCTGCTCAGCGTGGACACGTTCCTCGCGGGGATGCTCGTCACGATGCTGTGCGGGCTGGGGGCGCTGTACGTCTTCACGCGGTGGGCCCGCACGCGGGCGGACGAGGACACGGCGCGAGACGCGGGCCTGCTGCTGGCGTTCTACCCGTTCGCGTTCTTCCTCTACGGGGCCATGTATTCGGACGCGCTGTTCCTGCTGCTCGTCATCGGGGCGTTCCTGCTGCTGGAGCGGGGGCAACTGGGGCTCGCGGTGCTGCTGGCCGCCGTGGCCACCGCGGCGCGGCCGGTGGCGCCCGCGCTGGTGGTGGGGCTGCTCGCGCGGCGGTTGGAGTGGAAGCACGAGCGCGGCCAGAAGTGGGGCCTCGTGGACCTGATGCCGGTGTTCGCGGCGGCGGGCTTCGTGCTGTACGTGCTGTACCAGTGGAAGGCGTTCGGGGAGCCGTTCGCCTTCGTGAAGGCGCAGTCCGCGCCGGGGTGGGACCAGCAGCCGGGCTGGCGCACGTGGGCGAAGCTGCGCTGGTTCCAGGGCTTCCACCGGGACATGGCGCTGGCGGACGGCCTGCGGTTGGTGGGGCACGCCACCATCACCCTGGGAGCGCTCGCGCTGGTGTGGCCGTGCGCGAAGCGGCTGGGGTGGGGCTATGGCGTGTACACGCTGGCCATCGTGGGACTGCCCGCCCTGTCCAGCAAGGACTTCATGGGCATGGGGCGCTACCTGCTGGCCGCCTTCCCGCTGTTCCTCACGCTGGCGCTGCTGCTGCGGGAGCGCCCCCGGTTGCGCTGGGGCGTGCTCGCGACGAGCGCGGCCCTGATGCTGGCGCTGACGGTGGCCTTCGGCGCGGCGGAGTACGTGTCATGAGCGGGCTCATGGACCAGGCCCTGGGGTGCTACGCGGGGCTGCCCGCCAGCGAGCGCTTCCACGTGCACGCGCGAGCGTCGTCGGCGCCGCTGCTCGCGGTGGCGTCGCGCCTGCCGGCGGGGACGGTGGCGGACATCGGCTGTGGGCACGGGCTGCTGTCCGCGCTGATGGCGCTCGCGGTGCCGGGGCGCCGGGTGCTGGGCGTGGACCTGGACGCGCGCAAGGTGCGCTGGGCCCAGGAGGCGCTTTCGGGGCTGCGCAACGTGACGCTGTCCGTGGGGTCGGTGGAGCAGCTGGCGGCGGAGCACCCCGGGACGCTGGACGCGGCGGTGGTGTGCGACGTGCTGTACCTGCTGCCGGAATCGCAGTGGCCCGGCTTCCTCAAGGCGGTGCGCGGCCTCTTGAAGCCCGGGGGCCGCTTCCTGCTGAAGGAGGTGGAGGGGGACCGCTCCTGGAAGCACGCCAAGGCGCTGGCGCAGGAGTGGGTGATGGTGTCGCTGCTGGGGCGCACGAAGGCCAGCGGCGGCATGGTGCTGCGGCCCCGCGTGGACGGCGTGCGGATGCTGCGCGACGCGGGCTTCGAGGTGCGCGAGGTGGTGGGCCTGGGCGAGGGCTACACGACGCCGCACCTGCTCTACGACGCGGAGGCGCGCTGAGGCCGCGTCAGCCCAGGGCGCCGTAGTCCGCGAGCACGATGCCGCGCTCCACGAGCTTCGCCTTCACCCGGGGGCTGGTGAGCGCCGCCAGCTCCGCGTCCCAGCCGTAGCGCCAGGCCGGGTCCTCCGGCACGTGCGGCGCGCCCTCCCCGGGGTGGCACCCCAGCTCGAAGTCCCCGGCCGGCAGCGCGTCCAGCACCGCCAGCAGCGCGGCCTCGTCCAGCCGGCCCGCCTCGAACACGCCCCCCGCGCTCACCCGGCGCACGCCCGGCCGGGCCCGGGGCGCCGTGCGCGCGAGCACCGCCAGCACCGTCGTCTTGAGCGCCGGCCCGGGAGCGCGCAGCCACGACGCGCGCGGCAGCGCATCCGGCCACCGGAGGGGCAGGCCCTCCCGCGCCGCCAGGGCCTCCACCACGGAGCGCACCCCGGGCAACAGGTGCAGGTGCTGGTGCCCGTCCAGGTGGTCCACCTCCGCGCCCAGCTCCCGCGCGCGGGAGAGCTGCGCGGACAGCTCCAGCTCCAGCTCCTCGCGGCGCACCTGCCCGGTGAGCCACGCCCGGGCGAAGTCCGCCCAGCTCCCCCGGAGCCGCCCGTCCGGCGCCACCGTCCGCACCGACGCCGCGGGCGCGGCGCACGTAAGCCGGGTGGACAGCGCCAGGTGCACGCCCACCGCCAGCCCCTGCGCCCGCGCGAGCCCCACGGCCTGCTTCGCGGAGGGCCCCATGGACAGCAGCGTGGCGCTGGTGACGATGCCTTCGCGGTGCGCCCTCAGGATGCCCGCGTCCAGCGACGGGTGCAGGCCCAGGTCGTCCGCGTTGACGATGAGGCGCGTGCGCGGCGACATGCCGTGCCTACCCGCGCCCCGTGGTGCCCGTCACGGGCCGCAGCGGCTGCACCGACGGCGGCAGGCGCACCGGCTGCGCCGGCGGCGGCGGCGTGCGCGTCTCCGGGTACAGGCTCACCAGCTCCTTCACCATCTTCACGATGACCGACGGCGAGGCCAGCGTGGAGACGCCGCGCGTGCGCGGGAAGTAGTCCACGCCCATCTGGAACACGCGGAAGCCCTTGCGGATGGCCTTCACCACCAGCTCCGCGTCGATGAAGGAGCCCTGGCTCTTGAGCTCCATGGACTCCAGCACCCGGCGGTGCATCAGCTTGAAGCTGAAGTTCACGTCCTTGATCTGGATGTCGAACAACGCCCGGATGAGCAGGTTGTAGACGAACGAATACACGATGCGCTTGGGGCCCTCGCTCGTGCGATCGAACCGGAAGGCGCAGATCATGTCCGCCTCCAGGTACTCCATCAGGTGCAGCGCCCGCTCCACCTCCCGCATGTCGAACGGCAGGTCGATGTCCGAATAGAGCACCAGGTCCTTCGTGCTCGCCATCAGCCCCGTGCGCATCGCCCCGCCCAGCTTCAGATTCACCGGGTGGGTGATGACCCGCAGCTGCGGCACCTTCGCCGCCAGCGCGTCGCAGACCTCCTGGGTCCGGTCCGTGGACGCGTCATTGACGACGATGATCTCGAAGTCGTCCGTGAGCTTCGGCAGCACTTCGAGGGCGCGGTTCACGGCGCGCTCGACGTAGTCCTCCTCGTTCCAGGCGGGGAAGAACAGGCTGATGCTCGGGTACTTGGCCACGGTCGTCATCTCGCGTCGTTCCGTCGGAAAGGAAACGGCGCTCGGTACCAGAGGGCGAGGTTCCGAGGCAAACCCCATGGCCCTCCCCGTGACAAACCCCTATAGTACCGTCTAGTCATCATTTTACGGGGACACGGTGAAAACCAAGCCCTTCACGCTGCTGGTCGTCGATGATTCGCAGGCACTGCTGCCCCACCTGGTGCGCACGCTCGGCCCCGAGGACTTCGCCCTGCGGGTGGCGCGCTCGGGGCCGGAGGCCCTGGGGCTGACCCAGGAGGTAGACGGCGTCCTGCTGTGCCCCGGCGAAGCGAGCCCCGCCGAGGCCCACGCCCTCCTGGAGGCGCTCACCCCACCCGGCCCCACACCCCGGCCTCCGGTGGTGGTGCTGGCCCCCCCGGAGGACAAGGCCCTGAGGCTCGCCGCGCTGAGGCGGGGGGCTGAGTTGATTTTGACCCCCTGGGACGAGGAAGAACTGCGAATCCGGCTCTACCGGAGCCTGGAGACGCACCAGAAGTGGACAGAACTCCACTCCCAGGTCGAGGAGCTGCGCCGGCTGGCCGTCACGGACGGGCTCACCCAGGTGCACAACCACCGCTACTTCCAGGAGCGGCTGCGCGAGGAGTTCCGGCGCGCGCAGCGCTACGACGAGAGCCTGTCGCTCATCCTGGTGGACCTGGACCACTTCAAGAACATCAACGACGCCCACGGCCACGGCGCGGGCGACCGGGTGCTCCGGGAGGTGGCCGCGTCGCTCCAGCACAGCGTGCGTGAAACCGACCTGGTGGCCCGCTACGGCGGCGAGGAGTTCGCCATCCTCCTGCCCTGTACCCACCTGCCGGGAGCCCTCACCGTCGCGGAGCGCGTGCGCAGGGGCATCAGCGACCTGCATGCGGGGCCGGAGGGGGCCCTGCGCGTGACGGCCTCGCTGGGCGTCTCCAGCTTCCCCCACCGCGCCATCCTCACGCCCGAGCAGCTGCTGCTCACCGCCGACGAGGCCCTCTACCGCGCCAAGCGCGAGGGGCGGGACCGCATCTGCCTGCACCCGCCCGCCCCCCTGTTTTCGGCCCCGCCCTCACGGGTCGGCTGACCCAGGGGTCATGCACCCAGGGTCTGATTTGACCCGTTTGGGGGTGGTGGGTCTATGATGACCTTGCCCCTTTTTGTCAGGTCTTGGAAAATGGACGTGATTCCCGGGGTTTATCCAAATCTCTGGTTTGGCAAGGCCATTGCAATTGTCCAAACCCGGAAAGTCCATGGGAACCCTGGTGGCACAAGCACAAGCGCAGGACCCGGTCGCCCGAGGGCGGCTGCTGCTCGTGGACGACGAGGAGAACATCCTCAAGTCCATCCGGCGGGTGCTGCGGCGGGGTGAGTGGGACATCGAGACGGCGACGGACGCGGAGGCCGGCCTGCGCACGCTGGAGCGCTTCCACCCGGAGGTCGTCATCTCCGACTTCCGCATGCCGGGGATGAACGGGGTGGAGTTCCTCACCCAGGTGAAGCAGCAGGAGCCCCGGGCCCAGCGCATCATGCTGACGGGGCAGGCGGATCAGCAGGCCATCGAAGAGGCCATCAACCGCTCCGAAATCTTCCGCTTCATCTCCAAGCCCTGGAACGACAGCCACCTGGTGCTCACCGTCAAGAGCGCCTTCGAGCAGCACGCGCTCCAGACGGAGAACGACCGGCTCTACCGCGTCACCCAGGAGCAGAACGCGGAGCTGAAGCGGCTCAACGCGGACCTGGAGGAGCGCGTCGCGGTGCGCACGCGGCTGCTCTCCGCGGCCAAGCGCGAGTGGGAGCTGTCCTTCGACTGCATGGAGACGCCGCTCGCGGTGGTGCGCGCGCGGGACTTCGCCGTGCGCCGCGCGAACGTGGCCTACGCGCAGGTGGCGCGCCGCTCCATTGAAGAGGTGCCCTCCGACGTGCCGTGCCACCAGTACCTGTTCGGCCGGGACACGCCGTGCGCGGGCTGCCCGCTGCCCTCCGCGATGGAGAGCGGCAAGGGCGCGCGCGGCGAGGTGCGCGAGGGCGGGCGCAGCTACGTGGTGGCCGCCTATCCGTTCGCGGGCGACGACCGCGCGGTGTGCACCTACCGCGACGTCACGGAGGAGCAGGCGATGACGCGCCGGCTCATCGAGACGGAGAAGATGGCGGCGGTGGGGCAGCTGGCGGGCGGCGTGGCGCACGAAATCAACAACCCGCTGGGCGGCATCCTGGCCTTCGCGCAGCTCATGTCGCGCGACGCGGGACGCAGCGGCAGCGACCTGGAGTCGCTGAAGCTGATTGAAGAGAGCGCGCTGCGCTGCAAGCGCATCGTGGAGAGCCTGCTGAAGTTCAGCCGGCACAGCCGCGTGGAGGACCGCCGCCTCTTCGACGTGTCCAAGTGCGTGGAGGACGCCGCGGTGCTCTTCCGCGCGCAGCTCAAGTCCATGCCCCGGGTGGAGCTGAAGCTGGGCCTGAAGGACGGGCTGCCCAAGGTGTACGGCGACGCCGGCCAGCTCGCGCAGGTGGTGCTCAACCTGCTGCAGAACGGCCTGTACGCGCTGCCCGAAGGCACCGGGCGCCTGTCGCTGGAGACGGGCCGCGAGGGCGACCGGTGCTTCTTCGCGGTGACGGACACCGGGACGGGCATCGAGGAGCGCCACCTGCCGCGCATCTTCGAGCCGTCCTTCACCACCAAGCCTCCGGGCGAGGGCACGGGCCTGGGCCTGTCCATCGCCTACCGCATCGTCCAGGACCACGGGGGCACCTTCCAGGTGGACACCCACGTCGGCGATGGCTCCCGCTTCACCGTCTTCCTGCCCATTCCCCTGCAGCTCGAGAGGTTGCCGTGAACCAAGTCAAGCGCGCCAAGGTCCTCGTCGTGGATGACGACTCCGTCGTCCTCAAGGCCGTCACCCAGATCCTCCAGCGGGAGGGGCACCCCGTCGTCGCCATTGACGACGCGGTGGAGGGGCTCGCGGCGGCGAAGGACCCGTCCATCGACGTGGTCGTGCTCGACATCAAGATGCCGCACCTGTCCGGCATGGACCTCTTGCGCGCCATCAAGGCGGACCGCCCGGACGTGGAGGTCATCATGATGACGGCCTTCGCCACCGTGGAGACGGCGGTGGAGGCGGTGAAGGCGGGCGCGTACGACTACCTCACCAAGCCCTTCGAGAACATCGACGAGGTGAGCCTCACGGTGGCCAAGGCCGCCGAGCGCAAGTCCCTCAAGGACCGCACGCGCGCGCTGGAGGAGGCGCTCACCGCGCGCAGCCAGTTCGAGGACCTCATCGGGCAGTCGTCGCAGATGCGCGCCGTGTTCAAGCTGGTGGAGACCGTCAGCCACTCCACCGCCACGGTCCTCATCCAGGGTGAGAGCGGCACCGGCAAGGAGCTGGTCGCGCGCGCCATCCACTACCGCAGCGCCCGCCGTGACAAGCCCTTCGTCGCCGTCAACTGTTCGGCGCTGACGGAGACGCTGCTGGAGAGCGAGCTGTTCGGCCACGTGAAGGGCAGCTTCACGGGCGCCACGGGCAACAAGAAGGGCCTCTTCGAGGCGGCCGACGGCGGCACCATCTTCCTGGACGAGATTGGCGACGTGCCCCCGGCCACCCAGGTGCGCCTGCTGCGCGTCCTCCAGGAGGGTGAGGTGAAGCGCGTGGGCGCCAACGAGCCCGTGAAGGTGGACGTGCGCGTCATCGCCGCCACGCACGTGGACCTGTCGCGCGCCAAGGAGCAGGGCAAGTTCCGCGAGGACCTGTTCTACCGGCTCAACGTCATCACCATCGACCTGCCGCCCCTGCGCGACCGCCCGGAGGACGTGCCGCTGCTCGCGCACCACTTCCTCAAGGTCTACACCGGCAAGGCGGACAAGAAGGTCAACGGCATCACCCCCCGCGCCATGGAGGCCCTCACCTGCAACCGGTGGACGGGCAACGTGCGCGAACTGGAGAACGTCATCGAGCGCGCGGTGGTGCTCACCGCCAACGACGCCGTCGACGTGGAGGACCTGCCGACCGGCTTCCAGGCCGCGCCCCAGGCCGACTCGGCGGTGGAGGTGTTCAGCCTGGCGCACCTGCCGTACGCCCAGGCCAAGCGCCTGGCCATGCGCGCCTTCGAGCGCCGCTACCTGTCCGCGCTCCTGGAGAAGAACAACCACAACGTGTCCAGCGCGGCGCGCGCGGCCGGCGTGGACCGCTCCAACTTCCGCCGCCTGCTCAAGCAGTACGAGGTCGCCGGCCGGAGCATGAAGCCCCGGCAGACCAAGGGGCCGGACTCGGACACCGGGCCGGGCGTGCCCGTGCTCGAAGCCGTGTCCTGACGCTGTCGCCCCCTCGCGGGAGGACGGCACCTCAGCCGTCCTCCCCGGGTTCGCGCTCGCCCTTCGCCTCGCGCCGGGCGGCGAGCTGCTGCTGGATGGTCTCGTAGCGCTCGGACAGCTCCGCCTCGAAGCCGTTGCGCGTCGGGGTGTAGAAGCAGCGGGCGCGCAGCGCTTCGGGCAGGTAGTCCTCCGGGACGTAGTTGCCCTCGAAGTTGTGCGGGTACTTGTACCCGCCGCCGTAGCCCAGCGACTTCATCAGCTTCGTGGGTGCGTTGCGCAGGTGCATGGGCACCGGCAGCGCGCCCTCCTTCGTCACGGCCTCGCGCACGGCGGCGTAGGCGGAGATGACGGCGTTCGACTTGGGCGCCAGCGCCAGGTACGTCACGGCCTGGGTGAGGGGCAGGGTGCCTTCGGGCAGGCCCATGAGCTGGAACGCCCGGAGCGCGTCCACCGCCACGCCCAGCGCGCGCGGGTCCGCGTTGCCCACGTCCTCCGACGCGAAGATGACCATGCGGCGGAAGAGGAAGACGGGGTCCTCGCCCGCCTCCAGCATGCGTGTCATCCAGTAGAGCGCCGCGTCCACGTCGCTGCCGCGCATGGATTTGATGAAGGCGCTGACGACGTTGTAGTGCTCCTCGCCGCCCTTGTCGTAGAGCAGCAGCTTCTGCTGGAGCGCCTCCTCCGCCACCTTGCGGTCCACCTGGGTGCCGCCGTGGGCGGCCGCCGCCTCCAGCGCGGTGAGGGCCTTGCGCGCGTCGCCTCCGGCCGCGTCCGCGATGAAGTCCAGCGCCGCGTCGTCCACCGTCACCTTGCCGCCCAGGCCCCTGGGGTCCGCCACCGCGCGGCGCATCACCGCGACCAGCTCCTCCTGCTCCAGGCCCCGCAGGGTGATGACGCGGCAGCGGGACAGGAGCGCGGCGTTCACTTCGAACGACGGGTTCTCCGTGGTGGCGCCAATCAGCGTGACGGTGCCCTTCTCCACGTGGGGCAGGAGCGCGTCCTGCTGGGACTTGTTGAAGCGGTGGATCTCATCGATGAAGAGCAGCGTGCGCTGGCGGTGGAGCTTCCAGCGATCCTGGGCGCGGGCCACCGTCTCGCGGATGTCCTTCACGCCCGCGAGCACGGCGGACATCGTCTCGAAGGAGGCCCCGGTGGAGCGCGCGACGAGCTGGGCGAGCGTCGTCTTGCCCGTGCCCGGCGGGCCCCAGAGGATGAGGCTGGGCACCTGGTCGTTCTCCAGGGCGCGGCGCAGGAAGCGCCCCTCGCCGGTCAGGTGGTCCTGGCCCAGGTACTCGGAGAGGGTGGTCGGCCGCATGCGCTCGGCGAGCGGCGCCAGGGTGGCCGTTTCCTTCTGGCTGGCGTGGTCGAACAGGTCCATGTCGTCCCTGAACCTAGCGTCCCGGATGCCTCCGCGCCCTCCCCATGTCCCCGGGGGATGTCCGGCGTCGGGCAGGTGCGTCATTTCCCTTGCACCCCCGGCTGGCCGCCTGGACTAGAACCCTGGGGGCGTGCAGACCCTGGTCATCGTCGCGAAGCGAGACACCCCGCAGGCCGTGGCCCTGGCGGCGGAGATCCATGAGCGCTACCCGAACCTGACGGTGCTGGCGGACCGTGCCCTGGCGCATGCGCTGAACTGGCCGCGCGTGGAGGACCGGGACCTGGCCGCGCGCGCGGACGCGGTGGTGGTGCTGGGCGGCGACGGCACCCTCATCTACGCCGCGCGCCTGCTGGGCGGGCGCAACGTGCCCATCATCGGCGTCAACCTGGGCAGCCTGGGCTTCATGACCGAAGTGCCGGTGGAGGAGCTGTTCACCCGGCTGGCGGACGTGCTGGCGGGCGACTTCCACGTGGACTCGCGGATGAAGCTGTCGTGCCGGCTGATGCGCGGCGGCAAGGTCCTCATCGAGGACGAAATCCTCAACGACGTGGTCATCAACAAGGGCGCGCTGGCGCGCATCGCGGACCACGAGACCTCCATCGACGGCGTCCCCATCACGACCTACAAGTCGGACGGAATCATCCTGGCCACGCCGACGGGGTCCACCGCGTATTCGCTGTCCGCGGGCGGGCCCATCGTGCACCCCTCGGTGGACTGCACCATCCTGTCGCCCATCTGTTCGCACGCGCTGACCCAGCGCGCCATCGTGGTGCCGGCGGACCGCACCATCCGCATCACGTTGAAGAGCGAGACGGCGGACACGTACCTCACGCTGGATGGGCAGACGGGCCACTCGCTGCAGACGGGGGACTGCATTGAAGTGGTGCGCTCGCCCAACCGCGTGGGCCTGGTGCGAAACCCCCGCGTGGCCTTCTTCACCATCCTCCGGCAGAAGCTCCACTGGGGCGAGCGCTGAGCGCTGCTCCAGGGTGGGGCTCCCCTCGCGGCGCGGGCGTGGAGTACCCTCCCGCCCCGTGACGACGGGTGCGCACACGACGCGGTTCGGGAAGTACGAGTTGCAGGAGCGCCTGGGGGCGGGCGGGATGGCGGTGGTGCACCGCGCGCGCTTCACGCTGGCGCCGGGCGTGTCGCGCGCCGTGGTCATCAAGCGCGTGAGGGACCCCTACGCGCAGGACCCGGCCTTCGTGGAGATGTTCCTCAACGAGGCGCGCATCTCCATGGGCCTGAGCCACGGCAACATCGTCCAGGTCTTCGACTTCGGGCAGGAGGAGGGGGAGTACTTCCTCGCGATGGAGTGGGTGGACGGGCAGCCCCTGTCGCACCTGCTCAAGCGCTCCAGGCTGAAGGGGCTTGCGCACCTGCCCGCGCCGCTGGCGGTGGGACTGGTGGTGGAGGTCTGCAAGGGGCTGCACCACGCGCACACCCGCCGCGACGAGGAGGGCCGCCCGCTGGGGCTGGTGCACCGCGACGTGTCGCCGGACAACGTGCTCGTCAGCTACGAGGGCGAGGTGAAGCTCGCCGACTTCGGCATCGCCAAGGCGCAGCTGTCGGGGCGGCCGGAGACGCAGGTCGGCGTGGTGCGGGGCAAGTACCTCTACTTCTCCCCGGAGCAGACGCGCGCGGAGCCGTTGGATGCGCGCTCGGACGTGTACACGGCGGGCGTGGTGCTCTTCGAATTGCTCACCGGGCGCCGGCCGGTGGAGGGGGACGCGCACGCGGTGATGGATCGCATCGCCCGGGGGCAGCTGACGCCCGCGCACCAGTACGTGCCGGAGCTGGATGCCGCGCTCGCGTCGCTCCTGTCGCGGGCGCTGGCCCTGCGGCGCGATGACCGCTTCACGAGCGCGGAGGACTTCCAGCGCGCCCTGTCCGAGTGGCTCGCGAACCGGGCGCCCCTGTTTCCCTCCTCCACGCTGCGCCACCTGATGGGGTGGCTGTTCGAGGAGGAGCTCAAGCTCGCGGGCCAGGAGCCGCGGATCCCCGCGTCCTTCCTGCGCCAGGTGGGCATCTGGACCGGGGAGGACGGGCCGCGCGGCCCGGAGGAGCCCGCGTCGGCCTCCTCGGTGCACCGCGCCCTGGAGTCGACCGAGCAGGTGGAGACGGGAGCCGTGGCCCCGGTGGCGTCCGCCGAGTCCGGCCCGCGCGGTTCGGTGCCCGTCTGGGTCTGGGGGGCGCTCGTGGCGGTGGCCGTGGTGGCGTGGGGCGTCTGGCGCGCGGTGGCACCGGAGCCGCTGGTCCCGTCCGTGCGCAGGCTCCAGGTGGTGACGACGCCGCCAGGCGCGCAGGTGCGCTGGGATGGCGTCCCGGTGGGGATGTCGCCGACCGTGCTGGAGGTGCCCTCCGGGCCCGCGTCCCACCGGCTGGAGCTGCTGTTCGTGGGCTACCAGCCCTGGACCACCACCGTCTCGGCGTCGGCGGTGCCCGAGCGCGTGCAGGTGACGCTGGAGCGGCTGCGCCCGGAGCCGCCGCCTCCCCCATCCGTCCCAGGGGGCGTGAAGGGGGAGGAGTCGGTCCCCGGGAGCAAGGGGGGACCGGCTCCGGCGCCCCGGGGCATGAAGGGGTTCGTCTACTACTGGAACGACCGTCACCCGGAGGCGAGCGCGTCGTACCTGGTGGGCATGAACCAGCTCCGGCGCGGCAACGCGATGCAGGCCCGTTCGGACTTCAAGCGGTGCCTGGAGCTGGATGAGGCCTCCGTGCTGTGTCACCTGGCGCTGGGGCGGATGGGCGCGCGGGCGGGGAAGGCGAAGGAGGCTCGCGAGCACTACCAGCGCTACCTGGATCTGGAGCCGCAGGGCGACGACGCGGCCGAGGCCCGCCGCTACCTGTCGGGCGGAAAGAAGGGCCGGTAGCCCGGCGTCCCGCCATGTTCCTCGTCCTCTCCAAGGTGTTGGATCTGCTGCTCTCCCCGCTCACCTGGGCGCTGCTGCTGGGCGTGGGCAGCCTGCTGTGGCGCAGGCGCGCGCGCGTGTCGGTGGGGCTCCAGCTCGCAGCGCTCGCGGTGCTGTACGCCTTCTCCATCGAGCCCGTGGTGGCGCTGCTCACGCGCGCGACGGAGGGCGGCGCGGTGAGCACGCTCCAGCCGGAGACCGTCTACGACGCGGTCATCCTGCTGGGCGGCGGGCTGGACGCGTCGGCCACGGAGCGCTCGGGGCAGCCGGAGTACAACGCCGCGCCGGAGCGCATCATGCGCGGCTTCGAGCTTCTGCGTGACGGCCGCGCGAAGCAGGTGCTGCTGTCGGGCGGCACCCTGGACGCGAGGCCGGAGGCGGTGGTGGAGGCGGACGTGCTGGCCCGGCAACTGGAGCACTGGGGCATCGCGCCCGAGCGCATCGTGAAGGAGGGCCGCAGCCGCAACACCCGGGAGAACGCGCTCAACGCCGAACCCCTGGTGCGCGAGCACGGCTGGAAGTCGCTCCTGCTGGTGACGAGCGCCGCGCACCTCCCAAGGGCGGCGGGCTGCTTCGCGGCGGTGGGGCTGCGGCCGGACACGCTCGCGGTGGACGTGCGCTCCTCGCCCATTCCGCCGGGCCGCCTGAGCTGGCTGCCGCGCGCGGGCGGGCTCAGCCAGAGCACGGACATGCTGCGCGAGCTGGCGGGGCGGGTCGTGTACCGGCTGCGCGGGTGGACGACGCCGTAGCGCGCCGTCGCTACTTCATCGTCGGAGGCGCGCGCAGGCCCCCCCGCGGCGCGCCCCGCAGGGCGATGCGGCCCTGGGGCTTCGCGCGCGGCATGGGCTTGCCGGTGCTGAAGGCCCCGGCGAGCGCGTCCCACGGCGACGGCAGGCCCCGGCTCACGGGCAGCTCCTTGAACATCGTGTAGCCGTCGTTGCCGGAGGCGATGAAGCTCAGCGTGGCCAGTCGGTACACCGCCGCGTCGTCCAGCATCCGGCCCCGCACCTCCACCCGCGTGACGCGCTCCCCTGGGGGCTTGCGCAGGTCGTAGGTGAAGCGCAGGCCGGACACCTGCGGGAAGCGGCCGGGCGGCTTGCCGTCCACGCTGCTCAGGCTGACGCCGTTCTCCAGCGCCGCGCGCAGCGTCGTGCCCGTCACCTCCAGCATCACCAGCTCATTGCGGTAGGGCATGAGCGAATACAGCTCCCGCCGCGTCATCGTCCCCGCGGGCAGCACCCGGTCCGCGCGCACGGCGCCCCCGTTGACGAGCGCCACGTCCGCGCCCGTCGCCTCGCGGAACGTGTCCGCCAGGAACGAGCCCAGGTTCGTTTCGCCCAGCCGGTTCTGCGCGCTGCGAGCATCCAGCGCCACCGGGGAGCGGCCGATGCGCTCGGCCAGCGTGGCGAGCAGGGGCGCGTAGGGCTGCATCTGCGCGTTGAAGGCCGCGTCGTCCGGCACCTTCGCGGTGATGGGCACCACCTTCCACGCCAGCTTCTTCACCGCGCCCGTCTTCGCGTCCAGGTCCAGCGTGAGCCGGCCCAGGTCCACCGCGTCCTCGTCCAGCTTGAAGATGGGCGTGCCCGCGACGGTCTCCTCCACGCGGTCGTGGTCGTGCCCGCCGATGATGACGTCCACGCGCACGCACTTCGCCAGCTCCCGGTCCTGCTCCACCGCCAGGTGCGTGAGCGCCACGACGAGCTGGGCCCCGGCCGCGCGCACTTCGTCCACGGCGCGCTTCGCCGCCTCGCAGAACGGCGTGATGCGCGTGTCCGGCCCCGGCCTGGACGACGTCTGCGTCTCCGGCAGCACCACGCCGAAGATGCCCACCTTCACGCCGCCCACCTCGCGCAGGTCCCACGCCTTCATCCCGTCGAACACCTGGCCGGACTTCACGCTCATCACGTTGGCGCCCAGCCACGGGAAGCGCGACTGCTGGAGGCGCGCGCGCAGCACGTCGTCCCCGAAGTCGAACTCGTGGTTGCCCACGACCGCGTAGTCCACGCCGAGCGCGTTCCACGCGTCGATCATCTGCCGGCCCTTGAGCGCCTCGCCCTCCACCTCCGCGGAGGACTCCACCGACGGGGAGAGGGTGTCGCCCGCCATCAGCGTGAGGACGTTCGGGGACTCCTTCAGCGCCTGCTGTCGCAGCGTGGCCACGCGCGACAGGCCGCCCCGGTTCTGGGACGTGGGCTGGAACTGGTACACGTCGTTGAGGTGGAGCAGGGTGAGCCGGACGGTGTCCCCCGTGGCGGCGGGCTTCGGCGGAGCCGGCGTCGGCGCGGCGGCCCCCGCGGAGTGGGCGGCCAGCACCAGTGCGAGCGGCAGGAGCGCGGCCCGGGCGCTCACGGTCATCTTCATCATCGGGGGTCGTTCTCTTGCGGGGGCACGGGGGAGCGCCAGTCCCACTCGGCGTAGCGCACTCGGCGCATGAACGCGAGCAGGCCGGGCATGGCGCAACGCGCCAGATGCGCGTCCATCTTCCCGGAGGAAGAAGGGCATCCAAACGAACGCGCGCTCCCTGCTCAGACCGTGTAGCGCCGACCCTGCACCAGCGGTTCGATGACGCTCGTGCTCGCGTCGAAACCGTCTGGGTAGTGGATGAGGCGCATCTTCGCCCGCGTGGCTTCCGGCAGCGCGGCCAGCTTCTCGTAGGGCGTGTGCACGCCGTAGTTGGTCTCGTGGATGACGAGGTCCGCCTCCGACAGCCAGGCGATGAGGCCCTCGTCGAACGCGGTGTCCGCGCTGTAGCCCAGGCACCGGCCCCCGGCGCGGATGCGGAACGCGGTGGTGGGCACGTGGTGGTAGGTGAAGCGGCACTCGATTTCGAAGGGCCCGTGGCGCACCGAGCGCTCCAGGTGCAGCGGCGTGTGCGTGAAGTAGTCCTCGAAGTGCTTGTGGCTGGGGCCGGCGCCCTGCTGCTCGATGAGGCACTCCATGCCCGCGGCCAGGTGGCCATCCCAGAGGCGGCGCGTGACGCTCGGGTGCGCGAGCAGCTCCATCTTCCGGTGCAGCACGAAGAAGGAGAAGTAGGCCAGGCCCTCCAGGCCGGAGGCGTGGTCCGCGTGCAGGTGCGTGAGGGCCACGGCGCTGACGCGGTCCACGTCCAGCGCCACGCCGGAGGACTCGGACGCCTCGCGCATCATCTTGCGGATGGGGTGCGGGCAGTCCAGCAGCAGCACCTGGTCCTCGGCCTCCAGCGCCAGGCACGACGAGTAGTACAGCGCGGAGAACGCGTCACCGACGCCGAGGGGGACGAAGGACAGGCTCATGGGGGGCTCCGGAGGGAAGACGTCAGCCGCTCGCGCAGCATCGCGACGACGGCGGGAGGGCAGAAGGCGGACACGTCCTCGCCGCGCGCGATGCGCTCCTTGAGGGCGCTGCTGGACACCTCGGCCAGGTGCGCCTCGGCGGGCAGGAAGAGGGTGGACAGCTCGGGCGCGAGCGCGCGGTTCATCTGCGCGAGCTCCGTCTCGAACTGGGCATCGGTGGCGCCCCGCACGCCGCGCAGGAGCACGCTCGCGCCAATCTCCCGCGCGAGCTCCACGATGAGCCCTTCGGTGTGCGTGACGGTGACGTTGGGGTGCCGGGCCACCGCGCCTCGCACCAGCGCCACCCGCTCTGAAGCGGTGAGCAGCGTGTGCTTGTTCGGGTTGACCGCCACCACCACCACCACGTGGCTGAAGAGGCGCGCCGCCTGGCGCACCACCGACAGGTGCCCCGCGGTGACGGGGTCGAAGCTGCCGGCATAGAGCGCGATGGTCATCACGACACCCCACGAACAGTCCCGGCCGTGGGGGCCCGGAAGGAAGAAAACCGCCACGACGGTCCGCCCGAGCGCTTCATGCGTCCTCCCGCGAGCCCGCCCCGGCCGCGTCCAGCAGCCCCGCCGCCATGCGCTTCACGGTGCCCGCCGCCGAACCCGGGGGCACGAGCCCCGGCGCGCTCGCGGAGAGCACGAAGTAGCCCTGCATGGCGGCGAACAACCCCGCGGCCAGGGGGCGCGCCCGGCGCCGGCCCACCACCGCCGCCACGAGCGCCTCCAACTGCTCCAGGTCCGCCCGCACCACGGCTTCGTAGGCGACGCGCACCTCGGGCTGGCGGATGGCCTCCGCGCTGATGGTCACCCAGCCCGCCACCGCCGCCACGTCCGAGTCCGGCCCGGTGGCGAGGAACGCGTCCACGAACGCCTCCACCCGCCCCCGTGCGTCGTCCGCCGGGAGCCTGGACACCCGGGCCGCGAAGCGCTGCCGCGCGCGAGACGCCAGCGACTGCACCAGCGTGAGGAGGATCTCCTGCTTGTCCTCGAAGTGGTAGTGGACGAGCCCCGCGCTCAAGCCCGCCGCCCTGGCGATCTCCGCCACCGACGCGCCCTCGTAGCCTCGCTCGGCCATGGCCTTGAGCAGCCCGGCGACAATCTGTTCGCGGCGCGCTTCGGTGTTGGAGGGACGGGGCATGGGGGTTGTTTCTAGGTTGTGTGACCAACTTATAAACAGCGCCAGCGCGGACGTCAACCCGACCCGGGGGCGGGCGGGCCGGGGCCTCAAGGCCGGGGAGCGCCTAGAGCGACAGGAGGGACGTCACCTTGTCGTGCCCCAGCCGCTTGGGGCCCTCCAGGAAGTCGAGCGTCATGAGGAAGCTGAAGCCGACGAGCTGCCCGCCCAGCCGTTGGACGAGCCGGGCGGTGGCGTCGGCGGTGCCGCCGGTGGCGAGCACGTCGTCCACGATGAGGATGCGCTCGCCCTGGAGGATGGCGTCCTCGTGCATCTCCACGCCGTCCGCGCCGTACTCCAGGGAGTAGCGCTCGATGATGCGGCGGTGGGGCAGCTTGCCGGGCTTGCGGGCGGGGACGAAGCCCGCGTCCAGCGCCAGCGCGATGGGGGCGCCCAGGAGGAAGCCGCGCGACTCCACGCCCACGACCTTGGTGATGTGCTGGCCCCGGAAGGGCGCCGACATGGCGTTGACGACGCGGCCGAAGAGGCGCGGGTTGGCCAGCATGGGGGTGATGTCCTTGAAGACGATGCCGGGCTTGGGGAAGTCCGGCACGTCGCGCAGGACGGCCTGGAGGTCAGGGACGAGCGTGGGGTCGAGCGACATGGGGAAGCCTCCGGGAGGAGCGACGGTCCGTGCGGGTGTCCCCGTCCGTGGGGGGCCGGGAAGGCCCGGGAAGCCCGCGGAGAGGAGCGGCCGGCCCGGCGGGCCCCTGGACGGGGGCGCCTGGGGGGAGGGGCCGGAAAGCCGGGGGTCTGGGACGGGACCAGGACATGGCGGACGTTGATGATCTCACAGCTTCGCGCAGGCGGACGTCATCCGCCGGCGGACGCCCTGTTTTTTTCCCGCGCGCGGGGAAGCCTTCGCTGTGTTAAGCGAGGCGGTTCCCCCCGACCAAGGCCAAGGAGTCTGGGGCATTGCAAGCCGTGCAAACCACCGCCGACACCCGAGACCCTCTCTCCCCGCAAGACGGACTGTGGCTTCGCGCCCTCAAGGCCGAGGTCCAGCCCCCCACGTTCAAGAAAGGTCGAGAGGTGGCCGAGGGCCGCCGCGTATTCGGCCTGACACGTGAGCCCGAACGCATCCGCGCGCAGGTCGCGGCTCCGACGGGCGAACGCTACGACGTGGTCCTGATGCCGGCAGAGGGGAAGGTCGTTTCTTCCTGCACCTGCCCGGTGTGGAACACCACCGGCCCGCACTGTGAGCACGTCGTCGCCGCGGCGCTCATCTACGCCGCGCGCTTCCGACCGCCGCCACCGCCCCAGAAGGCCGCGCCGCCGCCGCCCCCTCCTCCGATGCCGGAGGAGGACGGGATGCACGCGGACGACGAGGTGGAGATCCCCAGCGACACGCCGGGGATGGAGGGCGTCACCCTGCCCGCGCTCGCCAAGGTGGAGAGCTGGCTGGGCCTGTCGTCGCTGCCGGACTACGAGTTCCTCTACCGGCTGACCCCCGCGAACACGAGCACGGGCGGCTCCAACGGCCGGCACTGGGTCGTGGACGTGCGCCGTCAGGACGCGCAGACCAAGGGCCCGGTCCACGTCAAGCGCCTGCTCCAGACGGGCAGCCGCATCGCGCCCCCGGACGAGCGCATCTTCATGGTGCTGGCGCGGCACGAGCAGCGCTACGACTCGCGCATCGTGCTGTCCGACGAGGACCTGGTGGAGGTGCTGGAATTGCTGCGCCAGCGCCGGGTCATCTACCGGGGCACGCCGCTGGTCTACATGGACGCGCCCGTGCGTCCGCAGATCCACCTGGAGTCGCGTCCGGACGGCGCCACCGCGCAGATCGAGCTGCTGTTCCCGGACGGCGTGGGCGCTGCGCTCAAGGACGTCATCGTGCTGGCGGGGCGGCGCACCTGGGTCATCCAGGCGCAGAACCTCCACCCGGTGGAGCCGGACTTCCCGCCGCGCCTGCTGCGCAAGTGGCTGCTGGAGCCGTCCATGGCCTTCCCGGCCGGACAGCTGGACCGGGTGCTGACGTTCTTCGCCGCGCACCTGCCGCGCTTCCGCATGTCGCTGAAGGCGGACGACATCGAGGTCGACGAGGCGGTGGAGCCGCGCTTCGTCCTCACGCTGGAGGGCGCCGCCGAGCGCGTGAAGGTGCAACTGGCCGCGCGCTACGGCCAGACGACGGTGGCGGTGTCACCCAACGCGACGCACCTGGGCTACGCCAGCGGCGTCGGCGAGGACGCCCGCAAGTTGTACCGCCGCCGCGACGAGGTGGAGCGCGCCGCGGGCAAGCTGCTCTTGGACCAGGGGATGCGCTTCGACGTGCCCACGCTGGCCTTCGAGGCGACGGGCGACGCGGCGCTGGAGTTCTGGGCGCGGGGCCTGGCGGGCCTCCCGGCGGAGTGGGAGCGCTACGGCGTCACGGCCCCCAAGGTGCGGCTGCGTCCGAAGCTCAAGCCGCGCATCCGCGTGGGCATGAGCGGCGTGCAGTGGTTCGACCTGGACGCGGAGTTCGTCACCGACGATCAAGCCGTGGACCTGGGCGCCATCCGCATGTGGCTGGACTCGGGGCGCAAGTTCGTGCCCCTCAAGGACGGCTCCTTCGCGGAGGCGGACACCGCGGAGATCAAGCGCGTGGCGGACCTCCTGGAGGAGGCCGGCGCCATGCCGGGCCGCACGCGCACGCGGCTGCCGCTGCACCAGGCGGTGGCGTTGGACCTGCTCGCGGACCTGGGCGAATTCACCGAGGTGGAGTCCAAGGCGCGTCAGGCCATGCTCGCGCTGCGCGAGACGGCGGGCGTGCCGAAGGTCTCCGTGCCGGAGGGACTCCAGGCCACGCTGCGCCACTACCAGGAGGCGGGCCTGTCCTGGCTCTGGTTCCTGCGCCGGCACGGGCTGTCCGGCATCCTCGCGGACGACATGGGTCTGGGAAAGACCATCCAGTCCCTGAGCCTGATGCAGAAGGTGGCCAACGAAGAGGGCCACAAGCCGTCGCTGGTGGTCGCGCCCACGAGCGTGCTCGCCAACTGGGAGCGCGAGGCGGAGCGCTTCACCCCGGGCCTCAAGGCCATGGTGTGGCACGGGCAGGACCGGCGCGAGCGGGCGGAGGACCTCAAGGGCATGGACCTGGTGCTCACGTCGTACGCGCTGGTGCGCCGCGACCTGGAGCAGCTGTCCCAGGTGGGCTTCCGCTACGTCATCCTGGACGAGGCGCAGAACATCAAGAACGCGGACAGCGCCACCGCGCAGGCGTGCAAGTCGCTGCCCAGCGAGACGCGCCTGGCGCTCACCGGTACGCCGCTGGAGAACCGGCTGTCGGAGCTCTGGAGCATCTTCGACTTCCTGATGCCCGGCTTCCTGGGCAGCGCGGAGGGCTTCAGTGACCGCTACGAGCAGCCCATCCAGGTGGCCAACGACCCGACCGCGAAGGACCGGCTGCGCCGCCGCATCCAGCCCTTCATCATGCGCCGGCTCAAGACGGAGGTGGCCAAGGACCTGCCGCCGAAGACGGAGAGCGTCGCGTGGTGCGAGATGGAGCCCGGGCAGGCCGCGCTCTACCGCGAGGTGCTGGAGGAGAGCCGCCGCAAGGTGAACGACTCCATCGAGAAGGTGGGCTTCAAGCGCAGCCGCGTGTCCATCCTGGCCGCGCTGATGCGCCTGCGGCAGGTGTGCTGCGATCCGCGCCTGCTCAAGATGCCGCCCGGCACGCTGCTGCCGTCCAGCGCGAAGCTCGAGCGCTTCATGCAGCTCGTGGAGGACCTCATCGCGGAGGGCCACCGCGCGCTCGTCTTCAGCCAGTTCACGGAGATGCTGGAGCTGCTGAAGCAGGAGGCCGACAAGAAGGGCATGAAGTACCTGTACCTGGACGGTCGCACCAAGGACCGCATGGGCAAGGTGGACGAGTACAACCGCCCGGACGGGCCGCCGCTGTTCTTCATCAGCTTGAAGGCGGGCGGCACCGGCTTGAACCTCACCGCGGCCGACTACGTCATCCACTTCGACCCGTGGTGGAACCCGGCCGTGGAGGACCAGGCCACGGACCGTACGCACCGCATCGGTCAGACGCGCGCGGTCATCAGCTACAAGCTGATCACCCGCGGCACGGTGGAGGAGAAGATCCTCAGCCTCCAGCGTCGCAAGCGGGAGCTGGCCGCCGGCGTGCTCGGCACGGACGGGGACGACATGGGCCGCACGCTCACGGAGCAGGACATCCAGGAGCTGTTCACCGAAATCTGATGGGCCCCAGGAGGTGGTGGAAAGGTTGTGGTCCCAACGGGCCCGCCTTCCCACCCGCCCCCCCGGCGTGCACCCGACCCGAACACCTGTGCAGTGTCATCGCGACCTGCTAGGGTGTTCAGGTGTTGGGGCGACGTACGGACCGCGAGGGCGCGCGTGCTGCTGGGACTTCGGATTTCGAACGTAGCGGTGATTGAGGAGGTGGAGGTGGCGTTTGGCGCCGGCCTCACCGTCCTCACGGGTGAGACAGGGGCCGGCAAGTCCATCCTGGTGGACGCGCTGGGCCTCCTGCTCGGGGGCAGGGCGGATGCGGACGTCATCCGGGCGGGCTGCGAGGACGCGGCGGTGGAGGGCGTGTTCGCCCGGACGCCGGTGCTGGCCTCGAGACTGGAGGAGCTGGGCCTTCCCGACCTGGGAGACGAGGTGCTGGTGCGCCGGGTGCTCGGGCGCACCGGGCGCGGCAAGGTCTACGTCAACGGCGCGCTGGTGACGCTGGGCGTCCTGGGGAAGCTCACCCGGGGAGCGGTGGACATCGCCGGCCAGCACGAACACGTGAGCCTCTTCGACCCCGGCCTGCACCGGGTGCTGCTCGACAAGTACGGGCACATGGAGGACGCACTGGCCGCGTACGGCCGCGAGTGGGCGAACCTGCGCGAGGTGGAGTCCCGCATGGACGCCCTGGGCGGCGACGACGCCAAGGTGCGCGAGCGCGCGGAGTTCCTGCGCTTCCAACTGGATGAAATCACGCGCCTGGACCCGGAGTCCGGCGAGGACCTGAAGCTGGACGCGGAGCGCCGGCGGCTGGGCAGCGCGCAGAAGCTCAAGCGCTACGGCGCGGAGGCGGAACTGCTGGTGGCCGGGGATGCGCCCTCGGCGGTGGAGATCGTCGGGCGCGCGCTGGGGCTCGTGCACGAGGGCGTCAAGTGCGACGCGTCGCTCGCGCCGGTGGCCCAGTCGCTCAGCACCGCTCTGTCGGAGTTGGAAGAGGCGGCGCGCCGGCTCAACCGCTACGTGGAGGGGCTGGAGTCCGACCCCGGGCGGCTGGGCGAGGTGGAGGAGCGGCTGGACGCGCTCAAGCGGCTGTGCCGCAAGCACGGCGTGACGCTGGACGGGGTCCTCCAGAAGCGCGGCGAGCTGGAGGCCGAACTGGGCACGCTGGAGAACCGGCGCGAAATCCTGGAGGAGCTGAACCAGGAGAAGAAGCGCGTGGAGGAGCGGGCGCGCAAGGCGGCGCTGGCCCTGTCCAAGGCGCGCAAGGCGAGCGCCGGGGCCTTCTCCCAGCAGGTGCGAGACGGCCTGGGCGGGCTGGCCATGGGCAAGGCCGCCTTCGAGGTGCGCGTGACGGCCGGGGAGACGCTGCGTCCGGACGGCCTGGACGAGGTGGAGTTCTTCTTCAGCGCCAACCCGGGCGAACCGGCGCGCGCGCTGGCCAAGGTGGCCTCGGGCGGCGAGGCGAGCCGGCTCCTGTTGGCCCTCAAACGTGCACTGGCGGACAGTGACGCGTGCGGCTGCTACGTGCTGGATGAGGCGGACGCGGGCGTGAGCGGTGCCATCGCGGACGTGGTGGGGCGGATGATTCGCGAGGTCAGCTCCCACCGTCAGGTGCTGTGCATCACGCACCTGCCCCAGGTGGCGGCCTACGCGGACGCGCACCTGCTCATCCGCAAGAGCGTCCGGGGCGAGCGCACCGTGTCCCAGGTGCTCCCCCTGGCGGCGGGCGCCGAGCGCACGCAGGAACTGGCGCGGATGATGTCCGGCGTGGAGGTGACGCGCGAGGCGCTGGGCGCGGCCGAGGCCCTGGTCCGCTCGGCCCACCGCTCCCCCCGGGCGCGCCGGGAATCAGGTCCGGAGGGCACCAGCCCCCGGGGCCGGCTGCGCCGGACGGCCTGAAACGGGCCCTGAAGGTGGGGGTGACCCAGGGGGGAGGGCATGACGCAGCGTGAGTTTTCGTCCGCGTCCTTGCCCCCTCATTGGGGCTCACATAGCATCCGGCGCGTGTCCAGCACCGCAGGGCAGACCGCGGCCCCCCGCCATAAAGTCATCTCCGCTGGCCTGACGGACGTCGGGCGCAAGCGCAATCACAACGAGGACAGTTTCCTCATTGACGATGAGCTCCAGCTCTACGTCGTGGCGGACGGAATGGGTGGGCACGCGGGTGGCGGTACCGCGTCGCGCATCGCCGTCGAGACCATCGACAAGGAGTTGAGGCGCGCGCGCGAAGGGCGAGACAATCCCTTCGTCAGTGTTCCCAACCTCCAGGAGTCGCCCATTCCAGAGGCGCTTCGTTCCGCGGTGGAGAAGGCCTGTCAGGCCATCTACCTCACCGCCCAGGACGACGCGCGGCTCTCCGGGATGGGAACGACCGTCATCTCCCTGGTGGTCCGCGACGAGCACGCCTTCTTCGCCCATGTGGGCGACAGTCGCGCGTACCTCATCCGCGGCGACCTCATCCAGCAGATCAGCGAGGACCATTCCCTGGTCAACGAGCAGATCAAGGCCGGGATGATCACCCCCGAGGAGGCGAAGCACTCCCGCTACAAGAACATCATCACCCGCTCCGTCGGTTTCGAGGAGGAGGTGCAGGTGGACGTCATGGGACTCGTGTCCGAGCCCGGTGACGTGTTCCTGCTCTGCTCCGACGGCCTGGCCAACATGCTGGAGGACCGGGAGATCCACGACGCCGTGGCCCGTGCCGGCAGCTTTGAAGAGGTGCCCAAGCTCCTCATCGACCTGGCCAATGATCGTGGCGGCGACGACAACATCAGCGTCATCGTCGTGCGCATGGGCGGCTGAAGTCCGCCCTCGACCCGGGTGCGGTGGGGCGCACCCGGCCTCTGTTGACCTTGACACTCTTCGAAGTCGGATGATAGCTGCCCCAACCTTTCCATCCACGGCAAAACGCCAGTGGGTGACGGTGCAGGGGGGGCGGTCGGCGGGAGAGGTGTTGCGCGTGCGCGGAGCGACTTAGCTTCTGGCGCCGGAAGTCCCACGTAAGAGCAGGGTTTCTCCAGGAGTGGTCCGTGGCCAAAAAGTCCTTCACGCTGATGGTCATCCCGGACCACGACGCTCCGGTGAAGCGCTACACCATCCAGCGCTCCTGGCTGGTGCAGGTGGGCATGGGCCTGATGCTGGTGGCGGGGCTGGGCGCGGGTGCGAGCATCCACTACCTGCAGGTCGCGGCAGACGCCTCGGAGAACCGCATCCTGCGTGAGGAGAACCTCACGCTGCGCTCCCAGCTCAAGTCGGTGCGTGAGCGCATCGAGCACATTGGCTCCACGTTGGACCGGGTGGAGCGCTTCGACCAGAAGCTGCGCGCGGTGACGCTGCTGTCGGACCCGCAGCGCAACCTGGCCATGGGCCCCACGGAGCCGGAGGCCGGCACCACGGCGCCCACGACGGACACCCAGTTCACGCAGCTGACCACCACCGACACGCCCAAGGTGCTGCTGGGCCGCCTGGACCGGCTGTCCGCGGAGGCCACCCGCCAGGAGCTGAGCCTCCAGGACCTGCAGGCCTACTTCCAGGACCAGAAGTCGCTGCTGGCCTCCACGCCGTCGGTGTGGCCGGCGCGCGGTTGGGTGACCAGCGACTTCGGCCAGCGCCTGGACCCGTACACGGCGGACCGGGTGACGCACGCGGGCCTGGACATCGCGGCCCCCCACGGCAAGGAAGTCACCGCGCCGTCGGACGGCACGGTGGTGTTCGCGGGCCTGGAGGGCGGGTACGGCAACGTGCTCGTCATCGACCACGGCTACGGCATCAAGACGCGCTACGGCCACCTGTCCAAGATCCTGGTGAAGGCCGGCGACCGCGTGAAGCGCGGCGCCCAGGTGGCGGCGGTGGGCAACACGGGCCGCTCCACCGGTCCGCACCTGCACTACGAGGTGCGCGTGAACGGCGTGCCGCAGAACCCGCGCAAGTTCATCCTCGAAGAGTAGTCCACGAGGCGTCGTCCACCCGGGGAAGGCGGTCCGGGGCTCGCGCTGTCCGAGCCCTGTCGACCCGCCCCGGAGTCCCTGCCGGAGCTTCAGGTTCCTTTCGGCTCCGGAAGGAACGCATCCAGGCGCAGGTGCCGGCGTTGCAGGCCGTGCGTCCGCCCGGTGCGCTCCATGATGTAGGCCCGCTCCACTTCCGCCCACAAGAGCGGCCCCAGCACCTGCCAATGCGACGGCTGGTGCACCGTCAGCTCCAGCAGCGCCACGGTGAAGCCCGGCACGTCGGTGGGCGCGGCGCCCGGGGGCAGGGTGGGGCGCAGGTCTTCCGTCAGCCGCGCGCGCGTGGTGTCCGCGCCGTCCTCGCGCACGGTGAGCTGGGACGTGGGCAGCAGGAGCACAGCGAAGCCGTCCGGCTGGAAGCGCACGATGCGGGAGGCCGGGTACTGCGCCGCGAGCGAGGCGACGATGGCCTTGAGCAGCGCGTCCCCGGCCGGGAAGCCGAAGCGCGCGTTGAAGTGGATCATCTCCTTCACGTCCACCATGACGGCGCCCACGCGCCAGCCGTCATGGTGCGCGTGCGTGGACAGGTCGAACTCCTCCTTGAGGAGCGTCCCCTGCGTCAGGGCCAGCACGTGCAGCGCCCCGGTGGCATCCGGCTGGCCGCGCCGGCGCTGCTCGGTGGCGATGAGCTCCTGGGCGGCCGCCTGCGGCGCCTCGTCCGCGTGCCCGGGCCGGGCGGCCCGGGGGTGGAGTGCGACGAGGGCGGTGGCGGTGGGATCGTCGATGGAATAGGGCATCGTGCCCGGGTGTGTAGCGCGGACGCCGCCCGGGCGCAGGCCGCATTCAGCGCATGCGTCGCGCGGTCACCGTCACCTCGTCCCGGTCGTGGTACAGCTGACGGACGGTGAGGCCCTCCCAGCCCCCGTCGTCCACGAGGATCTGCCGCACGCGCAGGAGCAGCGGGTTCTTGTCCTTCATGGGCAGCTTGATGTTGGCCACCAGGTTGCGGGCCCAGCGCCGGCGCCCCCACTTGGCCAACAGCTGCGCCACCTCCTGGGGCCGCCACGCCATGTCGCAGAAGAGCCAGTCGGCGGGCTCCTCCGGGGCGTAGGCGAAGGCGCTCTCCTGGACGTGCTGCACGCGGGGGTTCTTCGCGAGCTCCGGCATCAGCTTCGCCGGGTCCACCGCCACCACCCGCGCCCCGCGCGCCACCAGCCGCTGCGTCCAGCCGCCCGGCGCCGCGCCCAGGTCCACGCAGACGTCGCCGCGCCCCGGCTCGTCCGGCAGGCCGTCCAGGGCCTCCTCCAGCTTCATCGCCGCGCGGGACGGAGACTCGCCCGCGCGCTTCATCCGTCGCCGCCCGCCCGGCGCCAGCGACAGGGCCTCCCGGGCACTCACGGCGCCCAGGATGAGCACGCCGTCCGGCGCCACGCACAGGCCCACCAGCAGCGCGCCCGATTCTTTCGCCCGGTTGTCGTCGTCCAGCAGGCGGTTGGGGTGGAGCGCCGCGCGCACCGCGGCCTCCAGGGCCTCGGCGCGTCCGGCCTGCGTGTTGCCGCGCTCGCTGTCCGGCGTGAAGGCGCGCAGGAGCCAGGGCACGCGGGTGGGCAGCTCGGACAGGGCGTCCACGATGTCCTCCACGGGCACCTGCGCCCCGCCCGCCGGGGCCCAGGTGGCGATGACCTTCTCCGCCGCCCGTCCGAAGGCCGGGGGCACGTCCGGCCGGTGCTCGGACTCCACCAGGGCGGGGCCCAGGATGCGCGGGCCGGCCTTGGCCCAGACCAGTTCCTCGAAGAGGTGCGCTTCGAAGCCCTCCCGGCACGTCCACAGCCAGCGGCCCGGCTGGGCGGCGAGCGTCTGTGCGGGGATGGGGGGCACACGCGCCCGAGGTGGGATGCGCGGCGCCGGGGAGGCGGTGGGGGCGGGGGCCGAGCGTCCGGGGCCCCCCGCGCGGGGCTTCGTGCCGGCGCCGGGGCCGGGTTTGGCGCCGGGGCCGGGTTTGGCGCCGGGGCCGGGTTTGGTGCCGGGCCTGGGCTTGCCGGCCCCGGGGTTGGGGCCCGGCCGGGCGCCATGTGGCTTGGGGCCGGGCCGGGAGCCGGGCCTGGCGCCCGCCTTGGGGCCGGGCCTGCCATCCGCCCTGGCGCCTGCCTTGGGGCCGGACTTGAAGCCGGAAGAGGGGGGCCCGGAGCGGGACGGCTTGCCGGGACGGGAGGGGGCGCCTGGTCGGCGGGGGCCCGGGGAGGAGCGTCCGTCAGAAGTCTTGGCGGCGCGGGGACGTTGAATCTGCTTAGGGGACATTGCGTGGACTCGGTTCCGCTTTACTCTGGGCCACCGCGCGCCGGGCGGCCAGCCGAGAGGAAGTTTCGGGGGGCGCGCGTGGTTTTGGTCTGGTTCTCCCTTACATCTCCTGGGAATTCCCTTCACTCGCCGCCTTCCTTCGAGGATTCTCCGGCGAGAGAGCCAACATGATTGAATGGACGCTAAAGAAGCTCATCGGGACGAAGAATGAGCGCGAGCTCAAGAAGGCCCGACTGAAGATTGCTCGCATCAACGAGCTGGAACCCCGCATGAAGGCCCTCAAGGACGAGGACTTCGCGCGCGAGACCGCCCGGATGAAGCAGGAGATCCAGAACGGCCGTCCCCTGGACGAGCTGCTCTTCGAGGCCTTCGCGCTCACCCGGGAGGCGTCCAGCCGGATCATCGGCCAGCGCCACTATGACGTCCAGCTGGTGGGCGGCATCTTCCTGCACGAGGGCTGCATCGCGGAGATGCGCACCGGTGAAGGCAAGACGCTCACCGCGACGCTGCCCTCCTACCTCAACGCGCTGTCCGGCCGGGGCGTCCACGTCGTCACCGTGAACGACTACCTGGCCCGCCGCGACGCGGAGTGGATGGGCCGCGTCTACAAGTTCCTGGGCATGACGACGGGCTGCGTGCTCCACGAGCTGTCCGACAAGCAGCGCCAGGAGGCGTACCGCTCGGACATCACCTACGGGCAGAACAACGAGTTCGGCTTCGACTACCTGCGCGACAACATGAAGTTCCGTCTGCAGGACTACGTCCAGCGGGAGCTCAACTACGCCATCGTCGACGAGGTGGACTCCATCCTCATCGACGAGGCCCGCACGCCGCTCATCATCTCCGGGCCCACCGAGGACAGCACCGACAAGTACTACCGGGTGGATCAGGTCATCCCGGGCCTCGTGCCGGACCAGGACTACACCCTGGATGAGAAGCACCGCGCGGTGGCCCTCACCGACGACGGCATCGACAAGCTCCAGAAGCGCCTGAGCGTCGGCAACCTCTACGACCCGGGCGAGATTGAAACCCTGCACCACGTCGAGCAGGCCCTGCGCGCGCACACGCTCTACAAGCGCGACAAGGACTACGTGGTGAAGGACGGCGAGGTGCAGATCGTCGACGAGTTCACCGGCCGCCTCATGCCGGGCCGGCGCTGGTCGGACGGCCTCCACCAGGCCATCGAGGCCAAGGAGGGCGTGAAGATTGAGAACGAGAACCAGACGCTCGCCACGGTCTCGTTCCAGAACTACTTCCGCATGTACTCCAAGCTGTCCGGCATGACGGGCACCGCGGACACGGAAGCCGAGGAGTTCGCGAAGATCTACAACCTGGACGTGCGCGTCATCCCGACCAACCGGCCGGCGGTGCGTCGCGACGAGCAGGACGTGGTCTACAAGACGGAGCGCGAGAAGTTCGAGGCCGTCGCCGCGCAGATTGAAGAGCTGCACAAGGCGGGGCAGCCGGTGCTCGTGGGCACGGTGTCCATCGCCAAGAGCGAGGTGGTCGCCAACTTCCTCAAGAAGCGCGGCGTGCCCCACAACGTCCTCAACGCCAAGGCCCACCAGCGCGAAGCCGACATCGTCGCGCAGGCCGGCCGCAAGGGCGCCGTCACCATCTCCACCAACATGGCCGGCCGAGGCACGGACATCCTCCTGGGCGGCAACGCCGAGGTGATGACCAAGAGCGCCATGGGCCCGCCGCCGGAGCCCCCCGAGTCCCAGGATGGCCAGCCGGTGGACATGACCGCCTACCAGGCCGCGATGGCGGACTGGGAGGCGCGCTTCGCGGAGACCAAGGCGAAGAACGAGGAGCTGACGAAGCAGGAGCGCGCGGAGGTCATGGCCGCGGGCGGCCTCTTCATCATCGGCACCGAGCGCCACGAGTCCCGCCGCGTGGACAACCAGCTGCGTGGCCGCGCCGGCCGCCAGGGTGACCCGGGCGCCAGCCGCTTCTTCCTGTCGCTGGAAGACGACCTGATGCGCATCTTCGGGTCCGAGCGCATCCAGACGCTGATGGAGCGCCTGGGCATGGAAGAGGGCGAGGTCATCGAGCACATCTGGCTGTCGCGGGCCATCGAGGGCGCGCAGAAGCGGGTCGAAGGCCACAACTTCGACCAGCGCAAGAACCTGCTCGAGTACGACGACGTGATGAACCAGCAGCGGCGCACCATCTACAAGCTGCGCCGCCAGGTGCTCGCTTCGGGTGCCGGCATCCCGCTGGTGGAGTATGAAGAGGACCTGAAGACCCGCGTCAAGACGCGCTCCGAGCGCGTCATCACCTGGGCGGACTTCCGGGAGATGGTGCTGGACGCGGTGGAGGACGTGGTCGTGTCCCTGACGGACACCTACGCCCCCACGCGCAGCTCCGACACCTGGGACATCACGTCGCTGTCCGCGGCGGTGAAGGAGTCCTTCAACCTGGAGATGAACTTCGAGGGCACGGGCAGCCGCGACGAGCTCCAGGAGCAGATCTACGCGGCGGCGGAGAAGGTCTTCACCGCCCGCGAGCAGGAGTTCAGCGAAGACTTCATGCGCTTCCTGCAGTACCGGTACCTGGCCACCATCGACCAGCTCTGGAAGGACCACCTGCTGGCCATGGACCACCTGCGCCAGGGCATCGGCCTGCGCGGCTACGGCCAGAAGGACCCGAAGCAGGAGTACAAGAAGGAGGGCTACCAGGGCTTCATCCAGATGCTCTCCGCCATCAAGACGCAGTTCGTCAGCCAGATGATGCGCGTCCAGGCCCGCTCCGCCTCCAACGCCGCGGAGGAGACCGCCCGCATCCAGCGGCAGCTCGCCCAGCAGCAGCAGAAGGCCGTGGAGGGCCGCGCGAACGCCGAAGGGAAGATTGAAGAGGCCACCGCCACGCCCGTCGCCCAGCGCGCCGCCCAGGCCGCCTCGGACGCCCCCCGCGTGGGCCGCAACGACCCCTGCCCCTGCGGCAGCGGCCGCAAGTACAAGAAGTGCCACGGCGCCAACGAGGCCAACCCCTAGTTCCCGCCTGAAGCCCTGAAGCAGCGCCCTCCGGCGCGGTCGCCCTCCCTGGCAAGGGGAGCGGGGGCCGCGCCGGTCGCCTTCCTGGCCGGCCGCAGGGGAGGGGGGCGGGCCTGGACGGGGAGAACCCGGAAGGGCCGGGTGCTGAAGCTTGCGCCCCTCTCAAGCGTTCTGCTAAGGACGCCGCGCCCCGTTATGAAGGGGCAGGGCCGTACGCCCGAAGGCAGTCGAAGCACCCACTACTCACACGCGCGTGCCGGTCTCCGGTGCCCCTCCAGGTGGAAGGGCCAGGGCCGGGAACTCCAGAACGCGCGTGGCGGAACACAACCGGAAGGAACAAAGCACCATGGAAACCCAGCAGGATACGCAGACGCAGGCCCAGGCGATGGCCGCCGCGAGCGGCATCACGATGCGCCAGCTGCTCGAGGCCGGCGTCCACTTCGGCCACCAGACCAAGCGCTGGAACCCGAAGATGAAGCCCTACATCTTCGGTGCCCGTAACGGCATCTACATCATCGACCTGCAGAAGACCGTGACGATGGCCCGGTCGGCCTTCCGCTTCGTCGCGGACATCACGGCCCGTGGCGGGTCGGTGCTCTTCGTGGGCACCAAGAAGCAGGCGCAGGACGTCATCCGCGAGGAGGCCGCGCGCGCCGGTCAGTTCTTCGTCACCAGCCGCTGGCTGGGTGGCACGCTGACGAACTTCAAGACCATCAAGCAGGGCATCGACCGCCTCAAGACGCTGGAGAAGATGGCCGAGGACGGCACCTTCGAGCGCCTGCCCAAGAAGGAAGTCGCCCAGCTCGACCGCGAGCGCGAGAAGCTGGAGAAGAACCTGGGCGGCGTGAAGGACATGGCGAAGCTGCCCCGCTGCGTCTTCATCATCGACCCGAAGAAGGAGCACATCGCCATCCACGAGTCCACGCGCCTGGGCATCCCGGTGATTGGCCTGGTGGACACGAACTGCGATCCGGACGGCATCGACTTCGTCATCCCGGGCAACGACGACGCCATCCGCTCCATCAAGCTCTTCACGTCGAAGATCGCGGACGCGTGCCTTGAGGGTGCGGCGCGCTACCGTGCGTCCGGCGCCGCCGAGCGCGACGAGCAGGAGGAGCGTGAGGGCCGTGATGACCGCCGCGACCGCGATGATCGCCGGGGTCCCCGCCGCAACGACCGCCGCGACCGCGATGACCGCCGGGGTGGTGGTGGAGACCGTGGCGGCGAGCGCCGTGGCCCCCTCGTGGAGATGAAGGGCGTTGCCGCCCCCGTCGCCGCCGAGCAGCCCGCGGCCCCCGCCGAGGGTGGCGAGACGCCGGCGGCCGAGTAGTCGCCGCTGTCCTTCGCTTCCCCCGCAGCTTCCGGAGTCGGCCGGGCGGCACCTTCCAAGGCCCGCTGTCCGGCCGTCTCCGTTTTTTCGTTCCAGCGGTACCCCCTGAACTCATGGCTTCCGCCCACGGCGCACGCCGCCGTGCTCGGAGCAGAAGATAGAGAGAGACGCACATGGCTGAGATCAGCGCCCAGATGGTGAAGGACCTCCGCGAGCGGACCGGCGCGGGCATGATGGACTGCAAGAAGGCCCTGTCGGAGACGGCGGGCGACTTCGTGAAGGCCGAGGAGTGGCTGCGCAAGAAGGGCATCTCGCGCGCCGCCGGCAAGGAAGGCCGCGTCGCCGCCGAAGGCATCGTCACCAGCTACATCCACGGCGGCCGCATCGGCGTCATCGTGGAGGTCAACTGCGAGACCGACTTCGTCGCGCGCAACCCTGACTTCCAGGACCTGGCCAAGGACGTGGCCATGCAGGTCGCCGCGGCCAGCCCCAAGTACGTGCGCCGCGAGGAGGTCCCCCAGGACGCGATGGACAAGGAGAAGGAGATCCAGCGCGAGCTGCTCAAGCAGCAGGGCAAGCCGGAGGCCATGCTGGAGAAGATCCTCGTGGGCAAGATGGAGAAGTACTACGAGGGCGTCTGCCTCGTGGACCAGCTCTGGGTGAAGGACGACAAGAAGAAGGTCGGTGAGATGATCACCGAGCGCGCCGCCAAGATTGGCGAGAAGGTCTCCGTGCGCCGCTTCGTCCGCTTCGAAGTGGGCGAGGGCATCGAGAAGAAGAAGGAAGACCTCGCCGCCGAGGTCGCCAAGACGCTGGGCCAGGCGTAAAGCCCCCTTCGTCCCGCCGCATCCAGGGCCGCGTGCTCGTGGGTTTCCCTCAGGGGAGGCTCCCGGGGCGCGGCCCTTCGTATTCCTGGCCCCCACCAAGGCGGCCGGACGCCCGGCAGCGGACGGTGCGGGGCGCGGGACGACTTCCGTCGTTGATCGGGCGCGGGGCGGGGGATAGAAGCGGTCGCGTATGTCCGAATCCACCTCTCCCTACAAGCGCATCCTCCTCAAACTTTCGGGCGAAGCCCTGATGGGCGAGGGGAAGTACGGCATCCACCCTCCCACCCTCACGCGCATCGCTGAAGAAATCGCCGAGCTGTCCCAGGCGGGCATCGAGCTGGCCGTCGTCATTGGCGGGGGCAACATCTTCCGCGGCGTGGCGGGTGCGACGGAAGGCATGGACCGCGCGAGCGCGGACTACATGGGCATGCTCGCCACCTGCATCAACTCCATGGCGATGCAGGACGCCCTGGAGAAGCAGGGCCTGAAGACGCGCGTGCAGTCCGCCATCAAGATGGAGCAGATCGCCGAGCCCTACATCCGTCGGCGCGCGGTGCGCCACCTGGAGAAGGGGCGCGTCGTCATCTTCGCCGCGGGCACGGGCAACCCCTACTTCACCACCGACACGGCCGCGTCGCTGCGCGCGATGGAAATCAACGCGCAGGTCATCCTCAAGGCCACCAAGGTGGACGGCGTCTACAACGCCGACCCGAAGAAGGACCCCACGGCGCGGCGCTACAGGACGCTCACGTACATGGACGTCCTCAAGCAGAACCTCAACGTGATGGACTCCACGGCCATCTCGCTGTGCATGGACAACAAGCTGCCCATCATCGTGTTCGACCTGGGCACGCGCGGGAACATCCAGCGCGCCGTCATGGGGCAGCAGGGTGAGTTTGGCACCGTCGTCGGCGCCGCCGAGACGGTCTGGGCCTGAAACCCCGAGCAGGGCTGAACCAAGCTTCTGGAGGAGACTGCAATGGCTGACACCGTCGCGGAACTGAAGCCTCGTATCGACAAGACGCTGGAAGACCTCAAGCGGGAGCTGGCCAAGGTGCGCACCGGCCGCGCGAGCACCGCCATCCTCGACGGCATCCGCGTGGACCAGTACGGCACGCCGACGCCGCTCGCCGGCGTGGCCAGCATCAACGCGCCCGAGCCCCGGCTCATCACCATCAAGCCGTGGGACAAGGGCGTCCTGAAGGACATCGAGAAGGCCCTGCGCGAGGCGAACCTGGGCATCAACCCGATGAACGACGGGGAGATGATCCGCCTGCCCTTCCCGCCGCTCACGGAGGAGCGCCGCAAGGAGATCGTCAAGCAGGTGAAGACCAAGGCGGAGGACCACAAGGTGGCCATCCGCAACCACCGCCGCGACATCCTGGAAGCCCTCAAGACGCAGCAGAAGGACAAGAAGATCACCGAGGACGACCTCAAGCGCTTCACCAAGGACGTGGAAGACAAGACGGCCGCGGGCATCAAGCAGGTCGACACCATCTTCGCGGAGAAGGAAAAAGAGGTCCTGAAGGTCTGATGGCCACCATCCTCCTGGCCGAGCCGTCCGCCCCTGTCGCCAGCACGCTGCGCAGGTTCCTGGAGGGCGCCGGCCACGAGGTGGCCTGGGTGGGCGGTGCCGCGGAAGCGCGCCGCCTGCTGCAGGACCGTCCACCGGGAGTGCTCGTGGCGTCCGCGAGCCTTCCCGTGGACGGAGAAGCGCTGTGCCAGGAGCTGCGCCAGAAGGGCTCCCGGCTGCCCGTCCTGCTGGTGTACCCGCCGGACGAGGAGCACGCGGACACCCGCGCCGCCGGAGCCGGGGCGGAGGGGTGCCTGGTGGGCCCCCTCAAGCGCGGCACCGTCGTGACGTGCGTGAGCCTGGTGCTGCGCCTGGCGGAGGCCGGAGCGCGCGCCCTGACCCCGGATGCCGCCGCTCCACCCGCGCCCGCCGTGGCCATCCCGGCCCGCCCCGGGGGCCTCCCGGAGCGGCGGGCCTCGCGCACGGACCTGTTCTCGGTGAGCAGCTCCCCGGACTTCGACTTCCTCAAGCGCCTGCTGCTGATGGAGGTGAAGCGCAGCCGGCGCTACCGCTACCCCATCTCCCTGCTGCTGGTGGAGGTGGACCGCTTCACCGAGCACACCCTGAGCCTCGCGCCCCCGGCGCGCACCGCGCTGCTCGCGGAGGCGCTGGGCCTGCTGACGGCGGGGGTGCGCGACATCGACGTGGTGGTGCCCTTCGCGGACAGCCGCTTCGTGGTGTTCCTGCCCCACACGCCCCGCTCCGGGGCCCGGGTGGTGGCGGAGCGGCTGCGGGAGCGGATGCCGTCCCTGAAGGCCCTGCCGGGCGCCACGGCGTCCGTGGGCGTGGCGGTGTCCGAACCCCCGGCCGGCGGCGCCAAGGCGCTCACGCAGGGCGCGGGCCTCAGCTTCGGGGGGCTCTTGAAGGAGGCGGGGGACGCGCTGCGCCGGGCCCAGGCGGGCGGAGGCGACAGCGTGGTGGTGGCCCAGGCGGGGCCCGGCGCTCAGGACGGGTAGACGAGGTCCTGGCCGGTGAGGTGCTTCACGACGCCGGCGACGAAGGCGAACAGCTCCAGGCCGCGCCCCTTGTCGTCCTTCCAGGTGCGCGTGGCGTCGTCGTAGTCGAAGTGGATGCCCTGGCCCTGGCCGGCCACCCAGAGCTGCCGGACGGCGCGCTGGGTGTTGATGATGCACTTCTCACGGGAGCTGGACGTCAGCGTCACCATGTCGCCGGTGCTGTCGGCTTCCAGCACGTCCGGGTCGAAGGCATCCGCCGCCGCCATGATGCGCTTGAAGGCGGCGGCGACGAGCGGGTTGTAGCGGGCTTCGTCCATCATGGCCGCGCTCCCGGACGTCACTGGATGACGTCGAGAACCTGCTGGCCGGGGGCGGCGTAGAACAGGAACTTCAGGTGCTGGGCGGGGGGATTCTCACCCTTCTCGCCGGGGACCTGGTCCTCGGTGCTGGTGGGCGTGTCCGGCCACTCCATGGCGATGACCGTGCCCGGGTTCACCGGCTTGGGGAACGACTGCATCCCCAGGAGGTGCGCCGCCAGCGCGCCCATGGAGGGCTGGTGGCCGACGAGGACGAGGTTCTCGTCGTTGTTGTCCTTGAGCACGGGCTCCACCGCGCCCACCGGCATGTCCGGGAGCAGGCAGCGGTGCACGCGCAGGAGGCCTTCGTGCTTCGTCGAGAAGGAGAGGATCTGCGCCGTCTGAACGGTGCGCACCAGCGGGCTGGTGAGGATGAGGCTGATGGGCCCCATGCGCTCAGACAGCGACGTGAAGTGCTGGGCGATGTTCGCGCGGGCCTTCGCGGTCAGCGCGCGCGCCTCGTCGCCGAGACCCTCGGGGATCTCTGCGTCCGCATCGCCGTGCCTTACCAGGAAAATCCTCAAAGTCCCTCCACTGAACGCGACAAGCCCGCGGTTCGTACATGACCGTGGCCCGGTTGGTCAAAGGTAATGAGGCGAATGTTCAGTGGCCGGAACAGCCGGGGCAAGGTCGGCGTTCGGCAACCGGCGCTCGCGGGGGCCCGTCGCAGCATACACTGCCCCACGCCGGTGGCGTTCGCTGGAGGTGGCATGCGCAAGCTGTGGTGGTGGTTGCCCGTGGTCCTGGTCCTCTGCGCGTGTCGCAAGGATATGGACGGCGGGAGCCCGGAGGCGGGTGGAGAAGGAACCGGGACGGTTGCCCGCCTGGAGGGCGAGGCGGCCCCGGGCGCGGAGGGCGCCGGTCCCTACACGGTGACGAAGGCCAAGCTGGATGCGTACGTGGGCTACCAGCGCAAGATGCTGGAGGTCTACGGCTCGCTGATGCGGAGCCTGCAGGACATGGGGCCGCTGATGGACGCGGGCACGCCCCAGGCGCTGGAGGCCGCCCGCTCCGGCCTGAAGCTCATCGAGCGCAAGGCCCAGGCGGAGACGGACGCGCGCACGGCGGCGGGCCTCACCACCGACGAGGTCAACCGCATCGCGGAGGTCGTCACCTCCGTCATCAGCCAGCGGCAGATGGGGCGCACGCTCCAGTACGAGGAGGAGCTCAAGAAGCTGGAGGCGCTCCAGGCCCGCATGCCCGCCGAGCAGCAGCAGGAGCTGGCGCCGCAGGTGGAGTCCATGCGGCGGGAGGTGGAGTCCTTCCAGAAGCTGCCGGAGGCGCGCCGCGAGTTCGGCGACGCCAACGTGGACGTGGTGCTCACCCGCGAAGCCGACCTGACGAAGAACTATCAGGACATGCTCAAGGCCTTCGCGGGCGTGCGGCGCTGAAGGCTCAGACGCGCTTGAGGTGCGGGGCCTTCTTCAAGAGCTGCGCGAGGAAGGTGTCGCCAATCTTCTCCAGCACCGTGTTGCCGCGCAGGCGCTGGTTCAGGTTGACGAAGTCCACGTGGTCCAGCCGCTGGTCCTGGTTGTAGCAGGAGAACACCCACGTCTCCTTGCCGGTGAGCGGGTCCACGTGCCGCTGGAGGCACTGGGCGCAGATCTCCTTCATCATGCACTGCATCGGCGAGTTGATGGACCCGATGGCCTCGTGTCCGGGCTTCAGGTACGGCTGGAGGACGCCGTGCCGTGCCTCGGCCACCGCGCGCATCATCCGGTCCGAACCGATGGCGATGATGCGGTCCACCTCGCTCAGCGAAATCACCGGCGCCACGCCCAGCTTGCCCTCGGCGTAGGCCACCATCGCCTGCACCACGTTGCCCCGGAAGGCCGCGTCCTGCGGGCGGCGCACGTCCAGCAGCTCCCCGCCGTCCACGGACCAGATGACCTGGTCGGTGCCCAGTTCAATCTCCTCCTGCTTGAAGGAGTCCGCCTTCATCCGGTAGCCGGCGAAGTAGACGACGCGGCACCCGGCCGCCTTGAGCGAGCGCGCGATGGAGAAGAGGACGGCGTTGCCCAGGCCGCCGCCCACCAGCACCACCGTCTCGTTGTGGCCGATCTCGGTGGGGGCGCCCGTGGGTCCCATCAGCACGACGGGCTCGCCGGGCTTGAGCGCGGCGCACAGGCGGGAGGAGGAGCCCATCTCCAGCACGATGGTGCCCATCAGCCCCTTCTCCTTGTCCACCCACGCGCCCGTGAGGGCCAGGCCCTCCATGGTGAGGCGCACGCCGTCCACGACGGGGGCGCTCCGCTCGAAGTTCTGCAGGCGGTAGAACTGGCCGGGCTGGAAGTGGCTCGCCGCGAAGGGCGCGCGCACCACCACCTCCACGATGGTCGGCGTCAGCCGGTTCACCGCGACCACGGTGGCGAGGAAGGCCTCGTCCAGCTTCGCGAAGTGCTCCGCGCGCTTCGCCTCGCGCGCCGCCTGGGCGCCCGCGTCCGTGAAGTCCAGGCCCGCGACCTCCCTGGCGAACAGGCGCGCCACCTGGGGGTGCCCGTCCTTCGCGCTGGCCATGGCCTTCACCACGTTGCCCGCGTAGGTCGGGTGGTTGTCGCCGTAGAAGGACACGAAGCGGCCGCCCTGCTGGTAGGACGTGAAGAAGCCCACCTTGGCCTCGGGGTCCTCCGTGGCGGGCACCGACTGGAGCGTGAAGCCGTCCGGCGTGCCGTCCGCGGCCTCCACCAGCTCGTGGCCCTGGAAGTACTCCTTGCGCCCGTCCAGTTGGAAGGTGCCCGGGTATTCCTTCTCGTACGTGACGTTGGGGGACGTGCCCGCGGCCACGCACACCGTCTTCGCCGGCAGCTCGAAGAACTGGCCGCTGCCCTTGAGCTTGCCGTCCACCGTCACCATTCGCTCGAAGCGCAGGGCGCGCACCGCGCCGGAGTCGTCCGCCAGCGCTTCAACGGGGCTCATCCGTTCGATGAAGCGGATGCCCTCCTCCAGCGCCTTCGTCACCTCCTCGTGGTTGAGGCGGTAGGCGGGGGACTCGGTGAGGCCGCGGCGGTAGCAGAGGCTCACGCCGCCCCACGCGCGCACCAGGTGGATGAAGTCCGGCGAGCGACCCTCGGCGTGGGCCTTCTGGCGCTCGGCGCGCACCGCGCGGCCGTGCTCCAGGAAGGTCTGGTAGGTGGCGCGCTCCTCGGCGTCCAGGCGCGCGACGACGCCCTCCTCGCCCAGGTCCGCCACCAGCTTCTCATGGCGCTCCAGCGCCTTCTCCACCTGCACCGGGTAGTACGCCATCAGCTCCGTGGCGGTGTCGACGCCGGTGAGGCCGCCGCCGATGACGATGGCGGGCAGCTGCACCTGGAGGTTCGCCAGCGAGTCGCGCTTGAAGGCGCCCGTGAGCTGGAGCGCCATCAGGAAGTCGGAGGCCTTGCGGATGCCCCGGATGAGGTTGTTCTTCATCCCGATGATGGTGGGGCGGCCCGCGCCCGCGGCGATGGCCACGTGGTCGAAGCCCAGCGCCCAGGCGTCCTCCAGCGTCAGCGTGCCGCCGAAGCGGATGCCACCGTAGATGCGCAGGCCCTCGCGGCGCGCGAGCGTCAGGTGGATGAGCGTGAGGAAGTTCTTGTCCCAGCGCACGGTGATTCCGTACTCGGACACGCCGCCGAAGCCCTCCAGCACGCGCTCGTCCAGCTCGCGCGTGAGCCCGCGCCAGTCGCGGATGGGCGCGAGCGCGTGGCCGTTGCGGCCCACCAGCTCGTCGGGGAAGGGTTCAATCTTGAGGCCGTCCACGCCGGTGACGGCGAAGCCTTCGTTGAGCAGGTAGTGCGACAGCGTGTAGCCGGCGGGGCCCAGGCCCACCACCATCACGTTGCGGCCCACGTAGGGCAGGGCGTACGGGCGGCGGACGTTGAGCGGGTTCCAGCGCGTGAGCAGGCCGTAGATTTCAAAGCCCCACGGCAGCTCCAGCACGTCGGTGAGCGTGGCCGTCTCCGCCAGCGGGATGTTCACCGGCTCCTGCTTCTGGAAGATGCACGCCTTCATGCAGTCGTTGCAGATGCGGTGGCCGGTGCCCGGGCACATGGGGTTGTCCAGCGTCACCATGGCCAGCGCCGCCACGGAGTCACCCTCGCGCTTGAGCGCGTGCGCCTCCGAGATGCGCTCGTCCAGCGGGCAGCCGGTGAGCGGGATGCCCAGGGGGTTCTTCTTGAACGAGTGCCCCTCCGCCACCGGGTCCTTCGCGGGGAAGCCCTTGGAGCAGGAGTCCTTCTGCCGCTCGTGGCAGATGACGCAGTAGTCCACCTCGTTCATCACGTCGCGCGGGGTGCCCCGGCGGTCGGTGAGCTTGAAGCCGTCGCGGTGGCGCAGGTGGTGCTCCAGGCCCTCCGTCTTCTCCTCCAGCGCCGCGTCCGGGCGCTGCAACTGCACCAACTGGTCGAACACCAGGGGCTTGGGCAGCCGGAGCGTGGGCCAGGTGTGGAAGAGCGCCTTCGTCTCCGGGTGCAGCGCGCGGGCGTACGTCCACCGGTCCGCCAGGGACAGCAGCGCGCGCACGGACTGGAGCTCCGCCGCGTCGTCGCCCTTGGTCACCAGGCTGGAGCCGAACGCGTCCGCGCCCTCGGGGGCGGCGATGAGCGCCAGGCGCAGGGCGGCCCACTGCTCGCGCAGGGCGGGGGCGCGGTCCTGCTGCGCGGGAGGCAGGTTGCCGGAGTAGAGCCGCTCGACGTCGAGCAGCGTCAGGATGGACTCCGCCAGGCCGCGCTCCAGGTCGCCGTGCGCGAGCGCGTCCGGGAAGCCCAGCTGCATGAGCAGGCGCATCCGGCCGTCCAGCGCGGGGAACTCCGCGAGCGTGGGCCGGTCCTGGGCGCCCTTCTTGAAGACGCGGCGCGTGATGAATTCGCGCTTGAAGTCGAAGAGGGGCAGCTCGCCGCGCAGGTGGCGGGCCAGCCGGTCGGACTCCGTGCCGATGCCGAACAGCGTGGCGACGAAGCGCGAGACGTGGCGGGCCACCTGGATGAGCAGGTCGGACTCGGCCGGGCCGGACGGGGTGGTGCCTCCGGCCTTGCGGTAGGCGTCGAACGCCTGGAACAGGTCTGGGGCGTCCCCCTGGAGCTGGGCGTCGAAGCGCTCCGCCAGCCGGCGCAGGCCGCTGGGGCGGTACAGGTCCTCGAAGGAGAAACCCGGCAGGCCCAGGTGGAGGGTGGGAGCAGGGGCGGAGGCGGGTTCGGTCAAGGCGCGCATGTCACGGGGCAGGGGAGGTGAACCTGGGACAACGATTCCGGAAGGGGGCCTATTTCGCGGCGTGTCGTCCGGAAAGCAAGGGGGCTTACGGGCAAGGATGGGCCCAGCCGATGGCGGCCAGTGCCCCGGCTTGTCCCCATCCGACGTGTTGAGGCGGCCCTGCCTTGGGGTTACGGTGCGCCGCCATGATGGACAACGCCGCCCGTCGTGCCTCTGAACCGCACCTGGCTCCCGTGCCGGACGCCTGTTACCTGTGCAGGGGAGGGCGCCTGCGCCTGCGGCACCGGGCGCGCGTCGCCGGCACCCAACCCGAGGGGGCGGCCGCCTACAACTGCACGTCCTTTGGCCACCGCAGCCATCCGCCCATCTGGGGCTGCGAGGACTGCGGAATGCTGTTCCAGTGGCCCATCCAGTCCCCGGACGCGCTGCTGCAGGCGTACCAGGACGTGGAGGACCCCCTCTACGTCGCGGAGAAGGACAACCGCTACCACACCTTCCGCCGCGTGCTGCGCGAGCTGGGCCCGGCCCAGGGGCGCACGCTGCTGGATGTGGGCGCCTACTGCGGCTACTTCCTGGACGTGGCGCGGGAGGCGGGCTTCCGCCCGGAGGGGCTGGAGCTGTCGCGCTGGGCGGGCAACCACGCGCGGGGCCTGGGCTTCACCGTGCACGGTGTGCCCCTCAAGGAGCTGGCGGCGAAGGGGCTCCAGTACGACGTGGTGACGCTGTGGGACGTGGTGGAGCACTTCGCGGATCCGCGCGAGGAGCTGAAGGCGGCGCTGAAGCTGGTGCGCCCCGGCGGCCGCATCTACCTGTCCACCATCGACGCGGGCAGCCTGCTGGCGCGAGCCATGGGCGGGCAGTGGCCGTGGCTGATGGACATGCACCTCTTCTATTTCGGCCGCCGCACCCTGGCGACGCTGCTGGAGGAGGTGGGCTTCCGCGTCACGGACGCCCGGACGTACACGCACATCATCTCCGCGGACTACCTGCTGCGGAAGGTGGGGGCGAGCTTCACGCCCGCGGCGCCGGTGCTGGAGCTGCTGCGGCGGGGCGTGCCGTCCGGCTGGTCCATCCCGTTCAACCTGGGCGACAACATGCTGATGGCCGCCGAGCGGCCTCTCTGAGTCCCCCGGCGCCCATGCCCTCCCAGCCCATGTCTCCCCTGGCGCGGCGGGCGCTGCACCCGCTGGTGCTGGGGGTGTTCGTCCTGCTGTCGGCGTTCCACACCTGGCCGCTCGTGTCCCACCTGAAGGGGTACGTGCTGGGCGGCCGGGAGGACGTCTACATGAACATGTGGCACCTCGGGTGGATGCGCCAGGCGGTCTGGCTGCAGCCGCAGAACCCCTTCTTCGCGCCCTTGCTGCACTGGCCCCTGGGGGCGGAGCTGTACTGGCACACGCTGTCGCCCGCGAAGACGCTCTGGGGCGTGGTGCTGCTGCCGTGGATGCCGGTGGAGACGGCGTACAACGTCGTGATGTTCGGCTCGTTCGTGCTGACGGGCTACACGTCGTGGCTCCTGCTGCGCTACCTGCTGGAGCGCGCGGGTCACGGGCCGTGGCTGGCTGCTGCTGCGGCGCTCGCGGGGGCGTGCGTGTTCGACTTCTCGCGCTACCACCTGTTGCATGCGACGGCGCACCTGAACCTGTCCGCGCTGGAGGGGCTGCCGCTCTACCTCTACTGCTTCTTCCGGTGGCTGGACGAGGGCCGGCGCCGGTGGCTGGCGGGGCTGGCCGCCTGCGCGCTGTATGTGTTGCTGTGTGACTACTACTACCTCGTCTACATCGCGCTGTTCTCGCTGCTGTGGGTGGTGGCGGAGCGGTGGAAGCGGGGGCCGCTCGTGTCGCTGGACACGTGGAAGGACCCGCTGGTGCGCCGCGCGGCGGCGGCGGGGCTGGCGGCGGGGCTCGCGTGCGTGCCGCCCATCGTGCCGCTGCTGCTGCATGCGTTCCCAGCGCCGCTGCAGATCCACCACGGGGACTCCGACTATTTCGCGGACCTGTACGCGTTCTTCATCCCGGACACGCAGTCCGCGTGGATGGTGTCGCTGCCAGCGAAGGTGCGCGAGTTCTCCCTCGACATCGTGCGCACGAAGATGTCCACCAACGCCGAGGAGACGGGCACGTTCCTGGGCTGGGTGACGCCGCTGCTGGCCGCGTTCGCGCTGTGGCGGGGCGTGCCGGACGGGCGCCGGTGGCTGGGGCTGGGGCTGGGCTTCGCGGTGCTGTCCATGGGGACGGTGCTCAACATCGGGATGGAGGACCGGCTGTCCCCGGTGGTGCTGCTCTTGGGCATCACGCTGGGGGTGGCGCTGGTGCCCGCGTGGCGGGAGCGCGTGTGGCGGCGGGACGTGCTGCTGCTGCTGGCGATCGCCGTCTACCTGTCGTGGGCGGAGCCGCTGACGGCGTTCGGCCAGCCGCTCAAGGTGCAGATTCCACTGCCCTACGTGGTGTTCAAGCACGTGGTGCCGCTGTTCTCCCGGGGCGGCATGCCGGTGCGCTTCGTGCTGCTCACGATGCTGTCGCTGGCGGTGCTGGTGGCGTTCGCGGCGGCGCACGCGGGCGCCTGGGCGTCACGGTGGGATGCCCGGCTGGGCGTGGCGGTGGCGCTCGCGGTGGCCGTGGTGCCCAACGTGGAGTACCGGGGCCTGTTGATGTCCATGCCCCCGGTGCCCCAACTGCCCCCGGTGTTCGAGGAGATCCGCGACGCGCCCATGCCAGTGGCGGTGCTGACGGACAACGTGCAGGGGCAGTGGGAGCAGCTCTTCCACGGCAAGCCGGTGTCCTACGCGCGGTTGTCGCGGCTGCCGGTGCGCGAGTCGGCGCTGGTGGACTCGCGGTTGATCCGCGCGGCGGAAGGGATGCGCTCCGCCTTCACCCCCGTCCCGCCGGAGGAGCGCGAGGAGATGCGGCGCTTCCTGAAGGAGCACCACTTCAAGTGGTACGTGACCCACCTCTTCCACCCCGTCCGGCACCGATTCATCGAGGAGGAGCTGGGCGGGGAGCTGGTGCACCGGGACGGCTACGTCACCGTCTACCGGTTCCACTGAGGGCGCTCAGTCGCAGTCGGCGTACTGGGCGTTCTGGCGTTTCGGGTCGCTGGCGGAGACGGTGGTGCCGCTCACTTTCACGGTGACGACCTCGTCCGCGGACATCAGGGCGCCGCACTCGCCGGCCCCCGCGCCACACATGCGGGCAAGGACGAAGGAGCCCTCCTTGGACGCCTCCAGGCTCGTGAAGTCGCAGCTGTAGACCGTGGGGCCGTCGCCCGTGTTCTTGTTGACGTCCTCCTCGCCCACGGCGTCCGCCGAGCCGAGCACCTCGCCGCCCTTGTCAAAGAGGACGAAGTGGTACCGGGTCCGCGAACTGGAGTCCCACTGCCCTTCATGCTCCTTCGAGTCCTCGCGCTCCTCGCGGGTGAACACGCGCAGGGTTTCGCCAGAAGGGAGCTTGAGGGATTCCTCCCGGGCCTCCAGGGCGGCGCCTTCGTGCTGGGGGCAGGACTGCTTCTTCGCGGGGACCTTCACCTCGCGGGCGTAGGTCTCCGGGGAGAGCAGCTTGATGTGCTTGACGATGGGGGGCGCCTTGTCGGCGGCGCAGACGCCCATGAGCCACACCCAGAAGCCGGGCTTGAGACCGGGCACGGTCTTGCTCTGGACGAGCTTGGGATATCCGTCCTCGAGTGTCAGGCCCGTCTTTCCGAGCACGGTGCCGAGGTCGCCCCAGGACTCCTTCTGGGCCTCGGCGTCGGCCTGGGTCTTGGAGCCCTTCCAGATGATGGCGACGGCGTTGCCGGCGGCCTCGGCCCGCGAGGACCCGAACAGGGTCAGCAGGCCCAAGGCGACGATGCATGAACGCATGATGGTTCCCCCTTCGATTGCGACGCACAGCGCGTGCGTGAGGCTACTTCTTCTTCGGGCCGCCGCGCTTCGCCCGCGAACCGCGCGCGGGTGGTTGCGTGGCGGGCGCGGGCCCGGTGGGGCCGGGGGCTTCCTCGGGGCCGGGAGGCACCTTGTGGGAGGCAGGCGGCTTCGACGGGCGACCGCGAGTCCCTCCCGAGGAGGGCTTCGTGGAGCGGCGGGTGGCGGGAGGCCGCGAACGGGGGCGCTCCGGGCGCGAAGGCTCCCGCGTGGGACGGCCCTCGGCGCCTTTGACGGACTGCCCCCGCACGGCGCGCGGGGGCTTCGCGGGAGGACGCTGCTCCTTCGCGACGGAGGGCCCGGAGGCCTCACCGTGCTCCGCGTGAGAGGGCTTCGCCGGACGCCCATACGCGATGTCGGGCGGTGGCTTCGGCGGACGCGCGCGCCCGTCCTCGGACGCAAGGGGCCTGGGGCCGCGGCTGTGGCCGTCGTGCGCGGGCATCGAGGGATGGCCGTACTCGATGTCCGGCGGCGGCTTCGGGTGCCGGGTGGGCTCGAACCCGGGCGTCATGGACGGCCGTGCTCCTTCCGCGCGCGGGGCCCGGGCCGCCTGGGCGCGCAGCGTGTCCACCTCCCGGCGCAGCCGGAGGACCTCCGCGGAGAGCTGGGCGTACGAGTCGCGCACCAGCCCGTTGAACACGCGCTGGCGCCCCAGCGTTTCGTTGATCAACACCTGGCACGACTTGCGGAAGGCCCACTTGGCCAGGAGCACCACCTGGCCCGCGCCCCCGCGGTGCGTGTGCAGGGGCAGGGCGCGCGTGGTGTCCGCGTTCTCCTCCAGCGCGTGCATGTTGAACGTCAGCGGATCCACGCGGGGCTCGACGCCGTCTTCCGGCACCTCCGCGGCCTCCGACGTGGGCAGCCCGCGCGTGCGCAGCCGCTCTTCGATGCGGGCCAGCAGGGCCCCCGTGGGAATGTCCCGTCCGAGCAGCTTCATCGGTGTGTCTCCTCGACGATGCGCGCCATTTCTTCCCGGTACGCCGCGACCACCTGGGGCCACGTGTGCCGCTGCGCGTAGGTGCGGGCCCGCTTGCCCAGCGCGTCGCGGGCCTCGCCCACTTCGCGCAGTCCTTCAATGAACGACGCGAACCCCCGGTACACCCGGCCCGCGCCACTGCGCTCCACCTGTCCCACCAGCACGTCCGAGTGCCCGTTCACCAGCACCGGCGTCCCGTGCACGAACGCCTCCAGCGTCAACAGCGACAGGCTCTCGAACTTCGACGGCACCACCACGGCCAGTGCCCCCGCGAGCGCGTCGTGCTTGTCCTGCTCGTCGATGCGCCCCAGGTGCCGCACGCCCTCGCCGTCCAGCGCCATGTGCGCCTCGCCCGCGAGCACCAGCTCCGGCGCGTCCGCGTAGCGCTCGCGCAGCTTGCGGTAGAACGACAGCAGCTCCGGCACGCCCTTGCCCGGCTCCAGCCGGCCCACGAAGAGCAGGTAGCGGCCGTGCACGCCGTGCTTCTGCCGGAAGCGCTCGGGCACGGCGGGCAGCGCGTCCACCCCCACGCCCACCACCCGCGCCCGCGCGTGCTCCGGATGGAAGCGCCCGAACATGGCGACCTCCTCCGGCGTGTTGCACATCAGCACCCGGGGCCGGTTGAACACGTCCCCGTAGACGCCGAAGCGGATGGGCGGCTCGTCGTGCGCGGTGGGCACCAGCATCGCGCGGTCCGCCACCAGCGGCAGGCCCATCACCGTGGGCGCGTACAGGTACGTGAAGAACAGGTAGCCGTCGTATGCGTCCTGCGTGGAGGCCAGGTGTTCGATGAGCCCCGGGCTCAGCGGGCCCTGCTCCGCCACCCACTGCTCCTCGCGCAGCCGCTCGTTGTTCTTGTCGAACACCTGACGCGACAGCCCGTTGAACGCCTGGATGTTGCGCTTGCGCGTCACCGGGAAGCGCAGGACCTTCACCCGGCCCACGCGCTCCTCGCCCGGCGGGAAGGCGTTCTCCCACGACAGGTGGTTCTTCGCGCAGGTGGTCAGCACCGTGATGTCCCAGTGCGGCGCCAGCCGCTCCGCCACCTGGGCCGCGTGGCTCTCCGCGCCGCCCGTCACCTCGCCGTAGCGCTGCACCACCAGCGCCACGCGCGGCCGCTTCTTCGCCGGGGCCCGGCGGGGACGCGGCGGCGGGGGCACCACGCCCGTGAGCGCCCGCTCGAGCGACACCTGCGCCGCGGCGGGGGAGAAGTGCTGGAGCCGGCGCGTCTGGCCCTCGATGACGGACCGGCGCAGGTCCAGGTCCTCGCTCAGGTCCACCGCCAGCTCCGCGAGGAACGCGAAGCGCTTCTGGTCGAACCCGATGCCCGCCCCACCCATCGTCTCCGGCACCGCCGCCGCCGCGTACGCCATCACCGGGACCTGGGAGGCCATGGCTTCAATGATGGGCACGCTGAAGCCCTCGTGCTCGCTCATGGACACGAACACGGACGCGGAGCGGTACACGGCCACGAGCTGCGCATGCGACAGGCGCCCCAGGAACTCCACCCCGCCCAGGGCCTTCGCCTCGCGCTGGAGCCCCTTGAAGTAGCGGCTGCCCGCCTCATAGCCGCCCACGAGCAGCAGGCGCGCCTGGGGACGGATGCGCAGCAGCTCCCGGTGCAGCGCCAGCAGGTCCTCGAAGCGCTTGTGCGGCATCACCCGGCTCACCGACACCAGGGTGGGCCCGGGGCCGGAGAGCTCCGCGAGCATCCGTGCATCCGCGCCGGAGGTGGCGAAGCGCTCCGGTTCGACGAAGAGCTGCACGGTGTGCACGTTGCGGTGGCCCGCGACGCGCAGCTCCGCGCAGTTGTAGTCCGAGTCCCCGAACGACACGTCCAGGAAGGGCGCCATCGCGGCGACCTGCGCGCGGCCCGCGATGAGCGCGTGCTCCAGCGGCGTGCCCGCGTAGAAGCGCGCGGGGCTGATGTTGTGGAACACCACGCCGCGCTTGCACGGCAGGTGCAGCAGGCGTCCGCTCAGCGCGGACGCGATGCCGTGGTGGTACAGCACCAGGTCGTCCGGCCGGGGCTTCAGCGCGAGGGCGCGGTGGGCCATGCCCTCCAGTCCCGCGCCGACCTCCTCCGCGTAGATGTCGCCCGCGTGCCCCATGCGGCGCAGCAGGAGTTGAAGGTGCAGCGCGGCCTGCCCGGAGGCATCGCCGGGGCCGAAGCTCGGGATCAACTGGTGGACCGCCATGCGGTGCCTTGTCTAGCACAGGGGCATGGTATGAGGCGGCCCGTGTCGACCCTCGGACCCATCGCCCTCGACGCCACCCTCTGGGACGAACCCACCACGGGCATCGGCCTGTATACGCACTGCCTGGCGGACGCGCTCCAGGCCCAGGGCGTCGCGCTGAGCCTGATGGGCGCGCGCACGTCGGGCGACCATCCCCGGGGTGCCCAGAAGCGGACGGCGTGGACGCTGGGCTCGCTGCCGCGCGTGCTGCGGCAGTCACCGCCGCCCGTCTACCACGCGCTCGGCAACTTCAACCTGCCGCTCAGGCGCGTGCCGGGCACCGCCTACGTGCTCACCGTGCTGGACCTGGTGCCGCTGGACATGCCGAGCACGGTCTCCAAGCCGTTCCACTGGCAGTTCCGGATGTGGCTGGCGCGCAGCCTGACGCTCGCGGACCGGCTGGTGTGCATCAGCGAGTGCACGCGCGACGACCTGCTGCGCCGCTTCCCGCAGGTGGAGCCGCGCACCGTGGTGGTGCCCATCGGCGTGGACCACGTGAACGTGCCGGAGCTGGACGCCGCGGGGGAGGACTTCCTGCGCGCGCTGAGCCTGCCGAAGGACTACGTGCTGTACGCGGGCTCGCTCGACGTGCGCAAGAACGTGGACCTGGTGCTGGACGCGCAGGAGCGGCTCGCCGCGCAAGGGCGGCCCTTCACGCTCGTGCTCGCCGGGCAGAGCTGGTTCGGCTCCGGCAAGGTGGAGACGCGCATCGCGCGGCTGCGCTCCGAAGGGTTGGACATCCGGGCGCTGGGCTACCAGCCGTCCGCCATCTTCTACGCGCTGATGCGCCGCGCGGCGCTGTTCGTCTTCCCCTCGCGCTACGAGGGCTTCGGCCTGCCGCCCCTGGAGGCCATGCGCCTGGGCACGCCCACCGTGGTGTCCACCGCGGGCTCGCTGCCGGAGGTGTGCGGCGACGCGGCCCCCGCGGTGGATCCCGACGACGCGGAAGGGCTGGCGGCGGTCATCGACCGGCTGCTCGGCTCCCCCGCGGAGCGCCGCGCGCTGTCGGAGGCGGGCCCGCGTCAGGCCGCGAAGTACACCTGGGCGCGCACCGCGGAGGGGACGCGGGCCGCGTACGATGCGGCGCTCCGGCACCGCCGGTAGGCGGGGTGGAACAGGCTCACGGCGAACCGGCCCGCGAGGGCCCCTCAGGGAGGAACATGCGACTGCTCGTGTGGAGTGGAATCGTCTGCGGAGTGCTGCTCGGGTGCGCGGGCTCGAACGCCGCGCGCAAGGAGGAGGCCCAGGAGCCCCCACCGCCCGCGAGCGTGGAGCAGGAGGCCCCGCCCACCCCCGTGACGCCGCCGGAGCACAAGGCGCCGTCGCCGGCGGAAGCCGCGGAGGCGGCCGAGGGCAAGGAGGCCGTGGAGGTGATGCCGCTGGAGGTGACGGAGACGCCCGCGCCGCGTGACCCCATCGCCATCGAGTCGCAGAGCGTCCAGGGCAACATCCTGAAGCTCGGCGTGCGGCACGGCGGCGGCTGCAAGACGCACCGCTACGGCCTCGCGTGGGACGGGCGGTTCACGAAGACGGCGAAGGGCGAGCCCCGCGCGGAGCTGACCGTGCTGCACGACGCGAACAGCGACCGGTGCAAGGCGCTCGTCTACAAGGACCTGTCGTTCGACCTCTCCCTCTTGAAGCAGGAGTGGAGCGAGAAGGGCAACGGCGACCACGGCGCGCTGCACCTGGACTTCAACGGCATGCCGGAGCAGTCAGCGCGCTTCAAGTTCTGACGGACGCGCCCGGAGGACGGGAAGGGACCCCCTTGCGAGGCGGCGGTCCCTTCCTGGTCCCACCTCAGCGCTGGAGCAGGGGCTTCATCCCCTGGGCGAGCAGGTCCTCACGCAGGCGGGTGAGCACCTTGCCCAGCAGGTTCAGCCCCCGCCACTGCGCGGGGTCCTGGATGCGCGGGTCCTCCGCGTTCAGTCCCACGCCCCAGATGCGGTCCATGGGACTGGCCTCCACCAGCACGGTGCCCGCGGTGGACAGCAGCGTGTCCAGCAGCAGCCGGTGCTGCGTGAACTTCGCGTGGTTGCCCTCATACACGATGCGCTCGCGCTCCCGCTCCCACACGGCCGCGTCGAACGGGCTCACCTTGCGGCCCAGCGCCTTGTGCTGCTTGGGCGTGGCGGCGCGCAGCACCTGCTCCAGCACGCGCGTGTCCCCGAAGAGGCGCGCCTTGCCCGCCATCATGTACTGCTCCGCGCAGGTGTAGCGCACACCCTCCACCTCGAACACGGACGGGTGCCACTGGGAGAACGGCGAGTCCTCCTTCCAGAAGAACGTGAACCGCTCTGTCCTCAGCTCCATCGTTGCCTCGCTGGGTTGGTGTTGAAATGACACGAACGTGGGGCGGTGGAGGAACCTGACGGGGCCTTCTACAATGCCGGCCCTTCCGCCATGCGCCTTCAAGAAGCCCAGAAGCTGTTGGACCGTTGTTTCACTGGCACTCGGGAGGGCGCGCCCCGCCTCCATGAGCCGTCGGACCCGCGCTTCTCCGGGCGTGGGGGGGCGGTGTGGCTGGAGTACCGCTGGTACGTGCGCGAGCGCGGCATGGCGGAGGTGTTCCTCAAGTGGGACCGGGTGTCGGCGGGCGGTGAGAAGGCCGCGGAGGCCACGGTGCTGCGCACGCACCTGCTGGGCCAGTCCCCCATGCTGTCGCAGCGCGCGCTGCGCACGGTGGAGGGGGGCACGCCGGCGCCGGAGCGCATCCTGGACGTGCTGCGCGGGGACGGCATCCGCCGCGAGTGCGTGGCCCGGGGGCGCACCACCGTCACGGTGGAGCACTGGGAGAGCGCCCGTCCCACGGTGCTCCTGGACGAGGCGCGGTTCGAGGAGCTGGCCGCGCCCCTGGAGGCGGAGGACTCCACGCCGGAGTCGCGTCACGAAGCCGTGCAGCGGCTGTCGGCCGCGGAGCGCAGCCCGCGCGTGGTGGACGTGCTGCTGCGGATGGTGGCGCGCCGGCCGTCGCTGATGGCGCTGCGCATCCTGTCCGAGTGGGGCGAGGTGAAGGCCCGCGAGTTCCTCCAGCGGGACCTGGCCGCCCTCACGCCCGGCAACGCGGCGGACCTGTGGGCCCTCACCGCGTTGGACCGCAGGTTCGAGGCGTGGGAGGCCCTGGCGCGCCCCGTGTGAGGCACGCCAGGACGGCCGTCAGTGCGACGGCGCTCCGCCCACCCGGGGGCCCAGCACGTCGCGCAGCGCATCCGCGACGCTGAGCTTCGGGGACCAGCCCAGCGCGCGCAGCTTGTCCGCCGAGCCCACGAGGCTGGGGATGTCGGAGGGGCGCAGCCGCGCCGGATCCAGCTCGATGCGCGCCTGCACGCCGGCCAGGTGCAGCATCTCCTCCAGCAGGCTGCGGATGGTGCGGCCCTCGCCGCTGCAGACGTTGTACGCCTGCCCCGGCTGGCCCTTCTCCAGGAGCAGCCGGTACGCGTCCACCACGTCCCTGACGTGGGAGAAGTCGCGGATGGCGTCCAGGTTGCCCGTGCGCAGCAGGGGGTCCACCGTGCCCAGCGCGATGGCGCGGATCTGCGCGGCGAACGACGGCACGACGAAGGTGGGGTCCTGCCCGGCGCCCAGGTGGTTGAAGGGCCGGGCGAGGATGACCTCCATGCCGTAGCTGCGGAAGAACTGCTCCCCGGCCAGCTCCGCGGCGGACTTCGACGCCGAGTACGGGCTCAGGGGCACGTGCGGGTGGGACTCCGTCGCGAGGGTGCCCTCCGCGACGGGGCCGTAGACCTCACCCGAGCCCACCACCAGCACGCGCGCCTTGGGGGCGCTCTCGCGCAGGGCGGTGAGCAGGTGCAGCACGCCCATGGTGTTCACCGCGAAGACGCGCGCGGGGTTCTGGTGGCTCTTGGCCACCGAGCTGAAGCCGGCCAGGTGCAGCACCGCCTCCGGCTTCACCTCGGCGACCGCCGCCTTGACCTTCGCCTCATCGGCGATGTCGAAATGCAGGGCGGTGCTGCTGATGCCCTCGCCCCGGGGCCCATGCACCTCCACCACCTCGTCGCCGGCCGCCCTGAAGGCGCTGCAGGCATGCCGGCCGACGAAGCCATCCGCTCCCGTGACGAGGACGCGCATCTTACCGCTGCCCTGCCTTCACGCGCTCCAGGTCGGCGTCGACCATCATCTCCACCAGCTGCTTGAAGCGCACGGTGGGCTCCCAGCCGAGCTTCTTCTTCGCCTTGTCGTAGTCGCCGATGAGCAGGTCCACCTCCGCCGGGCGCACGAACGCGGGGTCGGTCTTCACGTACTTCTGCCAGTCCAGGCCCACGCGTCCGAAGGCGATCTCCACCAGCTCCTTCACGGTGTGCGTCTCGTTGGTGGCGACGACGAAGTCCTCCGGCGTGTCCTGCTGGAGCATGCGCCACATGGCGTCCACGTAGTCGCCCGCGAAGCCCCAGTCGCGCTTGGCGTCCAGGTTGCCCATGGGCAGCGTGTCCTGGAGCCCGTGCTTGATGCGCGCCACGTTGTACGTGACCTTGCGCGTGACGAACTCCAGGCCCCGGCGCGGCGACTCGTGGTTGAAGAGGATGCCGCTCACCGCGAAGAGCTTGAAGGACTCGCGGTAGTTCACCGTGATGTGGTGGCCGTAGGCCTTCGCCACGCCGTACGGGCTGCGCGGGTAGAAGGGCGTCTCCTCCGACTGCGGCACCTCCAGCACCTTGCCGAACATCTCGCTGGAGGACGCCTGGTAGAAGCGCACCTGGGGGCGGGTGTGGCGGATGGCCTCCAGCATCTTCGTCACGCCCAGCGCCGTGAACTCACCGGTGAGCACCGGCTGGTTCCAGCTCGTGGGCACGAAGGACTGCGCCGCCAGGTTGTAGACCTCGTCCGGCTGGGTGAGGTTCAGCAGGGCCGCCAGCGAGAATTGGTCCAGCAGGTCGCCCTGGTGGAGCTGGATCTTCCCCTGGAGGTGAGCGATGCGCTCGAACTTCTCCTCGGAAGAGCGGCGCACCATGCCGTGCACCTCGTAGCCCTTCTTGAGCAGCAGCTCCGCCAGATAGCTGCCGTCCTGCCCGGTGATGCCCGTAATGAGTGCGCGCTTGGTGGCCATGGCCCTTGTCTGTTCGCTGGGAGACGTGTTCGTTGTACCCGAGCCTTTCGCTGTCTGCCAACCGTTCCAGGGTTCCTGGAACTTGTCCCGGTCCGCGCCCATGCCTAGGTAGGGAGCGACCTGCCCAGGAGTTGCCCATGCGTAGTGCCTCCCTCTCCGCCTTGACGGCCCTCTGCGTGAGCACGGTCGCGGGGGCGCAGACGCCTCCGGTGGCCGTCCCCTACAGCTCCCAGACCCGGCCCGGCGCCCGCTCCGCCGGCACGGTGGACGACGTGGCGCTGTGGGTGAACTCCAGCAACCCGGCGGCCAGCCGACTCCTCACGTCGGACCGGAACAATGGCCTGTTCGCCTACACGCTGGACGGCACGGAGGTGCAGACCCTCACGGAGGGCACGTCGTCGAGCGTGGACGTGGTGTACGGCTTCCCGGTGGGCGACGGCGTGACGCAGGCGCTCGTGGTCAGCGCGAACCCCACGCTGTCGGGCCTGGTGCCCTACGTGCCGGATTCCGCTCCGGACGCGGGCGGAGGGCTCAGCCGCCTGTCGCCGACGGCGGCGCCGCTGGATGTGGGCACCAGCTACGGCATGGTGCGCCTGTTCCGCGCGGCGGACGGGACGTTCCAGGCCTTCGGAGGTCTGGCGGGCGGGGGGCTGCGGCAGCTGGTGTTGACCCCCACGGACGGGGGCGTCACGGCCACGCCGGTCCGGGACATCCCCACCGGCTTCGTGACGGGCCTCGCGGTGGACCCGTCCCAGCGCGCCGTCTACGTGGCCCAGCAGGGACAGGGGCTCTACCGCTACGGCTCGGACGTGGACGCCGGCATCGAGGGCCAGCAGGTGGTGCCCCTGGGGGATGGCGGCCTGTCGTCCGTCGGACGGCTGACGCTCTACGCGTCGTCCGGCGTGGATGGCTACCTGGTGGTGTCGGATCCGAACGCGAGCACCTTCGTCGTCTTCGACCGGCGCACGCTGGGCCGGGTGGGCGCGTTCCAGGGGGTGCAGGACGGTGGCTCCGACGGGGTGGACCAGTCGCGCGGCGTGGTGGCGTACCCGGGCGCGCTGGGCGCGGCCTTCCCGGAGGGGCTCTTCGTCGCGCATGACGCGCTCAGCAGCAGCACGTTGGGCGACAACCTGAAGCTCACCTCCTGGGGCAGCGTGGCCCGGGCCTTCACGCCGCCGCTGGCCATCGCGCAGCAGGTGGACGGGGGCACGGGCGGAGACGGCGGCACCGGCGATGGTGGCACCGCCCAGGATGGCGGCGGTGGTGGCGTCGTCATCCCGGGGCCCGGCAATCCGGGGGGCAGCGGCGACAGCCCGGACGGCGGCTGCGGGTGCTCCAGCACGTCGGTCCCGGCCGTCGCGATGCTGGGCCTGCTGGGCATGGCGCTCCGGAGCCGCCGGCGCCGGGGCTGACCGGGCAGGCGCGAAGCGGGTTGAAAGCGAAGGGGGCGCGGGATGAAGTGCGCGCCCCATGCGCTCCTTTCGTCTCACCGCCCTGGCCCTCGCGGCGCTCGTCTCCGCGTGCCGGGGTGGCCCGCGGCCCGCCGCTGAAGCCGTCACGCCCGCCGCTCCGCCCGCCGTCGCCGAGCCCCTGCGGCTCACGGTGGTGGGCACCAACGACTTCCACGGCTGGGTGATGCCCCACCGCGCCACGCTGCCGGACGGGCAGAAGGTGGAGCAGGGGGGCGCGGCGCTCTTCGCGTCCTACGTGGCCCGGCTGCGCGAGGACAACCCGGGCGGCGTGCTGCTGCTGGACGGCGGCGACATGTTCCAGGGCACGCTGGCGTCCAACCTGGGCGAGGGCGCCATCGTGGTCGACGTGTACAACCTGCTCGACTACACGGCGGTCGCCATCGGCAACCACGAGTTCGACTACGGGCCAGTGGGCCCGGTGCCGGTCGCCACGCGTCCGGACGAGGATCCGCTGGGCGCGCTCAAGGCCCGCGTGGCGCAGGCGAAGTTCCCCTTCCTGTCCACCAACGTGCGCGAGCTGGACGGCCGCCACCCGGCCTGGCTGGGCAACGACGGCACCGCCGTCGTCACCGTGAAGGGCGTGAAGGTGGGCCTGCTGGGCCTGTCCACGCTCCAGACGCCGCAGACGACGAACCCCGCGAACGTGGTGGGCCTGCGGTTCGAGTCGCTGGCCCGCTCCGCGCAGGAGGCCACGCAGGCCCTGCGCGCGAAGGGCGCGGAGGTCGTCGTCGCCGTCGCGCACGCGGGCGGCAAGTGCACGGACCTGTCCAACCCGCGCGACACCTCCGGGTGCTCGCGGGAGAACGGCGAAATCTACGAGGTGCTGGACGCGCTGCCCCCGGGCTCCGTGGACGCGGTGGTGGCGGGCCACACGCACCAGACGATGGGGCACTTCTTCGGCGACGTGCCCGTCATCGAGACGACGGGCCTGTCCCGCTCGTTCGGCGTGGTGGAGCTCTTCGTGGATCCGGTGAAGCGCCGCGTGCTGCCTGAGCGCACCCGCATCCAGGCCGCCATCCCGGTGTGCGGCGCGGTGGACGCCACGCTGAACACCTGTGATCCGCTGCGCCTGCGCGACGCGAAGGACGTGCGGATGGTGCCGGCCACGTTCCTGGGCGCGCCGGTGACGCCGGATGCGCGGGTGGCGGCGCTGGTGGCCACGGCGGAGGAGCGCATGGCGGTGGAGCAGCGCCGCCCGGTGGGCGTGGAGGTCACCGCCCGCATGCCGCAGGTGTACGACGCGGAGAGCGCGCTGGGGAACCTGATCGCGGACGCCATGCGCGCCGAGGCCCGCTCCGACGCGGCGGTGATGAACGCGGGCGGCATCCGCGCGGACCTGCCCGCGGGCCCGCTCTCCTTCGGCAAGCTCTACGAGGTCCTGCCCTTCGACAACACGCTGGCGGTGCTGGAGCTGACGGCGGACGAGGTGCGCCGCCTCCTCTCGCTCGCCTATGGCGGCCGGATGGGCGTCTTCGCGGTGTCCGGGCTGGAGGTCACGCTGGGCGCCTGCCCGGGGCCGGAGCGGTTCCGGGGCGTGACGCTGCCGGGAGGCGCGCCGCTGAAGGCGAAGAGGACCTACCGGGTCGCCGTGCCGGACTTCCTCCTGCGCGGCGGGGACGGGGTGGGGCCGCTGACGTCCAGCCTGCCACCGGAGCGGATCAGCCTGTTGCAAGGACGGGACCTGCGCGACGTGCTGGCCGCCTACGGCCACGCGCGGAAGAATGCCCTGAAGCCACCGGCACTTGGCCGCGTCCACATGGCGCGGAGCGAGGCCCCGTGCGCGGACGCGACGCCCTGAACCCCTGACGCCCCGGGCGTCCCTGGGGTTGGAAATTTTCTCCCTCCGCTGATCCGCTGGCACTGAACGGGTCCGCAACCCAGCGAAAGATCAGCGAAAGGCGCCCGGGCCGAATTTTCGGCCTGGGATCAGTTTCCAACGGGCGGAAACCTCCCTACTCTAGGGCACGCGAGATCCCTTGCCAGCCGGGCCCTGAGCCAGCGTGCGCAAGCAGGAGTTCGTGCGTGGGAGGGACAGAGATGCTCTACAAAGTGACCCCGATGATGGTCCCGGTGGCGCCCGAGAAGGAAAAGGCGCGTGAGCCGGGGCAGCCTCGCAAGCGGCGCAAGTCCTCCGTCTACGACGCGGACGGCCACGAGGTGCTCATCTCGCTGATGTGCCTGAAGTGCAAGACGCTCAGGCCGCTGGCGCAGTTCGGGCTGCGCAAGATGGCGGATGGCGCCATCCGCAACCAGCCCTGGTGCCGGGGTTGCCGCTCGGGCGCGGGCACGAAGAAGCCCAAGAAGGACGAGGCCCAGGCGGCCGCCACGAAGGTCGTGGCGGCGGTCACCGTGGAGCCCGTGCTCCAGGTCGTCGTCTCCGCCGTGCCGCTCGACGTGGCGCCGGTGGAGCCCACGCTCGTGGAGTTGAGCGCGGCGGTCCACGACGCGGCCGACGACACCGACGCGACGGCCACCGCCCCGGTCTGATCCGCCGGCCGGGACGTCCCACCCGGGTGGGGTGCGTGCTCGACGCGCGCGCCCCGCATGGGATGGATCCGCCCGGCGGTGCGTGCCTCCAGCCTTCAGCCTGCCGCTGACGGCCCCGGGATGATCCGCCCGGGGACCGCGGCAGGTGAGGCGCCCCGGTCCTCCAGGACGCCGTTGTCCGCGTCGTGGCTCAGGACAGCCGCAGGCCCGCCGGCAGGGTGTCGCCGAGCGCCCGCGCCTCGTCCGCGGCCTCCAGGGCCACCACCTCGCGCACCATCCGCACCCAGGTGTCGGACGCCTTGGCCGCGACGAGCGCCTGGGCGGTGCGCTCGCGCAGCTCCGGGTCCAGGTCGCGCGTGCGGTCGCCGGTGAGCCGCGCGAGCTGGGCGGCGGCGAAGGGCGCCCCGTCCACCTTGCGCAGGTCCAGCATCAGCAGCAGCTCCAGCCACGTCTCCGCGGTCTCCACGTCCACGACCTTGTGGCTGCTGCCGTAGAGCGGCACGCGCGCGCCCAGCCGGCCCAGGGCCCACGCCCACGGGCCGCCGGAGCGGGACTCGACCTTCAGTCGGGAAGCAATCCACCGGCCGGCTTCCGTCTTGTCGCCGGGGGACAGGTGCTCCAGCGAGGCCACGGTGCGGACCATCTCGTCCAGGCCCTCCGGCTGGATGCCCTTGAGCTTCGCGGCCTGCGCGGGGGCCTCCAGCGGGATGCGCCGGGCCAGGTGCGGCTGGAGGTAGGTGAAGAGCTTCTGCTGCTGCGCTTCGGTGAGGCCGCCCGCGATGCGGCGCCACATCACCCAGAACTCCGTCCACACGGCCTTGTCCTGGTGGTGCTGCACCAGCGCGTCGAAGAGGCTGAAGGTCTGCTCCGCGCGCCAGCCGTCCAGCGGGTAGCCGAAGCCGGGGCGCAGGCAGAAGCCGGTGAGGCTGTAGAAGACGCGCTCGTGGTCATCCGTGCGGCGGCGCTTGCTGGCCCCCGCGTACAGCGTGCTCCACAGCTCGCGCAGCACCGGCACGCGCCACGTGTCGCGCGGGCCCAGCACCTTCTCCAGGGTGCGCGACAGCTGCTTTACGTCCTTGGGGCCCAGCGGCAGCGGCTTGTTGCCATAGACGCGCTCCACGTTGTCCTTCGCCTCGGCGAAGCGCGCGGGCATGGACTCCGTGACGGTCAGCTCGTGCGAGCCGCCGGTGCCGCGCAGCTCGAACTCCAGGCGCCAGCGCTCGTCCGCCACGTCGGACACGCAGAACAGCTCCAGCGTGCCAATCTCCGTGAGCGCCGCCTGCAGGTGCACCGGCACCTCCGTCACCTTGCCCGCCGCGCCCTTGAGCAGCGTGTGGATGGGCGGCAGCGGCTTCAGGTCGTCCGCCAGGGGCACCAGGTCCCCCGGCTTGTCGATGCGGTCGCTCGTCGTGGAGTAGAGCGCGAACTGCACCGGCCGGCCCAGGGTGAGCGTGAAGGGGCGCTCGCCCAGGTCCACCTTCTGCCCCTCCTCGAAGCCGCGCGGGATGAGGCAGAGCGTGGGCTGCTCCGCGCTGTCCGCGCCGCGCTGGAGGCCCACGTAGTAGGCCCGCGCCGCGCCGCCGCCAATGCGCAGCCCATGCCCGCGCCGCACCAGGCCGTAGTACGCCGCGCCCCGGGCGACGGCCAGCTCCAGCGACTCATGCTTCAACAGCGGGATGCGCGGCGCCTGCGGCCACCACGCGGACAGCGCGTCCACCAGCCGCGCGGAGATCTGGGGCGAGTTGAACACGCCGCCGTTGAGCAGGATGGCGTCCGGGCGGGGCAGGGCGCCCTCCGTCGCGGGCGTCTCTCCCAGCGCCGCGAAGCCCGCCGCCGCGTGCTGCGCGAGGAAGGCCGCCAGGTGGCGGGTGACGGCCGGGTCCTGCACGTACGGAAGGCCCAGCTCCTGGAGCGCCATGCGCGCCGTGCGGCGGGGGCGCTCCCCGGCGGGGGACAGGGGGAAGAAGCCGTCCAGCACCAGCGCCTGCGCTTCGTCGCGCCCCAGCTCCGTGGACAGCGTGCCGCCCAGGAGCCGGCTGCCCTCGCTGATGAGCGACAGGCCGTACTTCTCCGGAGGCGCGCGCCCGAGCAGCTCCTCCTTCGCGGTCCGCGCGGCCTGGATGGCCTGCGTCCACTGCGTCGCGGACAGGCGCCGGCCGTCCCTGGACAGCTTCTCCTCCATGCGCCGCGCGAGCGCCGCGTCCATGTTGTCGCCGCCCAGCATCAGGTGGTCGCCCACCGCCAGCCGCCGCAGCATGGGCCCCTCCGGCGACACGCCCGCGTGCACCAGCGTGAAGTCGGTGGTGCCGCCGCCCACGTCCACCACCAGCACCAGCCGCACCTGGGCCAGCGTCTGCTCCAGGCCGGAGCGGTGCCGGGCGGTGTAGTCGTAGAAGGCCGCCTGCGGCTCCTCCAGGAGCGTGAACTTCTCCAGCCCCGCCTTGCGCGCCGCGCTCACCGTGAGGGCACGCGCCGCCTCGTCGAAGGAGGCCGGGACGGTGATGACCACCTCCTGCTTGGAGAGCGGCTCGTCCGGGTGGGCGTGGTCCCACGCGCGGGCCATGTGCGTGAGCAGCAGGGCGGACGCGTCCACCGGGGACAGCTTCTGGACGTCCGCGGGCGCGCCCCACGGGAGGATGGGCGCGGAGCGGTCCACGCCCGGGTGGCACAGCCAGCTCTTGGCGCTGGAGATGAGCCGGCCGGGCACGCGGGCCCCCTGCCACCGGGCCAGCTCGCCCACCACGTACGGGCCGCCGTCGTCGCCCCAGGGCAGCCGGAGCGACTCCGGGGCCAGCTCGTGGCCCCCGGGGACGTAGACGGTGGAGGGAAGGAGCGCGCGCGGCGCCACCTCGCCCTGACGGACGAGCTGGGGCAGGGGGAAGTCCTCGACGGGTGCCCCCGAGCCCTTGCCTGGATCCACGGATGCCACCGCGCAATGGGTGGTGCCCAGGTCGATGCCGACGATTCGCATACGCCTCCGGTGTGCGGGGCCTCTTCTACTCCTTCATTCGCACGTTGAGCTCCAGCTTCCAGCGCCCGGGGCCATCCTTCTCCAGGCACCGCAGCTCCAACGTGCCCACCTCCGTCACCGCCGCCTGGAGGTTCACCGGCGTCAGGTCCCCGAAGGGCGTGGGCTGCCCGGGCAGGGTCGTCTCGATGGGGGCCACCTCTTCCAGCCCCCCGGACGCCAGCTCCGAGTCCACGTCGTCCAGGAGCACGCCCACCCGGTCATCGCGCCGCACCGACGACGCGAAGAAGCGGAAGCTCGTGGGCTCCCCGGTGACGAGCCCGAACTCCTGCGGCGGCACGTCCGCCTGCGTCCCCTCCTCCATGCCGAAGGGCGCCACGCACAGCGCCTTCACGGGCGGCTCCATGCCGGGCACCGCCGGCATCGCCGTCTCCACGCCCACGTAGTACGCGCGCGCCGTGCCGCCGCGGATGCGCAGGCCGTGGCCCTGGCGCACCCAGCCGTAGTATGCCGCGCCCCGCGCCACCGCGAGGTCCAGGTCCGCCCCCTCCAGCTCCTTCGCCGGGGGCGCGCCCTCCGCGGAGAGCCACGCGTTGAGGACCTCCATCACGCGGCCCTTGAGCGGGCCGGCCTTGAAGACGCCGCCGTTGAAGAGCACCGCGGTGGGGTGCAGGAAGCCCTTGCCCGCCACGTCCACCGGCGAATCCGCGCTGGCCGCCAGCGCCAGCGCCTGCCGGGTGAGGAAGGCCGCCAGGTGCTTCGTCACCGCCGCGTCCTGCGCGTACGGCAGCGCCATCTGCGCAAGGCCCGTGCGCCGGGTGGTGCGGGGCAGGTCCGTGACGGGGGACACCGGGAAGAAGCCGTCCGTGAGGACGCGGTCCAACTCCTCCCGCGTCAGCTCCGTGCGCAGCGTGCCGCCGATGAGCGACGAGCCCCGGCCCGGGATGGCGATGGGCACCCGGTCCACGGCGGGGTCCGCGTACAGCGTCTCCTTCGCGTGCCGGCACCCGTAGGTGAGCCCGTTGAACTGCCACGCGTCCAGCTTGCGGCCCTCGGCGGCCAGGCGCTGGTTGAGCGTGTGCGCCAGGGCGAGGTCCATGTTGTCGCCGCCCAGGAGGATGTGGTCGCCCACCGCCACGCGCAGCAGTTCCAGGTCGCCCTCGCGGTCCTTCACGGTGATGACGGAGAAGTCGGACGTGCCGCCGCCCACGTCCACCACCAGGATGACCTCGCCGGGCTGCACCTGCCGGCGGAAGTTCTCCCCCATCGCCTCCAGCCACGCGTACAGCGCGGCCTGGGGCTCCTCCAGCAGGGTGATGTGCTGGAGGCCCGCCGCCTTCGCGGCCTCCAGCGTCAGGTCGCGCGCCGCCGCGTCGAAGGACGCGGGGACGGTGACGATGACCTCCTGGGCGGACAGCGCGTTGCCGGACTCCTCCTGCGCGCGGGCGAAGGTGTGGTCCCACGCCTCCTTCAGGTGGCGCAGGTAGCGCGCGGACGCGTCCAGCGGGGACACACGCTGGACCTCCTCCGGGGCCTGCCAGGGCAGCAGCGCCGCCCGCCGGTCCACGCCCGGGTGCGACAGCCAGCTCTTCGCGGACGACACGAGCCGCGTGGGCACCTTGGCCCCGTGCGAGCGGGCGAAGTCGCCGACGATGACGCCCGGCTCCTGGCTCCAGGGCAGCCCCAGGCTGCCTTCGGGGAACTCCTGCGCGCCGGGCAGGTAGAGGAAGGAGGGCAGGAGCGGGCGCGCCTCCACGGTGCCGGGCGCGGTGACCTGCGGCACGGGCAGCATGGACTGCGAGGGGCCGCGCGGCTTGCCGTCCTCGAGGTTGAAGTAGGACACCGCGGAGTGCGTGGTGCCCAGGTCGATGCCGATTGCGTATCGGGCCATATCGTTCAGGAACCCCTGTGGAGGGGGCCCCGAATCCTTTCACCTGGAAGGGGAGGGGACTTCACGGGAAGTGCTGCCTTGCGGCCCGGGCGGGCGTCAGGCGAGTTCGACCTCCGCCGGGGCCAGCACCCGGGGCTCCATGGCGGGGCTCACGGACGGGAACTTCACCTCCGTCGTGACCCAGCCGTGGTGCCGCAGCGTGCCCCCATAGGGAGGCTGGCCCGCGACGTTGCCCGTCAACCGGATGCGCTGCGCGTCGAAGCCGTTGGGCACCGTCACCGTGTCGCCTTCGCCCTGCGGCAGCACCGGCTGGAGCGTCAGGTACTGGTGGACCACCTTGCGGCAGCCCTCATGGACGATGCGGGCCGCCGCGCCCAC
>NZ_JAPNJY010000025.1:0-202513 GCF_026626625.1 Corallococcus sp. BB11-1 | reverse complement strand
CCGCTTCACTCTCTTCCTTCGTTTTTACGGGCTTGGCGTTCAAGTTCTTCAATTTGCTCAGGGCCGTCTTGGCCTCCGCGTGCTTGTTCTTGGCTTCCTCGTGTGCGGTCTTGGCTCCTTCTTGCGCGGTCTTGGCTTCCGCAAGAGCAGCGTCTTTTTCCGCCTTTGCAATCGTTGCTGACTGAAGCGTCTCGTCGGCGCCATCTAGGGCCGTCTTCCTGTCTTTGACCTTGGCTGCTAGGGCTGAGACCTTGTCGTCATCCATCGGCTCCAGGGAAGCCAGCTTCGCCTTGAGACTCTCGAGGTTTTTCGTGGCTTCGACCACGGGGCCATTGGCCGTTTGGATTTCCTGATCCTTCGTCTTCTTGGCGGTACGGATGTTCTCCTCGAATACGGTGGCCTTCTGACGAGCATCCGCGATGGTGAACGCCGTTTCGGCGTCCATGATCTTGTTTTTCCCCGAGCCGGCAGTTTGCTTCAGCAAAGTGATTTCGTCGTGGATGGTCGTCAACTGGGTGCCAATTTCATTTGACATGATGCGTCCGTTCTTTGTGGGTGGGAGGGGTGGGGATAGGGCCGGAGGAGGGCTGTTTCAAGCTCCAAGCATTCATTTCATGTTCGTCGGGTCGGCGGGAGGGCGCTTGGGTCGGGTGAATGGGTTTGCTACCGTTCCGTCTCCGGCAACACCAATCCCGGCAGCATCTGGTCCTGCACGGTCGTCTGGGCGAAGCGCTTGCGGTCAATGAGCAGGGTCGCGCGCGAGGCGCTGTCGTCCGTGGTGAAATCCTTCCCCTCGTAGCGCACCACCCCCTGGAAGCCGCGGCTCACCGGGTCATACCGCCACGCCACCCCCACCAGCTTGTAGCCTTCCTCCCACCGGTCCGAGGGCGAGTGCAGCACCACCTGCCCGTCCTCCACCGCCACCACCTTGCTGGCCACGCGCCGTGGGTTGCTCTCCGGCGTCTGGCGCGAGGCCTGGAACCTGAGCGTGGCCTGGCCGGGTTCGAACTGCACCTCCAGCCAGTCCGGCCCTGCCCGGACCGCCACGCACGGTGTCCCCGCGCGGATGCGCAGCACCTCGCGCTCCCGGTCGTCGATGAGCAGCAACTGCGCCTGGGGCGTGACCTCCCGTTTGTCTTCCCGCACCTCCCGGCGCAGGACGACGTCATGTGAGACGTAGTACTGCAGCCCCTTGAGCTCCCGCTCGCCAAGCGCGTACTGGTACTTGAGCGGCCAGGTGAGCGGCACCCGCTGCGTGCAGGTCGCGAGCCCCATCATCCCCGCCAGCAGTGTCAACCGCATCGCGTGTCTCAAGGGTCTTGCTCCACCCGGGCGTCAAGCTTGCGCAACGCGATGCGCAAGGGCCGCTCTGGGATGAAAGGGTAGGGCTCCAGCCCACCCCGGACGTAGCGGACGAAGAGCAGTCCCGTCGCCGGTTGCGGGCGCAGTGGACGTGTGTATTCCGGCAATTCCTGGCCAGGAATGAATTCCCAGACAATCTCGTCCAGCTTCCCATGTCCATCACGCAGGATTTGCTCGCGGGTGTCGAACCACTGGTCCGCCGTGAGGCCCCGCAGACGCTGAGTCAGGTTTGGCTCATAGACAAGCACCAGGGACAGCGCCACGGGGGTGTCATCATTGGCATCCGGGTCGATGAAGACTCGCACGGAGAGCATCCGCCGCTCGGGCTCCTTCGTAGGCGTACCATCCGCCAGTTCCACGCTCTTGGAGTACCGTCCCTGGCAGCCCCAGGCCCCGCTCAGGGCCAGCAGGCACGGTCCCAAGATCGTGAACCGCCGCGTCATCTGTATGCATTCGCGCACCATCGGGGATTGGGCCCCCGCCGGTGCGGAGGTGCTTTCAATCTCCGGTTGTCTTTGGGTGCTGTCAAATTCTCAATAAATTTCCTGGGACGTATGGGAATTTGGACAGGGGTCGGAAACGGCAATACACATATCTCCTCCCGCGAGGAGCCATCCATGCGCCGGCCCCAGGACCACCTTCCCACCTTTGAAGACATCCCCCACGCCGTGCAATGGCATGAGGGCATGCTGCTGGTCCCGCAACACTTCCAGCAGCAGGCCCTGCGCAACGAGGCACAGCTCCACTACCACCTGCGCCAGGTCTCCCCGTTTCATTGGGGGGTCAAGCGTCTGGCGTATGACCGGGGTATCCTTGAAAACAAGGGAGTCTTTCGTGTGGGTGTGCTGGAGGCAGTGATGCCAGACGGACTCGCCGTCGGTTTTGACCCGGCAATCCATGGCAGGCTCGAACTCGAACTCGACGCGACGCATAAAGCGGCGCTGGCGCAGGGCCCCCAGTGCATCTACCTCGTCCTCCTGGGTGACAAGCGTGGCGCAACCGGCTCCGAAGGCCTCAGCAGCCGGTATCAGGGGGTCCAGAGTGCACCGCTGTATGACAATGGCGGCGGGGAGCTGCCGCAGCGCATCGAGCAGCTCGTCCCCTGGCTGCGGTTGCACTTTGGTCGGCCCCGGGACGTCGACTGCGCACTGCCCCTGGTGGAACTCTCCAGGCGCGTGGAGGGGGCTCCCTTCTCGGTGAGCGACTATGTCGCGCCCCGGCTCGACGTGCCCGTGGACTCAACGCTCGGCAAGCTGTGCGGCGAGGTCTCTGGGCGCCTCTGCAAGAAGATTGATTACCTTGGCCGGGAAGCGGTTCCGGCCCGCGGCAGCGAGGTCGAGCACGAGAGGAATCAGTGGCTGCTGGCCCATCTCATCACCGGGCTGCCGGCCTACGAGGCGATATGGAGGTCTGGCCTCTGCCATCCGTTCACCGTCTACCTTGCCTTGTGCGCGTTGGCGGGCCAGGTGGCCGCGGTGGCGCGCAAGCTGCCCAACCTGCTGGACTACTACCAGCACGACGATCTCCAGGGCTGCTTCAAGGAGGTGACCCTCTTCATCCAGCAGACGTTGGAGGAGGCCGTTCCCGAGTCCTTCCTCGTCCACACGTTCCGTCAGACGCAGCAGGGCTTCGAGCTTCCCTTCCGCGAGGAGTGGTTGGATCAGCGGCTGGTGCTGGGGGTGGTGGGTCCCGAGCTTGCCTCGCCCTCGGAGGTCAAGGACTGGGTCAGGGATTGCCACGTCGGAGGCAAGGGGGAGATGCGCGCGATGCGCGACAAGCGGACCGTCGGCGTGAGGCGTGAGCCCCTGGACTTCTGCCCGGGCCTCGCGCCCTGGGGACGGATGTTGCTCTTCGAGTTCAAGCGGGAGGGGCAGGAGGACCTGCTTGCCTTCCACACCGGGAAGGAGACGGTGCTGTGCCTCGAACAGGGGGGGCCACAGGAGTCCTCCCCGGCGCAGGTCGTCCTCTTCACCGAGCGCCCGCTGGCATCGAAGAAGCCGGGCGCGGGGAGGGCCAGGTGATGCAGGCCCTCCTGCTCCACCACCGGGCGTCCCTGCTGGAGGGCGCGCGCCAGTTCCTCGCGGAGGTGTTGCGGCTGCAGGGCGAGGTCGGCGTGGCCCCTCGTGCCGGCAACCTTGGCAAGGAGGCTCCGACCCAGGGCGCCATGGAGATCAACCGGGCCCTGCGGGAGCGGCTCAACCTGCAGGCCCTGCGGCGCACGCGACGGGCGGGGGAGGAGGACCCCCAGGCCGAGAAGGTGCGCTATGCGCTGGCGGCCTTCGCCGATGAGGTCTTCCTCCACCACGTCTGGCCGGGCCAGAAGGACTGGCGCCAGGGGCTGCTCGAGCGCGACCTGTTCCACACCGGCAATGCGGGAGATCAGCTCTTCGAGGACATCCAGGAGCTGCTTGAGCGCCAGGGCTCGGCGCAGGCGGAACTCGCGGCGGTCTACCTGTTGGTGCTCTCCCTCGGATTCGAGGGCAGGTACCGGGACACGGGCAGGAAGCTGGAGTTGGAGGAGTGGCACGTCCGGCTGGCGGCGTTCGTTTCCTCGAGGGTGGAGGGAGGCCTCGACGTGGACCGCCCGGGGCGTCAGCTCTTCGCTGGGGCCTATGCCTCCTCCGTGGACATGGTGGATGGGCCCCGTCCCGAGCTTCGCCGCCTGAGCAGCCTGCGCCCCTGGTTCTTGCTGCTGCTGGCGGGGCTGGTGGCGTACGTCGTCGCGGGTCAGGTCGTCTGGTTCCATGAGACGCACTCCCTGCGCGATGCGCTCGAGCGCATCGAGAGGGCCACGCGGTGATCCTCCGGTGGCTGCTCATGGCCTTCGCCAGCCTGGTGCCGGAGGCGCTGGCCGCCCTGTGGCGCGGGGGGCGCCGTCAGCCCTCCGGGCAGAATGTGCCCGCGGAAGCACTCAAGGCCCCGGCGCCAGTCGCGTCGCTGGCGCGCGCGCCGCTCACCACCGCGCTGGAACGGCTGGAGTCCACGGGGACGGACCTCTATCAGGTGCCCTGGTGCCTGCTGGTGGGGGAGTCCGATTCGGGGCGCAGCTCGCTCCTGTCCTCGCTCACGAGCGAGCTGCCCTCCGCGCGTCCGGATGCCGAAGTGGCCAACGCGGCGGGCTGGGCATTCTGGTTCCTGGAGGGCGGGCTCGTCATCGATGTGAAGGGCGGCGTCTTCACCGAGCCATCCCAGCGCGCGCGGCTCATCTCCCATCTGGAGAAGGCCCGTCCACTGCGGCCACTCGACAGCGTGGTGCTGATGCTCCCCGCTCCGGAGCTGGTCAGCATGCGCCTGTCGTCCGAGGGGGCAGAAGCTCCCCTGACACCGGAGCTGTGGATGCGGATGGAGGAACTCCACCGGGCCCTGCGTGCGCTCAACGACGTGCTGGGAGTCTCGTGCCCCATCTACGTCGTCATCACCAAGGCGGATGAACTCACGGGCTTCCGGGAGTTCTGCCAGGCCCTGCCCGCGGAGAAGCGGGACCAGATGTTCGGTTGGTCCAATCCCCACGCCTCCCAGGAGAAGTACGACACCGGGTGGGTCCGCGGGGCCATCGACTCCGTCTACGACGAGCTGTGCGGAGTGCAGCTCGCGCTGTTCGCGCGTGGGGGGCCGGTGCTGGCGCAAGAGGCGGCGCGCTACCAGCTCTTCTCCTTCGCGGAGTCGGTGCGGCGGCTGCAGGACCCGTTGTGCGGCGTGCTGGACCGCTTCTTCAAGGGAGGCCTCTACGATCAGCCCCTCTGGTTGCGAGGCATCTATTTCTGCGGCAGCCCGACGGGGCCCGTCCGGGAGGGCGAGCGCGCCGGGCGCATCGCCTTCGCCGGGGAGCTGTTCGAGAAGAAGGTGTTCCCCGAGGGGGGCCTGGCACGGCCCTCCCTCCGGGCGCTGAAGCGCAACCGTCAGCAGGTGCGGATCCTGAAGGTCGCGGTGGGTGGGCTCCTGGTGCTCGCGAGCCTCGTCATGCTCGGGACGTGGTGGAGCCTGCGTCACGACCTGAAGCCCCTGAGCAACAGCGTCCAGGCCATCGCCCAGCGGGTGGAGGACGCCGGCCGGAAGCTGCGGCTGCGACAGCTTGAACAACTGCGTCCGGAGGCGAACCTGGAGCAGACCCACGGCGTCCTCCAGGAGATGTCCCAGATCGACGGGGTGGACCTGTCACGCCCCACGCTGCCCACCTCGCTGATGTCGGACCTGGACGACAGGTTGGGGAAGGGGATGACCCTCGCCTTCAATCGGGTGGTGCTCGAGTCCCTTCGCGTGAAGTTGGAAGCAGAGCAGGAGCAGTTGCAAGAGGAGCTGCGAAAGCAGCCGCGGTCGAAGCCCCGCGAGCCGCGGGCACCGGGCCTCGCGGTCGTGCTGGCGTCAGCCGTGGAGCCGTCGGAGGCCGTGACGGTCGAGAAGGTCGAGAAGGTCGAGTCGCTGGAACTCATGCCCGAGTTCCAGGCGCTGTGGAGACGGATCGAGGGCTTGAAGCAATACCAGCAGCACTCGGACGCGTACGCGGTGTTGAGCCGGCCCGCGGACGAACTGGCGGAGACGAAGAAGGTGGAGGCCCTGGAGAGCCTTGCGCAGCCGCTGCTCAATGCGCCCCTGCCGGCCGCCTTCCACACCCGCCCCCATCTTTATGAGCGCTGGCTGGCGCCCGCGAAGGCAAGGCCGCTGAAGGGCCTGCCCGACATGAACCTCGCGGTGCGTGAGCGGTTGGAGCTGTTGGCCGGCAAGCTCCAGGCGCGGCTGTTCGAGCCCACGCGCAACCTCCTCGAGGTGGACGCGCGTGCCGTCGAGGACCAGGTGACGCGGCTGCGGACCGCGACGGTGTCGGACCTGTCCCTGCGGTCGGTCGCCACCGCCATCCGCGAGGTGCACCATGATCTGGATCTGGAGTCGGTGAAGTGGATCTCCAGCAACGAGCTGGACCCGGCGCTGCTCAAGTTGCTGAAGCAGGTCGAGCAAACCCCCTTCCTGAACAGGGAAGAGGCGGCGCTCCTGGCCAATCACCTCCGGGACAACTGGCTGTCGGAGCTGACACATCTGCGCGGGCGGCTGCGCGACGACTACGCCGCGCTCGCCCTGGGGCCGGTGCTCATCGTCGAAGCGGGGAAGCCCATCGCGCTCGGCGAGCCCTACCTCACGCTCAAGCAGCTCCTGGAGGATCCCATCGCCAGGACGCTTTCGGAGGAGCCCAAGGGCCCGCCACCCTCGCTCGAGGGCGGACCGGTGCGCATCTTCTGGAACGAGGAGGAACTGGAGGCGGCCCTGAAGCGGGTGGAGCCCTACAACGCCTTCGTCAAGCTCGTCACCGACAAGTTCCAGCCGGAGACGGCCCAGGTGCTCTCCGCACGGGGCAAGGAGCTGTTCAGCCTCCGCGTCGGGGACCAGGTGAGCCGGGCCGTCCTCACCCAGGGCGTCCCCAAGCCCTCCTCGGCGGGTGAGCAGGCCCGGGCGGAGATCGCCGCGGAGCTCGATAACCTCAAGCGCGTCTCCGGCAAGCTGCTGGAGCTGCTCAACCTCTACAGTCAGCTTGGGCTGGACGGCGCGAGGCTGGATCTGAACCGGCTCATCGCGTTCCAGGCCGAGGGCTTGCTGCGGCGCACCGATGAGCTGTTGGAGCGGGATGCGCCCTACGCCCCGGATCCGCGGCTGGCGCGGTGGAGCGGGGAGCGGTCCTCGGCGTTGGAGGCCTTCGACGTGCCGGATGCCCAGGGGCTGGCCGCCTACCTCCAGGTACAGCGCGGCCGCGTGGGCTCCCTGGCTCGCGACCAGGCCGCCATTCCGGTGTCGCTGCTGACGGCCGTGGACGAGGGGGCCTCCCGGCCGTTGGTGGCCAAGTGGCAGCGCATCCTCAACGAGCTGGAGCGAAGGGAGAAGATGGTGCCTGGCAACTCGGTGCAGGTGCTGGAGTCGTTCATCCAGACGGACATGATGACGGCCGGCAACGACAGTTGCGCCACGGCCCGACCGCCAGCGCGCTCCGCCGACGGAGGGGACTACTTCCTGGGCCGCCTCTTCCTGCTGCGTGAAACCCTGCGCCGCCGGTGCGAGGGCTTCGAGGCGCAGGCGCTGCGGCAGGCCTACGAGAGGCTCGGCCGCGCCTTCAACGCGAAGCTCGCGGGCCGCTTCCCCTTCTCAGAGGATGTGCCTCCGGGCCCCCGGGGGGAGCTCGGGCTCGCGGACGTGCGCGCCTTCTTCCAGGAGTTCGACGCGTTCCGCGCGACCCTGGGCAACGCGGCGGATCAGGACGGCGGGTCCGCGCCCCGGCTTGCTACCGGGGCGCTCTCCCGGGAGCGGATCGCCTTCCTGGAACAACTGGAGGAGGCCCGCGCCTTCCTCCTGCCCCTGCTGCGAGAAGGCGACGGCCCGCTCTACAGCGTGAGGATGGAGCCGCGCGTCAACCGGCGCCGCGAGCTGCGCGCCAACCAGCTCATCGAGTGGCGGCTGGAGGCCGCGGGCCAGCGCGTGGCGATGAAGCCCGAGCCCTGGCAGCCGGAGACGCCGCTGCTCGTCGTGTTCCGCTGGGCGAAGGACGGCCCTTCGGCGCCCCTTCCCGATGAGGGGACGACGGGAGCCCGGCTGCTCGCGCCCGACACGCTCGGCTTCCGCTACGAGGGCCCCTGGTCCCTGATCCGCCTGCTGCGCGCCCACCAGACGCCGCGCGGTGAACTGGAAGGCCGCCGGGACTCGCAGCCCCACACACTGCGCTTCCTCATGCGGGGCCAGTCCCGGCCGCGGGGCGGGGAAGACGCGAGCACGCCGGCCGCCGAGGACGTGCGGGCCTTCCTCCGGGTGGAGGTGCTTGGCCCCGATGGAAGAAGTTCCCTGTTCGCACCGCGCGCGTGGCCGGTGCGCGCGCCCGTGTCGGACGAAGCCGCTGAACAGCGACGCGTGACCCAGCGCGGACAGGCCCTTCCATGAGCCCCCCGGACCCTTCCTTCCCCGTCGACCTGGAAGCCCTGCTCGCCCCCATCTCCGTGGACAGGCCCGGGGGCGAGAACCTGCGCTACGAGGGCACGCACGACCGCATCCAGGAGGCGCGCCGCGAGGAGGATGCCTCGCTGCCCCAGGGCGTGTGGAAGACCACGCCCAAGCGGGCCGAATGGCGACAGGTGGAGTCGCTGTGCCAGGAAGCGCTGCGCACGCGCTCAAAGGACCTGCGCATCGCGGGGTGGCTGCTGGAGGCGTGGCTGGAACTGCAGGGCCTTCGTGGCCTGGAGGTGGGCCTGCGGCTGATGGCGGGGCTCGTGGAGCGCTTCTGGGAGAATGCCTGGCCGGCGCTCGAGCCCGCGGATCCAACGGGCCGGCTCTCTCCCGTGGAGTGGGTGGATGACAAGCTCGCGCTCCGGCTCAAGAGCGTGCCCCTCACGCGCCCCGAGTCCCCCGAGGCAGGGGAGTTCAGCTACGCGGATTGGGAGACGGCAGTCTATCGCGAGCGGGCGCCGAAACCGAGTGGCCCCAGCAGCAAGTCCGTGGAGGCACCAGTCGGGGTGACCCAGGCGCGCTTCACCGCGTCCATGTCGCTCACGCCCGCGCCTGTCATCGCCTCGATGATCCGCGACCTGGACGCCGCGCTGGACGCGGCGGAGGGGGTGGCGCGCGGGCTCAACACCCGGCTTGGCCAGGAGCAGGGCATGCTCCTCAAGCTCAAGGCCGCGCTCACCGGGACGCGCAACCTCATCCAGTCGCTGCGCGGTCCGGTGGCGGCTTCCGCGATGGCGACGGCCGGAGCAGCGCCGGAAGTGGAGGCCGCGTTGGCTCCCGTGAGCCAGCAGGGCGCAGGCCCCATCCAGAGCCGGGCCGAGGCGTACCGGCGGCTCTCCGAGGTGGCCGACTTCCTGATGCGGAGCGAGCCGCACAGCCCCACGCCCTATCTCATCAAGCGGGCCATCTCCTGGGGGGACATGCCGCTGGGCGAACTCCTCCAGGAGATCGTCCAGACACCGCAGGACCTCAAGGCCATCCAGGCCCTGCTGGGAATGCGCTGACAAAAGCAGGAAGTCTGTTTCAAGAAATTGAAAAGACATCACATTCGTCTATTTTTACCACGAAGTCCCTTGAGAGAGGTGCGGAAATGGCAGTTTCCCTGGACAGTGGGCAGCACTGGCTTGATCGCAACCGCCCGCCACGCGTGCAAATCACCTATGATCTGGAAACCGCTGGCGCGATCGAGAAGAAGGAGTTGCCGCTCGTGGTCGGGATCCTCGCCGACCTCTGCGTGCAGAAGAAGGAGGGGGTCGGCGCCCTTCCGCCGCTCAAGGAACGCAAGTTCGTCCAGATCGACCGCGACAACTTCAATGACCTGCTCAAAAAAATCGGTCCGAAGTTGAAGATAAAGATCGCGAACAAGATCGAGGTGCCGTCAAAGGATGGCAAGTTCGTGCCGGCTCCGCTCTCGATGGAGATGGATTTCTCCCACATCGATGACTTCCGCCCCGCATCCGTGGTGAAGAATGCCAGCTTTGGAGGCAGGCCCCTGCTGAAGGAGCTGCGCGACCAGCGCCAGCGATTGGTGAACCTCGTCGCGAAGCTCGACGGCAACGACAAGCTCGCTGACGCCATCGATGGCTTGAAGAAGCAGATCGACAAGGTCGCGGGCAAGCCGGATGAAATCGCGAAGCAGAAGGAGGTCGTGATCAAGCAGCTGGAGGACCTCCTGAACTATCAGTGCCAACTGGCCAGCCAGCCATCCGCGTCGGATCCGACGCCCCCCAACCCGCTCCCTCCTCCTCCTACCCCTCCCAAGCTCGACGAGCCCTTCAAGACGGTCGTGGAGAAGATGGCGAGTGGTCGCATCGTGCGGGACCTGAAGGACAAGGTGCAGTTCACGGAACAACTCGAAGGCGCGAAGGGGATGGTCCGGACGTTCGTGGAGCATTTCCTGGAGGATGCGAAGTACACGACCGAGCATGCCGAACTGAGGCAGAACGAGCAGTTGAAGTACGACCTCAAGAACGACGAGCAGAAGAAGAAGTGGGAGACCTATGAAAAGGACTCCGACCAGAAGGTCCAGAGCGACATGGTGGCGATGCTCAGCCACCGAATCGCGCTCATCGACCTGCGCATGGGCCATCAGCTCGATGAAATCCTCCACCATCCGGATTTTCAGCAGCTCGAGGCCTCCTGGCGCGGACTGCACTATCTGGTCATGCGTTCGGAGACCGGTCCGCTGTTGAAGCTGCGCGTGCTGAACGTCAGCCAGAACGACTTGCTGGAAGACCTGGACCGGGCCTCCGACTTCGATCAGAGCACGCTCTTCAAGAAGGTCTACGAGGAGGAGTACGGCACCTTCGGTGGCAATCCCTTCAGCCTGCTCCTGGGGGACTTCCAGTTCACCAACCATCCCCAGCACATCAAGCTGTTGCAGTTGATCTCCAACGTGGCCGCCGCCGCGCATGCCCCCTTCATCGCCGCGGCCACCCCGGCCCTTTTCGGGCTGGAGGACTTCACCGCGCTGGATGCCCCGCGAGACCTGTCGAAGGTCTTCGAAAGCTCGGAGTACATCGCCTGGCGCTCCTTCCGGGGCTCAGAGGACTCGCGCTACGTCACCCTCACGCTGCCACGCTTCCTGTTGCGCCTGCCCTACGGCCGCGAAACCGTCCCGGTGGATGAGTTCGATTACAATGAGGACGCTTCCAAGGCGTTGGACCCGAAGGAGAAGGACCGCTTCAAGGCCCCCGAGGAGAAGTACAGCCACCACGCCTACCTGTGGGGCAACCCGGCCTATGCGCTGGGGGCTCGCATCACCGCCTCCTTCGCCCTCTATGGCTGGTGTGCCGCCATTCGTGGCGTGGAGAACGGCGGACAGGTCGAGAACCTGCCCCTGCACTTCTTCAAGTCCGCGGACGGTGAGCGGGTGGTCAAGATCCCCACGGAGTCATCCATCACCGACCGCCGCGAAAAGGAACTGAGCGACCTGGGCTTCCTGGCCCTGTGCTACCGCAAGGAAGACAACCGCGCTGTCTTCTTCGGCTCGCAGACGGTGCAGAAGCCCCGTGTCTTCGACACCCCGCAGGCCACCGCCAACGCCAGCATCTCCTCGCAGTTGCCCTACATGCTCGCCGCCTCCCGCTTCGCGCACTATCTCAAGGTCCTCATGCGCGACAAGATTGGCAGCTACATGACCAAGGATGGCGCCGCCGTCTACCTGAATCGGTGGATCAGCGCGTACGTGCAGCTCAATGACGAGGCCGCCGCGGACATCAAGGCCCGCCAGCCGCTGCGCGAGGCTCGCATCGACGTGTTCGACATCCCTGGCAAGCCCGGCAGTTACCGCTCCGTCGTCTTCCTTCGGCCGCACTTCCAGCTCAATGAGCTGACCGCCTCCATCCGCCTGGTGGCCGAGCTGCCCAAGCCGGCCGCCTAGTCCTCCGCTTCCAGGCACGTCAAGGAATAGTCAGACATGCAAAACATCTATTTGAAGTTCGAAGGCGCGGACACCCTCAAGGGCGAGTCCACCACCACCGAGGGCAAGGATCAGATCGAGATCCTGTCCTTCAGCCATGGCGTGTCCATGCCCCTGTCCGCCGGCGAGGCATCCAACACCAGCCGCCTCCATGGCCGGTGCAACCACCAGGACTTCACGGCGACGAAGTACGTGGATCAGACCACGCCCATGCTCAACCAGTACTGCAGCGGCGGAAACAACATCCAGAAGGCCACCATCACCGTCTACCAGGCCAGCGAGAGTGGCGCGGACAGCGCGCCCATCGCCTTCTACACCTTCACGCTGGAGAATGTGATCATCTCCTCGGTGTCGGTGGGCGCGGGCGGCGGTGACCTGCCCATCGAGACGGTGACGCTCAACTACACGAAGGTCACCTGGGCCTACAAAATCCAGAAGCAGGAGTCGCCGGGCACAGCCGAGTCGGGTGACAAGACGGCGAGCTGGAACCTGAGCACCAACAAGGCCGCCTGAGGTCCCCCATGGCGGAGCGCGAGAAGGAGGCGCCGGTCTCCCCGGCGCTGTTGTTCGACCGGCTCGGGGACCACGAGCCGTGGCAGTCGCGCGAGGTCCGACCGCCGCGGGTCCTGAGCCGCGAGGAGCTGGAGCTGTCCGTGCGGATGGAGGTGCAGCAGTTGCTCAACACCCGCTGCTACCTCACCGTGGCCCAGGCCGAGGCGCTCGGAGCCTCCGAGCGCTCGGTGGTGGATTATGGCGTCCCCGAGATGCAGTGGATGAACCCCGCGTCGAAAGAGGATCAGGTGCGCCTGGAGAAGGTGCTTTCCCGGACCCTGGCCGCCTTCGAACCGAGGCTGCGCCAGCCACGGGCTTGCGTGGCGTCCTTCGACTCCGAGCAGCGCATGCTGAGGGTGACCGTCTCGGCGTCCCTGGTCGTCGACCGGCTCGCCGAGCCGGTCTCCTTCCAGGTGAAGGTGGATCTGCAGGGAGGTGGCCATGAGCGCGAATGACCGGATGTTGGAAGCCTACCGGGGGGAGTTGAGCTACCTGCGACGGATGGGCGCCCGTTTCGCCAGGGATCATCCCAAGGTGGCGGCGCGGTTGTCGCTTTCGCCCGAGCAGGTGGTGGATCCCCACGTCGAACGTCTGCTGGAGTCCTTCGCCTTCCTCACCGCTCGGGTGCGGCAGGACTTCGAGGATGAACTGCCCGAAGTCACCGCCCACCTGTTGGGGTTGCTCGCGCCGCACCTCGTCCAGCCGGTGCCCTCCTGCTCCATCGCGCACTTCGAGGTGGACCCGAAGCAGAAGCCGCCGCCTGCGGGCCTGCACCTGGAGCGGCACACGCGCCTGTACGCCGAGACGGGGGAAGGGCACCAGTGCAGCTTTCGCACCGCCTATCCCGTCACCCTCTGGCCCCTCGTGGTAGAGGCGGTGACGCAGGAGTCCACCAGCCGCCACGCGTTCCTGGACTCACGGAGCGACGTGGTGACGGTGCTGCGCGTGAGGCTGAAGGCGCAGGGCGCTGCCTTCTCGAAGATGGACCTGGCGCGGCTCCCGTTGCACCTGGGGGATGAACGGGACTCGGCCCACTCCTTGTTCGAGCTGCTCGCGTGCAACCTCCTGGGGGTGGTGCTCGTTCCGGATCCGGATGAGAAGAAGAAGGGGCCCATCCACCTGTCCGCCGACGCCCTGCGCTTCATGGGCTTCGAGCGGGAGGAGGCACTGCTGCCCGCCCATCCCAACACCCACGCCGGCCACCGGCTGTTGCAGGAGTTCTTCGCCTTCCCGGAGAAGTTCCACTTCGTTGAGCTCGACCTGGGTCGCCAGAACGTCCAGGCCGCCGAGCATGTGCTGGACATCCTCTTCCTGCTGGACCGGACGCCTCCCGCGAGGCTGAAGCTCACCCGGAACGCCCTGCGCACCGGGTGCACCCCCATCGTCAATCTCTTTCCCAAGGTCTCCGAACCCATCCGGCTGGACCACCGCCGCACCGAATACCCGCTCGTGCCGGATCACCACCGCGAGCGGACCCTGGAGATCCACTCCATCGTCTCGGTGTCCGCCTCGACGTTGGAAACGGATCGCGCGCGGCGGGTGGATCCCTTCTTTTCCTACCGACACCCGGTGGGAGAGGCGAGCCCGGTGGCCTGCTGGTCCGCGCGGCGGCAGGCCACGGGCCGGGCTGACCTGCCGGGGACGGAGCTGTACCTGTCCTTCCTGGACCTGGACTTCCATCCAAGCCAGCCGGCACATCAGGTCCTGTTCGCGCACACGCTGTGCACCAACCGCCGGCTTGCCGAGCAGTTGCGCGAAGGAGACAGGCTGCAGATGGAGGAGGGCGCGGCGCTGCGGGGCATCTCGTTGCTCAGGGCCCCGACACCGCAGCTCGATCCGCCGCTGGGTGGCTCCTCCCTGTGGCGCCTGGTGTCGATGCTCTCCCTCAACCACCTTTCACTCACGCAGGGGAAGGATGCGCTGGCCGCGCTCCAGGAGATCCTCCGGCTGCACGACTTCACGGAGCATGGCTCGGGAGAGCCACTGACCCGGGGCCTCACGGGCCTGTCCTGTCGTGAGGCGGTGGCGCGTCTTCCGTGGGCGGGCTGGCGCGGCTTCTGTCGGGGGCAGGAGGTGACGCTGGAGTTCGATGAGGACCTGTACCAGGGCTCCAGCGCGGTGCTGCTGGGCGCGGTGCTCAGCCACTTCCTGGGGCTGTACGCGGCAGTGAACTCCTTCACCCGGCTGGTGATGAAGCGCAAGGGTGAGGCCTCGAACAAGGTGTGGAAGCGATGGCCGGCAAGGGCTGGGGAACAGATTGTCCCGTAGTCGAGGAGCTTCACGAACAGCCGCGGCAGTTCAGCTTCATCCAGGCGGTGCGCCTGCTGGAGCTGTCGAACCCTCGGGCCCCTCGCGTGGGGGAGGGCACCGACCCCGACACGGAGCCGGTGCGGCTGTGCGCCTCGGCGGACATGGCCTTCTCCTCCAGTGACGTGGTGGCGCTGAAGCCCCAGCGTCTTGACCCCGTGACAGGCAAGGCGCTGCCACCGGAGCTGACGGTGGGTTCGCTGAGCCTGATGGGCGCCCGGGGGGCCCTGCCGTTACCCATGGCCCAGTGGATCCGCGACCGGGAGCGGCGGGGCGACGTGGGCCCCCGCAATTTCCTGGACCTCTTCCATCACCGGCTGCTCGCACTGCGTTACCGGGCGAAGGTGGCGCGGCGAGTGGCGCTGGATCCGCGTCCCCCCGAACAGCATCTGGTGGCCTCGTGGCTCTTCGCGCTCCTGGGGCTCGGGACGCCGGGCCTGCGCGAGCGGAACCCCACGTTGCCGTCGCGGGTGCTGCTGCGGTACGCGGGCGCGCTGGCGCGGCGTCCCCGCTCGATGGCCACCCTGGAGGCCGTGCTGCGCGACTACTTCAGCGTGGAGGTGAAGGGCCACGCCTTCGAAGGGGCCTGGCTTGCCTTGGACGCGGAGCAGCAGACGCGGCTGGGGCAATCGGGGCGCAACCAGCGGATGGGGGAGGCGGTGCTGGGCCAGCGCGTGTGGGACTGGCAGGCCCGCTTCCGCCTCACCCTGGGACCCCTGCGCCAGGGGCAGCTGGAGGACTTCCTGCCCCACGGTCGGGGGCTTGAAGTGCTCCGCGAATTGGTCCGCTTCGTGGTGGGCCCCTCCATGGACTTCCACCTGGAGCTGTGGGTGAAGCCCGAGGAGGTGCCCAGGGCCCGGCTGGGCCAGGCGCGCCTGGGATGGAACGCGTGGCTGCCCGCCCCCGGGCGCGAGGAAGCAGGCCGGGTGACCCTGTCGACGCGCTTCACGCGTGCCGCGGCCCCGGAAGGGAGGGCACCGTGAGCCGGGAAGGCTTCTCCCAGGACGCGCTCTATCTCTCGTTCTCCAGCCCCGCGGGCCAGGACGTGCTGCGGCTGCACGCCTTCCACGGCGAGGAGCACCTGTCCGCGCCCTTCCACGTCACCGTGGAGCTGCGCTCGTCGGATGCGGAGGTGGACTTCTCCCAGCTCGTGGGCAAGGGCGCCGCCATCACCCTGAACCTCACGGACGGCACCCGGCGCTGCCTGCACGGCATCATCACGCGCTTCGTCCAGGCGGGCACCCTCCAGGACTTCACCACCTACTACGCCGAGCTGCGCCCCTGGCTGTGGCTGCTCACGCTCACCCGCGACAGCCGCATCTTCCAGGACATGACCGTGCCGGAGATCCTGGAGAAGGTCTTCAAGGATCTGGGGCTCACGGACTACCAGCTCTCGCTCAAGGGGGCGTACGCGGCGCGCGAGTACTGCGTGCAGTACCAGGAGAGCGCCTTCGCCTTCGTCTCGCGGTTGATGGAGGACGAGGGCATCTTCTACTTCTTCGAGCACACCGATTCGAAGCACACGCTGGTGCTCGCGGATGACGCCAGTGCTCATGTCGCGACGCCCGGGCTGACGCAGGCGCAGGTGGGGCGCACCACACCGCTGGTGATGGCGGAGGACGTCATCGAGTCCTGCACGCTGGAGCAACAGGTGACGTCCAATGCCTACCAGCTCGCCGACTTCAACTTCGAGACGCCAGCCACGAAGCTCAAGTCCGAGGTGTCCGGAAGCACGCCGAAGCTCAAGGTGTACGAGTACCCGGGCGGCTTCACGAAGCAGGACGCGGGGGATGCGCGCGTGAAGCGGCGGCTGGAGGCGCGCACGCAGCCGGTGAAGAGCCTGCGCGGCCAGGGACGTGTCCGCGCCCTCATCCCAGGCTTCAAGTTCAAAGTGGCTGGCCACGAGCGAGCGGATGTGAATGGAGACTATGTGGCGCGGTGGCTGTCGCATTCAGCAACCGCCGAGCGCTACGCCAACAGCTTCGAGGCCTTCCCGGCGGACGCCAGCTTCCGCTCGCCGGTGAAGACACCCCGCCCGCGCATCTCCGGAGCGCAGACGGCCATCGTGGTGGGCAAGGGCACCGAGGAGATCTGGACGGATAGATACGGTCGCGTGAAGGTGCAGTTCCACTGGGATCAAGAGGGCAAGCAGGACGAGAACAGCTCGTGCTGGGTCCGCGTGGCGCAGGGCTGGGCGGGCAAGGCCTGGGGCAGCCTGTTCCTGCCTCGCGTGGGACAGGAGGTCCTGGTCACCTTCCTGGAGGGAGACCCGGACCGCCCCCTCGTCAGCGGCGCCATCTACAACGGCGAGCAGGTCGTCCCCTACACCCTGCCCGACGAAGCAACGAAGAGCACCCTCAAGAGCAATTCCTCCAAGGGGGGGGCGGGCTTCAACGAGATCCGCTTCGAGGACAAGGCGGACGCGGAAGAACTCTACATCCACGCCCAGAAGGACATGACGCTGGAGGTGGGCAATGATCGCGTCACCACCATCAAGAACCAGCGCACCACGACGATCCAGGAGGCGGACGACACGTTGGTGGTGGAGAAGGGCAAGCGCGTCATCCAGGTCAAGCAGGGCGATGAAACCCACGAGGTGAAAGGCAAGCGCGACGTGGAGGTCACCGGCGATGAGACCCACACCAACAAAGCGAACTTCGATCAGCAGGTCACGGGCGACTACACGTTGAAGGTGTCGGGGAACCTGACCATCGACGTGGGAGGGAGTGTCACCTTCAAGGCCGGCGCCTCGTTCTTGAGCCAGGCGGGGACGGAGCTGACAAACAAGGCCGGCACGGAGCTGACGAACCAGGCAGGCACCCACCTCACCAACAAGGCGAGCATGGAACTGCTGAACCAGGCGGGCACCCAGCTCACCAACAAGGCGGGCGTGTCGATGACGAACAAGGCGAGCGTGTCGATGACCAACGACGGAGGCGTGTCGCTGGAGCACAAGGCCTCGGCCTCGCAGACGGTGGACGGTGGCGGCATGCTCACGCTCAAGGGCGGCCTGGTGAAGATCAACTGAGGGGCGAGCATGAATCGCGGCGCCGAGCAGAAGCCAGGAGAAGTCAGGCCTCCGGGGCAGGAGGGACAGGGAGCGCGCTACACCACCTTCACGCGCGGCGAGGACGGCAAGGCCCTCCTCCAGGTGACGGAGCTGCGGGGGGACAAGCTGCACGGCGACTCGGTGTTGCTGTCGCCGCAGGGGCAGGAGGTGCAACGGGCCTCGTTCTACGACGGGGTGCTGGACGGTGAGGTGGTGCGCAACGGCGAAGACGGGCAGGTGGTGCTTCGCCAGCACTATCAGGAAGGCAAACTCCACGGGGAGATGCTCGTGTATTCCATGGGCAAGGTGCGGCTGAGGCAGACGTATGCCTTTGGCCTGCTGGAGGGGCCGATGCTCGTCTACTCGGAGACGGGGAGGGTGGGGGTGGAGGTTCCCTTCAAGAGCGGAAAGCGCCAGGGAGATGCGAAGTACTTCACCCCCGAGGGTCTACTCTTCCGGTGCGAGCCGTACGTGGACGACAAGCTGCACGGCGAGGTGTTCGAGTACGACGAGCGGGGGGCGGTGCGAAAGCGCACGGTGTTCCAGGCTGGAGCCCAGAAGGATTCCCCCGTGCTGTTCGACGAACGAGGACGGGAGACGAAGAAGTCCCGCGAACCGCCCTTCATCGTGAAGTTGGCGAAGCTGCTGCGAAAGCCGTTGGGAGGCTAGGCCATGGGACAGCAGGTGTGCATGGGCGCGATGATGCAATGCAGCTTCGGCGTGGCGCCAGGTCCGCTGGTCGTGCTGCCGACGAACCGGGTCCTGGTGGGCGGACCGCCCGCAGCGACAATCATGGACCACGCGCCCCTCGTGAACATCCCTCCGTTCGTGATGTGCACGTCCCCCTCCAACCCGACGGTCGCAGCGGCGACCGCCGCCGCCATGGGCGTGCTGGTCCCCATGCCCTGCATCCCGGTGACGTCAGCCCCATGGGTTGTCGGAGCGCCCACGGTGTTCATTGGGAACATGCCCGCGCTCAACAACTCATCGAAGTTGATGTGCAACTGGGGCGGGGTGATTCAAATCACCACCCCGGGTCAGTTCACCACCGAGGTTCCGTGACAACGGAGAGCTCGATCCGGGGTCACCCTCCCCGTAGGGCCTCCCGGCGTCCACTGGCCGCGACCCCGCGCGTGCCCCGGTTGAAGCCCGCTCCCCCCTGCGCTACACCGCTCCCCAGTCGCTAGGGGCGCCTCCGGAAGGGGGCTGAGACGGTCGCGTTTCCGCGTCCGACCCTTTGAACCTGAACCGGTTAATACCGGCGGAGGGAAGCGGTGTGGGCGCTCCATGCCCCCGTCCGTCTCCCGTCCGTCGTCACGAGGAGCCGTCCGATGAGTGGAGCGTCCAAGAGCCTGAAGGTCGACGGGAAGGTGCTGGAGGGGATCAGCCGCGGCCCGCTTCCCGCCTCCCAGAAGGTCTACGTGTCCGGGACCCTGCACCCCGACATCCGCGTCCCCCTGCGCGAAATCGCCCAGACGCCCACCCGCCACCACGGCCCCGCGGGCTCCGGCCCGGAGACGGCCAACCCCCCCGTCCACGTCTACGACTCCAGCGGTCCGTACACCGACCCCGCGGCGGAAATCGACCTGCGCCGGGGCCTGCCTGCCCTGCGTGAGAGCTGGATCCACGCCCGCGCGGACACCCAGGAGCTGGCCGGCATCACCTCCGAGTACGGCCGCGCCCGCGAAGCGGACCCGCGCCTGGCCGGACTGCGCTTCAACCACATCCGCAAGCCCCGCGTCGCGAAGGCCGGGAGCAACGTCAGCCAGATGCACTACGCCCGCAAGGGCATCATCACGCCGGAGATGGAATACGTCGCCGTGCGCGAGAACCAGAAGCTGCACGCGTCGCTCGCCGCCCAGCACCCCGGCAACTCCTTCGGCGCCGCCATCCCGCGCGTCATCACCCCGGAGTTCGTGCGCGATGAGATTGCCCGGGGCCGCGCCATCATCCCCGCCAACATCAACCACCCGGAGCTGGAGCCGATGATCATCGGCCGCAACTTCCTGGTGAAGATCAACGCCAACATCGGCAACTCCGCCGTCACGTCCTCCATCGAGGAGGAGGTGGAGAAGATGGTCTGGTCCATCCGCTGGGGCGCGGACACCGTCATGGACCTGTCCACCGGCCGCAACATCCACGAGACGCGCGAGTGGATCCTCCGCAACGCGCCCGTGCCCATCGGCACCGTGCCCATCTACCAGGCCCTGGAGAAGGTCAACGGCAAGGCCGAGGAGCTCACCTGGGACATCTTCCGCGACACGCTCATCGAGCAGGCGGAGCAGGGCGTGGACTACTTCACCATCCACGCGGGCGTGCGCCTCCAGTACGTCCCGCTCACCGCGAAGCGCCTCACCGGCATCGTCAGCCGCGGCGGCTCCATCCTCGCCAAGTGGTGCCTCGCGCACCACCGGGAGAACTTCCTCTACACGCACTTCGAGGAGATCTGCGAGATCATGAAGGCGTACGACGTCAGCTTCAGCCTGGGAGACGGCCTGCGCCCCGGCTCCATCGCCGACGCCAACGACGCCGCGCAGTTCGGGGAACTGGAGACGCTGGGCGAGCTGACCAAGGTCGCCTGGAAGCACGACGTGCAGGTGATGATCGAAGGCCCCGGCCACGTCCCCATGCACCTCATCCAGGAGAACATGACGAAGCAGCTCGCCGTGTGCCACGAGGCGCCCTTCTACACGCTGGGGCCCCTCACCACGGACATCGCCCCGGGATACGATCACTTCACCAGTGGCATTGGCGCGGCGATGATCGGCTGGTTCGGCACGGCGATGCTCTGCTACGTGACGCCCAAGGAGCACCTGGGCCTGCCCAACCGCGATGACGTGAAGGAAGGCGTCATCACGTACAAGATCGCCGCCCACGCCGCGGACCTGGCCAAGGGGCACCCGGGCGCCCAGGCGCGCGACAACGCCCTGTCCAAGGCGCGCTTCGAATTCCGCTGGGAGGATCAGTTCAACCTGTCACTGGACCCCGAGCGCGCCCGCGCCTTCCACGACGAGACGCTGCCCGCCGAAGGGGCCAAGGTCGCCCACTTCTGCTCCATGTGCGGCCCGCACTTCTGCTCCATGAAGATCACCCAGGAAGTGCGCGACTACGCCGACAAGGTGGGCGTCAACGAGGTCCAGGCGCTGGAGACGGGCATGAAGGAGAAGCGCGAGGAATTCAAGAAGGCGGGCAGCGAGCTGTACCGCTGAAGCCTCCAGGCGGGCGGGGGCCTCCTTGGGGGTCCCCGTCCACTGGATGACAGGCACCGACACGGCGTGCCATGGTGCGAGGCTTCCGGGCGCATCCCGTCGCGCCCCGTTCATTTTTGGAGGGCGTTTCATGGACCCACAGCAGCGCGAAGATCAGCAGTTCGGCTCGTTCATCACCGGCTCCCCCACGGCGAGCACGGATGAGAAGACGATGGGGATGTTGGCGCACCTGGGCTCCATCGCCGGCATCGTGGTGGGCGCGGGCTTCCTGGGCTGGGCGGTGCCGCTGTTCCTGATGCTGACGAAGGGCAAGGAGTCCTCCTTCGTCCGCGCGCACGCGGTGGAGTCGCTCAACTTCCAGATCACCACCTTCATCGCGATGACGGTGTCCGCCGTCCTGATGTGCGTGGGCATCGGCTTCCTGCTGGCGCCCATCGTGGCGATCGGCTCCATCGTGTTCACCATCATCGCGGGCCTGAAGGCCAACGACGGCGAGCTCTACCGCTACCCCGTCAACCTGCGACTGGTGAAGTAGCCGTCAGCCGCCAATGCCCATCATGGGCAGGAGCGTGGCGCCGTTTCCGGCCTCCGTGAAACGGTGCCCCTCCGGCTTGTCCCCCAGCGCGCGGCGCACGGCCATGGCCAGCTCCGCGTCGGTGGCCCCGCCCCGGATGAGCTGGTGCAGCGGCGCCTGCGCCCGGCCGCCCAGGCAACTGCGCAGGTCCCCGTTGGACGCCACCCGCACCCGGTTGCACCCGCCACAGAAGTTCTGCGTCAGCGGGGAGATGAAGCCCACCCGTCCACCCGCCGTGCGCCAGTAGCGCGCCGGCCCGGAGGTGGGCGAAGCGGCGTCCTCCGGCGGCTCCTCGGTGAGCTGCCGCCCGCTGGACGCCAGCCGCTCCAGCAGCTCCGCGGTGGGCACCGGCGTGCCCTGGCCAAAGGGCATCAGCTCGATGAAGCGCGGGGTGATGCCGCGCGCGTGCGCGAAGTCCACCAGCGCGGGCACCTCCCCATCGTTGATGCCGCGCATCACCACGACGTTGAGCTTCAGCGACTGGAAGCCCGCCGCCGCCGCCGCGTCGATGCCGCGCAGCAGCGCGTCGAAGTCGCCCTGCTTGGAGATGCGCCGGAACGTCTCCGGCGACAGCGTGTCCAGGCTCAGGTTGAGCTGGGTGACGCCCGCCTCGCGCAGGGGCGCGGCCAGGGACTCCAGGCGGCTGGCGTTGGTGGTGATGGCCAGGTGCTGGATGCCCGGGACGGCGGCGAGCCTCCGGGCGATCTCCTGGATGTCCGGCCGGATGAGGGGCTCGCCCCCGGTGAGGCGCACGCGGCGGATGCCCATGCGCGCGAACACGGAGACGATGCGCTCGAACTCCGCCGCGTCCAGCAGGTCCTTCTTGCCGCCCCAGGACGCCGGGGAGCAGTAGGTGCAGCGGAAGTTGCAGCGGTCCGTGATGCTCAGCCGCAGGTACGTCATGCAGCGCCCCTGTGCGTCGAGCAGCGGAGGGGCGAGCGGATTGGTGGCGGGCAGGGGGGCGATCATCACGGGGCCTTCCGCCTTCATAACAACCCGCCCCGGGAAATCATCGCTCCCCTTGGGGGGCCCTCAACCTTCGGTGCCCGACGCTGAACGGATCGCGATGGGCGCCGCCACATGGGCCGGGGCCGCGTTCGAGGCGGGGCCCACCGGCGGCGAATCCGCTTCGTCATCCAGGTCGGTGAGGCGCGCCAGCTCCGTCTCCGCCTCAGCGGCGTCGGCGGCGGCCTGCAGCGGGTTGAGCTTCTTCTCCGCCATCTCCTTCTTGATGCGGATGAGCCCCTCCTCGCCGATGTCCAGGAACGCCTTCACCACGTCCGGATCGAACTGGGTGTTGGCGCAGCGTTTGATCTCCTGGATGGCGTTGGCGAACGTCGTGCCCTTGCGGTACGGCCGGTCGCTCGTCATCGCGTCCAGCGTGTCCGCCACCGCGAAGATGCGCGCGCCGATGTGGATCTCATTGCGCTGGAGGTTGCGCGGGTAGCCCGCGCCGTCGAACCGCTCCTGGTGCGACAGGACGATGTCCGCCGGGGTGGAGAGGAAGGGGATGTTCTGGATCATCTGGAAGCCGATCTCCGGATGACGCCGCATCTCCAGCCACTCGTCGGGGGTGAGCTTGCCGGGCTTGAGCAGCACCGCGTCCGGCACGCCGATCTTGCCGATGTCGTGCAGGAGCGCGCCTCGGCCGATCTCCTCCATCTGCTTGCCGTGGATGCCCATGCGGCTGGCGATGGCGCTCGTGTAGCTGACCACGCGCTGCGAGTGGTCGCTCGTCTCGTGCTCGCGCGCGTCCAGCGCCGCCACCAGGGCCAGCAGCGTGTTCTGGTACGTGTTGGCGATGTTGTGCAGGGCGCTGCGAAGCTCGGCGGTGCGGTCGCGCACCTTGCCCTCGAGCTTCTTCTGGTAGCGCTTGCGCGCCATCTCGATGCGCCGCTTGGCGAGCGCCCGCTCGATGGCCCGGATGAGGTCGGTGAGCTTGGGTGGCTTGAGCAGGTAGTCCACCGCGCCCCGGCGCAGACAGTCCACCGCGGACTCGGTGTCGCCGTAGCCGGTGAGCATGATGACGGACGTGTCCGGCAGCCGCTCGCGCAGGTTCTCCAGCAGCCACAGTCCGTCGCGGCCCGGCATCTTCATGTCGCTGATGACGAGCGGCGTCTCTTCTTCGCCCGCGACATCGAGCGCCATCTCGGCGCCATTGGCCACGACGCAGTTGTAGCCCTCCTCACGGAGGAGCACGGAGATGACGTCGCGGACGGAATCGTCGTCGTCGACGATCAGGATTCGAGGCGGGGCGGGGGGGATGGCTTCCACGGCCGAAGATTCTAGAGGTTTCCGGGTCTTAAAGGCGAACGAGTGCGAGAAATTACCACCCGCCTCGCTTCCTTGGCGTCCAGGGCAGGGGGCAGGCCCTGGGGCCCCGGAGCACGTCCCGGGTCCGCGCCGGGCCGCCCGCCGCCGGGGGTAGGGCGGCGCGGGGCCCTCAGCTCCGCGTCCCGGGGCCCCGGTCATACCGGAAGGGGGCCAGGTCCACGGACGGCTTCTCGCCGAGCACCGACTGGGCGACCAGCTTGGCGGTGATGGGGGTGAGGAGGATGCCGTTGCGGAAGTGGCCGGTGGCCAGGAAGAGGCCGGGCACGGGCCCCTCGCCGATGTAGGGGAGCGCGTCCCGGGTCCACGGGCGGAAGCCGGCCCAGGTCTCCGTCACCGGGGCGCTGCCCAGCTCCGGACACAGCTCCAGCGCCATGTCGAGGATCCGCGCCAGCCCCGCCGCCGTCACCTGCTTGTCGAAGCCCACGTGCTCCATGGTGCTGCCCGCGATGATCCGCCCGTCCGCGCGCGGCACCAGGTAGCCCTTGGCGGACGTCACGATCCGCTCCAGCACGGGCAGCCGGGTCTGGAGCTGGATCATCTGGCCGCGCGCCGGGCGCACCGCCTGCGCCGCCACGCCCACGCCCTGCACCAGGGACGACCAGGAGCCCGCCGCCAGCACCACGGCGTCCGCGCGCAGCACCTCGCCATCCAGGTCCACGCCCACCGCGCGGCCCCCTTCGTGCACCACGCCGCTCACGTGGCCGCTCTTGAACGTGGTCCCCACGCGCGCGGCGGCCATGGTCAGCGCGCGCACGAGCAGCCGGTTGTCGACCTGATGATCATCCGGGAAGTGCGCGGCGCCCACGGCCTGGGGTGACAGCCGGGGCTCCAGCTCGCGCGCGCCCTGTCCGTCCAGCAGCTCCGCGCGCAGGCCCATGCCGTGCTGCCAGCCCACGGTGGACTCCACGTGGTGGTGATCCGCTTCGTCGAAGGCGACGCGCAGCAGGCCGCACGGCCGGTAGGCGATGTCCACGCCCGTCAGCTCGCGCAGCTCCGCGGCGAAGCTCCCGTAGAGGGCGCGGCTGCGCAGGCACAGCTCGAAGAAGGGGCCCGGCCCGTCGGACTCCCACTGCGGCGCGAGGATGCCGGCGGCGGCGCTGGAGGCCTCGGCGCCCGGGATGGAGCGCTCCAGCACCGTCACGCGCGCACCTGCCTGCCGCAGCCGCAGCGCGATGCCGCAGCCCATCAAGCCACCGCCCACCACCAGGACGTCCGAGGTCCGCATGGGCCGCTTGTGCTCAAGCAGGGCCGGGTTTGCAAGCCTCAAGACAGGCTCGCACCCGGGGGTGGCTTGACGGGAGGGCCTCCGGTCGTTAACCCTAGGGGCGTGCGTTCCATCTCCGTGCATCACCATCATGCGCATCATCGGCCGGCCCACGACGGGACCGTTCGCCGCGCGCATGCCTGGGTGACGCACTAGAAGCGCACCTCCTCCGGCAGATGCCGCAGTGATCGAAGGCCCGTCCCCCCAGGACGGGCCTTTTTTCGTTTCCGCTCCCCCTTCCAGTCCCCTCGCAGTCCCGCCCGTGAGCCACCCATGTTGAAGATTGCCCTGCCCAACAAAGGCCGTCTGTCCGAGGAAGTGCGCGAGCTGTTCAACGACGCGGGCCTGGAGGTCCGCGGCCGCGGCGAGCGGGCCCTCACCGCGTCCCTGGGCGGCGAGTTCGAGGCCATCTTCGTCCGTGCCCAGGACATCCCGGAGTTCGTCGCGGACGGCGCGGCGCAGGCGGGCGTCACCGGCTGGGACCTGGTCAACGAGGCGGGCCGCACGCTGGAGTCGCTGATGGACCTGGAGTTCGGCCGCTGCCGGCTGGTGGTGGCCGCGCGCGACGAGAGCGGCATCACCCGCGTGGAGGACGTGAAGGACGGGATGCGGGTGGCGTCCTGCTTCCCCCGGCTGACGCAGGGCTACTTCCAGCAGCGGGGCCAGCGCGTGACGGTGGTGCCGGTGAGCGGCGCGGCGGAGATCGCCCCGCACCTGGGCATCGCGGACATCGTGGTGGACCTCACCTCCACGGGCTCCACGCTGAAGATGAACGGCCTGCGCGAGGTGTCCACGGTGCTGGAGTCCAGCGCCCGGCTGGTGGCGTATCCGGGCAACGGCGCGGACGCGCGGCGCTCCCTGGAGGAGCTGACCCAGGCGCTGTCGTCGGTGCTGGCGGCGAGGGGCCGGCGCTACCTGATGGCCAACGTGCCCAAGGCGTCCCTGGCGCAGGTGCGCGAGGTGCTGCCCGGCCTCAACGGCCCCACGGTGGTGGACGTGATGGACGGGGGCAGCTTCGTCGCGGTGCACGCGGTGGTGTCGTCTCGCACCATCTACCGCACGGTGAACGCCCTGAAGGCCCTGGGCGGGCAGGGCATCCTCGTCACGCGCATCGAGAGGTTGATGGCATGAGCGCCACCGTCCTGAAGTACCAGGGCGCCCTGGCCGCCCTGACGTCCGAAGCGCGGCGCCGGCTGCTGGAGCGCGGCGGCGCGGAGAGCGACACGCAGGTGGCCGCCCGCGTCCAGGCGATCATCGCCCGGGTGCGCGAGGAAGGGGACCGTGCCCTGTTCGACTTCGCGCGCCAGTTCGACCGCGTGGAGCTGGAGGCGCTGGAGGTGCCCCGCGCGCGGTGGGACGCGGCGCTGGAGTCGCTTCCTTCCGGGGTGCGCGCGGCGCTGGAGCGCGCGGCGCGCAACATCGCCCGGGCCCACGCGGCGCAGCGGCCCCTGGCGATGGAGGTGGAGACGGAGCCCGGCGTGGTGGTGGGCCGGCGGCCGGATCCGCTGGGCCGGGTGGGGGTGTACGCGCCCGGCGGCCGGGCGGTGTACCCGAGCAGCGTGCTGATGGGCGTGGTGCCCGCGAAGGTGGCGGGGGTGGGGGAGACAATCGTCTGCTCGCCGCCGGGGCCGGACGGGCTGCCGAGCGCGGGGGTGCTCGCGGCGGCGGCGCTGGCGGGCGCGGATCGCGTCTTCGCGCTGGGCGGGGCGGGCGCGGTGGCGGCGCTGGCATATGGGACCCGGAGCGTGCCCCGGGTGGACCGCATCGTCGGGCCGGGCAATGCGTACGTCGCGGCGGCCAAGCTCCAGGTGGTGGACGCGGTCGCCATCGACGCGCCGGCGGGGCCCAGCGAGATCCTCATCGTCGCCGACGGCAGCGCCCGTCCGGAGGCGGTGGCGCGCGAGCTGCTGGCCCAGGCGGAGCATGATCCGGAGGCGTGCTGCGTGGCGCTGGTGCTGGGCGCGCCGCTCGCGCAGGAGGTGCGGGACGCGGTGGAGCGTCAGGCCCGGGCCGCGAAGCGGGGGGACATCGTGCTGTCGGCGCTCGGGAGCCGGGGCGCGGTGCTGCGGATCGACTCCCTGGAGGAGGCGTGGCCCTTCGTCGCGGAGTTCGCGCCGGAGCACCTGTTGATCGCGACGGCGACGGCCGAGGACGACCTGTCGAAGGTGCGCAACGCGGGCACGGTGTTCGTGGGCCAGCGCGCGTCGGTGGCCTTCGGGGACTACCTGACGGGCGCCAACCACGTCCTGCCCACGGCGGGGCTCGCGCGGGCCTATTCGGGGCTGAGCGTGCTGGACTTCTACCGGTGGACGACGTGGCAGCGCGTGACGCCGGAAGCCGCGGCGGCGATGGCGGACGACGTGGGGGCGCTGGCGGACAGCGAGGGCCTCTTCGCCCACGCGGACGCGGCGCGGGCCTGGAGGTTGCCGTGATTCCCTTCCGCGACACATACCGGGACATCCCCCTGTATTCCCCCGCGAGGAAGCGCTGCCGGGTGGACCTGAGCGACAACACCAACCTCTTCGGCGCTCCGCCGTCGGCGGAGCGCGTGCTGCGCGAGGAGGGGCTTCAGTCCCTGGCGCGCTACCCCGCGAGCTACGCACCGGACCTGAAGCGCGCCGTGGCCGCCTATGCAGGGGTCGCGGTGGAGAACGTGACGACGGGGTGCGGCTCGGATGACGTCATCGACTGCGCGCTGCGCGCGTTCCTGGAGCCGGGGGACGCGGTGGCGTTCCCGGATCCGACCTTCGTGATGGTGCCGCTGTTCGCCCGGCTGAGCGCGCTGCGGCCGGTGCCCGTGCCCTTGCGCCCGGACCTGGCGCTGGATGTGGACGGGCTGCTCGCGACGGGCGCGAAGCTGCTCTACGTCTGCACGCCCAACAACCCCACGGGCACGGTGGCCTCGCGCGCGGCGCTGGAGCGGCTGGTGGACCGGGCCCCGGGGGTGGTGGTCATCGACCAGGCCTACGTGGAGTTCACCCGGGGAGGGGACTTCCTGGACCTGGCGCGCACGCGGCCCAACGTGCTGGTGACGCGCACGATGTCCAAGGCGTTCGGCCTGGCCGGCCTGCGGGTGGGTTGGGGGGTGGGGGCCCCTTCGCTGGTGGCGGAGGTGGAGAAGGCCCGGGGGCCGTACAAGCACACGGCGCTGGGCGAGGCCGTGGCGGTGTCCGCGCTCACGGAGGACACCGCGTGGATGGAGGCCTGCGCGGCGGAGGCGGTGGAGAACCGCGAGCGGCTGCGCGGTGGGTTGAGGGTGCTGGGCCTGGAGCCCCTGCCCTCGGAAGCGAACTTCCTCCTCGTCCCCGTGCCGGAGGCGCGGCGGGTGGGGGAGGCGATGCGGGAGCGCAACGTGAACGTGCGGGTGTTCGAAGGGCTCGTGGGCGTGGGGGATGCGCTGCGCATCGGCAGCGCTCCCTGGCCCCTGATGGCGACGGCGCTCAAGGCGCTCCAGGAGGCGCTGTGAAGCGGGTGACCCTGTTCGACTATGGCGCCGGCAACCTGCACTCGCTGGTGAAGGCCCTCGTCACGGCGCCGGGCGTGGAGGTGCGCGTGCAGGAGGATCCGCTGCGCGCGCTCGACACGGACGTGCTGGTGCTGCCGGGGGTGGGCGCCTTCGGCTCGGCGGCGGCGCGGCTGGCCCCGGGGCGCCAGGCGATGCGCCGGGCGCTGGACGCGGGTCTGCCCTGCCTGGGCATCTGCCTGGGCATGCAGCTGCTCTTCGAGGAGAGCGACGAGGGGGCGGGCCTGGGCCTGGGCTACTTCCAGGGCCGGGTGACGCGGCTGACCGCGCGGCAGGTTCCGCAGATTGGCTGGAACGACGTGGAGGAGGACCGGGCGTTGGAGTCCGCGAAGCTGGCCTCCGTGTACTTCGCGCACAGCTTCGTCTGCCGCGCGGCGGACTCCCGGGAGGTCGTGGGCTGGACGACCCACGAGGATGACCGGTTCCCCGCCTCGGTCCGGCGCGGGAAGGTGCTGGGCGTGCAGTTCCACCCGGAGAAGTCCTCGCGCGCGGGCGTGCGCTTCGTGCAGGCGTTCCTGGCGGAGGTGGCGCCGTGATCGCCATTCCAGCCATCGACCTGCGGGAGGGCGCGTGCGTACAGCTCGTGGGGGGCTCCTACGCGGAGGAGCGCGTCCGCGTGAATGATCCGTTGGACGCATTGAAGCAGTGGCTGGCCCTGGGCTTCCGCACGTTCCACGTCGTGGACCTGGACGCGGCGCTGGGCAAGGGCTCCAACGCGGAGGTGGTGACGCGGCTGGTGTCGCACGCGCCGGGCCTCACGTTCACCGTGGGCGGCGGCGTGCGCGACGGCGCGCGGGTGGAGGCGGTGCTCGCGGCGGGGGCCTCGTCGGTCGTCGTGGGCACGCGCGCCATTGAAGACCTCGCGTGGCTCACCGACGTCACCGCACGCTTCCCGGGACGGGTGGTGGTGGCCGCGGACGTGAAGGGGCGGGAGGTGGTGACGCGCGGCTGGACGTCGGGCAGCGCCCGGGACATCCGCGACGTGCTGGCCGCGCTGGAGCCGCTGCCGCTGGGCGGGATGCTCGTGACGGCGGTGCACAAGGAAGGGCAGCTGGGGGGCGTGGACCTGCCCCTGATGGAGGAGGTGGCCCGCACGGGCCGGCACCGGCTCTATGCGTCCGGGGGCGTGACGACCCTGGAGGACCTGCGCGCGCTGGCGAAGGTGGGTGCGCACGGGGCGGTGGTGGGCATGGCGCTGTACACGGGACGACTGGACGCGCGCGCGGTCGCGCAGGAGTTCGCGGAATGAGCACGGGCACGCGGGTCGTCCGGGAGACGAAGGAGACGCAGGTCACGGTGGAGCTGGCGCGCGGTACGGGGGGGGCCCGGGTGGACACGGGCCTGAAGTTCTTCGACCACATGCTCGCCACCTTCGCGCGCTACGCGGGGTTGGAGCTGACGCTGCACGCACGGGGCGACCTGCGCCACCACCTGATGGAGGACGTGGCCATCACGCTGGGCACCGCGGTGCAGCGTGTGGTGCCGGCCACGGCGGCGCGCTACGGCGAGCGCACCGTGCCCATGGACGACGCGCTGGTGCAGGCGTGCCTGGACGCGGGCGGGCGCTTCTACTACCGGGGGCCGCTGAAGAACCGGCTGTATGAGCACTGGATGCGCTCGTTCTGCGAGCACTCGCGCATCACGCTGCACCTGCGCGTGCTGCGCGGCCGGGACAGCCACCACCTCACCGAGGCGGCCTTCAAGGCCCTGGGGCTCGCGCTGCGGGACGCGATGGTGGACTCCGGCGTCGTCTTCAGCATGAAGGGCAGTGTCTCCCTGGAGGTGACGTGATGCTCAGCCGACGGCTCATCGTCTGCCTGGACGTGAAGGGAGGGCGCGTGGTGAAGGGCGTCCAGTTCGAGGGGCTGCGCGACGTGGGCGACCCCGTGGCGCTGGCGCTGCGCTACGAGGAGGAGGGCGCGGACGAGGTGACGTTCCTGGACATCTCCGCGAGCGCGGAGGAGCGCGAGACGCTGTGGGACCTGGTCCAGCGCACGGCGGAGCGCCTGTTCATCCCGCTCACCGTGGGCGGGGGCGTGCGCACGGTGGACGACGTGGCCCGGGCGCTCCGGGCCGGCGCGGACAAGGTGAGCATCAACTCCGCGGCGGTGGCCACGCCGGAGCTGCTCACCGGCTGTGCGGAGCGCTTCGGCGCCCAGTGCGTGGTGGCGAGCATCGACGCGAAGCGGGACGGGGCCGGCTACCGCGTCTTCACGCACGGCGGCCGTCGCCCCACGGATCTGGACGCGGTGGCCTGGGCGAGGGAGTGCGTGCGGCGCGGCGCGGGCGAGGTGCTGCTCACCAGCATCGACCGTGACGGCGCGCGCACGGGCTACGACCTGGGCCTGACGCGCGAGGTGGCGGACGCGGTGGACGTGCCCGTCATCGCCTCCGGCGGCGCGGGCCGCGCGGAGCACGTCCGCGAGGCGCTGACGCTTGGCGGAGCGGACGCCGCCCTGGTGGCGGGCATCCTCCACGACGGCGTCACCACCGTGGGCGCCCTCAAATCCCTGCTGCGTGACAGCGGCCTTCCCATCCGGAGCACGACATGAATGCGGACCCCCGAGACCTGATGGAGGCCGCCGCCGACGTGGCGCGCAAGGCCGGTGACGTGGCGCTGGGCTTCTTCCGCGGCGGCATCGCCGTGGACACCAAGAGCGACGGAACCCCCGTGACGGTGGCGGATCGCACCGCCGAGTGGACCGCCCGCCAGTGGCTGGAGGAGCGCTTCCCCCAGGACGGCCTCCTGGGCGAGGAGTTCGGTGAGACGCGGCCGGGCGCGCGGCGCCGCTGGATCTTGGATCCCATCGACGGGACGAAGACCTTCATCCGGGGCGTGCCGCTGTGGGGCACGCTGGTGGCGGTGGCGGAGGGCGAGCGCATCCTCGCGGGCGCGGCGTACTTCCCGGCCGTGAACGAGTTGCTCGTCGCCTCCCCGGGCCTCGGCTGCTTCTGGAACGGGACCGCCGCGCGCGTGTCGACCCAGGACTCGCTGTCCCAGGCCGTGGTGCTGAGCACCGACGAGCGCTTCCTCCAGAACCCCACGAAGGGCGCGGCCTGGCGGGAGCTGTCGCGGCAGGCGGCGCTGTGCCGCACCTGGGGCGACTGCTACGGCTACCTGCTGGTCGCCACCGGGCGCGCGGAGGTCATGGTGGATGAGGGCCTGTCGCCCTGGGACGCGGCGGCGCTGCAACCCATCATCGAGGAGGCGGGCGGCGTGTTCACCGACTGGAAGGGGAGCCGCACGGCGTTCGGCGGAGACGGCATCGCCACCAACGCGGCGCTGGCGGCGCGCGTGCGCGACGTGCTGGGCGCGGGAGGCAGGCCGTGAAGCTGGACGTGGCGGCGTTGAACTTCGACAAGGGCCAGGGGCTGGTGACGGTGGTGACGCAGGATGCGCGCACCGGCGACGTCCTGATGGTGGCGCACGCGGACCGCGAAGCCCTGGAGCGCACGCTCTCCACGGGAGAGATGCACTATCGCTCCCGCACGCGCGGCCTCTGGCACAAGGGCGCCACCAGCGGGAACACCCAGAAGGTCGTGTCCCTGCGCGCGGACTGCGACGGCGACGCGGTGCTCGCGCGCGTGGAGAAGGCCGGCCCCGCGTGCCACACCGGCGAGGAGACCTGCTTCGGTGAGGGCCGCTGGGACGCGCTCGCGCACCTGGACGCGACGCTCGCGGCCCGCGCGGATGACGCCGCCCGTGACGGAGCGAAGGCCAGCTACACGCGCCGGCTGCTGGACGACCGGAACCTGCGCCTGAAGAAGCTGGGCGAAGAGGCCGCGGAGCTGGTGACGGCCTGCGCGGATGCGGATCCACCCCGGGCCGCGGAGGAGGCAGCCGACCTGCTCTACCACCTGCTCGTCGCCATCCGCCCGCTGGGGCTCACGCTGGAGGACGTGAAGGCCGTGCTGGCGGCCCGTGCACAGCCCTCCAAGGGCTGAGCAGCCCGAAAAAGGGGGCGTGTCGGTTGCGACCCAGCCGGAGTTGTCCACCTGTACTGCAGCTCGACAGCGTGGCTGGCACACAGGCGCCCCAAAGGTACATGAGTGTGTCCGCTACTCTTCAACCGCCCTTGCGATCCTGGTACAGAATCCGGCCTGCGGCGCGGGCCGCGCCTAACGAGGCGCCCCAGTTCTCAGCGTTCGCTTCACCGGAGGATTCGTGACTTCCACGTACCAATCCGAACTCATCGACCGCGTGTTCTTCTCTCGTTGGCACAACCCGCCGACGAAGGACGACGTCGCGGCCATCATGGCGCAGATGGAGGAGGCGACCCAGCGGCTGGGGACGAACGTGCTGTACATCGCCTCCATCAGCCCCAAGGCCAAGGTTCCGGACGCGACCGAGCGCGCGCACCTGAACCAGATGGTGGCCGAGGGCCGACGGTTCTGTGAGCAGTCCTGGCTGGTGTACGAGGGCACGGACCTGCAGCACAACCTCCAGCGAGTCATCATCTCGGGCGTGCTCATCCTCACGCGCACGTTCGACAACTACCTGTCGGTCGCCAAGTCGGCGGACGCCATCGTGAAGGACGTCTCCACCGCGCTGAAGCGCGACGCGTCCGGCATCTTCAAGACCGCGCGCGAGCGTGGCCTCATCGCCTGAGTTCCACGCGAGCGACGTCGGAGCCCCACTCCGACGCCGCGTGATCGCTGGCGCCCGCGTTACCGGGCGCCGATGATTTCCAGTTCCTTCAGTTCCACGCCCGGCCGCTCCGGTAGGACGCTCACCGCGTCCACGTCGAGCAGCGGAACGGCGGGCTTGCAGATCTCCCACGCGCCCGTGCCGCGAAAGCGGCAGACGGTCGGGTCGACGTGGAAGGCATCGCCCTGGCCATCCTTGCGTCCCACGCCCTCCGGCGCGCGGACGAGGGCGCGCAGCGTGCCCGGACCCGTGGCGCGCACCTGGAACGACACGACCTGCTTCAGCGGCGGCGCGTAGCCCAGGCGCAGGGCCCCGTCCGCCCCGGCTCCCGTCCCCACCGGCAGCTTCACGCCGGACAGCTCGTCCTGATCGAACGCCCGGAACGCATCCCCCGGGCCGCTCTGCTGATCCGGTTCGATGGGCGCCGTCTCCACGATGCGGCCGGTGAACAGCGACGCGAGCCGGGGCGCCCGCGCCCCCTGCTGCACCGCCGCGGCGCTCAGGAGCGGCGCGGGCAGCTGCTCCGTCTGGACGCAGGTGGGCGCCAGCTCCTCGGCCAGCGCCAGCAGGGGTGGCTCCAGGTCCGGCCCGGACAGGGCGGCGGGCCCCACGGCCAGGCGGGCAAGCTCCTGGCAGGCCGCGCCCATGGCCGCGCCCGCGTGCTCCAGGCTCCAGCGGGCCTCCTGGAGATCCGGGTTCCCGCGCCGGGCCGCCTCCTGCAACGCGCGCGTCACGGCGTGCCCACAGGGGTTGTCCTGGGGCGCGCAGCGCTCGCACAGGGTGGTGAGCATGGCCCGGGGCACCGCGTCGCCTCCGACGGGCGGGGCGCGGGAGGCCAGGGCGGCGCCCCTCGCGCAGGCCTCGGCGGAGGGGGTGGGGCAGTCCCCCAGCTGGCGGTGCGCGGCGCTCCAGGCGGTGCCGGCGTCCCGGGCGTCGGGGGAGGTGCCGGCGTCGGACTGGAGGACGTCCGCCAGCACCGCGTCCAGGCTCCGACACGCGGCGGGCCCCAGGTCGGGCGGCGTGGGCAGCGCGGCCGGTCCCTTCCGGGGGGCGGGAGCGGGCATGTCGCGGTGGGTCACGTAATACAGGCGTCCGAAGGCCAGCAGCGCTACTACCATCAACAGGAGCCGATGAAGTGGGAAGCGGCGCACGAGCAAACTCCTTGATTCCAACCGGGACCGGGGGTTATCAGCGCCCGCGAGTTCCATCCAAAATTAATGACGGAGGCGTGCGTGGCTGAGACTTTCGACTTGGTGATCATCGGCTCGGGTCCTGGCGGCTATGTGGGCGCCATCCGCGCGGCCCAGCTCGGGCTGAAGACGGCCATCATCGAGAAGGACAAGCGCCTGGGCGGCACCTGTCTGCATCGCGGCTGCATCCCGACGAAGTCGCTCTTGTGGACCGCGTCGCTCTTCCACCACATCAAGGAAGCGGCGGACTTCGGCATCGACACGGCCAACCCCACCGTCAACTGGGCCAACGCCCAGAAGCACAAGGACAAGGTCGTCACCAAGGGTGCCAACGGCATCGACTTCCTGATGAAGAAGAACAAGATCACGGTCGTGAAGGGCCATGGTCGCATCAGCGGGAAGGGCAAGGTGGAGGTGACGGCGGAGGACGGCTCCAAGCAGACCCTGGAGACGAAGAACATCATCATCGCCACGGGCTCCGTGCCCAAGTCCCTGCCGAACGTGCAGGTGGACCACAAGCGGGTGATGAACAGTGACTCCATCCTGACCATCGACCGCATCCCCAAGAGCATCATCGTCCTGGGCGCGGGCGCGGTGGGCTGCGAGTTCGCCTCCGTGTTCAACCACGTGGGCAGCAAGACGGCCATCGTGGAGTACATGCCGGCGCTCCTCCCCATCGAGGACGCGGACGTGTCCAAGGAGCTGGACAAGATCTTCCGCCGCCGCGGCATCGACGTGCACACCGGCGCCAAGGTGGAGAAGGTGGAGCACACGGCGGACGGCGTGAAGGTCACCATGACGGTGGGCTCGGAGACCAAGACGCTGGAGGCCGAAATCCTCCTGTCCGCGGTGGGCCGCTCGCCCGTCACGGAGGACGTGGGCCTCAACAAGACGGCCGTGCAGACCGACCGCGGCTTCATCAAGGTCGACGCGCAGTGCCGCACCAGCGAGCCCAACGTCTACGCCATCGGGGACGTCATCCCCACGCCGATGCTGGCGCACATGGCCAGCGCCGAGTGCGTGATGGTGGTGGAGCACATCGCCGGGAAGAACCCCGCGCCCATCAACTACGACCTCACGCCGTCGGCCACGTACTGCTACCCGGAGGTCGCGTCGGTGGGCCTCACGGAGAAGAAGGCCAAGGAGCGCGGCTACGACGTGAAGGTGGGCATCGCCCCCTTCGGCGCCGTCACCAAGTCGGCCATCTCCAACGAGTCGATCGGCATGATCAAGATCGTCTCCGACCGCAAGTACGACGAGGTGCTGGGCATCCACATCATCGGGCCGCACGCCACGGAGCTGCTCGCCGAGGCCTGCGTCGCCATGAAGCTGGAGATCACCACCGAGGAGCTGGCGCACACCATCCACGCGCACCCGACGCTCTCGGAGATCATGCACGAGGGCGCCGAGGCCACGCTGGGCCACCCGCTGCACTTCTAGCGGGCGCGGCGCGCACGGCGGCCCGGAGCAGTCCCGGGGCCGCCGTAGAGCGCCTGGAGTGAGGCCGCCAGCGCGGCCAGCCGTCGTCGCAGCGACTCCGGGGCGAGCACCTCCACGCCCGCCCCGATTTCGCACAGCTGGGAGACCGCGATGGACTCCCGCTCGAAGTCCAGGGTCGCCTCGCGCTTCCCTCCGCGTGCCGCGGGCGCCGCGTCCAGGCGCTCACCGTCGGCCGGGGGACGCAGCTTGCGCAGCGCCGCTTCCCCCTCCGCCGTGAAGCGCAGCGCGACGTCGTAGCGGGGCCGCTCGACGGCGAACCTCGCGCACCAGTCCTTCCAGAACGCGGGCAGGTCGAACTTCGCCGGGCGGGTGAAGCCCTGGGGCCGCAGCCGCACGCCCCCGATGCGCGCGCCCCGGAAGACGCGGGGGCCCTTGTCCGTCCCGGCGACCAGGTACCAGCGGTCCGCCTTGATGACGAGCGCGTACGGATCCACCACGCGGCGGGTGCTGGCCCCGTCGAAGTCCTGGTAGCTCAGCGACACGCGCCGGTCCTGCCAGGCCGCGTCGCGCAGCGCGCCCAGGTGGGGGACGGGCTCGCGGCCGGTGAACCACCCGGACGCGTCCACGAGCAGCCGCTGACGCGCGTGCTCCAGCGCCGGCTGCTGGAGGGCGGGGAGCGCCGCCGCCAGCTTCACCATGCCCGTGCGCAGGGGCGCGGACAGGCCCAGGTCCTCCAGGGCGCCTGGCGCGCCCACCGTGGCCAGCGCCTGGAGCTCCGGGCGCGTGAGTCCGGTGAGCTGCGTGCGCCAGCCCTCCATCAGCGCCACGCCGCCCGCGGCGCCGCGCGTGGCGTACACGGGGATGCCCGCGCCGGACAGCGCGTCCAGGTCGCGGTGCACGGTGCGGCTGGACACCTGGAGCTCCCGGGCCAGCGCCCCCACGGTGCTGTGGGGGCGGGATTGCAGGCGCATCAGCAGGTGCACGAGTCGGTCGGCGCGCAGGGGGTGTCCTCCATCAACGGGTGCGGACAGCTTCGTCCGGCAATCATGACAGGGGATGTCAGGATTGGGGGCGCAGGGTGGAGGCTGCAAAGGGGAGGACCACCATGAAGCCACTTGAAGGACGGATTGCCCTGGTCGCGGGCGCGACGCGGGGCGCGGGGCGTGGAATCGCGACGATGCTGGGGGAGGCGGGCGCGACGGTGTACTGCACCGGGCGCAGCGTGCGGGGGCGGCCGGCGAGCGGAGAGAACCGGCCGGAGACGATTGAAGAGACGGCGGAGCTCGTCACCGCGCGGGGCGGGAAGGGCATCGCGGTGCGGGTGGACCACTCCGTGGAGGCGGAGGTGGAGGCGCTGTGCCAGCGCATCCGCGCGGAGGCGGGCAGGCTGGAAGTGCTCGTCAACGACATCTGGGGCGGGGAGTCCCTGGCGGAGCTGGGGGTGCCGTTCTGGAAGCAGACGGCCCAGAACGCCCGCTTGATGTTCGAGCGCGCCATCGTCACCCACGTCATCACCAGCCGCCACGCGGTGCCGCTGATGCTGGAGCGCGACCGGGGGCTCATCGTGGAGGTGACGGACGGGGACCACTTCGGCTACCGGGGCGCGCTGGCGTACGACGTGACGAAGATGGCCGTCATCCGGCTGGCCTTCGCGATGTCGCGCGACCTGCGCCGCACGAACGTCACCGCGCTCGCCGTGACGCCGGGCTTCCTGCGCTCGGAGGAGATGCTGGACGGCTTCGGGGTGAAGGAGGCGAACTGGCGCGACGGGGCGAAGGTGCACCCGGACTTCATCGCGTCGGAGACCCCCAGCTTCGTGGGCCGCGCGGTGGCGGCGCTCGCGGCGGACCCCCACGTGCACCAGCGGGCGGGGCGCGTCGTCGCGTCGTGGACGCTGGCGCGCGAGTACGGCTTCACCGACCTGGATGGCTCCCAGCCGCACTGGGCGGAGTACTTCGAGAAGACCTACGGCAAGCGCTACCCCGTCGCGGACGACGCGGCCTACTCGACCTGGTTCGGGGGCCCCATCGAGATCGCGCTCCCCGACTGGCCCGTCTACTGAGCGGTGCCGGGCGCCCGCTCCCTCTGGGGAGCGGGCCATCCCCCCGAGCCCGGGCAACGCGGTATGGTCCCGCGCGAGAGGGCGCGCACATGGCGAAGGGGCACAACAGGAACCGCGGTTCGGAGGCGGAGCCCGTCGAGGAGACCCGCGTCGCGCCGCTCGACGACCTGGACGAGACGGAAGAGGTCCGCACCGAAACGACCCAGCTGCCTCCTGCGTCGCCCCGGACGTCCGACGCCGGCCCGGAGCTGAAGTCATCCGGGGGGGGCTCCGGGCGCAAGTCGTGGGGCAACCAGACCCGCGTCGCGCCGACCACGGGGGCGGACATCCGGGCGTCGGAGCTCGCCGGGTACGAGAGCCGGATGACGCCGCCCCCCGTACCGGATGAGGACCTGCCGCTGGAGACCCGCGTGTCGGAGCCCCTGGCGCCGCCGCCCCGTGCCCGGGCCCCGGGGGAGGGGAAGGACGCAGGCAGGGGCCATCGTGGCGGTCGCGGTGGCGCGGAACCGGCCCGCGGCGGCGAGTCCGCGCGAGGGGCCGCCGCCGAGCCGGCTCGCGGCAATCCCCGGGAGGAGGGCTTCGGCCTGCCGGAGATCATCCGCGCGGGGCGGGGCGCGGAGCTGGACGGTGCGCCCGAGCTTCCCCGCATCGCCGAACCGCCCCGGCTGGGGCGCGGCCCGGAGGCTCGCGGCGGCAACGACGAGGGCCGTGGCGCGGCCAGGACAGGGCGGCAGGAGGAGCTGATCCTCGCGCCCCTGCCCTCCGCGCAGGCCGCGAGCCGCGCGGGGGAGCCGGAGACGGCCGAGCTGCGCACCATGTTCGCGACCCACTCGGCGCTGCTCGCGGAGCGCCTCAAGGCCGAACTCCAGCACAAGATCTACGGCCGCACCCCGCACCGCGTCCTGCGCGTGGACGAACCCGAGGGCCCCAGCACCGCGGGCGGCAAGCAGGCCCGCCAGGCCATCTCGCTGGTGGACCGCAAGGGGACGGCGCCCGCGGTCGTCGCGGGCTGGGTGGACGTGGCCAAGGGACAGGCCTCGCTGCGCAACCACGAGGCCGTGGCGAAGCGCTACGAGTTCCAGCACGGCACCCCGCTGGAGCTCATCCCCGAGGAATACGACAAGTTCCTCACCGACGTGGAGGAGGTGCTGCGCACGTCCGCCATCCAGGTCCGCCTCCTCGTGCCGGACGAATCCGCGCCCACCCGGGCCATGGTGGGGCAGCCGGTGCCGCGCGCCGCCGCCGTGCCCGTGCGCTGGGTGGTGCTGCTCGTCACCGTGGCGTTCCTGATGGGGCTGGCCGGCGGCGCGCTGTACGGCGGCGGCTGAGGCCTCCTCCCGACGGCGGGCCGCGTCACTGTCCGGTCACCGAAAGGGAGCCTGCGCACCGGGGCGATGGCCGCACTCCGGCCCCCTTCACATGGTTGGTGCCTCCCGCAGGCCCGCGAGCCGGAGGCCCCATGGCGTCGTCCCGTCACCGACCGAAGTCCCGTCTGCGCAAGCTGCTGGGAGGCTTCGTCGTCGCGGTCGCGGAGTCCTTCGCGCCGGAGTCCGTCCTCGCGGCCGGAGCCCCGGAGCGGGATGCCTCCGCGCGTCAGGGCCCAGGACAGCGGCGCGGCTCTTGGAGGCTTGGAATCCGAGGAGTGGAGCCCCGCCCGGGGGAGTGACGGCGGGGTGGGGGGCCCCGTGGTACGGTGCTCGCGTCATTTTTCCGGGGTGGAGCCCACGCGTGCTCGCCCAGGAACCTCGTGAGCCCCACCATGCGCAGAATTTCATTGCTCGCCCTCGTGTGCCTCGTCGTCACCGCGTGTTCGCGCGGAGACAAGGACGCGAAGGATGGCGTCCCGGATGCCGGCCTCGCGTCGGCTTCGTCCCCGAAGACCGGCGGTATCGCCGTCGAACCCCTGCCGGAGCCCCCCGCGCTCCAGATCGATCCTTCGGAGCTCGCGGACCAGGGCCCGCTGAGCGTCGTGGCCGCGCGGCCCCAGGGCAAGGCGAACGGCAACATCCGGCCGACCATCACCTTCACCAAGCCGATGATCGCCCTGGGCACGGTGGCCCAGGAGCGCGGGCTGGCGGCGCCCGCGAAGATTGAGCCCGCGCTGCAGGGCGAGTGGCGCTGGGTGGGCTCCGCGAGCGTGGAGTTCGTGCCCCAGGCGGGCGTGAAGCTGGCGACGCGGTACACGGTGACGGTGCCCGCGGGCCTCAAGGCCATGGACGGCACCACGCTGGATGCGCCCTACACCTTCGAGTTCGAGACGACGCGCCCCGCGCTCCAGTCCGCGCAGCCGGAGGAGGAGTTCCGCTGGCTGCAGCCCGAGCAGGTCTTCACGCTGGTGTTCAACCAGAAGGTGAAGGACCTGCCCCAGCACGCGCGCCTGGAGCAGGCGGGCGGCGCCCCGGTGCCGCTCACGCTGGTGAAGGAGACGGCCTTCGCGGACATGAAGGAAGCGCAGGTGGGCAGCGGCCCGGAGCGCAAGTCACAGGACCGGCGCGTGAAGTACGAGCTGAAGCCCGCGCAGAAGCTGCCCCCCGGCACCCGGTTCACCCTGGTGGTGGACGGGTCGCTGACGGGCGTGGAAGGCCCGCTGGCGATGGAGGAGGCCGTGCGCTACGGCTACGCCACCTACGGCGCGCTCAAGGTGGAGTCCGCGGGTGCGTGCGTGTTCACCTGGGGCGACGAGCCGTGCTCCTACGGCCCGCTGACCCTGCACACGTCGAACGAGCTGGACGTGACCTCCCTCAAGGGCAAGGTGACGCTGGAGCCGAAGGCGGAGATCGACTGGGACCGCGTCCAGACGCAGATGCCGTGGTCGGGCTCGGAGCTGAGGTACCCCTACGTGTCGCTGCCCGGCCGCTTCCGCCCCGGCACCACGTACAAGATCAAGGTGGCCGCGGGCTACAAGGACCTCTTCGGCCAGACGGGCCCCGCCTTCGAGGGCCAGGTGAAGCTGTCGGACGTGGAGCCCTCGTTCGACTCCGGCTCCGACGAGGCGCTGGTGGAGGCCTCGGGTGACGGTTCGCTGCCGCTCATCGTCACCAACGTCCCGGAGGTGGAGGCGGAGCTGTGGTCCCTGTCGCCCTCGCAGCTCGCGCAGATGCTGGCCTCTGGCAACGCGTGGCCGTCCACCGAACCCATCAGGACGACCGTCGACACGACGGCCGCGCGCAACGTGCAGCGCTCGGTGCCGTTCGACCTGCGTCAGGCGTTCAGCGGCGCGAAGACGGGCCTGTTCATCGCGCGGCTGAACGCGCCGGTGCTCAAGCAGCGCTTCCCGCGCCGCATCGTGGGGCAGGTGACGGACCTGGCGGTGCACGCGAAGCTGGGGGCCACCTCCGGCGTGGTGTGGGTGACGTCGCTCGCGACGGGCGCGCCGGTGCCGGACGCGCAGCTCACGCTGTGGGACAAGGAGGGCACGGAGCACTGGGCGGGCAAGACGGACGCCAACGGGCTCGCGAAGGTGCCGGGCCTGTCGGAGCTCATCCGCGTCAAGCGCGAGTCGAGCTGGGAGACGCCGTGGGCCATGGTGTCCGCGCAGAAGGACACGGACGTCGGCGTGACGCTGTCCACGTGGCAGGGGGGCATGTCGCCCGGCGCGTTCTCGCTGATGAGCGCGTGGGACGGCCTCACCCCGGAGGGGCTGGGCTTCGTGTTCGCCGACCGCGGCATCTACCGCCCGGGCGACGAGGTGATGCTCAAGGGCGTGACGCGCTACCGCCGGCTGGGCGTGCTCAAGTCGCCGCCCGCGGGCTCCAAGGCGCAGGTGACGGTGACCAGCTCGCGCGGCGAGAAGGTCTTCCAGGGCGAAGCGGCCATCACGAAGTACGGCACGTTCAGCGCGAACATGAAGCTGGGCGCGGACGCGCCGCTGGGCTTCTACGACGTGGCCGCGACGCTGAAGATCGCCGGTGAGACGGTGAGCTACGGCGGCATGTTCCGCGTGGAGGAGTACCGCGCGCCGCAGTTCCGCGTGGACGTGGCGGTGCCCCAGCAGCACGTGGCGGCGGGCGAGGCGCTCACCGCGCGCGTGGAGGCGCGCTACCTGTTCGGCGGCGCCATGGGCAACTCGCAGGTGCGCTGGAGCGTGGGCCGGGTCAGCTCCTTCTTCACGCCGCCGGGCAACGAGGCGTTCACCTTCGGCGTGAACACCTGGTGGTGGGACGACGAGCAGCCGGAGCACAGCAGTGAGACGTTCGCCACGGGCGACGGCCGCACGGACGCCACGGGCCAACTGGCGCTGGCGCTGGGCACCGCGGAGACGCCGGGCGGCAAGACGTGGGAGTACACGCTGGAGGCGGAGGTGGAGGACGTCAACCGCCAGCGCATCGCCAACCGCAACCTCATCACCGTGCACCCCGCGGACGTGTACGCGGGCCTGCGGATGCTCTCCACGGGCTTCGCGGAGGCCGGCAAGGAGGTGGCCCTGGAGCTGGTGGCGGTGACGCCCGCGGGCCAGCGCCAGGAAGGCATCGCGGTGGACGTGAACGTCAAGCGCCGCGAGTGGAAGTCCATCCGCAAGAAGGGCGACGGCGGCCAGTACTTCACCGTCACGGAGCCTGTGGAGCTGGAGGTGTCGAAGTGCTCGGTGAAGAGCGCGGCCACGCCGCAGACGTGCAGGTTCACCCCGGCCCTGCCCGGCCTGTACGTGCTGGAGGCCGTGGCGACGGACGCGAAGGGCCGCAAGGCGACGACGCGCGACTCGCTCTACGTCACCGGCTCCGGCTGGGTGTCGTGGCAGCGCAACGACACGGATCGCATCGACCTGGTGGCGGACAAGCAGCTCTATGACGTGGGCGACACCGCGAAGATCCTGGTGAAGAGCCCGTACCCGGAGGCGGAGGCGCTGGTGACGGTGGAGCGCGAGGGCGTGCTCAGCGTGCGCCGCGTGAAGCTCAAGGGCAGCGCCACGGCGCTGGACATCCCGCTGGGCGACGGGGCCATCCCCAACGTCTTCGTGGGCGTGGTGCTGGTGCGGGGCCGCGTGGAGTCCGCCAAGGGCATCGAGTCCGGGGACGACCCGGGCCGCCCCGCGGTGCGCGTGGGCTACACCGAGCTGAAGGTGGAGAAGAAGCAGAAGCGCCTGTCGGTGGCGCTGACGCCGGACGCGCAGGACAAGCGGCCGCGCGACAAGGTGACGGTGAACGTCGCGGTGAAGGACGCGGCGGGCAAGGGCGCGAAGTCGGAGGTGACGCTGTGGGCCGTGGACGAAGGCGTGCTGCGCATGACGGGCTACCAGGCGCCGGATCCGGTGGAGCAGCTGTTCCCGCTGCGCGGCCTGTCGGTGCGCATCGGCGAGCCGCTCATCCACCTGGTGCTGCGCAAGCTGTACGGTGAGAAGGGCGCGCGGCCGGGCGGCTCCGGTGGTTCGGACACGTCGGGCTCCGGCTTCCGCTCCAACTTCAAGACGACGGCGGTGTTCCAGTCGGTGGAGACGGACGACCAGGGCCTGGCGAAGGTGGAGTTCACGCTGCCGGACAACCTGACCACCTTCCGCATCATGGCCATCGCGGTGACGGACGCGGACCGCTTCGGCGTGGGGGAGAGCAAGGTGCAGGTGGCCAAGCCGCTGCTGGCGCTGCCGGCGCTGCCCCGCATGGTGCGCGTGGGGGACAAGGCGGAGGCGGGTGTCGTCATCCACACCACGAACCCGGCCATCAAGGAGGCGAAGGTCACCGCGCAGCTCACGGGCGTGCGCGTGGAGGGCCCGGCGGAGAAGACGGTGACGCTGGTGGACGGCAAGGCCCGGGAGGTGCGCTTCACCTTCGTGGCGGAGCAGCCCGGCACCGCGGTCCTGCGCTTCTCCGTGGCGGGTGGCGGGGAGACGGACGGGGTGGAGCAGAAGATCCCCGTGCAGCTCCCGGTGGGCCTGGAGGCGGTGGCCACCTACGGCGACACCACCAGCGAGCGGGTGGAGGGGCTCAAGCCGCCGGGCGGCGTGCGTCCCGGCGTGGGCGGCCTCACGGTGACGATGGCGTCCACGGTGATGGGCGGCTTCGAGGAGTCGATGAACCAGCTGGTGGACTACCCCTACGGCTGCCTGGAGCAGATGTCGTCGCGGCTGGTGCCGTTCGTCGCGCTGCGCGAGCTGTCCGGCAAGTTCGGGGTGGCCTGGACGGGCGGCTCGGAGGAGCAGAAGCAGGAGTTCGTGCGCGGCTTCCTCAGTGACGACGCCATGAAGACGCAGGGCACGTTGGATCCGGACGCGGTGGTGATGGCGACGGTGCGCAAGATCGAAGCGCTCCAGTCCCACGAGGGGGGCTTCCGGTTCTGGGCCTCCAGCGAGTGCTCGTCGCCGTATGCCTCCGCGTACGCGACGCTCGCGCTCGCGCGGGCGAAGGAGGTGGGCTACGCGGTGAACGAGGCAGGGCTCGCCAAGGCGAAGAAGTTCCTGGCGGACAAGGTCGCCGCGGGCGTCTGCACCCCGTGCGGTTCGGGCTGTGCGGCCCCGAACATGGAGACGCGCGTCTTCGCGCTCTACACGCTGGCGCGCACGGGTTCGCCCCGGCCGTCGTACTACAACGAGCTGTTCGAGAAGCGGCAGTCGCTGCCGCTCTTCTCCCAGGCGATGCTGACGGACGCCATCTTCGTGGGGAAGGGCAACCGCGCGCAGGGACAGAGGCTCCTCCAGGAGCTCTTGAACAAGGCGCAGGAGACGGCCGCGGGGGTGCACTTCCAGGAGACGGACGCGAAGACGTACGCGCCGCTCTGGTCGTCGGACACGCGCACCACGGCGCTGGTGCTCCAGACGCTGGTGGGCGTCACGCCGGATCACCCCTACGTGTCGAAGATGGGCCGCTACCTGGCGTCCGCTCGCGAAGGGGATGGCCGGTTCCGCAACACCCAGGAGGCGGCCTTCACGCTGATGGCGCTGTCGGACGTGGTGCGCCGCAAGGAGACGGCCGTGCCGGAGTTCGAGGCGGTGGTGAAGCTGGGCGGGCAGGTGATCGCGTCCGCCGACTTCAAGGGCCGCGACCTGGGCGTGAAGACGGTGCAGGTGCCGGTGGAGAAGCTGGGCACGGCGGACAAGGCGCAGCCGCTGACCTTCGGCGTCAACGGCACGGGCAACCTCTACTACGGGGCGCTCTTGCGCTACGCGCCGGCGGTGATGCCGTTGGATCCGATGGACCGGGGCCTCATCGTCCAGCGCTGGTTCGAGCCGTACGACGGCGGCGGTCAGGCGAAGGCGGCGCGCGCGGGTGAGCTGGTGCGCGTGCGCGTGCGCGTGGCGACGCCCATGCGCCGCCACTTCGTCGTGGTGGACGTGCCGCTGCCCGCGGGCCTGGAGGCGGTGGACACGTCGCTGGCCACCACCGCGAAGCTGCCCGGGCCGGTGGGCTCCGGCGAGGAGGAGGGCCCCGGCGAGGGCTACGACTACGAGAGCGGGGAGGACCTGTCGGAGACGGACGCGCCGGCCAGCCCCTGGGTGACGCGCTTCTGGTCGCCGTTCAACCACACGGAGATGCGGGATGACCGGGTCATTTTCTTCGCGGACGAGCTGCCGCCCGGCGTGCACGTGACGAGCTTCGTCGCCCGGGCCACGACGCCGGGGGACTTCGTGCTCAAGCCCGCGAAGGCGGAGGAGATGTACGCGCCGGAGGTCTTCGGTCGCTCCGAGGGCGGGCGCTTCCCGGTGCTGATGCCCGAAGAGGTCGCGACGAAGTGATGCGGCGCTTCACGCTTCGTGGGATGGCACGCGCCGTGGCGGTGGCCACGGCATTGTTGGTGGTGGGGTGCGTCGGCTTCATCGCCATGCCCCTGCCGGGCGCGTTGCTGTCCCGCGAGGCGCTGTCCTCGCTGGTGATCACCGACCGCACGGGACAGGCCCTGCGCGAGGTGCTCTCCCGCGAGGACGGACGCAGTGTGGGGCTGGCGGGGGGGCGCATCCCCCCGTTGGTCCGCGCGGCCTTCATCGCCGCGGAGGATCAGCGGTTCTCGTGGCATCCGGGCGTGGACGGGGTGGCGGTGGCGCGCGCGGCGCGCGACAACGTGAAGGCGGGGCGCATCGTGTCGGGTGCGTCCACGATTCCGCAGCAGCTGGCGCGCCGCCTGGTGCCGCGCGAGCGTTCGTGGTGGGGCAAGGCGGGCGAGGCGCTGTGGGCGCTGCGGCTCACGGCGCACCTGCCCAAGGACCGGGTGCTGCTGGAGTACCTGGACCGCGTGCCGCTGGGAAACTCCACCTTCGGGGTGGAGGCGGCGGCGCGGCGCTACTTCGGGCGGCCGGCGGAGCGGCTGTCGGCGGGACAGGCGGCGCTGCTCGCGGGCATGGCCCGGTCGCCCGCGCGCAGGGATCCCTTCCGTCGGCCGGACGCGGCGGTGGCGGGCATGCGCGGCGTGCTGGCGCGCATGGTGGAGGAGGGCTTCCTGACGGCGGAGGAGGCGCGGCTGGCGGAGGAGACGCCGTTGGACCTGACGCCGGCCGAGCGCGTCTTCGAGGTGCCGCACCTGACGACGGCGCTGCTCCAGCGGCTGCCGCAGCTGGGGTTGGATGGGGCGACGCGCATCGAGACGACCATCGACCCGGCGCTCCAGGCGGCCGTGGAGAAGGCGATCATCGAGGAGCTGCGGGGCCTGGCGGAGCGCAGGGTGGGGGAGGCGGCGGCCATCGTCCTGGACAACGCGACGGGCGAGGTGCTCGCTTACGTGGGGTCCTCGGACTTCCTGGACGAGGCGAAGGGCGGGCAGAACGACGGCGTGCGGTCGCTGCGGCAACCCGGCTCCGCGCTGAAGCCGTTCGCGTACGGGCTGGCGCTCAGCAAGGGCTTCACGCCGTCCAGCGTGCTGGCGGACGTGGAGGTGCACCTGGCCACGCCGGGCGGGTCGTACGTGCCCAAGAACTATGACCGCCGCGTGCACGGCCCGGTGCGGCTGCGCGCGGCGCTGGCGTCCAGCTACAACATCCCGGCGGTGCGGCTGACGGACGCGCTGGGGCCGGAGCAGGTGCTGCGCGTGCTGCGCGAGGCGGGCTTCGAGAGCCTCACGCAGAGCGCGTCGCACTACGGGGTGGGCATCGTGCTGGGCAATGGCGACGTGACGCTGCGCGAGCTGGCGCGGGCGTACCGGGGGCTGGCGCGGGGCGGGGTGGTGGGGCCGGTGAAGGAGGTCCGCGCGGCGTTCGGTCCGGACGGCGCGCCGCTGCGCATCCCGGTGGAGCTGGAGGAGCACCGGTTCCTGGCGGCCCGGCCGGTGGAGCTGCTCACCGACGTGCTGGCGGACGAGGCCGCGCGGGCGCCGGCCTTCGGGTTGGACAATGCGTTGCGGATGCGGTTCCGGGTGGCGGCGAAGACGGGGACCAGCCGGGCGCACGTGGACAACTGGGCCGCGGGCTTCACCCGGGAGCGCACCGTCGCCGTCTGGGTGGGCAACTTCGACGGCACGCCGATGCGGGGCGTGTCCGGCATCACGGGCGCGGGCCCGGTGTTCGCGCGGGTGATGTCGCTGGCGATGCGGGGGATCCGCGCCGCGCCGCTGGTGGACCGGAGCCGCTTCGAGGCCGCCGCCATCTGCCCGCTGTCCGGCGAGCGCGCCGGGCCGAACTGCCCCGGCGCGCTGAAGGAGGTCTACCTGCCGGGCACGGCGCCCCGGCACGACTGCACGATGCACCGGAGCGATGGCGCGCTGGACGTGGGCCCGGCGTACCTCGCCTGGGCGCAGGCGGAGGGACTGGCCTCCACGTCCGTGGGTGCGCAGGGGCGGCCGGGCAGCCGGGCCGGGTTCATCCTGCCGGCGGACGGGGACGAGTTCCTGGTGGAGCCCGAGCTGCCCGAGAGCGCGCAGGCCGTGCCCGTGCGCGTGATGGCGCCCGCCGGGGCGAAGATGCTGGAGCTGCGCACGGAGGACGGGCGCCGCATCGAACTGCCGCCCCCGTTCGTCACGCGCCTGCCCGCGGTGGCGGGGGAGCGCAGGCTGGAGCTGTGGGCGCCCGGCGGCTCCGAACCGCTGGCGGTGACGCGGTATCGCGTTCGATGAACGCGGTGGGCGTGGCCGTCCTGCTCACCGCGATGGTGGCGGGCACCGCCTCCGGGGGCACGCCCGCGCTCCCACGGCCAGGACGCCCGGTGCCCGGGCCCGGCGCCGCGAAGTCCGAGGAGGCGCGTGGGGCGAGGCCCGCACCGGCCTCCGATGCGAGCGTGGAGGTGCGGCTGCTCTCCAAGCACCGGCCCTCGCGACTGCGCCTGGATGGCCCCCGCTCGCTGGAGGTCGTGGCCTCGCGCGACGTGCTGCTCGTGGACGGACGCGCCGTGCCGCAACCCCTGCGACTGGAGGCCGGACGGTGGAGGGTCCGGGGCCGCGGCCTGGACCGACGCTACGAGGGCTCACTGTCCCTGCGCGCCCGCGAGGGGGAGCTGGGTCTGGTGGCCACGCTTGCGCTGGAGGCCTATGTCGCGGCGGTCACCGCCAGCGAGACGGAGGTCGGCACGCCGTTCGAAGCGCTCCGGGCCCAGGCCATCACCGCCCGCAGCTATGTACTCGCGTCGGGCCGCCGGCACGAGGACGCGCGGGCGTGTGATCTCACCCACTGCCAGGTCCTGCGCGGCGAAGGTCTGGCCCGTCACCTGGACCGCTCCCGCGACGCCGCCCGCTCCACGCAAGGGGTCGTGCTGCGCCTGGCGGATGGCACCATCGCCCTGGCTCCCTTCCACGCGAGCTGCGGCGGGCACACCGCCGGACCCGTGGCCGTGTTCGGCGCTCCGGATCTCACCGGCGCCGCCGCCGTGCCGGATCGCTGCCCAGCTTCGCCCTGGCGCGTCGTCGTGTCCCGGGCGCTCGTGACGGCCGCCGCCACCCAGGCGCTCGGTGGCCCCGCGCAGGCCGTGGACCTGTTGCTGGAGCGGGACGCCAGCGGCACGGTGGTGCGCGTGGTGGACCGCGCTTCGGGGCGCGACGCCCGGGGCGACGCCTTCTTCCGCGCGCTCGGCGCCCGCGCCGGTTGGGATCGCATCCGCAGCGCGCGGTTCTCCCTCGCGTTCGGTGGAGACCAGGTGCTCCTCGAGGGGCAGGGGCACGGGCATGGTGTCGGCCTCTGTCAGGCCGGCGCGTCCCTGCTCGCCCGGCAGGGCCAGACCGCGGAGCAGTTGCTCGCGCACTACTTCCCGCACGCCGTTCCCCTGCGCCCGCGGGACAACTGACCCCGGGGGCCGCAAGGGACCCGGGTTCACAGTTGTTCGCGTGGGGGACGTGCCTTCAGGGGCCGTGCCTTCCGGCTCCCCCGCGAGGGGTTATCAGCACCCTGGGCGCTCCGTATCGATTGCACAGAGCCCTCAGCTCCGCGCCATCCGGCGGGGCGTGGCCTCACGCACCGGCCATCCCGGTGCGGGACCCAACCGGGGAGGCATCACATGGCGTTCAACCTGATCGAAGCGGTCGGCTCACAGTTCATGAAGAAGGGGTTGCTCCAGAAGATCAGCGGGTCCCTGGGAGAGGATCCGCAGGCGACCACCAAGGTGCTGCCGGGCGCCATCGCCGCGGTGGCCGCGGGCGTCGTGGACCAGGGCAGCAACGAGGCGGGGGCGCACCGGCTGCTGTCGAAGCTCAACGAGGGCGGCTTCACCGGACCCGACGCGCCCTCGCGGCCTGAAGGCGCGGGCGAGGGCCTGATGGACGAGGAGGAGCGCGGGAAGGGGATGTTGAACGGGCTTTTCGGCAACAAGCTGAACGGCGTCGCGGACGGCCTCTCGCGCTTCGGCGGGCTGCGCAACTCCGGCTCCGCGATGAAGCTGTTGTCCCTGGCCGCGCCCATGATGATGGGCGTCCTGGGCAAGCAGGTGCGGGATCAGCGCATGGGGGCGTCCGGCCTGATGCAACTGCTGGGCAGCCAGCGCTCCAACATCGCCGCCGTGCTGCCGGCCGGCGTGGGCAGCATCCTGGGCTTCGGGGGCGGCGCGCGCCACGCGGTCGCGGAGGTCATTGAGCCGCACCGTGAAACCGTGACGCACGTGCGGGAGACGCGGGAGACGGCGCCCGTGCGCGAAGCCATCCCCCGTCAGACCCTCAACCGTCCCCCGGAGAAGAAGAAGGGCATCGCCGGGTGGGCCATCCCGCTGGCCCTGCTCGCGCTGGTGGCGCTCGCGTGGGGGGCGTTGCGCGGACGCAGGAACGAACCTGCCCAGGCCCCGCAGGTGACCCGCACCACACCCGCGCCCCGCGTGGAGGAGCGCGTCGCCCAGGCGCCACAGCCCGCGGCACCCACCCCTCGACAGGAGCCGGTGGCGTCGCCTCCAGCCGCGACGCCGCCCGCGGAGCCGACGCCTCCGGCCACGGGTGGCTCCGGCACGGAGGAGCCTCCCGCCACGTCGCAGCAGCCCGTGGAGCCGACCCCGCCGGCCACGGGTGGCTCCGGCACGGAGGAGCCCCCCGCCACGCCGCCCGAGGAGCCGGCCACGGGCGGCTCCGGCACGGAGGGGACGGGCGGTGCGGGCATGGAGAAGGTGCGCGTGAGCGACGCCGCCGGCTTGCGTGAGGCCCTGGAGAGCGACGCCGCGCGCAGCCAGGGCTTCGTGCTGGAAGGCGTGGAGTTCAAGACGGGCTCGGCGCAGCTCACCGCGAAGAGCCAGCAGATGGTGGGCGAGCTGGGCAACGTGCTGAAGGAGGAGGCCGACGCGCGCGTGCGCATCAAGGGCTTCACCGACTCCACGGGCAACGCGGACGCCAACCAGCGCCTGTCCCAGACGCGCGCGGACAGCGTGCGCCAGGCCCTGGTGCGCGACGGCGTGCCTGAGAACCGCATCGAGGCCAGCGGCGAGGGCGACGCGGAGCCCATCGCCCCCAACGACACCCCTGAGGGCCGCGTGCAGAACCGTCGCATCGAAGTGCAGGTGCTCGGTCAGCAGTAGCCAACTCCCCCGGACACGCGGTCCCGGCGGCGTACGGCCTTCCTGCGAAGGCCGTGCGCCGCCGCTTTTCCATCCCCCTGCTCATGGACCGCATCAGGGCAGGCAGGAGGGCAGGGGAGCGCCCCGTGGCTGCCGGCCGGCCCCCTGCGCCGCCCGTCCGGCACGGGCGGGCCCGTCGGGCGTGACTGGCCGCGTCCTGTCCACCGCGTTACATCCCCCCGGGGCACCACTTCTGTCAGGCAGGCGCTAACGCCTCGCGTTAGGGCTTCACGCTTGACCCTGCTTTCACCCACCCTCTAGAAGGCCCGCGACCCATGGCGACTCCCGATCGGTTTCCCCTCCCACAGGTCTCCGAATCCACCCGCAAGCCCGAGTGGTTGAAGGTGCGTCTGCCGCACGGGGAAGGGTACGAGCGGGTCAAGGCCATCGTGAAGCGCACGAAGCTGGCCACGGTGTGCGAGGAGGCCCGCTGCCCGAACATCGCCGAGTGCTGGGGTGGAGGCACGGCGACGGTGATGTTGATGGGCGAGGTGTGCACGCGCGCCTGCCGCTTCTGCCACGTGAAGGTCGGGGCGCCGCCGCCGCTGGATCCGATGGAGCCCATCCATCTGGCGCAGGCGGTGAAGGAGATGAACCTGGAGTACATCGTCGTCACGTCGGTGAACCGCGACGACCGTCCGGACGGGGGCGCCAGCCACTTCGCGTCCGCCATCCGGGAGCTGCGCAAGGAGAGCCCACGCACCCTCGTGGAGGTCCTCATCCCCGACTTCAAGGGGCAGGAGAAGGACCTCGTCACGGTGGCGGAGGCGAAGCCGCACGTGGTGGCGCACAACGTGGAGACGGTGGAGCGCCTGACGCCCTCGGTGCGCGACCGCCGCGCCACCTACCGCCAGTCCCTGCGCGTGCTGGAGTTCCTCAAGCACCGCCCGGAGCGCCTCTACACCAAGACGTCGGTGATGGTGGGCCTGGGCGAAACGGACGAGGAGCTGGAGCGCACCTTCAAGGATCTGCGCGACGTGGGCGTGGACGTGCTCACGCTGGGCCAGTACCTGCAGCCCTCGCAGTACCACCTGCGCGTGGAGCGCTTCGTGACGCCCGCGCAGTTCGACGCATACAAGGCGCTGGCGGAGTCCTTCGGATTCCTCTACGTGGCCTCCGGGCCGCTGGTTCGCTCCAGCTACCGCGCCGCCGAGTTCTTCATGAAGGGTCTGATGGAGCGCGAGCGCGTGGAGCGCCTGGGCTGACCTGAGGCACCCTTCCCCAACACAGAGAGACACACCCCCTCATGGCGACTTTCGAATTCAAGCTCCCGGACCTCGGCGAAGGCGTGATGGAGGGCGAGCTTGTGAAGTGGCACGTCAAGGAGGGCGACCTGGTGAAGGAAGACCAGGTGCTCGCCGAGGTGATGACCGACAAGGCCACCGTCACGGTGCCCAGCCCCCGCGCGGGTCGCGTCGTGAAGACGCACGGCCGTGAAGGGGACATGGCCAAGGTGCACCAACTGCTGGTGACGCTGGAGACCGAAGGGGGCGCCCCCGCGGCGGAGGCCCCGGCCCACGGCGCTCCGGCGGCTGCCCCGGCCGCGGCGGCTCCTGCCCAGGCCCAGGCGGCGTCCCAGGCCCAGGCGACGAAGGTGCTGGCCACGCCCGTCACGCGTCGCATGGCGCGCGAGCATGGCCTGGACCTGGCGGACATCTCCGGCAGCGGCCCGCAGGGTCGGGTGACGAAGGCGGACGTGGTGGCGGCGCTGGAGGGTGGCGGCGCGCCGAAGAAGAACGAGGTGGCGGCCCCCGCGCCGCAGGCCGCGCGTCCGGCGGCGCCGCTGGCGACGGGGCGGGGCGACGAGCGCATCGCGCTGCGTGGGCTGCGCAAGAAGATCGCGGAGAAGATGGTCCGCTCGAAGTTCACGATGCCGCACTTCGCGTTCGTGGAGGAGGTGGACGCCACGGACCTGGTGGCCCTGCGCACGCGGCTCAACAGCCAGCTGGCGGCGGCGGGTGACGGCACCAAGCTCACGTACCTGCCGTTCATCGTGAAGGCGACGATCGCGGCGATGAAGAAGTTCCCGCACCTCAACGCGAACTTCGACGAGGCGTCGCAGGAGCTGGTGGTGCGCGGCGAGTACAACATCGGCATCGCGGTGGCCACGCCGGACGGCCTCACGGTGGCGGTGGTGCGCAACGCGGATCAGCTGACGCTGGGCGAGCTGGCGAAGGAGATCTCCCGCCTGAGCGCCGCCGCGCGCGACCGCAAGCTGAAGATGGAGGAGCTGACGGGCGGCACCTTCACCATCACCTCGCTGGGGCAGAGCGGTGGCCTGTTCGCCACGCCCATCCTCAACCACCCCGAGGTGGGCATCATGGGCGTTCACAAGCTGAAGAAGCGCCCGGCGGTGAAGAACGATCAGGTGGTCATCCGGGACATGATGAACCTGTCGCTGTCCTGCGATCACCGCGTCATCGACGGTGACGTGGCGGCGAGCTTCGTCTACGAGGTCATCAAGTATCTGGAGGCACCGGACCTGCTGTTCCTCGCGATGGCGTGAGGACGCGCGCCGTGGTGCTCGCCCGGCCGCCCTGACTCCGGGGGGCGGTGGGCGCGGGGGGACTTCCGGGAATGAATACCGAGGCGGGCATCCGCGATGGCCGACAATCCCCGTGAGTTGATCCGCGCCGCCCAGGCCGCGGAGCTTCAGGGAGACATGACGCGCGCGGCGGACTGCCTGGAGCAGGCCGCGGCGCTCTACCAGAAGTCCGGGCACACCTCGCGCGCCTCGCAGTTGCAGCGGCAGGCGCGCCAGTTGAAGACCCGGTCGCCGGACGTGAGCCCCGCCTTCGCCGCGATGGCGGGCGGCAAGGACGCCATGGCGTATCGCTCCCTGGCCTCCGTGACCTGGAGCGACGCGGTGTCCGCCGCGTCCAACGAGAAGGCCGAAGGGGCCCCTCACGGTTCGACGGGGGAGGCTGGAGCGCGGCGGCCCACCACCGGGCGCCACGAGGCCGTCGAGCCCGGGAGTCAGCAGCCCACCGGGCGCCACGAAGCCGTCGAGGCGGGAGGCCCGCAGCGGTCCACCGGGCGCCATGAGGCCGTCGAGCCCGGCGGACTGCCGCCCCTGGCCGGGCATGATGAAGCCAATGAATCCGGGGGCCTTCCGTCGCTGGCCGGACGCGTTGAGGCCCTCGGGTCCGGAGGCCTTCCGCCGCTGGCCGGGCGCATTGAAGCCATCGGGTCCGGCCGCCTCACCCCTGCACCCGTGCCGCCCGGGGCGGCGGGGCTGCCCCCCCTCACCGAGCGGATCGCGGCGGTCGTCCTCGAAGGCGCTTCACGTCCGTCCAGTGGCCTGGAGGCGGTCGCCGCCGGGCCCTCCGACCGCGCGGCACCCGCCCAGCTCGCGGAGGCCCTGGGGCACTCCGACGCCGTGCAGGCCCCGGCATCAGCGCGGCCCGACGACGATGACGCCCTCCAACCCGGCGGCCTGCTGAGCCCTCCCGAGGACGACGACGTCATCGTTCCCGGAGGCCTGCTGCGTCCACCGGACGAGGACGAATTCCCCGAAGCCGTCCGGCCCGCGCAGGGTCGCCGCCGCGAGAAGCGCCTCATCGAACGGGGGCCCACCCGGGCGGATCCAGCGCTGGATGCGTGGTGCTCGTTCTGCTGCCGACCCCGTGGAGAGGTGGGCGACCTGGTGGCGGGCCCCGCGGGCGCGTTCATCTGCAAGGGCTGCCTGGGCGAATCCCAGGGGCTCCTGGGCGACGTCGTTCCCCGGGCCCCCATGCGCAAGCCCGTGGAGGACGCGACCGCCGGGGGCGTGGAGATGGTGGGCCACGACGACGTGCGGACCCTGTTGGAGCGCACGCTCCAGGCCGGGGCGCGCTGCCTGCTGCTCGTGGGGCCGGAGGGCTGCGGCAAGAGCGTCTTCTTCCAGGCGGTGCAGCGGCGGGGCCAGGGGGCGCTCACGTCGGTGGAGGCCCTGGAGTCCGCCCCGGGCGCGGACGTCCTGCTGGTGGAGGACGTGGACCGCCTGGAGTCCGGGGCGCAGGCCGCGCTGGTCACCTTCCTCGTGAACCACCCGGAGCGCGCGGTGGTGATGAGCGCGCGGGGCGCGGTGGCGTCCCTGGGCCTGTGGGTGCGGGGGGAGGGCGGCAGCCTGCCGGTGCCCACCACCGCGGGCCTCATGGACGCGGTGCAGGGCTCCGTCCCGGTGGCGCTGCTGGAGCGCGTGCAGGTGCTGCTGCCGGTGCGCCGTCCGACGGTGCCGGAGCTGGTGGAGGTGGCCCGGCGTTCGCTGGCCCTGCGCCGGCCGGCGGTGTCTCTGTCGGAGGAGGTGCTGGGCGCCTTCGCGGCGGAGGCGGTCCGCTCGCCCCGAGCCGGCCATGAGCTGCGCGCCCTGCTGTCGCGCGTCTACGCGGGCTCCTGGAGCCTGGAGGCCGCGCAGACGCCCGCGCCGACCCCCTCCCACAACAGCCGGGGAGGCCGGAAGGGGACGCCATGAACACGCTCACCGTCTTCCGCCTGGGCCGGGTGGAGTACGAGGACGGGCTGAAGCTGATGCACCTGTTCGGCGAGGCCCGCATGCAGGGGCTCGTCGGGGACACGCTGCTGCTGCTGGAGCACCCGCCCGTCCTCACGCTGGGCCGGGCCGCGAAGCGCGAGAACATCACCGCCACCGACGCGCGCCTCCTGGAGGAGGGCGTGGAGGTCTTCGACACCAACCGGGGCGGCGACGTCACCTACCACGGGCCGGGACAGGTGGTGGGCTACCCCATCCTCCTGCTGCCGCCGGAGCGCCAGGACGTGCGCCGCTACGTGCGCGACGTGGAGCGCGGCCTCATCCAGACGCTCGCGGGCTTCGGCCTCACCGCCGCGCCCATTCCCAGGTGGCCCGGCGTGTGGATGGGGCAGGAGGGGTCGCCGGACGCGCGGAAGATCGGCGCCATTGGCGTGCACCTGTCGCGCTGGCTCACCACGCACGGCTTCGCGCTCAACGTGAACACCCGGCTGGAGCACTTCCAGCTCATCGTCCCGTGCGGCATCCGCGAGGCGGGCGTCACGTCCATGCAGCGCGAGCTGGGCCACGCCGTGTCGGTGCCGGACGTGGAGGAGGCGCTCGCCCGCGAGTTCAGCCAGGTCTTCGACGCCCGGCGCGTGGACGGCGCGGTGTCCCTGCGCACGGTGAGCGTCGCGGTGGTGAAGGGGCAGGGCCCGGAGGCGCGCGTGCTGCTGCTCAAGCGGACGCCGGAGCGCGGCGGCTTCTGGCAGACCGTGACGGGCCGCCTGGAGCCGGGCGAGTCCCCCGCCGAGGCCGCGCGCCGCGAGGTGGCGGAGGAGACGGGCCTCACCGTGGAGCCCGTGGACCTGAGTTACCGCCACGCGTTCGCGCTGGGGGACGCGCTGCCGCCGAAGCTGGTGGAGGAGAGCGGCTTCGCGGTGCACGTCGCGTCGGGCGCCCCGGTGCATCTGGGCCCGGAGCACGACGCGTTCGAGTGGGTGGACGTGCCCACCGCCTTGCAGCGGCTGCCCTTCCGGGGCCTGCGCGAGACGGTGGCGCGGGCCCTGGAAGCGCGGCGCCCGACTACAGCTTGAGCACCATCGCCTCCTTCGCGGCGATGGCCTCCGGGCGCTGCTTGCGCACCTGACGCACCAGCTTGTCCATGGCCGCGTCATCGCGACCCGGATCATGGTGGAAGAGCACCAGCTGCTTCACGTCGCTGGCGTTGGCCGCGCGCACGGCGGCCTCCCAGGTGGAGTGGCCCCAGCCCGTGCGGCCCCGGTACTCGTCCTCCGTGTACATGGAGTCGTAGATGAGCGCGTCCGCGCCGCGCGCGAAGTCGAACAGGCCCTCGTCCAGCGCGGTGCCGTGCTCCACGTCCGTGGCGTACACCAGCGAGCGCCCGCCGAAGTCCACGCGGTAGCCCACGTTGCCGCCAGGGTGGTTCAGCTCCAGCGTGCGCACCGTCGCCTCGCCCACCGGGATGTCCTTGCCCACGATGACGTCCCGGTACTCCAGGCGCGTGCGGAACACGTCCTCCGCCGTCACCGGGAAGTAGGGGTGCACCATCTGCCCGGCCAGTATCTGCTTCAGCGACTTCCCATCACGCGGCGACCCATGGAGCGTCACGTCGTTCGCGGGCGAGAACATCGGCGCGAAGAACGGCAGGCCCTGCAGGTGGTCGTAGTGGTAGTGCGAGATGAAGATGTGGGCCTTGATGGGCTTGCGCGTCGCCGCCAGCGCATCCCCCAGGCCGCGCGCTCCCGAGCCCAGGTCGAAGATGAGCAGCTCGTCGCCACAGCGGACCTCCACGCACGGCGTGTTGCCACCGTAGCGCTTCGTCTGCGGGCCGGGCGCGGGGATGGAACCGCGCACCCCCCAGAACCGCACCTCGAAGCGCGCGGTGCTCCGCCGGACCGGGCGCTTAGCCGGCCTTGGCTTCGGTGTCGTCGTCCTCCGCGAAGAGCTCAATCAGGTGCCCCGTACGCTCACGCTTCGTCTTCAAATAGTCGACGTTATGCGGATTGTGCTCGGTCCGGGAAGGGATTCGGCGTCGAACCGCCACTCCCTCCTCCACAAGCCCGGCGATCTTCAGCGGATTGTTGGTGATCAGGTCCACCGACTGCACCCCCAGCGAGCGCAGCATCTCCGCCGCCACGTCGTAGGAGCGCAAATCGTCCGCGAAGCCGAGCTGCCGGTTGGCCTCGTAGGTGTCCAGTCCCTTGGACTGGAGGGCATAGGCCTTGATCTTGTTGCCCAGGCCGATGCCCCGGCCCTCCTGGCGCAGGTACAGCACCACGCCCAGGCCGTTCTGGGTGACGAAGTCCAGCGCCCGGTCCAACTGCTCACGGCAGTCGCACTTGAGGCTGCCGAAGACTTCGCTCGTCAGGCACTCGGAGTGGATGCGCACCGGCACCCCGTCCAGCCCTTCGGGTTCCCCCACCACCAGCGCCACGTGCTCCCGCCCGTTGCGCTTGTCGCGAAAGACGATGGTCTTCAGCACGCCACGGGCCGTGGGCACGTCCGCCTCCGAATACCGCTCCAGATGCTGGGTCGGCTTTCGGGTTGGCAGGACCTGGGGTGGGCGAGTGTCGGACATGGTGGGTCTTCTCCCAGTGGAGGAGCGTTTCTTCTCGCTCCGCCGGATGCAAGTCAAGGCGGCACCCCCCGGGGGTGAGGCAACACCCGCACGGAGTAGATGCTGTTCCGGGTTTCAGCGTTCCTCAGGCGACCCACGACAGGGGGAGCAGCTCGACATGGGAACCATCAGTCAGGCTGCTGCTCTCCCGGGGGAAGTGGAGCAGGTGGGTGGCCGCGGACGCTGAACGCAGGACACCCGACGTTTGCGTCCCCAGGGGCTTCGCCCACAGCTCGCCTGCCCGCCAGGTCGCCGTGACGCGGACGAAGTGGGCAAGGCCCGGGTGCTTCGTCAAGCGGCCTTCCAGGCGCCCGGACACCCGCGGGGGCTCCACGTCCTCCAGACCCAGGAGCCGGCGCAGGGCGGGGCGCACGAAGAGCTCGAAGGTCACGAGCGACGACGTCGGGTTTCCGGGCAGCCCGAAGAAGAGCGTCGGGCCCCGCTGGCCCACCACCAGCGGCTTGCCGGGCTTGATGGCCACGCGCCAGAAGTGCTGCTCCACGCCCAGGGCCTCCAGGGCGGCCTTCACGAAGTCATGGTCGCCCACGGACACGCCCGCGCTGGTGAGGACCACGTCGAAGCCGTCCGTGCGCGCCAGGGCCTCCTGCACGGCCTCCTGCGTGTCCCGGGCGATGCCCAGCATCGTGGGCAGGCCCCCCGCGCGCCGCACCGCCAGGGCCAGCGCCGGCGCGTTGGTGTCCACGATGCGGCCTTCGGGGGGGTCGTCCGCCCGGCACAGCTCGTCGCCGGTGGACAGCACCGCCACGCGCGGCCGCCGGGGCACCGGCACGGACGTCACCCCCTGCGCCCACAGGAGCCCCAGCTCCGGGATGCCCAGCGGGGTGCCGCGCCTGGCCAGCACGTCGCCCTCGCGCGCGTCCTCGCCCCGGGGCCGGATGAAGTTTCCCGGCGCGACGGCCTCCAGGATCTCCACCGTGTCGGCGCCAGCGATGGCGCGGGTGCGCTCGCGCATCACCACCGCGTCCGCGCCCTGGGGAAGCGGGGCCCCGGTCATGATCCGCGCGCAGGTGCCGGGGGTGAGCTCGCGGACCGGAAGTCTTCCAGCGAACACTGTCTCCCCGACGGCGAGCCGCACGGGCAGCGGGCCGCGGAGGTCCTCGGCGCGCACCGCGTAGCCGTCCATCGCGGAGTTGTCCCAGGGGGGCAGGGTGCGGCGGGCCAGGACGTCCTCGGCCAGCGCGCGGCCCAGGGCTTCGTCTCCGGAAACCCACTCGGTGGGCAGCGGCGCGCAGCGCTCGAGGATCCGCGCGCGGGCCTCCTCCACCGGCAGCAATGCGGGGACGTCGCTCATGGGGCTGATCTATAACGGCGAAGGGGCCTTCCAAGGACGTTTTCGCAACCAAAGTCCGAGGGAAAATCAAGTGTTAGTTTGACAGCCCAACTGATCACCGTTACAAGCAACCGTGATCGCGAGGCTCGCGTCCAACAGCAGGGGCGTCCCGCCAACCCGTTGATAGCACACGGGAATTTTCAAGGAGACAGCGTCGATGGCCAAGCCCAGGTCCGGGGCGAAGAAGCCGACTCCCGCTGCAAAAACCGGTGCGAAGCCTGCCGCGAAGAAGGACAACGCGTCCCGGCTGGATCTGATCCGGAACGCCTCGAAGAAGGTGGCGACGGCCGCGACGAAGGTCGTCAAGGCGGTTGCTGAAGGGGCGAAGGGGAAGGTCGCGGCGGCGAAGAAGGCGGCGGCGGAGAAGCCCGAGAAGGCCTCTTCAGCGGCCAAGGGAAAGGCGGCGGCCAAGGCGGCTGCGCCAGCTCCCGCCACCGCCAAGGGCGCCAAGGCCGCTGCGCCTCCTCCCGCGAAGGCCGCGCCCGCCGCGGCCGGGAAGAAGGCGACGGGCAAGGCCGGGTCCAAGACCCAGCCGGCCGTCCCCTCCGGCCCCCCCGTGGAGAAGCCGCGTCCGCGCGCCACCAAGCTGCCGCCCGTGGGCGAGCCGCTCACGAAGCGCGAGATGGAGCAGCTGCTGACCGCCGGCGAGGGCCGCGGCGTGATGGGAGAGGGCAGCCTCAAGGGCCGGCTCATCCTCAGCGGCGAGCTGCCCCACCTGGTGGTCGTGGGCCGCGACAAGCGCGAGCTGACGTTCCTGCTCCAGGGGCCTGATCAGGAGGTCCTCCCGGCCTACGTGGACCACAAGGTCTCCGTGAGCGGGATGATCCGCAAGACGACGAACCACAGCGGCGTGGTGGACGTGCGCAAGTACTCCGCCAAGAAGCCGGAGGTGGAGGAGCCCACACCGCCGCCCTCGGATTCGGAGCCGAAGCTGCGCTACCTGTCGCCCGGCGAGGTCTCCATGGCCGTCGCCGCCGGCATGGGCGCGGGCATCAAGGGCTTCGCCAGCATCCGGGGCAACCTGGAGATGATGGGCGACGACTTCGTGCTCGTCGTGTCCAACGGTGGCACGCGCCAGCAGGTGTCGTTCGCCATCGAAGGCAAGGCGGCGGTCAAGAGCCTGCGCAAGCACGTGGGGCAGACGCTCCAGGTGACGGGCGTGGTGGACAAGTCGTCCGGCTGGGGCGGTCGCATCACCGCGGAGAACGTGGAGCCGCGTCCGTCCGAGGCCCGCTCGGTGTCGCGCGACGAGATGGAGCTTGTGCACATCGAGGGCGAGGTGCCCACGTCCGTGGACGTGAAGCTCAACCACGGCCTCACGGTGCGCCTGCAGGAGCAGCCCGGCGCGTTCTGGGCCATTGAACCGACGCTGGCCAAGCGCGTGGGCCTGCGCGAAGCCAACTTCGAGCCGGGTCCCAACGGCAGCCCGGCCACCCGCGAGTTCTTCTTCACGCCGCGCAACCCCGGCAGCTTCGAGATGGAGTTCTTCCTCGCCAAGGCGTTCACGCCGGGCGTGGTGGAGCGCTCCTTCAAGATCAACGTCACGGTCAGACCCTGAGGGTCTGGCCGCACGGGCCCTCCCTGGACCGCAAGGTCCGCTGGGGAGGGCGAATGGGGCCCGGGGGGTTCCCGCCCGCACCCTTCGGGCTTACCCGTTCCCTGAGCGGCCTTGCCGCACCCCTCCCGTGAGCCTTTCCCAAGAACACATCCGACAGCTCCTCGCCGAGGCCGACCACCCGTTGGGCGTGAAGGAACTCCTGCGCCTCGGGGGGCTCCATCCCGGCCAGCAGACCGAACTCAAGCGCGCCCTGCGTGAGCTGGTGCGAGCCGGCGTCATCCTCAAGGACGGCAAGCGCTTCCGCCTGGAGGGGCCCCGCCGGCCCGCTGCCCCGGAGGCCGACGCGGAACCCCGCCGTCCGGCGGCAGCGCCGCCCACGCGCAAGCGCGGCCCCGTGCCGGGCAGCGGGCGCGAGGAGCGCCGGCCCGCCTTCCGCGACGTGTCCCCCAGCGGCTTCTCCCGGGGGGCGGACGACTTCCGGCGCCGCCAGCAGCGTGGCGACCGGGGCAGGGACGAGCGCTTCGCGGACTCCAACGAGCCCACGATGGAGGGCATCCTCCACGTCCACAGGGACGGCTTCGGCTTCGTGCACCCGGTGTCCGGCGAGGGCGAGAACGTCTTCCTGCCGCCGCAGGAGGCCCAGCGGGCGCTCGACAACGACCGGGTCCTCGTGGAGGTGGCGGGCAAGCCGGGACGCTTCGAGGGGCGGCTGCTGAAGGTCATCAACCGCCGGCGCGAGCTGGCGGTGGGCACGTACGTGGAGCAGGGCCGGCACTCACTGGTGACGCCCAACGACACGAGCCTGCCGGGGCCCATCCGGGTCCCCGCGACGCAGATGGCGCGCGATGGCGACCTGGTGAAGGTGCGCCTGGGCGTGGGCGCGGATCTGCTGGAGCCGGGGCAGGGCCTCTTCGGTGAGGTGGCCGGCTCACTGGGCCGGCCGGGCGAGCCGAGCGCGGAGGTGCTGGGGTCGGCCTTCTCGCAGGGCTTCTCCGACGAGTTCCCTCCCGAGGTGATGGACGAGGCGGATGCGTTCGCCGTGCGCGTCACCGAGGCCGAGGCGACGGCGGAGAACCGCCGCGATCTGCGCTCGCTGCCGTTGATCACCATCGACGGCGAGGACGCGCGCGACTTCGACGACGCGGTGTACGCGGAGCCCCGCGCCGACGGCTGGCGCCTGGTGGTGGCCATCGCGGACGTGTCCCACTACGTGAAGGAGCGCAGCGCGCTGGACGCGGAGGCCCTCAACCGCGCCACGTCGGTGTACCTGCCGGACCGTGTGCTGCCCATGCTGCCGGAGCGGCTGAGCAACGGCATCTGTTCGCTGCGTCCGGACGAGGACCGGCTGTGCATGGTGGCGGACATGACGTTCGACCGTCAGGGCACGCGGCGCTCGTCGGAGCTGTACCCGGCGGTGATGCGCAGCGTGGCGCGCTGCACGTACAACGAGGTGCAGGACGTCCTGGAGGGCCAGGACGTGCCGCACCGCAACGCCTTCAAGCCGCAGTTCGAGCAGCTGATGGCGCTGGCGCGCGCGCTGATGGGCATGCGCAAGGCGCGAGGCGCCATCGACTTCGACGTGCCCGAGCACAAGGTGGTGCTCGGGCCGGACGGCCTGCCCCTGCGCATGGAGAAGCGCGAGCGCAAGGACAGCCACCGGCTCATCGAGGAGTGCATGCTCGCCGCCAACGAGGCGGTGGCCACGTACTTCCAGGACGAGGGCCTGCCCTCGGTGTACCGGTTCCACGGCGAGCCGGATCCGGAGAAGCTGGCCGCGTTCGCGACGCTGGCGGAGGCGTACGGCTTCCACCTGGACGTGGATGACGGCGTGTCGTCGAAGGAGCTGGACGCGTTCATCACGCAGCTGCACGGCCACCCGGAGCAGCGGGCGCTCAACCAGTTGCTGCTGCGCTCGATGATGCAGGCCATCTACACCGCGACGCGGGTGGGCCACTACGGGCTCGCGGCGGAGAACTACCTGCACTTCACGTCGCCCATCCGGCGGTATCCGGACCTGCTGGTGCACCGCATCCTCAAGGCGGTGTGGGCGCGCAAGGGCAAGCGGCCGTCGGAAGCGCAGCTGGAGCGCGAGGAGGAGCGGCTGGAGGGCATGGCCCAGCAGTGCTCGGAGCGCGAGCGCGCGGCCATGACGGTGGAGCGCGAGGTGGTGTCGTTCTACGCGGCGCTCCTGATGAAGGACCGCGTGGGCGAGGAGTTCGACGCGACGGTGGCGGGCATCGCCGAGTTCGGCTTCTTCGTGGAGCTGGACACGGAGCACGTCGAGGGCCTGGTCAAGGCGGAGACGCTGGGGCCGGGGTCCAAGCTGGACAAGCGCGTGCACTCGCTCGTGTATCCGAACGGGCGGCGCGTGCGCGTGGGACAGAAGCTGCGCGTGCGCCTGCTGTCCGCGAGCACCGTGTCGCGGAAGATCGACTTCGAGGCGCTCCAGTTCGAAGGTGAGTCGCCGCTCGCGCGCGCCGAGGCCGCGCCGCCGACGTCGCGACGCCGCGAGTACGTAAGCGAAGCGCCTCCGCGCCATGGGGGCAGGGCCGGCCGTGGCGAGCGCGAGGCCTTCAAGGCGGGCCGCAAGCCCTGGGAGAAGGCCCCTCCGGCGGAAGCGCCCGTGGGTCGCAAGCCCTGGGAGAAGGCCGCCCCGTCGGACACGCTGCTGGAGCGCAAGCCGTGGGAGAAGCCCTCCTCGGCGAAGGCTCCAGCGGGCCGCAAGCCGTGGGAGAAGGCTGCACCGGGAGAGGCTCCAGCGGGCCGCAAGCCGTGGGAGAAGGCTGCTCCTGGGGATGAAGCCTCGGGCCGCAAGCCCAGGGCGGATGCCGCCTCATGGGACGTGTCGGCGGAGCAGACGCCCTTTGGCGTCCGGACGTGGGAGCCGCCCACGGACGAGGACGTCGCCTCGGAAGAGGCCGCGTTCCTGACCGGCTACGACGATGCCACGCGCGCTGCATCCACGGACGAAGCCACCCCCGAGGAAACCTCCAAGCCCCGCCCGCGTGGCCGCTTCAGCCGCGAAGGTCGCCGCGAGGAGGCCGCACCGGCTCGGGCTGGCTCTCGCTTCTCGCGCGCCCGGTCCGAGGACGTCGCGCCCGAGGCGCGCGCACCGAAGGCGGAGCCGGCCACCCCGACGAAGGGCAAGCGTCGCCTGTTCCGCCCCGCGGAGCCGGTGCTCCCGACGCCCGATGTCGGTGACGCACCGTCCGACGACGCGCCGGAGGTGAAGGCACCGCGTGAGGACTTCACGCCGCCGGGGCCCGCCTTCGACGCCGACGGCTTCGGTGAGGACGCGCCGGCCGTGTCGCCGCACCCGGGCTTCGACCGGATCCGCGCCCTGGCCGCGCAGCGGGGCCTGCTGTCCGAGTCTCCGGCTCCGGGCCGTGGAAGCACCGCGAAGAAGGGCCGCAAGCCAGCGACGCAATCGCGCGCGAAGCCCGCGAAGAAGTCCCCGGCGGGGAAGAAGAAGCCCGGCGGGAAGAAGGGCGCGAGCCCGAAGCCGGGGCGCGGTGCTCCTGGCAAGCGCAAGCGCTGAAACGACGGGCCGGGACGCTCCCGGCCCCGCCGTCAATCCATCCAAGGAGGCTGTGTGGGCGCTGTGCGAATCGTGGGGTTGATGCTCGCCGTCGCGGGCGGGGTGCTGCTGTTCACCGGGCTCAAGGCGAAGGACTCGCTGACCGAGCGCGCCAGTGAGCTGCTCACCGGGCGCAACACCGAGCAGACGACGCTCTACGTCGCGGGCGGCGGCGCGGCGCTCGTGGGCGGGGTGCTGCTGGCCCTCTTCGGAGGAGGGCGGGGCCGCCGTTAGGCCCCACCCCCTTCCGGTACGTCCGCGCGGGCCTACTTCTTGTCGGAGGCCTGCGCGGCCTGCGCGGCCTTGGCGCGCTTGGTCGCCTCGCCGAACTGCTTCGTCATCTCGTTGAACTCGGCCTGGAGCTGGTCGATGCGCACCTGGTGGGCCGCGGCGCTCGCCTTGGCGGCGGCGACGCGCTCGGCCGCGTCCGGATCCACGACGGCCTTCTTGCCCTTCTCCGGCTTCGGCGGCGTGGCAGCCTCGATGGCCTCCTGCTCGGCGGCGTCGCGCATGGCCTTCGAGTGCTCCATGTACTTCGCCATCACGACGCGCTTGTTGAGGTACGAGTTGGCGGAGTCCGGGTTGATGGCGATGACCTGGTCATAGACCTTCAGCGCCTTCTCCAGCTCCTCGGGAACCGCCGGGGCCGTCATGCTGCGGGCGCCGCCGCGCTGCGAGTGCATCTCCGCGATCCAGCCCAGGGAGTCGGTGTCCTTCGGGTTGATCTTCAGCGCCTCCTGGAAGTACTGCACCGCCTTCTCCATCGGGCCGTTCTTCGCGTACATGGCCGCGATGTTGCGGTAGACACCGGCCTTGTCGTCAGGCGTCTTGGCGAAGTCCATCAGCTTCATCGCCGCCTCGGCGGCCGCATCCGTCTGCCCCAGCTGCAGGTGCGCGAAGGCCTTCTTCTCCCAGACCTTGTCCTGGGTGGGGTCCAGCTTCAGCGACTCCTCGTACTCCTTCGTCGCCTCCGCGTAGTTCTTGTCGGCGAGGAAGTTGGTGCCCTTGATCCGGTGCTCCTTGGCCTTCTCCGCCTTCTCGTCCGAACAGCCAAAGGTCCCGCCCAGGGTCAGCACCCCGAGCATCAATCCCACGCGTCCCAACCGCTTCATGCCCAAAGCCTTTCGTGAAGTTCCAGGAGCACGCCTCGCGGGGCCCCATGTGGCGCGGAATATACCCGAACTCGCCGCGTGAACCGCTTGTCCTGAAGGCTAGGGCTGCCTCCAGGCGGGCGGGGCCCCGGGCGCCTCAGGGGCGACCGCGCGCGACCAGGTAGACGAGCAGGGGGGTGCCCAGGGCGGCCGTCACCACCCCCACTGGCAATTCACGGCCCGGTAGGATGACGCGCGCCGACGCATCGCACAATGCGAGGAACGCGGCCCCCACCAGCACCGACCCGGGCAGCAGGACGCGCCGGCTCACCCCCAGCGTCCGGCGCACCAGGTGCGGGACGATGAGCTCCACGAAGGCGATGGGGCCACACCAGGCGACACACGCGGCCACGCCCAGCGCGCCCAGGCCGATGGCCACCGTGCGCACGCGGCGGACGGGGACGCCCTGGGACTCGGCGTGCTCCTCCCCGGCGATGAACACCTCCAGGGCGCGGGTGAGGGCGAGCAGGCCCACCCCGGTGACGAGCGCGAACGGCGACAGCATCAGCACGCCCGAATAGCCCACCTGGGGCAGGTGCCCCAGGGACCAGCGGGTGGCGGCCATCAGCTCCGCGGAGTCCGCGGAGAACTGCAACCCGGTGGCGAGCGCCCCGGCCGCCATGGAGCAGGCGATGCCCGCGAGCACCACGTCGTTCATCCGCACCCGGCGGCCCGCGGCGATGGCGGCCACGATGAAGCTGACGCCCAGGGCCCCCACGAAGGCGGCGGCGGTGATGAGTGGCAGGCCCCCCGGCGCCAGCCGGGCCCCCAGGACGATGGCCACCAGGGCGCCCAGGGTCGCTCCGGCGGTGGTGCCCACGGTGCTGGGCGCGGCCAGCGGGTTCGCGAAGAGCGACTGGTACACCGCGCCGACAAGCGACAGCGTGCCGCCCACCAGCATCGCCATCAGCGTGCGGGGCACGCGCAGCTGCCAGAAGATGAAGTCCGCCGTGTCCGCGGAGAAGCCCGGGCCGATGAACGGCGCCACCGCGCAAGCCATCAGGCACAGCGCCAGCAGGAGCCAGAACCTCATCGCGCGCCTCCGCCATGGGGCAGGCCGACGAAGACGCGGTGTCCGTCCACGGACGTGCTGCGCATCCGCACCCCGAACAGCGCGCCCAGGTGCTCGCCCAGGTCGGGTGCGTCGTAGTCCACGTCGAACCTCACGCGCCCCTGGGCCAGTCCCACCACGCGGGGGGCTCGGGTGCCGGGGACGCGAGCGTGGGTGAGCACGTTGACGTCGTGGGTGACGCAGAGCAGGCCCCGGCCCGCGCGCCACAACTGGCCCACGCGCGTGTACAGGTCCATCTGCTGCGCGGGGTCCAGGAAGTTGGCGGGCTCGTCCAGCAACACCCACGGCGTCTCCTGTGCCAGCAGGCCCGCCATCGCCACGCGTTGCCGCTCGCCTCCGGACAGCTCCGTCACGGGACGCACCGCGAAGTCCTGGGCTCCCACCTCCGCGAGCGCCCGGTGCGCCGCCGCCTCGGAGGCGCGGCGGGATTCCGGGAAGCGGTAGCGCGCCGCCACCACCTGCTCCAGCGCGGTGATGGGCTCCGCCGCCTCCAGCCGCTGCGGCAGCCACGCGAGCCTCGCCGCGCGCTCCTTCGGCGCGAGGTCCGCCACGTCGCACCCCTCCACGCGCGCCCTCCCGGCGTCGGGCCGCAGCAACCCCAGCGCCACGCGCAGGAGCGTCGACTTCCCCGCGCCATTGGGCCCGACGATGGCCACGAACTCGCCGGGCGCGACGTCCAGGGACACGCCGTCCAGCAGCGTCCGCCCGCGCGCGCGCACCGTCACCGTGTCCAGCGTCAGCCCGGCCGTCATCGCGCGGAGGGCAGGGTGCCCAGGGCGGAGCGCAGCCGCTCCACGACGTCGAGGATGGCCGGCCCGGTGGACTGCACGTCGGGACCGATGACCAGCCGCACCCGGTCCTCCCGCGCGGCCCGCAGCCCGGTGAGCTTCTTCCACGGCGCGAGCACCAGGGCCTGCTGCCCGGCGTCCATTTTCGCGGCGGTGACGAGCAGCAGCACCGCGTCCGGATCCACCGCGATGAGCCCCTCCAGCGACAGGTTGGGCGGGCCGGCGCCGTCCTCGGCCACGGCGTTGCGCGCCCCCGCGGCCTCCAGCGCGGCGCCGTGCAGCGAGCCGCGCTTCATGTACCAGACCTCCGACAGCGTGCCCGACGCGTCGCCCAGCACCAGCAGCACCCGGGGCGCGTCCTTGGGGGCAGGGCGCGACAGCGTGCCCTGGAACCGCTCCGCCAGCGCCGTGGCCTGGGCCTCGCGTCCACTCAGCCGGCCCAACTCCTTCACGCTCGCCACCACGTCGGAGAGTGAGAGCCACGGCAGGACCTTCAGCGGCGCGAGCGCGGACAGCGCCTCCGCGGGCGCCTGCTTCACCTGCTGATCCACGAGCAGCGTGGGCTTGAGCCTCGCGATGGCCTCGAAGTTCGGCGCGAACGTGGTGCCCACCTTCGGCAGGGCGGGGGTGCCTTCGGGCAGCACCGTGTAGTCCGAAACGCCCACCACCTCCGGACCCGCACCCAGCGCGAAGAGCGTCTCCGTGATGGACGGCGACAGCGAGACGATCCGCCGCGCCTGCGCCTCTGAAGCGGGAGGCGCCGGCTTCTGGCAGCCGGCCGCGAGCACCAGCACGACGACGAGCAGGGAGGGGAGGCGGAAGGGACTCATGGGGCGGTGGCCTTCTAGCACGGGCCCGGTCCCGGGTGCCGGGAAGCGGGGCCTGGGCTTCGCTCGCCGCGCGCGTATCCTTGGGCATCCTCACAGGGGGATTTCCCAGACATGTCTTTCCGGACTCCGTTGTCCCGCGTGCTCTGCGCCGCGGTGTTCCTTTGCGCTTCTTCCGCCTTCGCCGCCTCGCCCTTCACGGAAGGGATGGTCTCCATCGCGTTGGATGACGGCTGGACCACGCAGTACACGCTCGCGCGGCCGGCGCTCAACTCACGCGGCCTCCGTGCCACGTACTACGTGGTCACTGACGCGGTGGATCAAGGCTGGAGCGGCTACATGAGCCTCGCGCAGGTGCGGACGCTCCACGCGGAGAACCATGAGATCGCCAGCCACACGCGCACGCACGCGGACCTCACCTCGCTGACGCCCGCGCAGCTCACGACGGAGCTGCACGACTCGCGCGCCTGGCTGGCCGCGAACGTCGGCGCGATGTGCGGCAGCAACTTCGCCTCTCCCTATGGCGCGTACAACGCGACGGTGATGACGTCACTGAAGGCGGAGTACGCCAGCCACCGCACCATCAACGCGGGCCGCAACTACCGCGACACCGTCGTCTACGAGCTGCGCGCCAACGACGTGTCGAGCGCGGTGTCGGTGGCGACGGTGAAGGGGTGGATCAACCAGGCCATCGCGGAGAAGAGCTGGCTCATCATCCTCTTCCACGAGTTCACCACCGGCACGCCCACGCGCACGACGCAGTACAGGTCGACGAACTTCGCCAGCATCCTCAACCACGTGACGTCGACCGGCATCCGCACCGTCACCGTGGCGGAGGGCCTGGCGCTGACGGACGGCCTCACGGACGCCCCGCCGTCGGTGGGCACGGTCATCTACGACGACGCCATGGGCAGCGGGTTCCAGGACTGGAGCTGGGCGACGCACGACCTGGATGAGGCCGTCACCGTTCACGCCGGCTCCACGGCGATCCGCTTCGAGCCGGACTACTGGGAGGCGCTGATGTTCCACCACACCGGGCTGGACCTGGCGCTGTACCAGTCCATCGACCTGTGGGTGCACGGTGGCACGACCGGCGGGCAGCAGCTGCGGCTGGCGCTCTACGACAACGCCACGCACCTGGGCAGCATCAACCTGGCGTCCGTGCTGGGCCACCCCCTCGCGGCGGGGACCTGGCAGAAGGTGTCCATCCCACTGAGCCTGCTGGGCGCGACGTCCGGCACGGTGAACGACTTCTATCTGTCGGACGACTCGGGATCGGATCAAAGCGCGGTGTACGTGGACGACTTCGTGCTCGTCCCGCACTGAGGAACGGAGCCACCGCGCGCGCTGGCGGGACACCGGCGCGCGCGGCGGGGGGGCTCGCCTAGAGGCGGACCAGCTCCACGTCATCCATGTGGATGAAGCTGGAGCCGTTGTGCGTGGGCGCCTTGCTGTGCAGGCCGAACTCCAGGTAGCCGTTGGCCGGCACGGAGATGGCGGGCGTCTCCAGCAGCGTGTAGCCGCCGTAGGTGCCCAGGTTGGTGATGGCCGGCGCGCACGAGCCGCAGGTCTTCACCTGGAAGCGCGCGAAGTCGAACGTGCCGCCCTTGCGGAACCACGCGCGCAGCTTGTACGTGCCCGCCTGCAGGCCGGACTTCGTCTGGTACGTCCAGGACTCGAAGGGCGCGCCCGACGTCCAGTGCGTCAGGTGGTAGCTGCCCGAGTGCCCGCCGTTGTACGTCTCCGAGATGGCGGCGGACGTGGTGCCCCAGGTGTTCCAGCCCGTCAGGCCCTGCTCGAAGCCCGCGTTGGTGAGCCCCAGCGACTGCGAGCCACCGGGCTGGTACCAGCGCACCCACTCGACCTCCATCGTCTTCCGGGCGCCCCACGGCAGGTCGATGGCGTTCGGCGACGGGTGGCCGTACCAGTTGCCGCCCATCGCGAGGTTCAGGATGAGGTAGTGCGGCTGCTGGAACTCCGACTCGTTGTGGCCGAAGGTCGCCGTGGACACGAAGTCGCGATCCAACCGGAACACGATGCTGTTGGCGTTCCACTCCACCTCATACGTGTGGAAGTCCTGCGACAGGTCCACGCCACGGCTGGCGCCGGTGCCCCAGTCCGCCTGCCCGCCGTTGTGCCAGTGCAGCGCGGACTTCATCCAGGTGGGCTCGTTGGAGTGCCACTCCAGGATGTCGATCTCCCCCGCGGCCGGCCAGCCCGCGCTGGACATGTTGGAGCCCAGCGTCCAGAAGGCCGGCCACATGCCGTAGCCAGGGGGAATCTTGATGCTCGCGACGATCTTCCCGTAGCGCCCCTCCACCTTGCCCTTGGTGTGCAGGCGGCCGGAGTAGAACGAACGGTAGTTGCCGGGGCAGCGCGGGTCCGTGGGGTTGTCCCCCGTGCGCTCGCCCGTGATGATCAGCTTGCCGTTGCCCACCGTCACGTTCTGCGCGCGCGGGTACTCCAGCTCGCCCGTGCCGAAGTTGCAGTTGTTGGTGACGGGATCCCAGTTGCTCGTCAGCACCGTCCACGCGCCCGTGTTCAGCGACGTGCCGGTGAAGTCGTCCTGCCAGGTCAGGTTCCAGCCCGCGCCCGGATCATAGGAGCGCTCGCCCTGCTGTGTCTGGCCATAGCCGCTCTCCTCCACGGGAGCCCCGGAGGGCGCTTCCGGCTCGGGCGAACAGCCGGAGAGGGTGGCGAGGAAGCCTGCCGCGACGAGGCCAGCACGAGTGGGGGAAGACATGGGTGCTCCGGGTTGAGGGAGCAATCATGATTGCCTGTTTTAACGTGTCTTGCCAGGAAGACATGGATGCGGGGCGGTGGAGATGCGTGGATGTGAAAGGGTGGTGGGTGCCGCATACTCGACGTCCGCATGCGCATCCCCCTCCCGCTCCGGGGTCTTGGCTTCGCCCTCGTGACCGTCGTCCTGGTCGCGTGTCGCATCGAATCCGCCGCGCCGTCGGGTGGGGCCGCCGTGTCGCAGGCCGCGACGCCCTCCGGTGAGGTGTGGGTCTACACGTCGATGTACCGGCACGTCCTGGACGCGCTGGAGCCGCTGCTCAAGGAGCGGCTGCCCGGCGTGCAGGTGCACTGGTACCAGGCGGGCAGCGAGAAGGTGTCCAGCCGGCTGGAGGCGGAGCGGGCCGCGGGCGCGGTGCGCGCGGACGTGCTGATGACGTCGGATCCGTTCCTCTACGAACGGCTGGCGCGGGACGGGGCGTTCCTCCGGTATGCGTCCGTGAACGCGCTGCGCATCCCTCGCACGCTGCTGGACCTGGAGGCGAGGTACGCGGCGGTGCGGCTGTCCACGATGGTGCTGGTGCACCGCGCGGGGGCGGGCGAGGCGCCGAAGTCGTTCGCCGCGCTGGTGGACGGGAGCTGGAAGGGGAGGGTCGCCATTGGGGATCCGCTCACGTCTGGCACGGCGTTCACCTGGGCGGTGTTCATGCATGCGCGGCAGGGCGACGCGTACTTCGCGGGGCTGCGGGAGCGGGGCGCGGTGGTGGCGGGCGGCAACGCGGCCGTGCTCCAGAAGGTGGAGAGCGGCGAGGTGGACGCGGGCGTGCTGCTCCTGGAGAACGCGCTCACGGCGAGGGCGAAGGGCAGCCCCGTCGAGGTGGTCTGGCCCGACGATGGCGCCGTCGTCATCCCCGGCCCGGTGGGGCTGTTCGCGACGACGCGCAACCCGGTGGCGGCGAAGGCGCTGGTGGACGTGCTGCTGTCCCCGGAAGGCCAGCGCATCATCGTGGAGAAGGGCGACATGCACGCGGTGGATCCGCGCCTGGGCGGACCTCGTGGCGAGCCCGGCGTGGAGGGCCTGCTGGGCCGTGCGCGGGCCTGGTCCCCGGCGCTGCTGGACCAGGGGCTGCTGCATGGGGGCGACATCAAGGAAGCCTTCAGCCGGGCGTTCGCGCGATGACGGGGCGTGGCTGGGGGCGGTGGCTGGCGCTGGGCGCGTGGTCGGTGCCGCTGCTGCTCTTCGCGGTGCTGCCGGTCGCGGCGCTGCTGCTGCGGGGCGTGGGCGCGGCGACGGGGGGCATGGGGCAGGTGCTCGCGGGGGAGTCCGGGGCCCTGCTGAACACGCTGGCCAGCTCCCTGGGGGCGACGGCGTGGGCGCTGGGGCTGGGGGCGCCGCTGGCGCTCCTGCTGTTCCGCACCGACCTGCCCGGGCGGGGCGCGTTCACGGTGTTGTTCACGCTGCCCTCCGCCATTCCGGCGTTCATCTGGGGCATGGGGTGGCTGTCGCTCGCGAGCCCCCGGGCCGGCTACCTCAACCGGCTGCTGGGCGCGGAGGTGTTCAACCTCTATGGGGTGGGAGGCATCGCGTTCGTGGAGGGGCTGTCGGGCCTGCCGCTGGTGCTGCTCGCCGGGGCGGCGGCGCTGCGGCGCGTGGATCCGGCGCTGGAGGAGGCCGCCCGGGTGTGTGGCGCGTCTCCGCTTCGCGCCCTCCTGAGCACCACGGTTCCCCTGGCGCTGCCGTCGCTGCTGTCGGGCGCGGTGATGGTGTTCCTCATGGCCGCGTCCTCCTTTGGCGTGCCGTACCTGCTGGGCATTTCGGCGTCGCCCCCCACGCGGGTGCTCACCACGCGCATCTATGAGCTGGTGTTGCTGGGCAGCGAGGAGGGGTTGCCGCGCGCATCCGTGCTCGCGTCGTTCCTGTTGCTGCTGACGCCGCTGGCGTTGGGCCTGACGTGGGTGCTGGGGCGGGCGGGGCGGGTGCGGTTGAGCGCGGGCAAGGGCGTGTCTCCCCGCGTACTCGCGCTGGGGCCGTGGCGCCGGTGGGCGCTGGTCGGCGTGGGCGCGGTGGGGGGCGTGCTGGTGGTGCTGCCCCTGGCGGCCATCCTGCTGACGTCGCTGCAACGCAGCTTCGGCGCGGCGCTGACGTGGGACGCCCTGACGCTGTCGCATTGGTCCGGCGTGCTGTGGGACGCGCGCACGCTGCGGGCCACGGGGCGCAGCGTGTTGCTCGCGGCGGGCGCGGGCGTGCTGGTGGTGGGGCTGGGGCTCGCGGGCGCGCTCCTGCGACGGACGTTCCGGCGCGGGGGCGCGGGCGTGGAGGCGATGGCGGTGTGGCCCTTCGCGGTGCCGGGCACGGTGCTGGCGCTGGCGCTGCTGGTGGCGTTCTCGCGCGACTGGCGGCTGGTGGTGCTGGAGCGGGTGGCCTTCGTGCTGGCGCTGGCGCACACGCCCTGGCTGCTGCTGGTGGCCTACGTGGGCAAGTACCTGGCGCTGGGCGAGCGCAACAGCTCCGAGGCGCTGGCGCAGGTGGACCCGTCGCTGGCGGAGGCGGCCCGGGTGGGGGGCGCCGGGCCCATGCGGGCGTTCACGGACGCGACGCTGCCGTTGCTCCGGCCTGCGCTCACGGTGGCGTTCGTGCTGGCGTTCCTCGCGTGCGCCACGGAGATCACCTTGTCGGTGTTGCTGGTGCCCGCGGGCTCCGAAGTCCTGGGGACGCTGTTGTTCGAGTTGCAGAGCTACGCGGATCCGGCCTCCGCGGCGGTGCTGGCGTGCGCGTTCGTGGCGCTGGTGGTGGCGGGACAGGCCGTGCTGGCGTGGACGCGGCGACGCGTGCCGGAGGTGCGGTGATGGCGGCCATCGTCCTGGAGGGACTGGTCAAGGCGTACGGCGGGACGCCCGTGGTGCGGGGTCTGAGCCTGGAGGTGGGGCAGGGCGAGCTGGTGTCGCTGCTGGGACCTTCCGGCTGCGGCAAGACGACGACGCTTCGGATGCTCGCCGGTCTGGAGCATCCGGACTCGGGCACCATCCGCCTGGGCGATGACGTGGTGGCCGGCCCTGGCGTACGCGTGCCTCCAGAGCGGCGCGGCCTGGGCATGGTGTTCCAGAGCTATGCCGTCTGGCCGCATCGCAGCGTGGAGGCGAACGTCGCGTATCCGCTGGTGCTCCGGAAGGTGCCCCGGCACGAGGTGGCTTCCCGGGTCCGGGAGGCCCTCCGGTGGGTGCGGCTGGAGGCGCTCGCGGCGCGGATGCCGCACGAGCTGTCGGGTGGACAGCTTCAACGCGTGGCGCTCGCGCGGGCGTTGGTGGCGGACCCCCGGGTGTTGCTGCTGGACGAGCCCCTGTCGAACCTGGACGCGGCGCTGCGCGAGGAGCTGCGCGCGGAGATCGCCGCGCTGCGCGCCCGCCTGGGCACGACGCTGGTGTTCGTCACGCATGATCAGGGCGAGGCGCTGGCGCTGTCGGACCGCATCGCCGTGATGAACCGGGGCGTCATCGAACAGGTGGACACCCCGGAGCGGCTCTACCGCGACCCGGCGACCCCGTTCGTCGCGGGCTTCGTCGGTGGCGCGAACGTGCTGCGGGGCGAGGCCCGGGCGGGCACGTTCCACTGCGCGGGGACGCAGCTTGCGTTCGAGCTGCCGGCGGAGCTGCGCGGGCGCTCGGGGCCAGGGACGCTGGTGGTGCGTCCGGAGGAGCTGGAGTTGGGTGCGGCAGGAACGCCGCTGGTCCTCTCCGCGCGCCTGTTCCTGGGACACGCGGCGGAGTACCGCTTCCCCGTGGGGGATGCGTTCCTGCGCGTCATCGGGCCGGCGCTGGAGGGCGTGCGGGCCGGGCAGACGTTGAACGTGCGCCTGCGCAAGGCCACGGTGTTCGACGGCGTCGCTTGAGGCTCAGTACAGCGTCGTCTTCAGCCGTGCCGGCAGCTCCCGGTCGTATTCGTCTCCGTCGAAGGGGTCCTGGCTGATGGCGGCGAGCATCGCCCCGTTGCTGGGAAGCGCCGTGCGCGGGACGTGCCTTGCAGGGTTCCAGAGTTCGGAGCGGATCAGCGACCGACTGCACTGGAAGAAGACCGACTCCACGGCGATGTGGAGCACCGAGCGAGGCTGCTTCCCCTCGAAGGTGAACCGCTCCAGCATCGCTGGTTCAACGACGATGCTCGCCCGGCCGTTGACGCGCAGGGTCTCGTTGACGCCGGGGACCAGGAAGAGCAGCGCGACCCTGGGGTCGGTCAGGATGTTCCGCAGCGAGTCGGCGCGGTTGTTGCCGCGGCGGTCGGGCAGCAGCAGCGTGCGCGCGTCCTCGATGACGATGAAGCCCGCCGGGTCACCCCGGGGGGAGACATCCAGCCCCTCCGGCCCGGAGGTGGCGAGCACCGCGAAGGGTGAGGTTTCGATGAAGGGCCGATAAGCCGGATGAATGTGGTCCACCACCTTGAGGACCGAGGGCTTCGTGGGGAAGCCGTACAGCCGTTCGAGCGCCTCGACATCCGTCACGGTCTTCATCCGGGTGCTCCTCCCGAGGGGGACAAAATCACCATCGGAATGACCATGTCACAGCCATCCCCCGTGATTCGTCCTGGGGGTGGACAGGCACTCTTCCTGTCCGGAAATGGAGCCGCACATGAAGGCCAGGATGAACCCGTTCGCCGCCGCACCCGCGCTCATGAAGGAGATGCTCGACTTCTCCGGGAAGGTCCAGGGCAGCGGGCTGGAGTCGAACCTGTTGGAGTTGGTGAAGATCCGCGCCTCGCAGATCAACGGCTGCGCCTTCTGCATCCACATGCACACCCGCGACGCCCGCGCGCATGGGGAGACCGAGGAGCGCATCTTCCTGCTGAACGCCTGGCGCGAGTCGCCCCTGTTCACGGACCGTGAGCGGGCGGCCCTGGCCTGGACGGAGGCCCTGACGCTCGTCTCCCAGACGCACGCGCCGGATGCGGACTACACTGCGATGCGGGCGCATTTCAGCGAGGAGGAGAGCGTGAAGCTGACCCTGATGATCGGGGTGATCAACACCTGGAACCGGATCTCCGTCGGCTTCCAGTCCATCCATCCGGTGACCTCGCGCAGTGAAGCTGCCTGACGCGAACCCCGCGGACGCCTTCGACCCGCTCCGCCCCCGCCTGCTCCGCATCGCCTACCGGATGCTGGGCATCGTCGCGGAGGCGGAGGACGTGGTGCAGGAGGCGTATCTGCGCTGGCACCAGACGGACCGCGCCGCCGTGCGGGACGCCGAGGCCGTGCTCGTTCGCACGGTGACGCGCCTGTGCCTCGACGTGCTGAAGTCCGCCCGCGTCCAGCGCGAGCAGTACGTGGGGACCTGGCTTCCAGAGCCCATCGTCGAAACCGTGGAGGGCGACGACTTGACGCTGACCCTGATGATGGCCCTGGAGCGCCTGTCCCCCCTGGAGCGCGCCGCGTTCCTCCTGCATGACGTCTTCGGCATGGACTTCGACGAGGTGGCGAAGGCCATTGAGCGCGACCCCGCGGCCTGCCGCCAGCTCGCCAGCCGGGCGCGGACCCATGTGCGCGAGGCCCGCCCCCGCTTCCCTGTCTCCGAAGGGCAGGGGCGTGAGCTGGCTTCGGCGTTCTTCACCGCGTCGCGCAGCGGGGACGTGAACGCGCTCCAGGCGCTGCTCGCGAAGGATGTCGTCACGTATTCCGACGGTGGAGGCAAGACGAAGGCCGCGCTCAATCCCATCTACGGGGCGGAGAAGACCTTGCGTCTCTTCGACGGGCTGTTCCAGCGCTCGGGGTTGCGGTCGTCCAAGCTCGTTCACGAGGGCGCCATCGACGGGTTGCCGGCGTTCGTCACCCTCGAAGCGGATGGCCTCTTGCAGACCACGGCGTTCGCCATCGAAGAGGGGCGCATCATCGCCATCTACGTCACGCGCAACCCGGACAAGCTGCACACCATCCGCCGGGCGGTGGGCGAGGACGTCACTTGACGGAACCCGGCAGCCCCTCCGCGATGGTCCCGAGCGCACGCAGGTGAGCGTGCCGCGCTTGCGCTGGAGCCTCTGGCGCGCGGGCCGTTCGGGAAGATCGTGGTGGAGTCCTGCGGAGGGGTAGGGTGGGGGCATGTCGCGCCCCCCTGTTCCCCCGCGTCGTTTCCACTCCGAGCCGTTGGTCCTGGTGCTGCGTCACCTGGAGGCGGCGCTGGCGGCAGGGCCGGTGTCCATTGAAGTTCCGGACCCGGACCTGGGCCTTGGGAAGTACCCGGGAGAGCGCGTCGGGCCGGAGGGCGGGCTCGTCCATCGGCCGCTTCGGAGCTGGTGTGACCTGGCGGAGGGATTGTCCTGCCGCCTGCGCACGCCGCGCGCGGTGGATGACACGCACGTCCTGCTCACGTTCGAGCCGCTGGGCGCGGAGGCCCCGTGGCACGCGGGCGGTGGGGAGCGCTCGGAGGCGCCACAGGAGCGCTATGGCGTGGAGTCCGACTTCGCGCGGGTGCGGAAGTTCGAGGACGCGGGCTTCCTGGTGCCGTGGCTGCAAGCGGTGGCGCGGCTGCGCCTGCCTCCCGGCGCACGGGTGCTGGACCTGGGCGTCAACCGGGGGGATGAGCTGGCCGCGTTCGAGTCCGTCGAAGGCGTCCGCTTCGTGGGCGTGGACCACAGCGCGAGCGCAATCGACGCGGCCCGCGGGGCGTTCCCGGATGCGCGGCATGCGTTCGTGCAGGCGGACCTGAACGCGCTCCCGGCGGCGCTTGGGCGCTTCGACGCGGTGGTGTCCGTGGGCACGCTGCAAAGCCCCGGCGTGGATGACCGGGCTCTCCTGCGCAAGCTCGTGCAGGAGCACCTGGAGCCCCGGGCCTCACTGGTGCTGGGCTTTCCCAACTCCCGCTTCCGGGATGGCGAGGTCGTCTACGGCGCGCGCGTGCGCAACCTGCGCGAGCCGGACCTGTCGCTGCTGGTGAAGGACCTGTCCTTCTACCGCCGCTACCTGCACCAGCACGGCTTCCGCACGTTCCTGGGCGGCAAGTACGACCTGCTGCTCACGGCGGTGCGGGGACAGGCGTCGGACGAAGAAGCGCCGGATCAGGACTGAGCGCGCCGGGCGCGCAGCGTCTCCAGCGTCTGGGCCACGCGGCGCTCGCGGATCTCCTCGCGCTTCGCCTCGGTGATGGCCTGCGCGAATTCCTTCCGGTGCGTGAACGCGAGCCCGTCGAACAGATCACCCACCGGCCGCCAACGCCGTTGGCCTCTTCGAGCTTCGCGGTGAAGGTCTGCTTCGTCGCCGTCGTCATGGCGTGAGCGCTGGTGCCGGAGCGGCTGCCTGCGCCTTGCGCCTGGATGAGAGCTCCAAGGCCACGAGCGGGATGAGCACCAGGCTGAGCATCCAGCAGATGAACCCGATGGAGGGATACAGCAGCTCGGTGAACTGGACACCGCCCTCGTCCGCCGGCAGCGGGTGGACGTACCAGGACAGGGACGACATCCCCACGACGGCGGCAATCGAACCAACCACGAGGGCACCGCGATCCGCGCCCAGCATCAGCAGGAAGAGCGCGATGGCGGACAGCGGGTTCGCGTACCAGCCAATGTTCAAGCCGAACACGCCCAGCCAGCCGGTCAGCAGCAGCTCGTAGCCAGCCAGGTCCCGCTCGTTGCTCCGGGAGATGCTCCCCACGGTGATCACCCTCATCGCGGGTGCCGCGCACGCGATGAGGAACAGGACGGACACTCCCGATGCGGCGAGGAAGCGCTCCTTCACGTACGGGATGACGGCGTTTGTCCGAGGGGGCGGATGCGAGGTGCTCATGAGGCGCCCATACTATCCGCGCCGGGAGAGGACGAAAGCCGCGAGGGGGATGACCAGGAGGCTGCTCCGCCAGCCATGGAAACCCACGGATGGGTGTTGCAGGTGGGTGATGTTGGAGGCGTTCGGGTCCACCCACACGGGACGGTTTTCCGCACGTCATGGAAAGACGCTCGCACGAAGGGGCGTTCCCATCCGCGCGAGCGCTTCGGCGCGGAGGTTAGCCCGGCTTGACGAACCTCAGCGCGAACCGGTCGCTCGTGCCCCGGCGTTCGCCCGCGGCGCCTGGGCTGGAGTTCCAGTCGCGCGTGTCCTCCGGGTTGCGCCAGACGTCGGTCTCCTCCTGGAGCTTGAAGCCCGCCGCCTCGACCTCTTCGTGCACCACCTTCTCGTCGATGCGGTGCAGCGTCTTGGCGTCCGCGATGCCGGTGCCGGGCTTCGCGCTCGAATCCAGGATGACGTAGACGCCACCGGGCTTGAGCGCCTGGAACACCGCCGCGTTCATCTTCGCCGGGTCCGAGCCGAGCAGCGTGACGTCGTGGTAGATGATGTTGCTCACCACCACGTCCAGGTCATTCACTTCGGGCGGCAGCGGCGAGTCCAGCTCGCGGTCCACGCGCACCACGTTCTGGTTCACCGGACGCGCCAGCCGCTCCTGCCACGGCTTCTCCGCGAACTTCTCCAGCACGAACTTCGGGTTCACGCCGTACACCTTGCCCGTGGGCCCCACCGCGCGCGCCAGGAACTCCGTGGTGTAGCCGCCGCCCGCCATCAGCTCCGCGACCTTCATGCCGGGCCGCACGCCGGAGAATTCGATGAGGGCCGCGGGGTGCCGGCCCGCATCCAGCGCCCGGTCCGCCTCCGTGCGATCAGGGGCGTCCACCAGCGCCTGCGCCGACACGGGCGCGGGCTGGGAGTCGGGGGTCGAGGCAGGAGACGACGGGGTCGCGGACGTCGAATGGGAACAACCCGCGAGGACGAGGAACGAGGCCGTCAGCAGTGCATTGCGCATGCGCGATCTATACGCCCCGGGCCTCCGCTTGCCTTCCAAAAGCAGGGCCGGCTGTCCGCTTGCGGGACGTGGGTGCCTTGAACGGACACACCTCCCGTGGCGCCTCCACGCGCCGCCTGCCGCAAGCCCCGGGGCTCATCCGGCCCAGGCGCGCCGGGCTCAGGACACCAGGTCGTGGGCGTGCACGGTCGCCTGGCGGGGCAGGTGGACGGAGAAGGTCGTGCCGGCCTCGGCGCTGGAGGTCGCGACCACGCGACCGCCGTGTGCTCGCACCACCTGCTCCACGATGTAGAGCCCCAGCCCCACGCTGCGGGACGCCCGGTCCTCGTCGTGCTGGCCTCGCCGCATCGCCTGGAACAGCTTGGGCAGCATCTCCGGGGGAATGGGGCGGCCCCGGTTGTGGACCTCCAGCAGCAGGTCGTCCCCCTCCGCGCGCGTCGTCACCCGCACCGGCGCGTCCGGGTCGCCGTAGCGGAGGGCGTTGGTGACCAGGTTCTGCACCACCTGGCCCAGCCGCTCCCCGTCCCAGGTGCCGTGGCCGTCGCCCTGTTGCTCCAGCACCACCTGGCGCTCCGGGAACGCCACCTGGACCTCCTCCAGCGCCTGACGGGTGGCCTCGTGGAAGTCCATGGCGCGGCGGTGCACCGGCAGCCCTCCGCCCAGCCGGGCCTGGGTCACGTCCAGCAGGTCGCGGATGAGCCGGTTGGCGCGCTCGGCGCTGCTGATGATGCGGCCCGTGTTCTTGGTCGCGCGCTCGCCCAGGTCGTCGCGCTGGAGCAGGGCGTGCGCTGACAGCAGGATGGCGTTGAGGGGGTTGCGCAGGTCGTGGCTGACGATGCCGATGAGCTGTTGCTCGAACTCCGCGCGCTGCCGCGCGTCCTCCTCGCGGCGGTGGCGTTCGGTGATGTCGCGGCTCACCGTGGCGATGCCCATGTCCTCGCCCGTGGTCGCGTCGCGCAGCATGAAGAAGTTGAAGTGCACGGGCACCGTGGCCCCGGTGCGGAAGTGACGGAAGCGGAACTCGCCGTCCCAGCGGCCCTGTTCCCGCAGCCTCGGGAGGATGACGTCGCGCACGTAGCGGCGGTCCTCTTCGTGGAAGTAGTCGAGCAGGCTCGTGCGCCGCACCTCCTCCATGCCCTGCAACCCCAGCAGCCGCTGCCCCGCTTCATTGACGAACACGGCCCTCCCGTCCGTCTCGCCAATCCCGATGAAGTCCGAGGACTGCTCCACCACGGCGCTGAACTTCTCGCGCTCCTGCTCCGCGCGGCGCTGCCCCTTCCGCGCCCGCGCCGCCGCGAGGTTTCCCTCCACGCGCGCCAGCAGCTCGCGCGCCGAGAAGGGCTTCACCAGGTAGTCGGTGGCCCCCATGCGCAGGCCCTCCACGGTGGCCTCCTCGCCGGCCCGCGCCGACAGCAGGATGATGGGCACGTAGCGCGTGCGCGCGTCCTCGCGCAGCCGGCGCAGGAGCCCGAAGCCATCCAGCCCCGGCATCATCACGTCGCTCAGCACGAGGTCGGGCACCCGGCTCCGACAGGCCTCCAGCGCCTCCAACCCGTTCGCCGCCAGCGTCAGCTCGAAGCGCTCCGCGAGCAGCGAGCGCACGTACGCGCGCATGTCCGCGTTGTCATCCACGAACAGGACGTGACCCTCGATGCCTCGGGGCGCCGGTGATGGTCCCGCGTCGGGCGCCAGGAGCAGGGGAACGCTCGGTGCCTCCAGCCAGCCGGAGGTTTCCTCCAGGAACGCCGACATGGCCAGGCCCGGCGCGGTCCTCGGAGACGGCTGCGCACCCCGCCCCGAATCCGGCGCCAGGTCGGACTCGGAGCGAGGCCCTGGAGCGGACACCGGGCCGGACGCCGCGCCGGGTTCCAGCGCGGGCTCGTGGGCCTGTTCCGGTACCGGTCCCTCCGTCACGCTTCGCCGGCCCGGCCTCGGGGCGGGCTCGGCCTGCGTGGGCAGCGTGACGGTGAAGGTGCTCCCCTGGCCGGGAACGCTCTCCACCTGGATGTCGCCCCCGTGCAGCTTCACCAGCTCCCGCACCAGCGACAGGCCGATGCCGCTGCCCTCGTAGCTGCGCCCCCGGGCCCCCTGCACCCGGTGGAAGCGCTCGAAGATGCGCGGCAACTCGTCCGCCGGGATGCCCGTGCCGGTGTCCGCCACGCTCAGCAACACCCGGGACTCCTGCGACCGGAGGCTCACGCGGATGCCGCCCGCGTGGGTGAACTTGAACGCGTTGGAGACGAGGTTGAGGACGACCTTCTCCCACTGCTCGGGATCCACCCAGACGGGCCGTGGAAGCGGGGGGCAGTCCACCTCCAGCGACAGGCCCGCGCGCTCCAGGGTGGAGCGGAAGCCGCTGACCAGCCCCACCGTGAGCGCGGCGAGGTCCGTGGGCGCCGCCGCCGAGTGCATGCGGCCCGCTTCGATGCGGGAGAAGTCCAGCAGCGTGTTGACGAGCTTGAGCAGGCGCAGGCCGTTGCGGTGCACCGTCCGCTGGCGCTCCAACTGCCGGGGCCCCAGGGGCTCCACCGGGTCCTGGAGGCCGTCCTCCACCGGGCCCAACATCAGCGCCAGCGGCGTGCGGAACTCGTGGCTCACGTTGCTGAAGAAGTCCGTCTTCGCGCGGTCCAGCGCGGACAGGGCCTCCGCGCGGCGGCGCTCCTCCTCGCGGGCCTGGGCACCGGCGATGGCCGTCGTCACGCCTCGCGCCAGCAGCTCCAGGAAGCCCCGGTACTTCTCGTCGAGCGCGAGGCGGGCGCTCAGGCCCGTCACCAGGAAGCCCGCGGGCCGCGCATGCCCGACTCGCGGCAGGGGCTGCACCCAGGCGGAGGCGGCCCCTTCCGGCCAGGGGCCGGCCGCCACGGAGCCCGTGTTCGTGGGCAGCCGCTTCCACTCCACGGCGGCGTTGGTGCTCGCGGTGGGGCCCAGGGGCCAGGGGGCCTCCGCGCCCGGGGTGTCCTCCAGGAGCGCGACGGTGGCGGGCGCCAGGCCGTCCACGTCCGCGGGCAGCCCGCACGTCCCGGCCAGCCGCGCCGTGCCGGTCGCGTCGTCCACCAGGTAGAGCAGGGCGAAGGGCACGTCGTGCGGATCCGTGGCGATGACGCGGAGCGCTTCCTGGCAGGCCTCCTCGGAGGTGGCGCGCTCGGCGGTGGCCGCGCCCAGCGCGCGCAGGGTGTCGAGCCGGCGGGTGCCGATGACCTGCGCAGTGGTTTCGGTGAGCGCGGCGAAGATGCCGCCCACGCCGCCTGACTCATCGCGGATGGGCGAGTGACTGTAGGTGAAGTAGCACTCCTCGACGAAGCCGTTGCGGTCGAGCGGCATCATCAAGTCTTCGACGTAGACGGCCTCGCCGGTGGACTGGATGCGCGCCCAGTCGGGGCCCAGCACGTGCCAGACCTCCGGCCAGGTGACGGCCGCCTCCTGGCCCAGGGCGGCGGGGTGCTTCGTCCTGCCGCAGATGGGGCGGTACGCGTCGTTGTAGAGCTGGACGTACTTCGGCCCCCACGCGACGTAGAGCGGGTAGCTGGCCGCCAGCACGATGCCCACGGACGTGCGCAGGGACTGGGGCCAGGACTCCACGGGGCCGAGGGCCGTGTTCGCCCAGTCCACCTGTCGCAGCAGGGCGCCACAAGCACCTCCGCCCCGCAGTACATCGTCTACCGCACTCATGCGCCTCCACGCCCCGGGCCCCCTTCCCTGGTGGAAGGCGTTTGGCTACCCGTAGGGCGTCTCTTCGTGCCGTTTGAACGGGTACGCGAGCTGCCCCAGGTAGGTCTCCGGGGGCTGGAACTTCGTGGTTCCGTACGCGGATGGCCAGTGCGCTGGCATGTGCGCGGTGCCGAAAAGTGCATCGATGAACGACAGGAAGACGGCGAAGTTCTTGTCGATGCCCTCCTCATCCGACGTGTGGTGCCAGTGGTGGAACTCCGGGGTCGCGAAGATCCACCGCAGGTAGGGCCAGCGGTGGGTGACGTTCGCGTGGATGTACACGGCGTGGAAGGACACGAAGACCAGGTAGCCGTAGATGGCGGACGGGTGGAAGCCCAGGAGGAACACCGGCACGAAGCCCGCCAGCCGGTTGACGAGCACGTCCACCAGGTGCGAGCGGGAGCTGGCCAGCCAGTCCATGTGCAGGCTGGAGTGGTGGATGGCGTGGAAGTTCCACATCCACGGCACCGTATGGAAGGCCCGGTGCACCCAGTAGCTCACCAGGTCCACCACCAGCAGGATTTCGAAGAACTGGAGCCAGACCGGCTGGGCGGCCACGTGCTTCTGGAAGTCCATGCGCACCGCCCAGGACAGGAACACCTGGACCGGGATGAGCACCGAGAAGGAGATGAGCTGCACGCCCACGTGGCTGACGAAGAAGTGCTTCAGGTCCGTCTGCCAGCCCGCGCGGAAGATGCGCTGCTCATGCAGGCCCCACAGCCGCTCCATGGGGATGAAGATCAGCCCTAGCACCAGCAGGTCCAGGGCGAAGAAGTCCAGGCCCGCGCTCAGCGCGCGCGGCTGGTGCGTGAGGGGCTCCGCCTCTCCGCCCCCCAGCAGCATGGCCACCATCGCGAGCACCATGGCGATGCCCCCGTGCGCCTTGGAGCGCAGCGTCAGCACGCTGAAGGTGCCCAGCACGAAGGTGAGGACGATGGACACCTGGAGGATTCCCCGGAAGAGGCCCAGGTGCTCCGAGTAGAAGGCGCGTCCGTCGTTGGACACCAGCACGTGGGGGAACAGGAAGCAGAACTCGGCGAGCACGCACAACACGCCCAGCAGTCCGCCGGTGACACCGGCCCGCTTGCCCAGGTCGATGCGCAGGGCGGGGGCCAAAGGGAATTCCAAGGGAACCATCCAGAAGGGAAGGTGAGACGGGGAAGGAATCTAGCGGGCTTCCTGACGCCCTTCGCCAGGACCCCGGCGGTTGGGACTTCCAACGAAAGCGGGTCAAGGCAACGGGCAGACGTCCGGAGCGGGAGGGCTGATCACCGCGCCCTGGAGCGGGGCGCACGGTTGGAGGCTGCGCAAGTGGATGCGGCCCGCCGCGCCGCCGCCGCCACCACCGGCGCCGGAGCCAAGGAGCACGAGGGTGGTGCCATCCTGGCCCGTAGTGGGCGCGGTGATCCCTGCACCCCCGTTTCCACCCGAACCTCCGTAGAAAGGCGTCCCGTCTCCTCCCGATGCGACGCTGTTCTCGGTTTCGGATCCATTCGTGCCCGCCGCGCCGTCATTGGTCGGTCCTCCCAGCACCAGTGGAGCCTCCGCGCCTTCGCCGCCACCGCCACCATTCGCGGTGAGGCGGGCGTTGCCAGTGAGGTTGAGCTGGAAGGCCTCCAGCACCACGAGGCCGCCACTGCCTCCGCCACCACCTCCCGATGCTGCTGACGGGCCCGAAGCCTGGGCTCTTCCACCCAGCCCCGCCGCTGCGCTCGCGGAGATGTGGGTTGCCACGGTCAGCGTTCTGGAGACGGAGATCTGGACGGCGCCTCCTCCGGCGCCCCCCATTCCACCCAGCACGCCGGACATGCCGCCGCCAGCGCCTCCCGCGCAACCACCCAGGAGCGGAATGGGAGCGCTGACTCGGGCTCCTCCAGCAAGACCTTGCACCGCTCCACCAACCCCCGTGCCGCCAGCGGCCCCCGGGGTGCCGCCGCCCGCGCCTCCGCCGCCTCCGCCCCAGTTGTTGACGTAGCTTCCATTCGTGCCAGCGATGCCGGTACACACCTGTTGGCCGCCCGCGCCCGGCACCATCGTCCCGTTCTCGAAGCGTCCGCTGACGAGGATGGGATGGTTCAGCGTCGCGTCCCCGAAGACGGCCAGGATGACGGGGCGGGAGCCCACGATGCGCAGCGTCCCGCCCAGTTCCAGGGTGCGCACCGGGATGAGCAAGGCACTGGGAATGCCATCTCCCTGGGTGATGGGCAGGACCTGGAGTTGGGCCAGGTTCACGACGGCCTCCGCGGGGGTCCACGTCCCGAACTCCCCATTGTCGGTGTCGAACATCACGTTCCCCGTGGTGATGAGGGTCCGGATGTCCGCCGCCTGGATCTCATTCGCGGGGAAGTTGCTCGTGGGATAGGGGAACGGCACGCAAGCCCCGGTTGCATCGCATACGCGCGGGCGCCCGCTGGGGGACTCGCCGCACAGCGTGTTGAGCTGTGCCGGGTCCGGTTCAAACTGGCAGTTGTTCTGCGCGACGCAGCCGCTGAACACCCGCTGGCACACGGGCGCGCTGCACGCTTCGACGGTGCCGACGCAGGCACCCTGGCCATCGCAGGAGCTGGTCGCCGTGCAGGGATCCGCATCCGTACAGACCGTCATGGCGGGCTTGGGCTCGTACCGGCACAGGCCGCTGGTCGAGTCGCAGGTGCCCGCCTCCGCCTGACAGACGGAGCTCATGTTGGGAGGGCACACCAGGGAAGGGCCGTCGCACTGGCTGTTGGCATTACAGCTTGCCGTGGGCACGCATTTGTCGCCGCTGTCGCAGGCCATGCCCACCGGGACGGGGCCCGGGACGCACTCACCCGTGCTGGACTCGCACGACAGCCGGGGCGCGCAGAGGTTCGGTGACTGGTCGCACACGACGGGAACGCCACCTCCGCATTCCGCGGCCGCGCCCACGCCAATGCACCGCTTGTTCGTGGTGCACTTGTCTCCGCCCGTGCAGGTCTTCTCCGCGCAGTCCCTGTCCGCGCACGCTTTGAGGCCGTCGCAGTCGTAGTCCGTCGTTTCGTCGCACTGCTCCGCGGCGCCCGGGCGGACGTCCTTCCGGGAGTCATCGCAGTCGGAGGCTCCGGCCCAGGACAGGCCCACGGCCGAAGGCGAGCCGTCTTCGTCCGTGTCCACCGCCACCAGCTTCACGTCGAAGCGGGCGAACTCCCGGGGAGGAATCGCGATGGGGGCTTCGCTCGTGAACTGCTCGACGGCGGGACCGGCGCAGCGGGTGCCGTCGATGTTCGCGAACGAGGACACCGAGACGGTCAGCTCACGGCCCCATTCCGGCTTGCGGAGCACCGCGACGAGGACCGTCTTCGTGGCGTCGTTCTTGAACTGCCCCTGGACGATGTCCGTCGCGCCGCGAGGGCGCTGCGTGTCCTGGACCTCCACGCGCACGCACGCGGGCTTGTAGGAGCCGTACTCCACGGAGACGCGAAGCGCGCCGTCCTCGGGGGCCTTCTCGCCACAAGCGCCCAGCAACACCACGAATCCCAACAGGCAGAGCCGATACATGGCGTGGCACTGTATCCAACATTCCCCGCGCCTCCGAGACCCGGGGTGAAGAAGGGAAGGGCGGTGCCTTCTGTGGCGAGCGGGGTCCCCTGGACCCGGCTCGCTGGAGTGCGTGCTTCAAAGCTTGTCTTGGTACCGACGCCCTGGTTGCCGAGAACGGTGCATCAAGGGACCGAGCATCCTCCGGTGGGCGGTGGGCTGATGACAGGGCCGCTGGCCATCATGCAGGACTGCACGCTCCGCAGGTGGATGTAGCCCACGGCGCCACCGCCACCGCCACCAGCACCTTCGGCGTTATTAAAAGTACCGCCACTGGAGCCACTTTGCGGCGGCGTGTTCCCGGTTCCACCCGTTCCACCGTTTCCACCACTGTTACTGTTGGAGTCACCGCCGGCTGCGGGAGAGCTCTGGTCCTCTGCGCCATTGGTACCGTCCTCTCCGTTGGTGCTGGCAGAACTGGAGGCCGCGCCGCCTTCGCCGCCGCCGCCGCCGTTGGCGGTGAGGCGGGCACTGTCCGTCAGGGCCACCTGGAAGGCTTCCAGCACCACGCGACCTCCACTGCCACCACCGCCACCCCCTGCGGACGCGCCGCCACCGCTGGTGTTGGCGCCGCCTCCTCCTCCGCCATGGCCGCTGGCGGAGATGTGCTTTGAAACGGTCAGCGTGCGCGCGACCGAAAGCTGGAAGGCACCACCCCCCGCTCCGCCTTTGCCTGCCACAGCACCATTGCCACCACCGCCGTCGCCACCTGCACATCCTCCCATGAGGGGAACCGGTGCCTCACTCCGGGCTGCTCCTGCTCCACCCTGTGCGCCACCATTGCTGTAGCCCTTTCCGCCTTCCTTGCCCGCAGTGCCGTTGCCCGCGCCGCCGCCACCGCCAGCCTTGCGGTTGGCGAACTGCCCGTTCGTTCCGGCCGCGGAACCACAGTTCTGGTTGGCGCCCGCGCCGGGCGCAGTAAGGCTATTGACGAAGATGGGCTGATCCACGCTCGCATTCCCGAACACGGCCAGGATGACGGGCTTCAAACCCACGAGCGTCAACGCTCCTCCTAACTGCAGCGTTGCCACCGGGATGAGGATCGCTTCGGGGAGGCCAGCCCCCTGGGTAACGGGCAGGTACTTGAGCTGGGCGACATTCGTTACGGAGGATGACGGCGTCCACGACAGGGTATCGGAGTCGAAGGTCACGGCGCCGGAGGTCTGGAGGCCCTGGATGTCGGACGCGGCGATGGCGTTCGGATCGAAGTTGTAGGGCTTGTAGGGGAAGGGGCTGCACGCGCCGCTCGGCATGCACACGCCCGGACTCCCATTGGGCGTGTTGGTGCACGGGGTGTTGAGCTTCGTGGGATCCACTTCGTACCGGCAGTCCGCGACCGAGGTGCAGGCCTGCGCGAGCCGGAAGCACTGCTCGGGGGGAGCGCAGGCCGCGGGTGTGCCCACGCACGCACCGTTCCCATTGCACTGGTCGGCCGTGGTGCAAGGCAGCGCGTCATCGCAGGCGATAGTGGCCGGCAGCGGCTTGTAGCCACACGCCCCCGTGGTGGGGTTGCAGGTGCCCGCACTCTCCCGACAACTGGCGGTGCCCGGGTCGCACAGGCGCGCATTGCCCGCGCAGGTGCCGGCGCTGCATCGATCCCCGTCCGTGCAGAGGTTGCCGTCGTCACACAGGACCCCTTCGGGAAAGGGACCCGCCTCGCATAGGCCCGTGGCCGACTGGCACGTCTGGAGTGCGGCACAGGGTTCGCTCGGCTGGGCGCACTGTGTGGTGGTGGTCGGCAGGCAGCGGGCTTCCGCGCCTTCTCCTTCGCAGTGGTCTCCCTGCGTGCAGGCATTGCCATCATCACAAGCCATGCTTCTGCACGCAGGCTCCTGGCAGCCAATGAGCGCGTTGCAATTCAAATCCACGGTAGCGCTGCACGTCTCGGTCGCGCCTGGGTGGATGTTCGGGTTCGTGTCGTCGCAGTCGGGCCCGTTCGACCGTTGGGCATTCTGGAGATACCCATCACCATCCGCGTCGCTCGCCAGCAGCGTGATGGTCCATGAGTGCGATGCGCCCTTCGGCACGTTCAGCACTGAGTCGTGCTGGGTCTCCACCCGTTCTCCCGAGCATTGCTCCCCGGTAACTGCGTCGAACGAGGACACCATCAAAGACAGTGCTTGTCCCCAGTCCGGCTTGCGCACCATCGCAACCCGGGTTTCTTTTGTGTCCGGATCCGTGAATTGGCTGGAGGGGATGTCCGTCGCCGCCCGGTGCTCGCCATCTTCCAACTCCACGCGCACGCATGGGGGTTGATAGCTGCCGTGCTCCACGGTCAGGCGGATCACGCCGTCTTGTGGCTCCTTCATACGGCAAGAGGCCAGCAGAACCACGCATCCCAAGAGGAAGAGCCGAGACATGGCGCGGCACTCTACCCAATACGTCTTCCCTGCCGAATCCCTCCGTGAAGGAATGACAGGTAGCGGGGCCTCCTGGACCCCGATTCCCTGTCAACGAGCCATTCAACGTCTATCCAGATACCGGCGCCCTGGCTGCCGAGAACGGTGCATCAGGGGAGCTGGCATCCGCCTGTAGAGTCCGGACTGATGACGGCGTCCCCGTCTATCGCGCAGGTCTGAATGCTTCGCAGGTGGATGTAGCCCACGGCGCCACCACCGCCACCGCCGCCACCTTCGGCGTTACTAGAAGTACTGCCGTTGGAGCCACTTTGCGGCGGCGTGTTCCCGGCCCCACCCGTTCCACCGTTTCCGCCACTGATACTGTTGGAGTCACCGCCGGCCGCAGAAGTGCTCTGGTCCTCTGCTCCGTGGGTACCGTCCTCGCCGTTGACGCTGGTAGAGCCGTTGGCCGTGCCGCCTTCGCCGCCGCCGCCGCCGTTGGCGGTGAGGCGGGCACTGTCCGTCAGGGCCACCTGGAAGGCTTCCAGCACCACGCGACCTCCGCTGCCACCGCCGCCACCTCCTGCGGACGTGCCGCCACCGTTGGTGTTGGCGCTGCCACCTCTACCGCCCTGACCGCTGGCGGAGATGTGCTTTGAAACGGTCAGCGTGCGCGCGACCGAAAGCTGGAAGGCACCACCCCCCGCTCCGCCTTTGCCTGCCACAGCACCATTGCCACCACCGCCGTCGCCGCCCGCACATCCTCCCATGAGGGGAACCGGTGCCTCACTCCGGGCTGCTCCTGCTCCACCCTGTGCACCACCATTGCTGTAGCCCTTTCCGCCTTCCTTGCCTGCGGTGCCGTTGCCCGCGCCGCCCCCGCCGCCGCCCTTCCTGTTGGCGTACTGCCCGTTCGCTCCGGCCGCGGAACCACAATTCTGGTTGGCGCCCGCGCCGGGCACCGTGGTGCTGTTGACGAGGATGGGCCGATTCACGTTCGCATCCCCGAACACGGCCAGGATGACGGGCTTCGTGCCCACAAGCGTCAGCGCTCCTCCCAAGTCCAGCGTCGCCACCGGGATGAGGATCGCTTCGGGGAGGCCAGCCCCCTGGGCAATGGGCAGGTACTTGAGCTGGGCGACATCCGTCACGGAGGACGACGGCGCCCACGTCAGGGTGTCAGAGTCAAAGGTCACGTCGCCCGTAGTCCGGAGCTCCTGGATGTCGGATGCGGAGATGACGTTCGGATCGAAGCTGTAGGGCTTGTAGGGGAAGGGGCTGCACGCGCCAGTCGGCAGGCAGACACCCGGGCTCCCATTGGGTGTGTTGGTGCACGGGGTGTTGAGCTTCGTGGGATCCACTTCGTACCGGCAGTCCGCACCCGAGGTGCAGGCCTGCGCGAGCCGGAAGCACTGCTCGGGGGGAGCGCAGGTCATGGGCGTGCCGACGCATGCACCATTTCCATCGCATTGATCTCCGCTCGTGCAGATCCTGCCGTCGTTGCACAGCACCCCTTCGGGGAAGGGGCCCGCTTCACACAGGCCCGTTGACGGCTGGCACGCCTGGGGCGCGGCGCAGAGGCCGCTCGGCTGGGTGCACTGGGTGGTGGTAGTCGGCAGGCAGCGGGCTTCCGCGCCTTCTCCTTCGCAGTGGTCTCCCTGCGTGCAGGCATTGCCATCATCACAAGCCATGCCCCTGCACGCGGGATCCTGGCAGCCAGTCAACTTGTTGCAGTTGAAGTCCACCATCCCTGAGCACGTCTCAATGACGCCCGGGTTGAACGCCGCACTGCCGTCATCGCAGTCAGCAGGCTCCCCCCACATGGCTCCGACGAGGTAGCCGTCGCCGTCCGCGTCCTCCGCCTTGAGCCGGGTCTCCCACTCGGAGAACTGCTTGGGGGGCACAGCCACCGTCCCTCCGCTGCCATGCGTCTCCACGGCCGCGCCCCCGCACCGGTCTCCCTCCAGGGCGTTGAACGAGGACACCGTGACGGTCAGCTCACGGTCCCATTCGGCCCTGCGGAGCACCGCGATCCGGAGCTCCTTCTCGGCGCGTTCCTTGAACTGGCTGGAGGGGATGTCCGTCCCCTCCTTATGCCCCTGCGTGTCCTGGACCTCCACGCGCACGCACGCGGGACGATAGGTGCCGTACTTCACGGTGACGCGGAGCGCGCCCTCTTCAGGGGCCTTCTCGCGGCAGGCACTCAGCAGCAACACACATCCCAGCAGGCAGAGCCGATGCATGGCCTGCACTGTACTCAACCCTTCTCCCCGCACCGAATGCCGCCGCGCAGGGTAGGGCGGCCCACCGCCGACGATGGGGAGCGGGGCCTCCTGGACCCCGGCTCCCTGTGTCCGACTTCCTACGTCCGTCAGCCCCGGAGGGCGACCACGGTCACGCCGTCGCCGCCCTCATGGCCTTCTCCGGGGCGGAACATGCGGATGTACGGCGACGCGGCCAGGTGGTCGCGGATGGTCTGCTTGAGCGCACCGGTGCCGTGGCCGTGGATGATCAACGCGGCCTCCTCGCCCCGGCGCATGCCCTGATCCAGGAACCGCTCCAGCTCCGACAGCGCGTCGTCCGCGCGCATGCCGCGCACGTCGCAGCGGAAGTTCGTGGCATCCACCTGCGCGGGCGCCGCGGAGGCCGCACGCTTGAGGGCCGCCTCCCCCTTCTGGCGATCCGGGAACTTCGTCTGCTGCGGCTTGCGGGTGCGCGAACCGGACAGCTCCGTCGTCGCCACCCGCATCTTCAGCGCGCCGCCCGCGGACACCACCGCCTGCCCGTCCGTCAGCTCCAGGATCTCCACGTCCCGGCCCAGGCCGGAGTGGTGCACCCACGCGCCCACCTTGAGGTTCGCGGGGCCCGGGGCCTCCACCTGGAACAGCTCCGCCTTGGCCGCCGCCGCGCGCTTCAGCGCTTCGTCCGCGCGCTGCTGCAACTGCATGCGCGCCTCGGAGAGCGACTTCTCGTTCTGTTCGCTGCGCAGCTTCGTCAGGAGGTCGCGGACCTCCTGGGCGGCGTGCTCGCTGGCCGTGTGCACGTCCTCGTTGAACTGCATCATCCGGCCCTTGCGCTCGCGCTCGAAGGCGACCTTCTGCTTCTCCAGGTCCGCCCGGAGCGCCTCGGCCTCCTTCGCGGCGATGCGCGCCTTCTCCAGCTCCTCGTAGAGCTTGCGCCGTTCGTCCTCGGCCGCCGCCAGCGCCTTGGTGAGCGGGCCGCCCGCGTTGAGCGACAGCTCCCGCGCGCGCTCGCACACCTTCGGGGGCAGGCCCACGCGCGCCGCCATGTCGATGGCGGAGGACTGGCCCGAGGCGCCCATCTGCAGCCGGTACGTGGGCGCCATCTTCTTGGAGTCGAAGCCCACGCGCGCGTTCAGGAAGCGCGGATCCATGTGCGCCAGCGCCTTGAGCTCCTCCAGGTGCGTGGTGACGAGCGCGTAGGCGCCCTTGCCCAGCAGCTCCTCCAGCACCGCGATGGCGATGGCCGCGCCCTCGCGCGGGTCGGTGTCCGCGGCGATCTCGTCGATGAGCACCAGCGAGTCCTGGCCCACCTCCGTCAGGATGTCCCGCAGCAGCGTGACGTGGGCGCTGAACGTGGACAGGCCCTGCGTCAGGTCCTGCGCGTCACCGACGGTGGAGTGTACGGAGCGGTACAGCGGCATCCGCGACCCTTCGCCCACCGGCACCGGCAGGCCCGCGCGCAGCATCAGCGCGCACAGCCCCACGCCCGTCAGCGTCACCGTCTTGCCGCCCGCGTTGGGGCCGGAGACCACCAGGGCCCGCGCGCCGCCCGTCAGCGCCACGTCGTTGGACACCACCTCCGTGCCCTTGAGCACGAGCCGCGGGTGGCGCAGGCCGCGCAGCTGCAACTCCGTGACGTCCACGAAGGTGGGCGTCGTGGCGTCCAGGTCCGCGGAGAGGATGGCGATGGCCTCCACCTCGTCCAGCTCCGCCACCGCCTCCAGGCCCTCCAGGATGCGCGTGGATTCGCGGCCCACCAACTGGCTCAGCTCCTGGAGCACCCGGCGCTCCTCCTCCGCCACCTCCGACTGCGCGATGGCCAGGTCGTTGCCCAGGCCCACCATCGCCTGCGGCTCCATGAAGAGCGTCTGGCCCGTCTGGCTGGCGTTGTGGACGATGCCGTCCACCTCCGAGCGGTAGTTGGACACCACCGGCACCACGTACCGCCCGTTGCGCAGCGTGTAGTAGTTCTCACGCAGCTTCGGGATGAAGGACTCGTCGTGGAGCAGCTCGTCCAGCCGCGTCTTGATGCGCCGGTGCAGGCCGCGCGCCCTGTCGCGGGCTTCCTTGAGCTCCGGACTGGCGCGGTCGGAGATCTCACCGTCCGGTTCAAAACACTGGTCCAGCCGGCGCGCCATCGCCTCCAGGAAGGGCAGGCGCCGCGAAATCTCCACCAGCCGGGGGACCCGCTCCTTGCGCTCGTCCAGCGCCTCGCGCGTCCGGGCGAAGGCGAAGAGCAGCTGGGCCGCGTCGATGAGCTGGCGGGGCTCCAGGATGCCGCCCTTCTCCGCGTGGCCCACCGCGGTGCGCAGGTCCGTCACGCCACCCAGGGGCAGGGAGAACTGCTGCTGCGACAGGAAGCGGGCCTCCTCCACGAGGGCCAGCGCTTCGGTGACTTCCGCTTCGGAGTCGTGGAACGGGCGGGCAAGCACCCGCTCCCTTCCTGGCTCCGTGCGGCAGCGCTGCGTCAGCGCGCGGAGCACTTCCGAGTAACCAAGGTCTTCCAGCGTTCGTTGGGAGATCTGCACGGTCATGGGTTTCATGCGCGGCCGGGTGTCCGTCAAGGGGAAGTGTTGAGGTGGCCCACCTGGCTCTGCTATCTGCCGGGCATGATGTGGGTTCTCGTGGCGGCGTTGCTGACGGGCGCCTCCGACGCACCGGCTCCCCCGGTCCTGACAGCTCCGGCGGCCCCGGCGGCGCCCAGCCCGCTGGCGGACGCCCTGGCCCTGGAGACGGCCGGGAACGACGCGGGGGCCCTGGCCGCCCTGGAGCGGCTGTCGGTCGCCCAGCCCCGCTGGGAGCTGCCCCGCCTGGAGGCAGCACGGCTGCTGCTCAAGGCGGGGAGCACCCCGGCGCTGGAGCGGGCCCAGGCGCACCTGGACGCGGCCCTGCTCGAGGCCCCGGAGAACCCCCGGGTCCACTTCCTCCGGGGCCAGCTCCTGGAGGAGCGCCGCGCCACCTTCGACGCCATCCGCGCCTATGAGAAGGCCGTGGGCCTGCGCCCGTCCTACGACGACGCGCGCTTCCGGCTCGCGGGCCTCTGGGCCCAGGTCGGTGACTGGCTCAAGGCGGAGCTGCACTACCGGCCCCTGTCCAGGTCGCAGCCCGCGTGGGTGCAGGTGCGCCTGCAGCTGGCGGCGGTGCTGGAGAAGCAGGGGCGCACGCTGGACGCGGAGCGCGAGTTCCTGGCCGCGCGCGACGCCCAGCCGACCAGCCCGGGCGTCCTTCGCACGCTGGCCGCCTTCTACGAGCGGACGGACAGGCCCCAGCTCGCCGCGAAGGTGAGGGCGCAGCTCGTGGCCCCCGAAAAGCGATCCATGCGGGTGCTCAAACCTTCGAAGCGCTGACACGCTTCAAACGGGTCCGGCCGTGGCGATTGCTTCGCGCGACGCGCTGCATACACTGCCCCCGCCTTGAAGACCGCCAACCTCGCCATCGTCTTCACCGACATCAAGGGCTTCACCGAACGCACCAGTCGTCAGACGCTGGAAGAGAACCAGCGGCTGCTCCAGGTGCATGAGGCGTTGCTCGCCCCGCTGTTCAGGGCGTTCGGTGGACGCATCATCAAAACCATTGGCGACGCGTTCCTCGTCACCTTCGAATCCCCGACCCAGGCCGTCCTGAGCGGCATCGCCATCCAGGACCAGCTCTGGCACCACAACCGCCTTCTCCCGGAGGAGGATCAGCTCCACGTCCGCGTCGCCGTCAACGTGGGCGAAGTGCGGGTGGAGGCCAATGACATCTTCGGCGAGCCGGTGAACATCGCCGCCCGGGTGGAGGGCATCACCGACGCGGACGAGGTCTTCTTCACCGAAGCCGTCTACCTGGCCATGAACAAGGCGGAGGTGCCGTCGCAGGAGGTGGGCGCCTTCGAGCTGAAGGGCATCCCCGGGAAGATCCGCGTCTTCCGCGTGCCGCGCGCGCCCTACCGGGTGGAGGCGCCGTCGCCGGGCCTGGTGGTGTCGGAGGCGGAGGCGACGTCGATGCCGCCGTTCGGCAACCTGGCCCTGTCGCGCGTGTCCGAGGAGGGCATGGACCTGAGCGCCCTGGGGCAGCGCGCGGCGGTGGGCGCGGCGCAGCTGGGGCAGGGCGCGGCGCAGCTGGGCCAGCGTGCCGCGGGGGGCGCGGTGGTGCTGGGACAGAAGGCGGCCAGCGGCGCGGTGGTGCTGGGACAGAAGGCGGCCAGCGGCGCGGTGGTGCTCAGCCAACGCGCCGCGGAGGGCGCGGTGGTGGTGGGCCAGAGGGCGACTGTGCTGGGACAGCAGGCGCATTCCGCGGGCAGCGCCCTCTGGGGGCGGATGCTGGAGGCGCGGGCCCGGATGACGCCGGAGCAGCGCAAGAAGGGGCTGCTCGTGGTCGCGGCGGCGGGCGTGCTGCTCGTGGGCGCCGGAGGGTTCTTGTGGGTGGGCAGCGCCCCCATGCGCTCCATCCGCGCGGTGGAGGGCACGGCGGGGATGGAGAAGACCCGGCGCTCCAACGAGGCGCAGAAGTACATCGACGCGGAGAAGGATCCGGGCCGGCGCCTGTACCTGGCGGGGAGGCTTTCGGAGGCGCAGGGCAACGTGTCGGGCGCGCTGGGGGACTACGGCCAGGCCGCGAAGAAGGGGGACGACGACGCCGTGTCGCGGATCGTCTCCCTGCTGGAGCATGAGAACTGCTGGACGCGGGTCGCCGCCGTGCGGACGGCGGCGGAGTTGAAGCTGGAGGACGCGCGCGGCACGCTGGAGTCCCTGGCGGAGAACGGCGGGGAGGATGACGGCCGCTCCGGCGGTTTCCTGCGCTCCAACTGCGATTCGAAGAAGGCCGCTGAGGGCGCGCTCAAGCGCCTGGACGCCAACTGACCTCCCGCGACCACGCGCTTGAGCGTGCGACGGGACGAGGCGACAACCGTGACGAAGGTGAAGACGGGACTGGATGTGTGGGCCGCGCAGGGCTTCTCCGCGCTCAAGGGCAAGCGGGTGGGCGCCATCGTCAACCCCACCAGCGTGGACTCGCGCTTCCGCCACCTGGCGGACCTGTTGGTCGGCGCGGAGGGCGTGACGCTGGCGGCGCTCTTCGGCCCGGAGCACGGCATCCGGGGTGAGGCCCAGTACATGGTGGCCGTGGATCAGGCGCACGACCGGCGCACCGGCGTGCCCGTGTACAGCCTCTATGGCTCCACCTTCGAGTCGCTCTCGCCGCGTCCCGAGTGGCTGAAGGGCCTGGACGCGCTGGTGTTCGACATCCAGGACGTGGGCAGCCGCTACTACACCTACGTCTACACCATGGCGCTGGCGATGAAGGCCGCGGCCCAGGCGCGCGTGCCCTTCTACGTGCTGGACAGGCCCAACCCGCTGGACGGGGTGACGCTGGAAGGCAACCTCGTGGGGGACCGCTTCCGCTCCTTCGTGGGCCTGTACGCGCTGCCCAACCGCCACGGCATGACGGCGGGGGAACTGGCGCGGCTGTTCAATTCGCAGGAGGGCTTCGGCTGCGAGCTCACGGTGGTGCGGTGCGAGGGCTGGACGCGCGACATGCACTGGAGCGACACCGGGCTGCCGTTCCTGCCGCCGTCGCCCAACATGCCCACCGCGGACACGGCGCTGGTGTACCCGGGCATGTGCCTGGGGGAGGGCACCAACGTGTCGGAGGGGCGGGGCACCTGCCGCCCGTTCGAGCAGTTCGGCGCGCCGTGGGTGGACACCGACGCGCTGCTCGCGCGCCTGGACAAGGAGCGCCTGCCGGGCGTGGCCTTCCGGCCGGTGGGCTTCACCCCCACCTTCGACAAGTACCGGGGCGAGTCGTGCAACGGGGCCTTCATCCACGTCACGGATCGGCACGCCTTCCAGCCGCTGCGCACGGGCATCGCCATCTTCCAGGCGCTGCACGACATTGGCCCCGGCCACTTCGACTGGCGGGCGGACGCGTACGAGTTCGTGGAGGACGTGCCCGCGTTCGACCTCCTGTGCGGCACCGACCAGGTGCGCCGCGGCATCGAGCAGGGGTGGAGCCTGGACCGGATGCTGGAGGGCTTCGCCCTGCAGACGGAGGCCTTCCGGAAGCACCGCGAGCCCGCCCTGCTGTACGCTGTGGGGCGGTGAGCTCCCCGTGATTGGCGTCTTCTCCGATACGCATGGCGACCTGGGCGCCTTCGACGCGGCCTATGAGCTGCTGCGGGCCAAGGGCGCCCGGCGCTTCCTCTTCGTGGGCGCGCGCTACACGGACCTGGATGAGTGGGTGCTGTGGCGCCGCCAGAAGAGCCGGGGCGGGCGCGAGTACTCCGACGCGGACTTCCTGGCGGACGTGTCGCAGTGGCTGGTGGCGCCCCAGGAGGGCAAGCCGCGCACGCCCGCGTATGGCGAGGCGCCCGCGGACGTGGCGTCGGAGGACGACCGGCGGCTGGTGATGGAGCGCTTCGTGCGCGTGCCGGAGCGCGAGTCGCTGGCGTACCGGGATCCGGCCGTGGCCAACAAGGCCATGGACCTGGTGGGGGACACGCTCTGCTGCGTGGTGCACGACAAGAACGACCTGGTGCGCGACGACCTGCTCAACGCCCAGGTGTTCATCCACGGCAGGGAGGCGGAGCCCAAGGTGGTGCAGATTGGCCCGCGCTACTTCGTGACGCCGGGCCGGCTGGTGGGCGCGGCGGAGCAGACGTGCGGCCTCTTGGAGAAGGCGGAGCGCAACCTGAGCTTCTCCGCCTTCCGGTTGGACGGGCACCAGGTGCTGCCGCCCCAGGTGCTCCAGGTCGATTCGCGTGGGACGAAGCTCACCGTCAAATAAGAGGCCCGCCGTGAAGGTCGCGCTGCTCGGAGGCTCGTTCAACCCGCCGCACGTGGGCCACCTGATGGCGGCCACCTACGTGCATGCGACGCAGGGCGTGGATGCCGTCTGGCTGATGCCCACGTTCCACCATCCCTTCGGCAAGCAGCTGGAGTCCTTCGAGCACCGCGCGCGCATGTGCGACGCGCTCTGCCGGGAGACCTCCGGCTGGCTCCAGACGAGCCTCGTCGAGCGCGAGGTGGGCGGGAGCGGGCGCACGGTGGACACGCTGGCCTTCCTGGTGGAGCGCCACCCGGACACCCGCTTCTCGCTCATCATCGGCAGCGACATCCTGCGCGACCTGCCGCACTGGAAGGACTTCGACCGCATCCAGCGGATGGCGCGCGTGCTGGTGCTCTACCGCGCGGGCTACCCGGCTCCCGACACGGTGGGGCCGCCGCTGGCGGAGGTGTCCTCCACCCAGGTGCGCGAGCAGCTGGCGCGGGGCCTGGAGCCGTCGGAGCTGGTGCCGGAGGGCGTGCTCGCGGTGGCGCGCGAGGCGGGCCTGTTCGGGCTGGCCGTCCCGCGCGTCCGGGCGGACTGACTAGAAGGTCGCGCCAACGAGGTGCAGGTCGCCCAGGCGGTCATCGAAGCGGCGCGCGTACTGGTAGAAGACGGAGAGGGCGTACGCCTGCCCCAGGGTGAACCGCAGCGTCGCGGAGCCGCCCACCGCCCCGTGGTTGTTCCGGTTGTCCGTGCGCGCCAGGGTGCCGAAGCCCTCCAGCTCGAACTGGCTGACGAAGAGCGACGGCAGCAGCCACAGCGTGGAGGCCCAGCCGTAGTCCACGATGACGCGGTAGCGGTAGCGCGCATTGGCGATGAGCACGTTGCGCGCGCGGAAGGTGCGGTCCTCGTAGCCGCGCAGGTACTCGCTGAAGGCGAGCCCCGGCTGGAGCTGCAGCGGCAGGCCGCCGTCGTCCGTGGTGTCGCGGCTGGTGTAGAAGGCCTGCCCCGGGAGGATGCCGCCCACCTCCAGCAACTCATCGGGCGCGCCGGGCAGGGCGCGGCCCACGGCGGAGAGCTGGAGGTTGTCCTTGCCGGTGAAGGGCAGGCCGCCCAGGTAGCCCTCCACGCCCAGGCGCACGTCCCCCATGGTGGAGTCGCGGGAGAAGGCCTTCGGGTAGAGGCCGCCGCTGAGCGACAGCCCCAGGCCGCGCTGCGTGCCGCCGTAGGACGTGCCCTCGCCGGCGAAGTAGGACGCGGAGACCTCCGGGCCGATGATGCGGGTGACGATTTCGGGGCGGCGATCCGTGGCGTCGAAGCGGCGGTCCAGCGCGAGCACGCCGAAGGTCACCGGCGTCGTCCAGAACGTGCGTGAAGCGAAGACCGTCGCCTGGAGGTCGGTGCGGTCGATGTCGCGGACGCGGGACGCGGACAGCTGGAGGTAGACGGGCGCCAGCTGCGCGTTGCCGTACGCGAACGACACGCTGGGCTGCTCCACCTTCGTGTCGTACGTGAGCAGCAGCGAGTACGCGTGGAAGCCCAGCCGGTCCTGTCCCGCCAGCGCCAACCCGGCCGCGAGGTACGGGTCCTCGCCGTCGATGTCGTTGGGCACGGTGTAGAAGTACGGCACGCGGTAGTTCGGGACGAAGAAACCCTCCAGCGTGGAGTAGGGCTTGTCCGACAGCACGTCCACGGCGCGGCCCGCGATGGCCGGCGGCACCACGGGCCCGTCCAGGTCGCTGTCGGGGTCGGACGTCAGCGGAGGCGGTGCCATGGGCGCGCCGCTCGCGGGCGCTCCAGAGGGCACCTGCGTGAGCGCCTCCGGCGAGGCCGGAGCGGCGGGGTCCGTGGCCCCGCCCGGGAAGCTGACGAAGCCGGAGGCCTCCTCCGTGGGCAGGGAGGACGTCGCATCCACGGAGGGGGTGTCCGTCGCGGGAGGCGGAGCGTCAGGGCCCTGGGGGGCCGTCGCGCCCGTGGCGGAAGCGACCGTGCCTGCCGGAGCGGACGCCGTGCGCAGCTCGGCCAGGGCTTCGGACAGGGGGGCGCTGTCCACGGTGAAGTTCGTGCCGTCGCGGTTGAGGAAGACGACCGAGTCCTCGCCCTCGGGCGCCACGTCGAGCGTCAGGTGGGGCGCGTCCGTGACGCGCGCGATGCGCCGGGTGGACACCGTCATCACGTGGACCTGGAGCCGGCCCTCGTGTTCGCGCAGGAAGGTGAGGTGATCCGCGTCCAGCCACCGGGGCGAATAGTTGAAGAGCCCGTCGCGCGTGAGCCAGCGCAGGGAGCCGTCCGGCTCGCGCAGCACCAGGTCCCAGCCCCGCGGCCCGGACAGGGGGAACACCAGGCGCCGGCCCTCCGGAGACGTCGCGGGCGGGCCCAGGGCCGAGTGGGGCTGGAAGTCCGTCAGCCGCTCCCGCTGGCCCGACTCCAGGTCCAGGCGCACGAGGTTCGCCGCGTCGCCGCGCACCTCCACGAACACGTAGCTGCGGCCGTCCTCGCTGATGTCGCCGCCCATGCCCTCCAGCCCGTCCCAGAGCTTCACCACGTCGCCCGTGCGCGCATCGACGCGCCACAGCTTCGCCGTGTAGCTGCCCAGCGCGTCCACGTCCGCGCCGACCAGGTACAGCCAGGCGCCGTCGCGGCTGAACGTCATGCCGCTGGCGAGCGACGGGCTGGCCAGCACCCACCTGCGCCCCGGCAGCAGCTGCACCAGCGCCCGGCTGAAGCGCTCGCGACCGTCGCGCTCGCGCACGGTGAGGTGGGTGATGTCTTCCCGGCCCACGCTCAGGAGCGCGGAGCTGCCATCCTTCGGGTTGGCGGCGAGCCGGGAGAAGTAGCCCGCGTCCGGCACGCGCACCTGCTGGGTGGCGGGGCGCTCGCGCACCTGGAGGTTCTGCTGGAGGCTCTGCTCGTACTCGCTGAACAGCGAGCCGATGTCCTTGCCATACACGCGCTTGAACCGCAGCGTCACGGCGACGGGCGGGATGAGGGAGCTGCCCTGCTCCTCCACCAGCTTCCACAGGCGCTTCTCGCCATACGTCCGGGCCAGGTACTCCACGAAGTGCATCCCGCTCAGGTAGTTGCCGCCGAACGGATCCAACGCGCGGTGCTCCGGGGACAGGTAGCCCGCGTTGAGCTCCCCGCGCCGGGCCTGCACCACGCCCTCCCACCAGCCGCGCCACACCGGGCTGTGGGGACGGCCGGTGTCCTTTCCCAGGCGCCCCTCGTAGTAGGTGGCCAGTCCCTCCAGGAACCAGGACTCGGTGAAGATGTTGGGCTGGAAGAGGCCACCGCTCAGGGTGTTGAGCACGTTCCAGAGGCCGCCCACCTGCTGCATCTGCACGTAGTGGACGGCTTCGTGACACGCCACGTCGCCAATCTCCGTCTCGCCCAGCCCCAGCAGGTTGAACTGCTCCAGCGTCATGTGCTGCGGCAGCACCATCTGCTGCGGCGTGCTGGCGAACTCCGACTGGACGTACGCGTTGTTGAAGTCCGCGCTCGTCAGGTAGACGAGGACCCGCTTGCGCTCCGCCTGGCTCCAGGTGTCGGTGCGCAGGCGGTCCACGCAGCCTTCCATGCGGGCGGCGATGCGCAGGGCCGTCGGGCGCAGGTGGGCCGGGTAGTACAGCTCCATCGACCGCGTGGTCAGCTTCTGCATGTCGTCCCGGGCGAACGACGCCTGGACGTTCTGCGGGAAACGGGGTGCGACGAAAGCACACCCTGACGTCAGCAGCAGGAGGCAGGCGAGAAGGGCGGGCTGGCGGGCAGACCCGCTGGAAGCTGACATGACGGGCATCCTAGCGGCCACAAATCGTGGCCACGAACGCGTTTTTCACGGTAAGGGATCGCGTCGCTTCTCTCACAGGAACCCTCTCATGTCCGAACCCGCCGAGCCGCAGGCGCTCCCCGTTCCGCAGCATGTCCACAATGCGCAGCTCCAGCTCACCGCGGCGCTGGAGAAGGCCGACGGCAAGCCGGTCGACCTGGTGAAGGTGCCTTGGGCGGACGTGGAGAAGACGGTCCTCCAGCTGCTGGGCGGCAAGTTCGACCCGAACCGGCCGGAGCACCAGGCCGCGGCGCTGGGCCTCGCGGGCGGCTTCGCGCTGCGCCTCATCTCCGAGCACCAGGCCTTCTGGTTCCCCAACCGCGACTCCCCCGAGGGCGCGTCGCTGGGCTTCCCCCAGGCCATCATCATGCTGTCGCCGTTCGGCGCGGTGATGGACGCGATGTCGCAGGGCAAGTTGACGCGCCTGGACGACCTGGCCAGCGACATCCGCCGCTCGCTGGGGCAGGTGCGCTTTGGCGCCAACCCCGCGCAGGCCCTGGGCGGTCAGCCGCAGCAGCTGGCGCCCACGGACTACCAGCGCCTGTTCGACCCGGGCTTCCTCCAGTTCATCGTGGTGGACTCGGCCAAGGCGAAGCAGACGCTGGAGACGACCACGGACGTGCTGGCGCGCGACGTGCGCGACGCGCTGGGCCGCACCCAGCCGCCGCTGCCGCCCGAGGCGCGCCAGCAGTTCGAGGGGCAGATCGTCACGTCGCTCCAGCGGATGGAGGTGGGCAAGACGCTGGCGGATCAGGCCGAGCGCGCCCCCCGGCTCGCGGAGCTGATGACGCACCTGGTGGCCACGGTGGGTGGCACGGGCTCCGCGCCGGAGGAGTTCTGGCACGACGTGGTGCTGCCGCTGCTCTTCATCGGCACGCCCGCGAGCTTCCCGCCGCTGGATGAAGAGGAGCTGGCGGCGTTCAAGCAGGGCGCGGATCCGCTGGCGCTCTTCGTGGACGTGGTGCCGCACGCGCACCGGGCGCCGGACGAGGGCCTGCTGGGCGCGTTCGAGATGTCGGAGATCGGCCTCGTGCACCCGGCCTTCCAGAAGGTCGGCGCGCTGCGCCTCATCCGCATCAACCCGGACCGGCTGAAGCCGCTGCTGGACAAGTACGATCCGAACGCGACCATGGACGCGGTGCAGCGCTTCACGGCGCACGTGTCCACGGCCGCGGGTCAGCCGGCCGCCGAGTCCCCGCAGGGCAAGGAGATGCTCCAGGCGGCGCTCACGCTGCTGGCGGACCTGAAGCGCTCCGTGTCGGTGCCGGGCGACGTCTGCCTGCGCCGCCTCACGGAGGCCGAGGCCGCGTCCGAGCAGGCCCTGGCCGTCGTGCGCCGCGCCCTCCAGGGCTCGCGCATCATCCTCACGTAGTCCCCGTGGGGAAGGCCGGCCTGGGGAACACGCCCGGGCCGGCGGGACGCAGCGCGACTCCTGGAGGCCCAGGAGTCGCGGCTCGCGGTCAGGGCTGCCGGACCGCCGCGCTCTTCCGGGTGGCTGGTCGCAGGTCCACTTCCGTGAGCACGGCTTCCAGCGCGCCGCGCTGTTCCGGACGCAGGCGGTCCGAGGCCAGCCGCAGCGCCCGTCGTGAGAGCCGCCCGTAGAGCGGGGCGATGTCCTCTGGCAGCGCCGCGAGGTGCGCCGCGACGACGCCCGCATCCCCCCGGACGATGGGGCCCGTGAGCCCGCCGGAGAGTCCGCGCGCCTCCGCGCCCCGCAGCGCCGAACGCATCAACGGCAGCAGGGCCTTCAGCGCCGCTTCGGGTTCGATGCCCGCCGCACCCAACGCGCCCACGGCCGCGTCGGCCAGGGCCACCAGTCCGCCAGCGCTCAGCACCGCGCCCGCGTGGTAGGCGGCCCGGTGCGCCTCCGGCACGTCGATCACCGCGAAGCCCACGTCCTCCGCCATGCGCTGGAGCAGTGCGCGGAGGGCAGGGGAGCGCGTGCTGATGGCGGCCGTGTGGCCCACCAGCGCGTCGCGCGCGGAGGACACGGCGCAGAGCGGATGGAACGAGCCCACCGTCCGGCCCCGCTGCGTCTTCAACGCGGAGAGCGGCAAGGCGCCCGCGGTGTGCACCAGCGCCACCGCGCGAGGCAGCTCCTTCGACAGGGCCTGTGACACCGTGGGCACGGCCGCGTCCGGGACGCAGAGCACGCAGACGCGCGCCTTCTTCAAGTCGCCAGGGGTCGCTGGCTTCAACCCCAGGGCCCGGGTGCGCTCGCGGCCCGCATCGTCGCGCGAGTACACGCGCACGGGCCAGCGCTTCGCTTGAAGCGCCAGCGCGAGCGCGCCTCCCAGGCGCCCCGCACCGACGATGACGACCGGGGCGCGCTTCGCCTTCGGGATGCGTCCCGCGCGAGTCGGAGCGGAGGAGCCCGCTCCATCACCCGCGCGTCCCCGCTGGACTCGCCGCCGCGTCGTCAGGCGGCGTCCCGGGCGAACTGGAGCTGTCCTGCCTGCACCGCGACGCGCACGCGGTCTCCCGCGCCGAACTCACCCGCGAGGATGCGCTCCGCCAGCGGGCCTTCCACCAGCCGCTGCACCACCTGGCGCATCGGCCGCGCGCCGAGCTGCGGATCGAAGCCTCCCGACTTGAGCAGGTGCCCCACCACGTCCGCGCCCGCCGTGTAGACGATGCCGCGCTCCGTCGCGAGCCGCTTGCTGCTCTCCGCCAGGATGAGCGTGGCGATCTTCGCCACCTCCAGCTCCACCAGCGGGCGGAACGGCATCCGCTCATCGATGCGGTTCCACAGCTCCGGGGGCAGGGCCTTGCGCGCGGTGTCCGACGCCAGGTCCAGCGCGTTCCCCGCCGCCGCGTCCGCCGCGCCGAAGCCCACCGCGCGGCCCGTGCGCGAGAACGCATCCGCGCCCAGGTTCGTGGTCATCACGATGACCGTGTTCGAGAAGTCGATGTGGCGGCCCTTGCCGTCCGTCAGCCGGCCCTCCTCCAGCACCTGGAGGAGCAGCATCTGCACCTCGCGGTGCGCCTTCTCGATCTCGTCCAGCACCACCACCGACGACGGCCGACGGCGCACCGGCTCCGTGAGCTGCCCGCCCTCGCCGAAGCCCACGTAGCCCGCGGGCGAACCGATGAGGCGCGACACGCCGTGGGACTCGGACATCTCACTCATGTCCAGGCGCACCAGCGCGTCCCGGTTGCCGAACAGCACCTCCGCCAGCGCCCGCGCCATCTCCGTCTTGCCCACGCCCGTGGGGCCCAGGAAGAGGAAGCTGCCCATGGGGCGGCGCGACGCGAAGCCCGCGTAGTTGCGCCGGATGACCCGCGCGATGCGGCCAATGGCCTCGCCGTGGCCGATCACGCGCTGCGCCAGGTCGTCCTCCAGCCGCAGCAGCCGCGCCGAGTCGTTCATCAGCAGCCGCTCTTCCGGCACGCCCGCAAGCTTCGCCACCACCCGCGCCACGTCCGCCGCCTCCACCCGGTGCTTGCCCTCGCGGTGGCAGCGGCTGCCTGCCAGGTCCACCACGCTGATGGCCTTGTCGGGCATGAACCGGTCCGTCACGTAGCGGCTGGCCAGCGACGCGGCGGCCTCCAGCGCGTCCGGCAGGTAGCGCAGGCCGTGGTGCTCCTCGTAGCGCCCGATGATGCCCTTGAGGATCTCCACCGTCTCCGGCACCGACGGCTCGTTCACCGTCACCGACGTGAAGCGCCGCTCCAGCGCTGGATCCGCCGCGATGAACTTGCGGTACTCGTCGTGCGTCGTCGCGCCGATGCAGGGGAACTCGCCGCGCGCCATCGCCGTCTTCAGCTCGTTGGCCGCGTCCTGCGGGCCGTCGCCCGTGGAGCCCGCGCCCACCAGGGTGTGGATCTCGTCGATGAACACCACCACGCGCCCCTCGGCCCGCCGCACCTCTTCCTTCAGGGCGTTGAGCTTCTCGGAGAACGAGCCGCGCAGCTGCGTGCCCGCCACCAGCGTGGCCATGTCCAGCTCGACGAGGATCTTCTCCGCCAGCGTGCCGCGCAGGCCCAGCAGGCGCTGCGCCACGCCCTCCACCACCGCCGTCTTGCCCACGCCGGGCTCGCCCAGCAGACAGGGGTTGTTCGTGCGGCGCTTGCCCAGGATGTCGATGACCTCCTCGACCTCCCGCGCGCGGCCCACCACCGGGTCCAGCTTCCCCTCGCGCGCCGCCTGGCTCAGGTTGCGGCCCAGGGAGGTGAGCATGGGGAACGCCTTCGCATCCAGCGTCAGCGCTCCGCCCTTCGCCTGCGCGGGGGCCGGCGGCGTCGGACGCGAAACGGGGGCCATGGGCGCGGGCGGCGGCGCGGACGGCGTCGCCCGGGCGACCGGCGCCGCGGGGGCCGGAGGCGCCATGCGCGGCATCGGCGGGATGGCCTGCTCGGGCGGGGCCGCCTGCGACGCGTCGTCCTCGTCCACGTCGATGAGGTCTCGCGGCGACAGCGCGGGCGTCATCCGGGCGGCCGGCGGCGGCACCGTGACGGGCGGCGTCATCACCGGGGCCGGGCGCGGCACGCTCAGGGCCAGGGTGGAGAAGGGCAGGGGGGAGGGCGGCGCGCCCACCGGACGGCTCACCGGCGCGCGCGTGGTCACCGCCTGGCCGTAGCCCGGCTGGAGCCGGCGCGGAACGCCGCCGCTGGTGGAGTAGGACAGCGCCGTGTTGGACAGCGAGATGAGGTCGATGCCCGTTCGCGCGAGCAGGTCCGACGCGGCGCAGCGCTTGCGGATGATGGCGATGAGCAGGTGCAGGCAGTCCGCCTCCCCGGAGCGCGAGTTGCTGGCCAGCTCGCGCGCGCGCGCCGTCAGCTCGTTCACGACGCTGCCCGCTTCCGCCGGCGCCTCCGTGATGAGCTGCAGCAGCGCGTCCTCGTCCACCCCCTTCTCCTTCAGGAGGAGCTGGGCGCGGTTCTCCACCGTGAAGAGCGCAAGCAGCACATGGGCCGACGTGGGCTTCTGGGCGACGCTGCGAGCGATGTCATGCGCCTCATGAAGAACCTGGGCGAGATCCGTGCTGTCGACCATTCATGCTCCGGCAAGCGTGCAGCCGAGCGGAATACACCGTCCGGGCCCCCGCCGCAAAATTTAGGCTACAGACCGCTACAGGATGGATGCAAGGCGCGCTAAAAGCTGGGCTCGCCGCCGGAATTCGATTGGCTGCCTGCCCGTTTCCCGAGTCAATTCAAGGGGACCGGGCAATCACTCCGGGGGGGCTGCGTAATCCGCCCAGAGAACCCATCCCTATGACCTCCCTTGTTCAACCGGCGCGCGTCTTCGTGGACCCCCTCGACGGCACGCGCTCCGCCGTCGAGGCCCGCCGCTGGCTTTGGCCCCTCATCATCCTCGCCCTGTGCGTCGCCGCCTCCGGCACCGCGTACGCCCTGCGCTGGGACGCGACCGCCTCCGTGGTGGGCGCCCTCCCGACGGACGTCGGCGCGCCCACCGTGTCCGAGTCCGACATCGCCGAGCAGATCCAGACCGCGTCGCGCAAGGCGCTGGTGGGCGGCATCGCCAAGGGCCTGCTCGCGATGCCCATGTCCGTGCTGATGCTGGCGTGCGTCCTGTGGGTGTGCGCCTGGCTCTTCAGCCGGCCCGCGTCCTTCGGGCAGTTGATGGCCGCCGCCGCGGTGGCCCTGCTGCCCATCGCGCTCTACCACCTCATCTACGCGGTGTGCGCCAGCCTCCAGTATTCGCTCACGGACCTGCGCGCCGCCCGGCTCGTGCCCTCCAACCTCGCCCTGCTGAGCGGCCTGTCTCCGAAGATGGAGCGGGTGTTGCGCGGGGTGGACTTCTTCAACCTGTGGAGCGTGGGCCTGCTGGGCGTGGGCTTCTCCACCGCCACCGGGATGCGCCTGGGCCGGTCGCTGCTGCTCGCGCTGGTGCTCTACGTCATGTACGCCGGCATCTTCTTCATCGGACTTCCCGCAGGCGGTGGAAAGTGAACGCCCTCCTCGTCGTCACCGCGCTGCTCACCGCCACGCCCATCACGCTGGAGGAGACGCGCACCCTGGGCCGCAAGAACACCCAGGCCCTGCAGGCCGTGCTGGACGTGACCGTGGCGCAGGAGGACCAGCGCGCGGCGCGCTCCAGCCTGCTGCCCCAGGTGCAGTTCGGCATCGGCCCCAGCCTCAACTACCTGGGCCGGCGCCGGCAGGTCGTCACCATCCCCATCTCCGAAACGGAGGTCCTCACGCGCGAGGTGGAGAGCAGCTCCAACACCGCCGACAGCTACAACGCGAACCTGGGCCTGTCGCAGGTCATCTACAACCGCGGCCTCTGGAAGCAGCTGGAGCAGGCGGGCGTCAACGTGGACGCGACGAAGAACCTGGCCCTGGAGGAGGCGGACACCTCCGAGCTGGAGGCCATCCGCCGCTTCTTCGCGCTCTTCCTGTCGCAGGCCACGCTGGACGTGCTCAATGCCACCGTGACGCGCAGCGAGGAGCAGGTGGAGCGCTCGCGCGCGCTCTTCCTGGCGGGCCGCGTGGGCAAGACCGAGGAGATCTCCGCGGAGGTCAACCTGGGCAACGACCGCATCAACGTCGTGCAGCGGCAGATGCAGCTGGTGGCGGACCAGGCGCAGCTGGCCGTGTGGCTGGCCCGTCCCGGGACCGAGATCCTCCAGGCCGTGGACCCCGGGGTGTTCCAGCAGGAGCCCGCGCCCGCGCCTGCCCTGGACGACGCCCTCAAGCAGGCCCGGCAGCACCGCGCCCTGCTGCGCGCGCTCGTCCAGCGCGTGCGCGTGGCGGAGCTCCAGCGCGCCATCGTGCAGGGGGACTACATCCCGCGGGTGGGCCTGGGCGCGCGGTATGACCACACCAGCCAGGACCTGGGCCCGTTCTTCAGCGAGGCCCGCCTGGGCAACACCTTCAATGGCGGCATCACCCTGACGTGGGACCTGTTCAACGGCTTCCTCACCGACGCCCAGTCCGCGCGGGCCCAGGCCAACATCCGCAAGGCGGAGCTGACGCTTGCGCAGACGGGGCGGGAGCTGGAGGCGGAGGTGCGCCGGGCGCACCAGGCGCTGGAGGGGCAGCTCGCCTCCTCGAAGCTCGCGACCACCAACCGGGTGGCCGCCGCGCAGGGGTTGGAGCTGGCCGAGGAGCGCTTCAAGGCCGGGGCCGGCTCCACGCTGGACGTTCGTGACGCGCAGCTGAAGCTGACGCAGGCGGAGCTGGTCTTGCTCCAGAGCCGCATCGATGTCGAAATCGCCCGCTATGCCCTGTTCCGGGCCACGGGCACGCTGAACCCGGGAGACTCACAATGACGTGGTGGAAGGCGGCAATCGCCGGCGTGCTGATGCTCGGCGCGGCGGCCATCACCGTGGGCGGTCTGCGTGACCGGCCGCCCCCGACGCAGGAAGTCCAGGTGGCGAAGGCCCGCAAGGGCACCATCACCCGCACCATCACGGGCGCGGGCAAGGTGCAGGCGGCCACCACGGTGAAGATCTCCTCCAACCTGTCCGGGGACCTGGTGGCCCTGCAGGTGAAGGACGGCGACCCCGTCACCAAGGGGCAGGTGCTGGGGCGCATCGACAAGCGCTTCTACGAGGCGGCCGTGAAGCAGGCCCAGGCGTCCAGGGACGCGGCCCGCTCGGAGGTCCAGGTGGCGGAGGTGGAGGTCGCGCGGCAGAGCGCGGAGCTCGCCCGCGTGAAGGGGCTCGCGGACAAGGGGCTCGCCGCCGCTTCGGAGGTGGAGGTGACCAAGGCGCTGGTGGACACCGCCCAGGCGCGCCTGACCGCCGCCCGGCAGCGCGTGGCCCAGAACAGCGCCGTGCTGGACCAGGCCGCCACGGACCTGTCGCGCACCACGCTCCTGTCGCCCATCGACGGCAACGTCATCGAGCTGTCGCGCGAGGTGGGTGAGCGCGTGCGCGGCTCCGACTTCTCCGAGGACGTGGTGATGACCATCGCCGCGCTCAACCAGATGGAGGTCAAGTTCGAGGTGGGTGAGCACGAGGTGGTGCACCTGAAGTACGGCCAGCCCGCGGAGGTGACGCTGGACGCGCTGGAGGGCCAGTCCTTCACCGGCACCGTGGTGGAGATCGCCCAGAAGGCGCTCATCAAGAACGCGGGCACGGAGGCGGAGGTGACCAGCTTCCCCATCACCGTCGCCCTGGACGCGCGGCCTCCCGGCGTGCTGCCCGGCATGAGCGCCGAGGCGCGCATCAGCGCGGAGACGCACCAGGACGCGGTGCTGGTGCCCATCCAGGCCGTCACGGTGCGCTCCGAGCGCTCGCTGCCGGACTACCAGCCGCCGGTGGAGGGGGCCGCCCTCACCGCGAAGCGCCGCACGGAGACCCTGGCCAAGGTCGTCTTCGTGGTGGACGGGGAGAACAAGGCCCAGGTGCGCCGCGTGCGCACCGGCATCGCCTCCGACACGGAGCTGGAGGTCCTGGAGGGGCTCCAGGTGGGGGACCGCGTGGTGGAGGGCCCCTACCGCACGCTGTCCAAGGAGCTGGCGAACGGGGACGCGGTGCGTGAGCCGGAAGTGCCCGCGGGCGACGGGAAGGGCGGGCGCAAGTCGTGACGACCCCTTCGGCTCCGGAGAGCGGCCCCCTCATCCTGGTGGAGGCGCTCACGCGCGCCTTCTTCGTGGGTGGCGAGGAGGTGCGCGCGCTGCGTGGCGTGACCTTCGGCATCAACCGGGGCGAATGGGTGGCCATCATCGGCCAGTCGGGCTCTGGCAAGAGCACGCTGATGAACGTGCTGGGCTGCCTGGATACGCCCACGAGCGGCCGCTACATGCTCAACGGCAAGGACGTGTCGCGCATGGACGACGACGACCTGGCCGTCATCCGCAACGTGGAGATCGGCTTCATCTTCCAGACGTTCCAGCTGCTCCCCCGGGAGACGGCGCTCGCCAACGTGGAGCTGCCGCTGGTGTACCGGGGCATGCCCGCGAAGGAGCGGCGCGAGCGGGCGAAGGCGGCGCTGGACAAGGTGCAGCTCACGCACCGCATGCACCACCGGCCCAACGAGCTGTCGGGCGGTCAGCGCCAGCGCGTCGCCATCGCGCGGGCGCTGGTGTCGGAGCCCTCCATGCTCCTGGCGGACGAGCCCACGGGCAACCTGGACTCGGCCACCGGCGAGGAGATCGTCAAGCTCTTCGAGCAGCTCCACCAGGCGGGCCACACGCTGGTGCTCGTCACGCACGAGCCCAAGCTGGCGGCGCGCTGTCCCCGGGCCATCCGCCTGAGCGACGGTGAGATCATCGCGGACGGGCCCGGCCCGGAGGTGGCGCTGGGCGGCACCGGCGTGCTGCCGCCACAGGTGGGCCACGCATGAAGTTCAGTCATCGCTTCCGGGTGGACGTGCTGGAGGGGGCCCGCATCGCGGTGTTCTCCCTGCGCGCCAACCGGATGCGGACGGTGCTCACGACGCTGGGCATCGGCATTGGCGTTGCGACGCTCCTGGCCATCGTCGGCATCATCCAGGGGCTCAACACGTCGTTCGACAAGCAGCTGGCCACCCTGGGCGCGAACACCATCTACGTCTCCAAGTTCCCCTGGATGATCAAGGGCAACTGGTGGGTGTTCCGCAACCGCAAGAACCTCACGCTGGAGCAGGTGGCGCAGGTGCGCCAGCAGGCGGACTTCATCACCGCCATCTCCCCGGCGGTGCTGCGCACGTCGGACGTGGCGCATGGCGCGATGCAGGTCTCCAACGTGCGCGTCAACGGCGTGTGGAGCGACTACCTCACCATCGGCAACTACGAGGTGGTGTCCGGCCGCTTCCTCACCCGCGCGGACGAAGAGGTGAACCGGCCGGTGACGGTGCTGGGCGCGGAGGTGGCGGCCACGCTCTTTCCCAGCGTCAGCCCGCTGGGGCAGACGGTGCGCATCGACGGGAAGCCCTTCCAGGTGGTGGGCACGCTGGGGCGCAAGGGCAAGGTCGTGTCGGAGAACATGGACCTGGCCGTGTACATGCCCTTCAAGACCTTCAACTCCAGCTTCGGCAAGGGGCGGCCCATGCAGATCGCCATCGCGGTGGCGGACGCCGGGCGGATCCACCAGGCGGAGGACCAGCTCGTCGGCATCCTGCGGCGCGTGCGCTCGACGCCGCCGGGCGTGCCGGACGACTTCTCCATCAACCGGCCGGACACGCTCGCGGCCACCTATGAGCAGCTCACCGGGGCGCTCTACGCGGTGGCCACCGGCGTGGGGCTCATCACGCTGCTGGTGGGCGGCATCGGCATCATGAACATCATGCTGGTGTCGGTGCGCGAGCGGACGCGGGAGATTGGCGTCCGGCGGGCGCTGGGCGCGCGGCAGCGCACCATCGTCATCCAGTTCCTGATGGAGGCCTCCAGCGTGTCCGCGGTGGGGGGCCTGCTGGGCACGACGGTGGGGCTGGGGACGGCGAAGCTCGTGTCGCTGGTGACACCGCTGGCGGCGGACGTGCGGCCGAGCACGGTGCTGGGCGGGGTGGCGTTCGCGGCGCTGGTGGGCCTGCTGTTCGGCATCTGGCCGGCGGCCCGGGCCGCGCGGCTGGACCCCGTGGAAGCGCTCCGCTACGAATAGGCGATGCGCGCGTTCCTGGACAACCTGCGGCTGGCGCTGGGCACGTTCCTGGGCAACCCGCTGCGCTCGCTCTTGACGCTGCTGGGCATCGTCATCGGCGTGGCCACGGTCATCACGATGATGGCGCTCATCGAGGGGCTGCGCGAACAGGTGAACAAGAACCTGGGCAGCCTGGGCGCGCACACCTTCGAGGTGACGAAGTGGCCCACGGGCTTCGGCCGCATCAACTGGGCGAAGTACGCCAAGCGCAAGGACCTCTACGGCGAGGACGTGAAGGCCATCCTGGAGGCGTGTCCCTCCGTGGGCGCGGCCACGCCCATGGACATGGAGTGGGGCAAGAAGCTGGCGACGGCCTTCCGGGAGACGCACCCGTCGGTGAGGATCCTGGGCACGGAGCCCACGTACCTGGCGACCAGCGGGGTGGCGGTCACCAACGGCCGCTTCTTCAACGAGACGGAGTCGCTGGACGGCCGCCCGGTGATGGTCATTGGCGTGGACGTGGCGGACGCGCTGTTCCCGGGCACGGATCCGGTGGGCTCCGACGTGCGGTTGAAGGGCCGGCCCTTCCGCGTCATCGGCGTGTTGCAGAAGCGCGGCAGCGTCATGGGCATGGCCAGCCAGGACAACCAGGTGGCCATCCCGATGCGGGCCTTCCAGCAGCTCTACGGAAAGCACCGCTCGGTGGAGATCGCCGTCCAGGCGCGCGACGGCAGCCTGTTCCAGAAGGCGCAGGACGAGGTGGTGAACCTGCTGCGCCGCCGCCGTGAGCTGACGCCGCAGGAGGCCAACGACTTCGAGGTGCACACCAACGAGTCGATGACGGCCTCCTTCAACGAGCTCTCCCAGGTCATCGCGCTGGCGGGCGTGGGCGTGTGCCTGCTGTCGCTGGTGGTGGGCGGCATCGGCATCCTGAACATCATGCTGATGTCGGTGACGGAGCGGACGCGGGAGATTGGCATCCGCAAGGCGCTGGGCGCGCGCCGCCGCCGCATCCTGGGCCAGTTCGCCACGGAGGCGGTGCTGCTGTCGCTCTTCGGCGGGCTGCTGGGCGTGGGGCTGGGCTTCGGGTTCGTGTTCCTGGGCAAGTGGGTGCTGCTGTTCCCCATGAGCGTGCCCGCCTGGGCCGTGGCGCTGTCGCTGGGGATGAGCTGCGGGGTGGGGCTGCTGTTCGGCATCTACCCGGCCTCCCGCGCGGCGAAGCTGGACCCGGTGGAGGCGATGCGCACGGAGTAGGGCGTGAGGGAGGCCGTCACGAGCGCGATGGCGGCGCCCGCGCAAGATCGGTAGCGTGCGCGGGTCCCTTGCGCACGGGTGAACCCCCATGACCACGTCCTCCTCCCCGCTGTCGTCGCCCGAGGCCCCCGAGCCGTACCGTCTGCGGTTGATCACGCGCGACGACGCGGATGAAATGGTCGCGATGTACGGCGAGCCGGAGACCGCGCGGAGCCTCAACCTGGAGGTGCCGCTGCGCCCCGAGATCATCCGCGAGAAGCTGGCGGTGGACCTGGAGGCGATGCGCCGGGGCGAGGCCATCCGCTGGGTGCTGTTCTCCCGGGAGGATGAGAAGCCCCTGGGCTTCCTGTCGCTCTTCAACTGGAACGTGAAGGCCCGGCGCGCGGAGGTGGGCTACATGGTGGCGCGCAGGGTGTGGGGACAGGGCGTGATGAAGACGCTGCTGCCCGTGATGGTGCGCTTCGGCTTCGAGCAGATGGGACTGCACCGCATGGAAGCCCTGGTGTCGGTGCGGAATCCTGCCTCGCTGCGGGTGCTGACGCGCGCGGGGTTCCGCCAGGAAGGTGTGCTGCGGAGCTACCAGCCCACGCCGGGCGGGGGGTTCGTCGACATGCACATGTTGTCGCTGCTGGAGGATGAGTGGCGAGCGGCCCTCGCGACGTAGGGCGCACGCGGCTTCATGCGCGCGTCACGGCAGCTCGCGCGCGAACTGCTCACGGTAGCGGGTCTTGAGCAGGCCCAGGTGCTTCGTCCCCCGGTACTCACGGGCGAGCAGGTGCCAGGCTTCGGTGCGCGTGGGCTCCAGCGCGATGACGCGCTCCAGGTGAGCCCGCGCGCGGGTGTGCGCCCGCGTGTTCGTCGCCAGCACGCCGAGCATCAGGTGGGCCTGCACGGCGTCCTCCCGCGCGGCGAGCACGCGCTCGCAGGCGCTGCGCGCGGGGGCCAGCCGCCCCTGGAGCAGGTGAAGCTCGCACTGCACCAGCGCGACGGAAGGGCTCCGCGGAAACGCCTGGGCGAGCGCGGTGATGCGAGCGCTCGCGGTCCTGGACGAGCCCGTGTGCAGCAGGGACTCGATGTCGAAGACCTCGCGCACGAGGGCCCCTTCCCGTGAGGGGGCCACCCGGGGCGCGGAGTCCGCGGGCGGCGGGGGGCCGGCGCCCGCGTCGGAGCGCTCCGGCAGCGCCACCTGGCGCCGAACCCGGAGGGCCTGTTCGAGCACCGTGTCCGAAGCGGCGAGCCCGGGCGCCCGGGCCGCGGCCTCTTCCGCCCACGTCACGCAGCGGGCGCGCAGGAAGAGTCCCGCCAGGTCCGCCCACAGCGAGGGCTCCGCGTCGGCCCGGGCCTCCAGGTTCCGCCGGGCCGCCAGCAGGTTGTCCTGCGCCGCGTCGAACCGGCCCGCGTGCAGGTGGAGCAGCGCGACGTTCATGCGCAGCGAGGGCTCGTCGGGGAACCGCGTGATGGCCCGCTCACAGCGCTCCTGCGTGGAGGGCGAGGCCGGCGTGAGGTGCACGGCGAGGTAGCACGCGAGCAGCTGCACGCGTTCATCGTGGGGGTGTCCCTGGGCCAGTGGCTCCAGGGCCTCGGCGGCCAGCTCCGCGCGCCCCGCCTTCTCCAGCGCGATGACCTCCGCGAGGCGCTGGCGCTCCGGTGGCGTCAACGCCCTGGGCGCGCCCTCGGGCCCCAGCACCGCGTGGGCCCCGCGGACCCGCTCGGTCCACGCGAGGAGGAAGTCACGCTCCGGCCCGTCCCATGCCGGCCCCACCATGCCCGCCAACACCGCTTTCAGCTCGCGCGCCCACCTTCGCTGGGCCTCCAGCTCCACCCGGGCCCGAGGCAGCGACCGCAAGCCCGCCGCGAGCAGCGCCGTGGTCCGGGCGTCGAAGCCCGACCGGGCCGCGTCGTACTTCGGCGACATCCACCCGGGCGGCTCGCGCACGTGCAGCGCGCCCAGCGTGTGTGCCCACTCATGCAGCAGGGCGGAGACCTCCAGGTGCTGGCGCGCCTCCACCGGGACGGTGGCGTTGATGCCCCGCAGCACGCAGTGCCGTCCCAGCACCCGCGCGAAGCCCAGCTCGTGCTGTGACTCGCTGAAGACCGACGGCGCGGACACCAGCCCGACGACGAGGTCCACGTCCTCGCCCGCATCCAACGCCTCCAGCGCTACGACGACCGGCTCCAGGGAGCCCTCGGACCCGCGCCGGTCCCAGGCCCGCGCCGACTCCAGCGCGAACGTCACCCGCAGTGGCCCCCGCACCGCCTCGCTCGCGCGCTGGAGCCGGTCCTTGAAGGCCCGCTCCCAGTGGGGAACCTGCGCCCGGTGCTCCGCGTCCGCGTACACGCGGACCCGCAGCGTGCGCGAAGCAGGGGCAGGGGAGGAGGAGCCGTCCGCTGCGTCGGGGGCCCGTGCACGCGAGGGCTCCACGGACGCGCAGTGCAGGCTGAGCAGCCCCAGGACGACGAAGGCGAAGTGCCGGAGCCCGCGCGGCGTCCGCTGGGACCCGGAGTTCATGGGTTGGGGCTTTTGTGAATCAGGGAGGATCCGGCCCCAACCCGTCAGGGGAGGCGGTGGGCCTGCGGGGCCTTCACCGCCATCACCCGGGGGGTTGGGTCAACTTCAGGCCGCGGCGTCCTCTTCCTTCGAGGGCTCCACCGCGTTGACGATCCAGTCAATCGCCTTGTGCTCCCAGTCGGGATCCTTCGACGCGTCGATGTAGCGCTCCCACTCGTACACGCCGCTCTGCTTCGACATGCGCACCATCATCAGGCGCGCCACGGTGCTGTCGAGCACCACCGAAGAGCGCACCATGCCGTTCTGCTTCAGCCAGACCATGGCCTGCTTGATGACGTCCTGGGTTTCGGGCGGATTCGCGCGCTGGCTGCGGATGTCCACCATCAGCCCGAATGGCCGGCCCTTCTTCACCGCCACCTTCGTGCGCAGGTCGTTGAACCAGGCCGTGATTTCGGGAAGCAGGATGTAGCCAGGTGCATTGATCCTGAAGCCGTACTCCGTCCGCAGATTCTCGATCATGACAACCCCCACGTTGGATTCGTCGGACGCGTGCGCCCCTCTGTAATAGCCAGGGCGCGTGCGCCCCTGGAGCCTAGCGCAACCTGATGCGTTCGTGGATCCAGACGCGGCACACTTCCGTACGCGCGCGCGAAACCCGTTCTCCAAGTGAAGACAGGAAGACGTTTGGCCCTGGACAGCGCAATCTGTCCTGAAGTGTGAGAATCCAGCCTCAGCCGAACTTTCCATGAGAAATTACTTCCCACTGCCCAACTGCTCGGCTAGAAGGCAGCTGCATCTTTGCAGCAAGCCCGCAAGACTGTGCGTGCACCGGGGGTTTCCCCGACTCGGTGACAGCGACTCGAAGTGGAATTTCGAGTCGGTTGGGACCCGGGGCCTTGGAGAAGCCTTTCGATGTCGACCTCCTCGCTTGCTGAGCTGCAGATCACCGCGTCGTCCGCGTCGCGGTCGGAGCTGCCCCTCAACGTGCTCCGTCACGACACGCCGGCGCCGGAGGCGATGGACGGGCTGCAGGCGCGCCACGGCGACCCCATCCCGATGTACGGGGAGGCGAACGCGCGCGGCTTCAAGACGGTGGAGGACCTGACGGTCGCCGACTGCGTCCTCGCGCACCTGGAGGCCGAGCAGGTGGAGGCCGTGTTCGGCATCCCTGGCGGCAACCTCGCGCCCTTTCAGCAGGCGCTGCGCAAGCACGGCTCCATGCGCTTCATCATCGCGTCGCACGAAGGCGGCGCGGCGTTCATGGCGGACGGCTACGCGCGCGCCACGGGCAAGCTGGGCGTGTGCATGGTGACGGCGGGTCCGGGCGCGACCAACGCGATGACGGGCGTGGCGTCCGCGCACCTGGACGGCGTGCCCCTGCTCACCATCAGCGGCAACGTGTCCACGGAGCGCGTGGGCCTGTTCGCGATGCAGGAGAGCAACAGCACGCACGGCGTGAACACGGTGGAGATGTTCCGCCAGGCCTGCGCCAGCTCCGCGGCCGTCGTGGACGCGCAGAGCCTGCCGCGCCTGTTGCAGCGGGCGATGCGCACCTCGCAGGGCCTGCCCGGCGGCGCCACGCACCTGAGCATCCCCACCAACGTCGCCCGCCAGCCCATCCAGCGCGCGACGGTGCCCACCACGCGCGGGGCCTTCCGCGCGCGTCCGGCCGCCGCCCCCTTCGAGGACCTGCGCGCCGCCTTCTCCATGCTGCGCACCGCGCGCCGCCCGTTGATCCTCCTGGGCGCCGGCGCCCGCGCGGCCATGGAGGAGCACGGCGACGCGTTCAACGCGTTCGTCACCCAGCACGGCATCCCGGTGACGAGCAGCCTGCGCGGCAAGGGGCTGTTCTCCGAGCGCGAGCCCCTGTGCCTGGGCGTGGTGGGGCTGGGCGGCAGCAAGCGCGTGGAGGCGTACCTGCGCGACGGCGTGGACGTGCTCCTGGTGCTGGGCAGCCGCCTGGGTGAGTGGGCCAGCCGCAGCTTCCACAAGTACTTCCAGTCCATCCACCACGTCATCCAGGTGGACGTGGAGGCGGCGAACATCGGCCAGTTGCTGCCGGTGCGGCTGCCCATCGTGGCGGACGCGGGGTCGGTGGTGACGGGCCTGGCGGAGCTGGGGCAGATGATTGGCCCGTCCAGCGGCGCGCGGGTGCAGGAGCGCTGGGCGCAGGTGATGGCGCTCCATGAGCCCGCGCCCGCCGTGTGCGCGCCCCAGGCGAAGGGCATGGTGAAGCCGCAGCAGCTGCTGGCGGAGCTTGATCGGCACCTCAGCCCGGAGATGGACCTCTACATCGACATCGGCAACTGCACGGGCTGGACGTCGCACCTGCTCCATGTGTCTCCCCCCGCGCGCATCTTCTACCCCACGGGTCTGACGTCCATGGGCTGGTCCTGCGGCGCCGTCGTGGGCGGCAAGATTGGCCGGCCGGAGCGCGCCGCGGTGGCCGTCGTCGGTGACGGCGCGTTCCTGATGAACGGCGTGGAGCTGCTCACGGCGTCGCGCTACCGCGTGGGCACGGTGACCATCGTGCTCAACGACAACGCGCTGGGCATGGTGAACCACGCCGAGCACATGCAGGACACGGCGTATCCGCTGGAGGACGAGTTCTACGGCCTGGGCAACCCGGACCTGGAGCGCTTCTCGGAGTCGCTGGGCGCGAAGGTCTACACGGTGGACGGGCCCGGTCAGCTGGACGCGCTGCTGCCGGAAGTGCTGCGCCGCGCGGACGCGTCGGGCCAGCCGCAGGTCATCGTCGCGCACATCGACTACCGCGAGGTGCCGCCGTACGGCGACCGCTTCGCCGCGGTGGCGTCCGACGGGAAGTAGCAGCGCATGACGTCCGCTTCGTTCGCGCTCCTGGGCGCGGGGGCCGCGCTGCCCGCCCGGGTGCGCGGCAACGACGAGCCGCTCTTCGAGCCGCTGCGCCGCGCCGCCGCGGAAGGGGGCGGCGAGGTCGCGCTCTTCTACGGCAACCGCGAGCGCCGCGTGCTCGGGCCCGACGAGTCGCTGGCATCGCTCACCGCGAAGGCGGGCGCGGCCGCGCTCCAGGTCGCGGGGCTGAAGGCCTCCGACGTGGACCGGCTCTACGGCTACGTGTCCGTGTCGGAGTTCATCACGCCCAACGCGCTCTACGCCGTGCACCAGGAGCTGGGGCTGGGGCAGGGGGCGCTGGTGGTGCCGGTGCAGGCGGACTTCGTCAACTTCCTCATGGGCGTGGTGCTCGCGTGGGAGGCGCTGCGCGCGGGCTCCATCCGGTACGCGCTGGTGGCGGTGGGCGCGGCCTGGACGCGCAACATGGACTACACGCAGGGCCACGCCATCGGCATCGGGGATGGCGCCGGGGCCGCGGTGGTGGGCGCCTCGGAGCCCGGAGGCGGGCTCACGCTCGTGGACTGGGCGGCGGACACCTTCAGCGACGAGTACGGCGCGATGACGATGGGCGCGCGGCCGGAGTCGGGGCTCGGCTACCCTACCTACGGCCTGGCGCCCACGGGCGGCATCAAGGCGTTCCTGTCGTCGGGGATGAACGGTCCTCCCCGGCTGGTGGAGCGACTGCTGGCGAAGCACGGCGTGTCACGCGACGACGTGACGCTCATCTCGCATCAGGCCACGCGCAAGCTGATGGACCACTGGGCCCAGGCCATCCGTCCGCGCGAGTACGTGGACACCTTCGAGGACTTCGGGAACATGGTGCACGCGTCCATCCCGGTGACGCTTGCGCGGTTCCACCACCGGCTGCGCACGAAGTACCTGGTGATGGTGGGCCTGGGCATTGGCGCGCACCAGATGGCCGTGCTGGTGCGCGTCTGAGGCGTGGGCGCTACTGGTCGTCGCAGGGTGTGCCCAGCCGGATGCCCGTGTAGACGCCCAGCTCGTTGTAGATGAGCGGCAGGTTCTGCTCCACGGGCACGTTGCGCAGGGTGACCTCCTTGCGCGGGTTCTCAATCCACACGGGCGTCTGGGCGCGGTCGATGACGAGCCGCAGCTGGCCCTTCTTCGTGGTGAAGATCTCCCCCTCCGAGTCCGCCACCACGTTGGTCATCTTCTGCGGCTTGAGGTCGCCGCGCGGTCCGATGAACACCCGGAAGTTGCGTGACTCCTCGGCGGTGAAGCCCTTGTCCACGTAGTAGTACGTGCCGTTCGAGTCGCGCAGCAGCGCGTGCGGGACGTACTTCTGCGGGTTGGGCGAGTACGTGGCCTTGCGCAGCAGCTCGCGCGCCGCCGTGCCGGGCAGCAGCTCCAGGGGCACCTTGCGCTCGCCGCAGCGCAGCGAACAGGTGCGCTCCTTGGTGTCCAGGGACACTTCGGAATGCACGCGCAGGTCCATGCCCTGGTAGTCGGCGGTTCCCTTGCGGTTGAAGAAGCGCGGATCCATGAACAGGGTGCCGGGCAGGAAGCCGGGGGGGCGGGGCACCACCACCAACTGCTTGCCGTCGCCGTAGAAGAGCTGCTCCTCCAGGTCTTCCGTCTCCTCGCGGGGCACGGCGACGACGTAGTGGCCCTTGCCGTCGGTGCAGACGGAGGTGGCTTCCAGGAGCATGCGCTGCCCCAGGTTCTCCGCCTTGCCCCACGGCGGTTCGACGGCGACGGAGGTGCTCGAAGCGAGGAGCACCGCGACGGTGAGGACGCGTTGGATGATCATGGTGTGCGGGCGTGGGGCTAGAGGTTCTTCTTGAAGTAGCGGGTGGCGGCCTTCTCCTGGCTGGAGGCCTCCGTGTTCGTGGTCCACACGAAGCGGTCTCCTTGCAGGGCCGGTTCCAGGCCAGCGCCGAAGCGGCAGTCCATCCGCTGGAGGCGGGCCTTCACCGTGCGGCGGGCTTCCTCGGACGTGGCGCACATGGCCTTCAGCGCGCTGAGCGGGAAGGCGCAGTAGCGGGTGATGTTCGCGTCCTTGAGCAGGGGCTCCGTGACGGTGGCCCAGTCGATGGTGCCCGCCACGGTCGTGGCGCAGGCGGTGTTCATCTGCTGGAGGGCTTCCGCGTAGCCGGTGTCGTGGACGGCCTCCTCGGCCTTGCGGTCGAAGGCCATCAGCTTCGCGAGCTGGCCGCTCTGGGTCTGCTGCTGGTGCTGCGCGTAGACCTCCTCCGGCTTGAGCTTCTGGGAGCGCGCCTCGTCGTACTGGACGGTGACTCCATTGCCGGGGCCGCCGGGGAAGTGCAGCTCCGCGCGCGGCCCCACCAGCGTGAGCGGCGAGTAGTTCCGGCCGCGCCACTGGGTGGTGTAGCTCAGCCGGGACGTGCCGACGCTGCTCCAGTCCTTGAGGGTGTACGGCAGCACCAGGCCGTCCAGCACGGAGCCGGTGCCCTGGATGCGCACGAGGAACTTCTTCTGCTCGCGGGGCGTGAGCGGCACGACGGCCACCAGCTCTCCCTGCGGACCCACGAACACCTTGCCGGCCTCCACGGGCGCCGCGGCCCGGGCGGGCAGGGTGCCCAGGACAGCACAAAGCACGGCCACTGCGACGACGACTCTCACGCGATTCCTCCCCCTCATCCCGCGCGCGAACACGGTGGTGTCCTGGCGCACGGACGGGTCCAGCTCACAGACTCAGGTCTACTTCGTACTTCTGACACGACTGTTCGGCTTTGCGCTGCAACGGCCTGGGCAGCTTGTTCCACTCCGAGCGGGCCGCGCCAAGGTCCTTCTGCATGCAGCGCAGCTGGGTCAGCAGCAGTTGGGCGGACAGGTTGAAGCCATCGCTGATGCTGCGCTGGGCCTTGCGGACCGCTTCATCCAGCTTTCCGTTCGCCAACGCCAGCCGTGCGTCCTTGAGGGCTTCGGCTGAGGCCTTGTTGGGAGGGTTCATGCTGGACGGCTTCTGCGGGGCGGTGGCCACGGTCGGCTTCACCTGGGCGACGGGCGGCGGTGACGGGGGGGGAGTGACCGTGGGCGCCACCGCGATGGGTGGAGGCTGGGGCGGCGGGGTCGGGTTGATCGGGGGCGGTAGGGGCGCCGGAGGAGGTGGTGCGCTCACGATGGGCTGGGGAACCACGGGCGGAGAAGGCCGCAGCCACCAGCCGAGTCCCACGGCGCCGATGATCAGCGCGGCGGTGCCGATGATGGGCACCAGTCGCGACTTCGGCTTGCCGGCAGCGGAAGCCTCCACGGGCAGCGTCGAAGAACCGGGAGCCGCCAGGGCACCGGTCGCGCTCAGGGAAGCCGGGTGCTGCCCACCGAGGCTGCCGGGCGCTGAATGCTGCCCACCGAGGCTGCTGGGGGCGGCCTGTTGTCCTCCGAGGCTGCCGGGCGCTGAATGCTGCCCACCGAGGCTGCCGAGCGCGGCCTGTTGTCCACCGTGGCTGCCAGGAGCGGCTTGTTGCCCACCGAGGCTGCCGAGCGCGGCCTGTTGTCCACCGAAGCTGCCCGGAACGCCATGCTGTCCTGACGTGCTTCCCGTCACGGCGGGCTGTCCACCGAGGCTGCCCGGAGCGACGTACTGTCCAGGGAACCCGCCGTTCGCGAAGGACTGTCCCGCGACGCCTCCCTGGGGCGCCGCCGGCAAGGCCACACCCGAGGACCCCACGACTCCCGGGTTCGAGCCGTTGGACGGCATCTGGGTGGCGCCGAAGCCCATCGTGTCGGACGGCGCGGGGGCCTGCTGCCCGTAGTGGGCCGTACCGCCGCGAGGCGCCATCGTCGCCTCGAAGCCGATGTCATCCGCGTCCGGACCGAAGCGGCCCGTGGCCGGCGCGGGCGCCCTGTTCACCGGCGCCATCGTCGCCCCCAGCGACGCCGCGTCGTCCTGCGCCATGGAGGGCAGGGCGATGCCAGAGGGCAGGGCGATGCCGGACGGCTGCTGCGTGCGCGTGAAGGTCCGCGCCACGCGCATCTCCTCGGTCTCCGGCAACGACTGGAGCGTCGCGCCGGTGAGGTCCGTGATGAACGACGCGACATCCTGGTAGCGCTGATCCGGGTTCTTCTCCAGCGCACGCGCCACCGCCGCGGCGACGTTCGGCGGCAGCTCCGGCATCAACGTGGCGAGCGACACCGGCGGCTCATGCACCACGCGGTAGATGATCTGCGCCAGCGAACCTCCGCCGAACGGCGACATGCCGGAGAGCATCTCGAACACGATGCCGCCCAACGCGAACAGATCCGTCCTCGCGTCGATCTGCCGGTTGCGCCCCATCGCCTGCTCCGGCGACATGTACTGCGGCGTGCCGATGAGCACCGCGTCCTGCGTCTGCACCGTCTCCGACGACATGACCTTGGAGATGCCGAAGTCGAGCAGCTTCACGCGCTCGCCCACCACGCCGCCGGAGTCGGTGGGCACCAGGAAGACGTTCGCCGGCTTCAGGTCGCGGTGGACGATGCCCGCGCGGTGCGCCGTCTGGAGCGCGGAGCCCATCTGCCGCGTGAAGGAGAACACCTCCTCCAACGACAGCCGCCCGCGCCGCAGCCGGTCCTGGAGGCTCTCCCCGCGCAGGTACTCCAGCACCAGGAACGGGCTGCCGTCCTCCAGCGTGTCGAAGTCCAGCACCTCCACGATGTTCGGGTGCCCCAACCGGGAGGCGATCTCCGCCTCGCGCCGGAAGCGGATGTGGACGTCCGGGCTCACGTGCTCGCCAACGCGAAGCACCTTGACCGCCACGTGCTTGCCCGGCAGCCGAAGGTGCTGCGCGAGGAACACCGACCCCATGCCGCCCCGACCCAACACGGAGACGACTTTGTAGGTATTCCGGAGGACCGAATCGATGTGCAGCTCACCGTCAGCCGAGCGCGTCATGGATGGGGCGTGTCCTGATGACAGAGGGGTGCGAACGCACCCGCGAAGCGGGGCATCACGCTAGCACGCCCCATCCGCCAGGGCGCGAGCCCTCCACCCCCGGACACCCCCCGGACATTCGAACGCCCGGACCCTCGCGAGAGGACCCGGGCGCCTGAAGTCGATGAAGCCGTGCTCAACCAGCAAAGGCGTGGGCCTGCTGCCCACGCCCTACCGGGGAAGAGGGGAGGGGCTCAGCCCCACTTGGAGAACTGCCGCCGGGGCGGAGGCGTGCTGGCCCCCGCGGCCGGAGGAGGTGCCCCGGCCCCGGCCGGACGGCTCGCCTGCGCACGGACCTGACCGCCGCCGCGCGACGCCTGGGCGCCCGCGCCGCTGGACGGACGCTGACCGCCGCCACCGCCACGGCCCTGACCGCCACCGCGGCCTCCACCACGCCCGCCGCCGCCACCACCGCCGCCGTTGCCGCCGCGGCGCTGGCCGCCATTGCCCCGGCCACCACCCCGCCCACCGGCGAGGGGCGGACGGTCGTCCTCCACCAGGTCGCCCGGGAGCGTCGCGGGGAGCAGCGAACGGAAGCTGGCGTCCGCCACCACCGGCACGCTGCGGCGGATGGTGCGCTCGATGTCGCGCAGGTACTCGCGCTCCTCGGAGTCGCAGAACGACACGGCCTGGCCGCTGGCGCCCGCGCGGCCGGTGCGGCCGATGCGGTGCACGTACTGCTCCGGCACGTTGGGCAGGTCGTAGTTGAAGACGTGCGACAGCCCGTCGATGTCGATGCCGCGCGCCGCGATGTCCGTGGCCACCAGCACGCGCAGGGTGCCCGCGCGGAACTCGTCCAGCGCGCGCTCACGGGCGTTCTGGCTCTTGTTGCCGTGGATGGCGTCGGCGCGCACACCCGCCTGCGTGAGCTGCTTCGCCACGCGGTTGGCGCCGTGCTTCGTGCGCGTGAACACCAGCGCGCGCGGGATGACCTTCGCGTCCTGGAGCAGGTGCGTGAGCAGCGCGCGCTTCTCCTCGCGCTTCACGAAGTACACCTGCTGGCTCACCGTCTCCGCAGTGGTGGACGCGGGTGACACCTCCACCCGCACCGGATCCCTCAGGATGTTGCGCGCCAGGTCCATGATGTCCGGCGGCAGCGTCGCGCTGAAGAACAGCGTCTGGCGCTCCTTCGGCAGCACCTTGATGACGCGCCGGACGTCGTGGATGAAGCCCATGTCCAGCATGCGGTCCGCCTCGTCGAGCACGAACACCTCGAGCGCGCGCAGCGTGACGTGGCCCTGATCAATCAGATCCAGCAGGCGTCCCGGCGTCGCCACCAGGATGTCCACGCCCTGGCGCAGCGCCTGGACCTGCGGCGTCTGGCCCACGCCGCCGAACACCACCGCGTGGCGCAGGGGCAGGTTCTTGCCGTAGGTCCCGAAGCTCTCACTGACCTGGCTGGCCAGCTCACGCGTGGGCGTCAGCACCAGGCAGCGCACCGGACGCGCGCCGCCCGAGGGGGCCTTCGCCGACAGCCGCTGGAGGATGGGCAGCGCGAACGCCGCCGTCTTGCCCGTGCCCGTCTGGGCCACGCCCAGGACGTCCTTGCCCGCCAGGGCGTGCGGAATCGCCTTCACCTGGATGGGCGTCGGCGTGGTGTAGCCCTCGGCCTTCACGGCCTTGAGGAGTGAGTCAGTCAACTGCAGTTCGTCAAACGTCATGGAATCCCGCAATGATGGGTTGGCGCGCTTCCCCCTCAGGCGGGGGGCCGACCGCGCAGCGCGCCCTCCCGCGAAATTACGGGGGCGCCTGGCGGTGCGCGGTCGGGCCGCGAAGCGGCCCGAAGCACCTGGAAGTTTCCAGGAACCCGTGGGCCCCCCGGGAGGATTCCCGGTACGGCACACGGTCTGGCCACACTGCCTGCAACGGGGGGCAATGTCCCGGGAAATCCATCCGCCCGGCCGGCCCGCCCCTGTGGAGATTTCGGACAGGGCTGCATGCCCGCTGTCCGTCACATCCCCAACCCCCCAGTCCAGGCGGCGGAGGCCCTCTCCCTCGCCCGCCCTCCCAAAGAGGCGAAATCATTTGAACAGCAATCATCTGCCCTGGGGCAGGTGGATGGATTGATTGGGAAATTCCCCGCCCCCTCCCGCTTGGCATGACCGTTGCTAGCCTATGCCGCATCGCGCCGTGAAGGCGCGAGCGGTGGCCCAGGAGGAGCGGGATTTGACGCGGTGGCGGCGACAGATGGTGGGGATGACCTGGGGTGTGGGGCTGTGCGCGGCGACGCTGGCGTGCGCCCAGCCGAAGCCGGCGACGTCGTCCACGGCGGCCCGGGGTTCGGGGTTCTCCACGGAGACGGTGAAGGAGAAGGCCCGGGCGCTGGCCGGAAAGCCGTACCAGGAGCCGCCCGTGGGCGTGCCGCCGTCCTTCGAGAAGCTCACCTACGATCAGTACCGGGACATCCGCTTCCGCGACGCCAGCTCCCTGTGGCGTGACGCGGGCGTGCCCTTCCGGGCGCAGTTTTTCCACCCGGGCTTCTATTACACGCGTCCGGTGGTGGTGAACGAGGTGTCCGGCGGCAAGTCGCGCCCGGTGCCCTTCTCCACGGATCAATTCACGTACGGCCCGCTGGTGGGCACGCCGCCCGCGGGCAAGGTGAACGGCTTCGCGGGCTTCCGCCTCAACGCGCCGCTCAACACGAAGGGCTACTACGACGAGCTGGTGGCCTTCCTGGGGGCCAGCTACTTCCGCGCGCTGGGGCGGGGCAACGTGTACGGGCTGTCCGCGCGCGGGCTCGCCATCGACACGGCGCTGTCGGGGCCCGAGGAGTTCCCCACGTTCCGCGAGTTCTGGCTGGAGAGGCCGGCGGAGGGCGCGGACCAGGTGGTGGTGCACGCGCTGCTTGACAGCACCAGCGTCACGGGGGCCTACCGCTTCGCCATCCGCCCGGGTGAGCAGACGGTGATGGACGTGACGGTGACGCTGTTCGCGCGCAAGCAGGTGCGGCAGCTGGGGCTGGCGCCGCTGACCAGCATGTACCTCTTCGGGGAGAACGACCGGGGCGACTTCGACGACTTCCGCCCGGAGGTGCACGACTCCGACGGCCTCTCCGTGTGGATGAAGAACGGCGAGAAGCTGTGGCGGCCGTTGAAGAACCCGAAGCACACCCAGGTGAGCAGCTTCCATGCGGACGGGCTGGCGGGCTTCGGCCTGCTGCAGCGCGACCAGGCCTTCGCCAGCTACGAGGACCTGGAGGCACGCTCCGAGCGCCGGCCCGGGGCCTGGGTGCAGCCGGTGGGCGACTGGGGCAAGGGGTCCGTGCGGCTGGTGGAGCTGCCCACCCGCGAGGAGATCCACGACAACATCGTGGCCTTCTGGGTGCCGGATGCACCGTTGGCGGCGGGTGCACAGCTTGGGTTCTCGTACCGCCTGTCCTGGGGCTTCGCGCCGGAGGGCGTGAAGCCGACGGGGTCGGTCGTCGCGGCGACGCGTGTCGCGGCGGGTAGCAAGCCGGGGGCGCGTCGCTTCGTCCTCGATTTCACCCAGAGCATCGGGGATGGCGCGGGCCCGGTGGAGGCGGTCGTCACCGCTTCCCGTGGGCAGGTGCTGCACCCTCGCGCGGAAGTGCACGCCGTCACCGGCGGCTACCGCGCGGCCTTCGAGCTGATGCCCGACGGAGCAGGCCCCGTCGAGCTCCGCTGCTTCCTGAAACGCGGTTCCGAGACCCTCACCGAGACCTGGAGCTACCTGTGGATTCCGTGACCACGCACCCCTTCCTCTCCTTCGCCCCGGCGATGCCCCAGGCCCGCGCGGACACCCGCGACGCGCTGGAGGGCTTCTTCCAGGACTTCGGCTTCACGGGCCGTGGAGACCTGGAGCGCCTGGCGAGCTGGGTGCTGGGCGTCCGCGAACTGTCGCTGTCTCCGGAGGCCGCGCTGGCGCTCGCGCGCTGGCGGGTGGAGGGGTGGCTGGCGGAGGTGCTCGGGCCGTCGCACGTCGGGCCGTCGCTGCTGGTGCGCGGCCGGGCCGCGTTCGTCCTGGTGGGCGGCGCGCGCTGGGGCGCGGACGTGCTGATGCGCGAGCCGCGCGCGTTGCCGGAGGCGTGGCGCCGGGCGGTGTGTGAGGCAGTGCCCATGGCGGCCCCGTCCGAAATGCCCTGCCAGATGCGCGAGCAGGTGCTCGTGCTCAATCCCTTCATGGACATGGTGCGCCGCTGGCTGCGTCCGGCCAGCCGCCAGGCGGACGTTTCGCCCTCGCGCTAGCGCGCCTTCCACCTCGCGTCGCCTCCTGACGCCCGAAGCCCGGAGCACCCCGCATGAACGCCGAACCGTACTCGCCGGCCATGGCCCGCCCTCGCCGCGTGATGGTGCTGGGGCTGGCGGCCCTGACCACCGGGTTCGCCTCCGTGGAGATGCACCGGCTGCTGAGCGCCCGGGGCACCACGGTGCCGGAGGGCTTCGTGCTGCTGCTGTTCACGCTGTGCTTCGCGTGGATCGCCCTGTCGTTCTGGGGCGGCGTCGCGGGCTTCGTGCAGCTCGTGTCCAACCGCCGCGTGCCGGGCCTGCGCTGGCCCACGGAGGAGGAGGCCGCCGGGCCGCTCACGCGTCGCACCGCGGTGGTGATGCCGGTGCACAACGAGGATCCGGCGTCGGTGTTCGCGCACGTGCAGGCCACGTACGAGTCCATCGCGGCCACCGGGCACCTGGACGCGTTCGACTTCTACGTGCTCAGCGACTCCACGCGCGCGGAGGCGTGGGTGGCGGAGGAGCTGGCGTGGTCGGAGCTGTGCCGCCGCGTGGGCGGGCAGGGCCGCATCTTCTACCGGCGCCGCTTCGACAACACCGGCAAGAAGGCCGGCAACCTGGCCGAGTTCTGTGAGCGCTGGGGCCGGCGCTACGACTTCCTGCTGGTGCTGGACGCCGACAGCCTGATGGCGGGCGACAGCGTGGTGAACATGGCCCGGCTGATGGAATTGAACCCGGGCGCGGGCATCCTCCAGGTGCCGCCGCAGAACGTGGGCCGCTCCACGCTGTTCGCGCGCCTGCAGCAGTTCGCGGGCCGCATCTACGGCCCCATCGTGGCGGCGGGCGCGGCGGCGTGGCAGCTGGGGGACTCCAACTACTGGGGCCACAACGCCATCCTGCGCATGGCGCCCTTCATCGAGCACTGCGGCCTGCCGGTGCTCCCCGGCCAGCAGCCCTTCGGTGGCCACATCCTCAGCCACGACTTCGTGGAGGCGGCGCTGATGCGTCGCGCGGGCTACACGGTGTGGCTGGTGCCGGAGCTGGGGGGCAGCTACGAGCAGCCGCCCCCGGATCTGCTCGCGTACGCGCAGCGCGACCGCCGCTGGTGCCAGGGCAACCTCCAGCACCTGGGCCTCGTGCTGGCGGGCGGCCTGCACCCGATGAGCCGGGCGCACTTCCTCATGGGCGTGATGTCCTACGTGGCGTCGCCCCTGTGGCTCATCTTCCTGGTGTCGGGCCTGTTCGCCGCGCTGCACGAGTGGTTCTTCTCTCCGACCACGCTCATGGACTTCCAGTCCACGCTGCCCGGCGGGGACGCGTTCGACACGGCGGGCGCGCTGCGGCTGATGGTCCTGTCGCTGGCGATGCTGTGGATCCCCCGCCTGATGGGCCTGGGGCTGGTGCTGGCCGACCGCGCGGAGGCGGCGCGGATGGGCGGCCGCTTCAAGCTGACGCTGAGCGTCCTGCTGGAGGGCGTGGTGTCCACGCTGATGGCGCCGGTGATGATGCTCTTCCAGTCGCACTTCGTGTTCGGCACGCTGCTGGGCTACCGGGTGTCGTGGTCCAGCCAGCAGCGCGAGGATACCGACCTGCCGTGGTCGGAGGCGCTGCGCCGGCACAAGTGGCACATGGCGGTGGGCGCGGTGCTGGCGGCGCTGACGGTCGCGGTGGCGCCGGGGATGCTGGCGTGGCTGTCGCCCGTCATCCTGGGGCTGTGGCTGGCCCCGGCCATCTCCGTCCTCACGGCGCGCGCGTCGCTGGGCCTGTGGGCGCAGCGCCGGGGCCTGTTCCTCATTCCGGAGGAGGTGACGCCGCCCGCCGTGCTGGTGCGCGCGCAGGAGCTGTCGGAGGAGGGGCTGGAGCCGGTGGACGACGCGTTGGACCACGTGCTCACGGATCCCCGCGCGCACGCGCTGCACCTGGCCCTGCTGGAGGCCCACCCGACGGCGGGGGTGCCCGGGGCGCTCGCCTCCGCGCGGCGCAAGCTGCTGGCGGGCGCGGTGGAGCCCCTGTCCCCCCAGGAGAAGTCCGCGGTGCTGCTCGACGCGCGCACATTGTCGGAGCTGCGCGGACGCCGGCTCGGCGTCCGGGCGTGACGCGGGGCCGCTGGCGGCCGACCCAGGGCGTCCTCGTGGTTGCGCACGGGCCCCCGTCGCCCTAAACGCAGGGTCCATGAACCGGACTTCTTGCGCCGCAGTGCTCGCGTTGTTCGTCGCCTCCGGGGCCTTCGCCGCCGACGCTCCCTTGTCGCAGGGGGACCGGTGGTGGAAGCACATCGAGGTCCTCTCCAGTGACGCGATGGAGGGGCGCGACACGGGCAGCAAGGGCTACGAGACCGCCGCGGGCTACGTGTCCAAGGAGCTGGCCGCGCTGGAGGTGAAGCCGCTGCTGAAGACGGGCTTCCTCCAGCCCATGACGCTGCGGTCGCGCCGGATCGTGGAGGCGAAGTCCCGCATCGCGCTCGTGCGCGGCGGCCAGACGCTCCCCCTGGTGCAGGGCGAGGACGTCATGCTGTCCGCGCGGCAGGGTGACACCGGCACGGTGGACGCGCCCCTGGTGTTCGTGGGGTACGGCCTGTCCATCCCGGAGAAGGGCCACGATGACTTCGCGGGCCTGGACCTCAAGGGCAAGGTGGTGGTGCTGCTCCAGGGGGGCCCCGCGAACATCCCGGGGCCCATCAAGTCCCACTTCTCCTCGTGGACGGAGCGCGTGGAGGTGCTCAAGCGCGCCGGGGCCGTGGGGGTCGTCGTGTTGCAGAACCCCAAGCTGCTGGAGCTTCCGTGGGAGCGGACGGTGGCCGCCAGCCGCAACCCCACGGTGATCTTCACGGACCCCTCGCTCAATGACGCTGGCGGCCTGAAGGTGGGCGCGGTCGTGAACGTGGCGCGGTCCCAGAAGTGGTTCGAGGGCGCGCCGCACACCTTCGAGGAGGTGCTGGCGCTGGCCCACGCGGACCAGCCGCTGCCGAAGTTCGAGCTGCCCTCGCGGCTGAAGGTGAAGCTCACCATCGAGTCCAGGCCGCTCAAGTCGATGAACGTGGTGGGCGTCATGCCCGGCTCCGACAAGGTGCTCGCGAAGGAGTACGTGGTGCTCAGCGCGCACCTGGACCACGTGGGCATCGGCGATGCGGTGAAGGGCGACCGCATCTACAACGGCGCCATGGACAACGCTTCCGGCGTGGCGGCGCTGCTGGAGGTGGCGCGGGCGCTGCGCGAGCAGAAGGAGAAGCCGAAGCGCTCGGTGCTGTTCGTGCTGGTGACGGGCGAGGAGAAGGGCCTGCTCGGCTCGAAGTACTTCGTGTCCCGGCCCCCCGTGCCCGTGTCGTCCATGGTGGCGGACTTCAACCTGGACATGTTCATGCCCCACTGGCCGTTCACCGCCGTGGTGGCGCACGGCAAGGATGAGTCCACGCTCTCCGCGCCGCTCGCGGAGGTGGCCGCGCGGCAGGGCGTGCGGGTGCTCGCGGATCCGGAGCCGGACCGCAACCTGTTCGTGCGCAGCGACCAGTACTCGTTCATCCGCGAGGGCGTGCCCGCGCTGTTCTTCAAGTTCGGCTACACGCCAGACTCCAACGAGCACAAGCTGTTCAAGCAGTGGCTCGCGGAGCACTACCACGCGCCCTCGGATGACGTGGCCCAGCAGCCCGTGGACCGCGAGGGCGCCGCGCGCTTCATCACGTTCCTGACCGCGATGACGAACGCGGTGGCGGATGCGCCCGACCGCCCGCGCTGGAACGACGACAGCTTCTTCCTGCGCTTCGCGAAGCCGGTGACGACGGTGCCCGCCGCGAAGCCGTAGGGCAGGGGACGCCGGGGCGCCGAGGGGGGAGTGGGTCTGGCCTGGGGCCCGGCGCTTCAGGCGCCCTGGCGTGATTCGGCGACGCCGGGGCGGCCTTCCAGGAAGCGCAGCGCGCCCCGGATGTCCGACGAGGCCGTCTCGCGCGGGGCCCCGCGGGCCGCCTCCATGCGACGGCGGGCCGCGCTCCGGGCCTCGTGGCCTTCGCGGCTGTCGGGAGGGGCGGCGCTGGCCTCGGCCAGGTCCAGCGCGGCGCGCAGCAGGTTCACGAGCTGGCGCAGGCTGGGGTCCTCGCTCAGCTCGGGGGCGGCCTCCAGCTCCGCGAAGCCCTCGCGGGCGGCTCGCAGTTCGCCAGAGGCGGCCTCCAGCGCGGCGAGGTGCGCGATGAAGCGCAGGGACTGCCAGCGGGACGCGCGGCCCAGGATGGTCACCGCCTCCCCCAGCGCCGCACGGGCCTGCTTCCAGTCACCCCTCGCGAGCCAGGCGCGCCCCAGCTCACCCAGGGCCGTGCCCTCCATCAGCCGCTGCCCCATGATGCGCGAGGTGCGCACCGCGGACTCCAGGTGCTCGCACGCGTCCGCGATGCCGCCCGCGTCCAGCAGGTAGCAGCCCAGGTTGATGCGGGCCAGGGCCTCTCCGGTGCGATCCTCCACGCTGGATGCCCGGGCCAGGGCTTCGCCCAGCAACATCACCGCTTCGCCGCCGTCACCCGCTTCGCCCATGGCGACCGCGCAGTTGGTGAGGAAGCCCACCTCGAACGTCACGTCGCCCACCTCGCGGAACAACGCGAGCGACGCGCGCAGGTGCGGGATGGCCGCCTCCGGGCCGCGTCGCACCTGTTCGATGAGGCCCAGGTTCCCCACCGCGTACGCTTCCAGCCAGCGGTCACCTTCGGACGGGAGGGCCTGCGCGGCGCTCATCAGCGTCCACGCGGTGGCCACGTCCCCGGCGTGGCGGGCGACGATGGACAGGTCCACGAGCACGCGCTTCTGCGCCGCCGCATCGCCCAGCGCCTGGAAGCGGGTGCGCACCTCCTCCAGGGCCCGGCGCGCCGCTTCCGGCTGGCCCGCGTCCAGGTACGCACGCCCCAGCACGGCCAGGGCCTCCGCGCGCTTCCGGGGCGCCACCGGCAAGGGGGCCGAGGCCTCCAGCGCCCGCTCCAGCCGCTCCAGCAGCAGGCCCACCGGCCCGCGCGTGCGCGCATCCGGCTCCAGCGCCACCAGGGTCTCCAGCGCGCGGCCCAGCGACTCCGCGGTCGCCGGCCGCACCGCCATCGCGTTGTCGCACGCGGCCAGCAGGTTCTCGCGCTCCAGGGCCAGCCGGCGCAGCGCCGTGGCCCCGCCCGTGCGCTGGACGCGCTCCCGCAGCCAGCCGGTGAGCTGGAGGTAGGTGTCCGCGTGCCGCGCTTCGCAGGCCGCCTCCTCGCCGCGCTCGCGCAGGCGCAGGGCCGCGTACTCGCGGATGCTCTCGTACAGGCCCAGGCGCAGGAAGCCGCCGGGCGCGCCGACCTCGCGCGCGCACAGCAGCGAGCGGGAGCGCAGCGAGTGCAGCACCTCCAGCACGTCCGGCGAGCCCTCCGGCAGCACGAGCACCGCTTCGGCCGCCTCCAGCGTGAAGCCGCCCCGGAACACCGAGCACTGCGCGAGCGCCGCGCATTCGGCCGGCTCCAGCAGGTTCCAGGACCAGTCGATGGCGCCCCGCAGCGTCGCCTGCCGCGCGGGCGCGTCCCGGCGGCCGGCCCGCAGGAGCTCGAAGCGCTTCGACAGCCGCTCCAGCAGCTGCTCCACGCCCAGCACGCTCACGCGCGCGGCGGCCAGCTCGATGGCGAGCGCGATGCCGTCCAACTGCCGCACGATCTCCGCGACGCGCGGGGCCTGCGCGTCGGTGAGGGTGAAGTCCCCGCGAGCCTCGTGCGCCCGCTGCACGAACAGGCGCACCGCGTCCGAGCGCAGGATGACCTCCCGGTGCGTCTCCTCGGGGTCTGGCAGGCTCAGCGGCGCCAGGTCCAGCACGCGCTCCCCGGGCAGCCGCAGCGCTTCGCGCGTGGTGACGAGGAAGCGCGCGCGGGGCGCCAGCACCCGCCACCGCCCGAGCGTCTCCGGGACGTGCCGCACCACCTGCTCCACGTTGTCCAGGATGACCAGCACGTCGCCGCAGCCATCCAGCGCCCGGCCCAGCCGCTCCGACGGCGTGCTGCCATCCCCGTCCGCCGCCAGGGGCACGCCCAGCGCCCGGCCCACCGCGTGGCAGAGGTCACCCGCCGTCAGGGCCTCCTCCAGGTCGCACCGCCAGACGCCGCCTTCCCAGCCGCCCGCGTCCGACTCCAGCGAGCCGAAGTGCGTGGCCAGCCGCGTCTTCCCCATGCCGCCAGGACCCAGGATGGTGATGAGCCGCGCGCCTTCGCGCACCCACTGGCGCAGCGTGTCCAGCTCCTCGCCACGCCCCACCAGATCCTGCCGCGACGCGGGCACGTTGCCGGGCCTTTCCCGGGGCGCTCGCAGCGCCCCGAAGCGTCGGTGCGCCAGGGACGCGGGCAGCACCTCCACCAAGGTGACGCTGTCACCCACACCGCGCAGGCGGAAGGCACCCAGCGTACGCGCGGCGGGCACGCCCATCGCGGCCAGCTCCGGCGCGACGCGAGCCCACGCCGCGCCGCTCAGCAGCACCTGGCCGCCGTGGCCCGCGTCCGCCACACGCGCCGCGATGTTCACCGGAGGCCCCAGGTAGTCCAGCCGGTGGGTGGACGGGTCCATGCGGTAGTCCGGTTCGCCCACGTGCACCCCCATGCGCACGCGCAGCCCCCGGTGTGTCAGCCCTTCCGGTGCGTGCTCCTCCGCCGCGTCCGGCTCCGCCAGGAGGGCCGCGGGCCAGCCCACGTGCAGGAGCGCCTCCTGCGCGCGCAGGCACCAGTGCACCGCCTCCACCGGGGACGCGAAGGCGACCATGAAGGCGTCGCCCTGCGACTTCACCTCATAGCCGCCCGTGCCCAGCAGCAGCGCGCGCAGCACGCCGTCGTGCAGCTCCAGCGCGTCGCGCATGCTCGCGCCACAGCGCTCCCACAACCGCGTGGACCCCTGGATGTCGGTGAAGACGAGCGCCACGGAGCCGGTGGGGGGGAGGTGTGACCGGGGCGGCTCGTCACGGACGAAAGGCGGTTCATCGGCCGGGGGCTCGACGACCGTGAACCTTCGGAAGGCCTCGCCCATGCTGCCGCTCTCCCCGATGCCGGAAACCCCACCTGCTCCCACCCCGGTACCGCCTTGCTGCCCGCGAGGGTGACGCCCGTGACGCCAGCTCCGCATATGGAAAGCAGTACGAGGCGGAACGGCAACGTGCACCTGTCGGGCAGGTCGGTCCGCCGCTAGTGAGCACTTGTGATCGCGTGGCGCGCGCATCCATCAATGGATGACAGCCGTATGGTCCCGCGGGGCCTCTCGCCTTCGACGTCCGGGCCCGGCTGCCTGCTGCATTCCCGGGGTCCGCCGGGCCCCATTCCAAGGGGGACGGGGGCCCGTGCTAGGACTGCATCACGTCCCGGGTTCGCGATGTGACACCGCGCGACCCGCGACCCACCCTCCGGAAGGACTCATGCGTTCGACTTCGGCACTGGCGTTGATGATGGCTTCCCTCGCGTTTGGCTCGCTGACGGCTTGCGGTGACGACAAGAAGGACGTCGACAACGTGGACGCGGGCACGAACGGGGGCTCGGATGCGGGCACGGGCAATGCGGCCAACGGCAAGTGCCCGGCCTCCGCCTACATCTGCGAGAACTTCGACAACGGGCTGAACGGCTGGAAGTACCCGGACGATGAGCACAACGCGACCATCACCATCGACGCGACGCGTACCCGCTCCGGCAGCGGCGCGCTGCACGTGGTGACGGAGGCGGGCCACGACGAGCGGACGGGCACGGAGGCCGATCCCCAGGCCATCGCGCACCTGCGCAAGGACATCCCCACCTTCGGAACGAAGCTCTTCGCGCGCGCGTACGTGTACCTGAACCGGGCGTCCCCCAAGGACGTGATGGGGACGTACTTCATCCTCTTCTCGCCCAGCGAGAAGGCCTTCGGCGGCATCGAGCTGCAGCAGATGAACAGCGGCGGCTTCGCGCTGGATGACTGGAGCGGCATCCTGGGCACGGGCTGGAACCTCCAGGAGGATCTGACGGTGACGATGACGCCCAACCGCTGGGCCTGCATCGAGTGGGCCGTGCAGCGCGCGAACGCGACGGACACCACGGGCCGCGCGCAGGTCTACGTGGATGGGGCGCTGGCCTACGACTTCCCGAACGTGGGCATGCGGCCGTTCACCAACTTCGCGGTGGGCTACGGCTTCGTGCACCCGCACGGCGACTCCGCGTCGGAGACGTGGATCGACGACGTCGCGGTGGCCCCCGAGCGCATCGGCTGCGAGTGACGTCATGTCCATGACGAAGGTCGCGGATGAGACCCTTCGCATCACCGAGGAGGGCGCCTACGTGGCGTTCTCCGGGCGCGAGGTGTCCATCCGCGACGCGGTCGCGCACGCGGTCCAGGGCACGGTGCTGGTGCGCCCCGGGGACTTCGAGCGGCTCACGCGCCCGCCTCCGGTGAGCAGCTACTCCATTGAAGTCACCGGGGAGAAGACGGGGGAGGCCGCGCGCCGGCTGGTGGAGCTGGAGGGCGAGCGCGGCGTGTTCGCGCTCAACTTCGCGTCGGCGGTGAACCCGGGCGGCGGCTTCCTCACGGGCGCGAAGGCGCAGGAGGAGGACCTGGCGCGCTGCTCGGCCCTGTACGCGTGCCTCCTGAAGTGGCCGGAGCTCTACGAGGTGAACCGCAAGGCGCTCTCACCGCTGTACACGGACCACTTCCTGTACTCGCCGGACGTGCCGTTCTTCCGCAGCGAGCGCCATGACTTGCTGGAGCGTCCCTTCCCGGTGTCGGTGCTCACCGCGCCCGCGCCCAACGCGAAGCAGCTGGCGGTGAAGGATCCTCAGGTCGCGCAGCAGCTGCGGGACGTGTTGTTCGACCGGGCCCTCAAGGTGCTCCAGGTGGCGGCGCACCACGGGCACCGCACGCTCATCCTGGGCGCGTGGGGCTGCGGCGCGTTCCGCAACAACCCGCACGACGTGGCGGAGGCGTTCGCGCGTGGCCTGTCCACGATGGCGGGCGCGTTCAGCCGCGTGGTGTTCGCGGTGTACGAGCGAGACGGGCAGGGACCCAACCTGCGCACGTTCCGCGCGCGCTTCGGCTGACCGCTCCGTGCTTGCGCGGGCGCCTGCTAACGTGGGCGCATGCGATGGTGCCAGGTAGGGCTCGTAGTAGGAGCGCTCGCGTGCGCGGGCACTTCGTCTCGACTGCCGGTGGCGCCGACGGAGTCGTCCGGGGCACGTTCCTTGGAAGAGACTCCCCGCGAGGTGATCCTCACGGTCGTGGCGCAGGACATGGGTGGACGGCCCCTGCCCGGCGTCCATTTCAAGGCCCGGCATGCACTCGACGAGCACTCCCCGGCTTTCTCTGGGCTCACGGGTGAAGGCGGCAAGGGGCAGCTCCGGCTTCCTTCGGGCTGGTACTCGGTGGGGGCAAGGGGGGTGGGTTACCAGTCCTTCGTGGACACGGATGTGCGGCTCGGGCGGGACCATCCGGCGACCGTGACGATGACGCTCCAACCCGGAGGCACGGTGTCGGGGCGCGTGGTGGATGCCTTCGGCGCGCCGGTCGTGGGCGCGAGGCTCGCCTGGGTTCCCGAGGATGAAACAGCACCTCGGTTGACAGCGGTCAGCGGCAAGGATGCCCGCTTCTCCTTCGAGGGCGTGGGGTTGGGGAGGGGCGTCCTGCTCACCGAACGCCCGGACTTCATCCGGGACCGGCGGGTCTTCGAATCACTGCCCCGCGAGCTCGCGGTCACGCTCACCGCCTCGGGAAAGGTGCGGGTGCGGGGCCAGGCGCCCGATGGACGTCCGGTGAACCTCTACGACGCGGAGCTGGAGCGGATCGACGCGGGGGATGATTCCTGGAGCCGCGTTTCCGCGGACGGAGTCGTGCGCTACGAGGGGCTGGGGCCGGGTCGCTACCGGGTGACGACCTCGTACGCTCCCTGGCCGTCTACCTGGTGGACCGCAGCCTCGGAGTTCACGGTCCTGCCGGGGCAGGCACAGGAGGTCGCGCTGAGCTTCGCGGGCTTCAAGGAGCGCGAGGCCCTTCATGGCAGGGTCGTCGGTCCGGACGACCGTCCGCTGAGCGGCGTCCAACTCCTCGCGGAGTCAGGAGAAGTGAAGGAGGGAGTCCCCAGGAGCCTGACCCGGGCGGTAACTGACGCGCAGGGACGCTTCGCGATGGAGCACCTGCTGCAAGGTCCCCAGCGGATGAAGCTGAGCGGCTCCCAGCAGGCCGTGGAGGTCGCCACCGATGCGCAGGACGTGTCCTTGACGTTCCGTGCTTCCACCACCGTGGAGGGTGTCATCGAGGGCCGGGTGCTGGCGCCGGACGGTCGGCCCGTGAGCCGCTTCAAGGTGGGAGCGACGACGTTCGAGAATCCCGAGGGACGCTTTTCGTTTCCGAACTTCGGGCCGCCGCCGCTGGAAATGAACTTCGAGGCAAGGCACTTCGCGCCCTTGCGCCGCGTGGTGGAGACCCTTCAGTCACCGCGCACCGTCCTGCCCGACATCGTCCTGGATCGTGGGCGCACGGTGCGGGGCCAGGTCCTGGGCGTGGATGGGAAACCGGTCGCGTCCGGGATCGAGGTGTACTTCGTGCTCACGCGAGAGCTGAGCCGCCCCTCGGCTCAGGGCAGGCGCGCGGGTGCCCTGACGGATGCGAGTGGCCGGTTCGTGATGGCGCATGTCCCGCGCGAAGCCGGTGCCCTCTTTCTCGACGCGAACGCGGGGGCCGCCATGCAGCCGCTGGGAGCGGAGCAGGAAACGGTGACCCTGCGGCTCGTGCCGGATGCCCGCGTCCAGGGCATGGTGGCGGATGCGGAGGGACGTCCGCTCGAAGGCTACCAGTGGAGGTTCCGGTGCCAGGGACCCTTCGTCTCTCAGTCCACGGCGGATGCGGAAGGTCGCTTCACCCTGGGCGCCCCGGCCGGACAGGAGTGCGTCCTGAAGGCCTCCGAAGGCCGTGGGTCTTCAAATTGGCCCAGGCCACCGCGGCGGGTCTTCTTTCCCCGGAGGTTCGTGGGCGCTCCGGGAGAGACACTCCGGATGGAGCTGTGGGCCCGCACGGGGCCTGCCTCACTGCGCGTGACGCTGCCCAGGGCGAGCGAGTGGTACGACGTCGTGCTTGCCCAGGGGGATGTCCCCCTGCCGGCGACGGCGCTGGAGATGGACGCCCTGGTGCTGAGTGGCATCGATCCCGATGTCGATGTCTCCGAGCGCAGGCCGGAGCGGCTCGAACCCGGCATCATCCAATCGGGAAGCGATGTCTTCGTATTCAGCTCGCTGCCATTGGGGCGCTACACGCTGTTCGTGACGGAGGACCTCGTGGGACGCTCCGTCCAACGCATCCCGCTGGAGATCGCGAAGCCCGGCGTCCACGACACCGCGTCGAAGCTCCCCGGGGACGGCGGGGCGTACTTCGCGCGCTGAGAGGCGGCTACGCCCTCTCGTCCAGGGGCAGCGCCACCACGAAGGCCGCGCCGCCGCCGGGGGCTTCCTCCACCCAGACACGGCCGCCGTGCTCTTCCAGGATCTGCCGCACGATGTAGAGCCCCAGCCCCAGGCCGCCCGTGCGCGAGGAGCCCTGGGCCTGGGCGAAGCGCTGGAAGATGCGCTCGCGCTCGGAGGCGGGCACTCCCGGGCCGCCGTCGCGCACCGTCAGCCGCAGCGCTCCGTCCTGCTGGCGCAGCGAGACGTGGACCGGCGTGCCCCGGCCGTAGCGCAGGGCATTGGCGATGAGGTTGCTCACCACCTGCTCCATGCGCAGCCGATCAAACCTGCACGGGGCCGGCCCCTGCACGCGGGCCTCCAGCTCCACCCCGGCCTGCTTCGCTTCCTCCGCGAAGCGCGCGGCCAGGTCTTCCACCACCGTCGCCAGGTCGCCGGACGTCAGCTCGAAGTCCAGCTTGCCGGTGCGGATGCGGCTGACGTCCAGCAGGTTGTCCAGCAGCGCGCCCAGCCGCTTCAGCTGCCGGTCCGAGGACTCCAGCCGCCCCGTCACCTTCGCGGACCCCAGGGGCTCGTTCGGGGACACCACCGCCATCCGGCGGATGAGGTCCAACTGGAGGCGCAGCGACGTGAGCGGCGTGCGCAGCTCGTGGCTGGCCAGCGACAGGAAGTCGTCGCGCGTGCGCACCGCTTCCTGCAGCGCCTGCTCCGTCTCCTTGAGCGCGGTGATGTCCAGGATGGCACCCCGCACGACCATCACCCGGCCGTTCGCGTCGCGGATGACACGCGCGCGGCTGATGAGCCAGTGCCACGAATCATCCGGCCAGTGCGTGCGGAACGTGGATGAATACGACAGCACGTCGTTGTGGAAGATGGATGACACCTGCGCTTCCACCGTCGGCCGGTCGTCCGGGTGCAGCGACGCCAGGAACTGCTCGTGCGTCCACTCCGCCAGGGGCTGCGGATATCCGTACAGCCGATCATGCCCCTCCGAGCGGAACACCTGCCCGGTGACGAGGTTCGTCTCCCAGACGGCCATCTGCGCGGACTCCAGGGCCACCTGGAAGCGCTCACCCAGTTGCCGGAAGCGCTCGTCGGTGCGCGCGGCCTCATTCTCCGCGCGCTGCCGGCGTGTGATGTCCGTGGCCAGCACCCAGGTCTCCCCACCCACGGGGCGCACCGACACCTCCAGCCACACCCCGGAGGGCAGCTCCGACAGGAACCGCGCCGGCTCCCGCGTGGTGAGCGCGTCAAGCAGCCGCTCGTGCAGGTGCGTCCCGGCCAGCGCCGGTTGCGCGGCCCACGGCGTCACCCCCTCGCAGTGACCGTACGGCAGCCCCAGGAGGGACGCGGCGCGGTGGTTCAACTCCTGGATGTTCCCCTGCGCGTCGAGCGCCAGGAACGCCTCGGCCATCATCTCCCGCAGCACCTGCAAGCGGGTCTGCGCGGACATGCTGGCCTCGTCGGCCGGGAGCGGAAGCTGGGTGGGATCCTTCAGGGTGCCCGTGCCCGGCGCGGACGGTGCGTCCGCGGAGGCTGGGCGGGCGGGTTCGAACGGACTGCCGGGCAGGGGACTCATCAGGACGTACACGCTCCCGCACGCGCCCCGCGCCAGTCAAGCAAGCGAGGGCGGTTCCAGGGCCGGCTGTCAGCCCAGCGGATCCATCAGGGGTTCCGGCATGACCCACAGTTCCGTGGGACGCAGATAGGCCGCGTCGAACGCGAAGAGGATGCCGTTCCAGCGATCCCAGAAGTCCGCCCAGCTGTACTCGGACGGAGGGGAGGTGAGCGGGTTGCCGTCCCGGTCCGGCTGGGCGTAGGCGTAGTCCGCGTACGTCCAGCGCACCGTGCCGAAGTCCGTCATCAGCAGCGGCGTCAGCGCCTGGAGGACCGCCGCGCGGGACACCTCGTCCGTGGGCGAGCCCGCGGGCGTGAAGACGGGCTGGGCCTGATCCAGCTGCTCGCGCCAGGCGACGTAGTTGTTGCCCATGGCGATGAGCGCGTCGCGCCGCGCGGGCGTGGGCGCGATCCGGGCCTCCTCGTAGAGGGCGAAGGCGGCCACCAGCAGGCTCTTCCACTGCATGCCCGGGAAGAGCAGGTCCATGCGCCGGGGGCGCGGGCTGTCCTCCGCGTGCAGCAGGGCGTAGTCGTACGCCTGCTGCGCCTGCGTGTTGACGGCGCCCACCAGGGTGAACTCCGTGAGCACCCGCGCGGGCGTGATGGGGCCCGTGGCCGCGCCGCGCCAGTCCAGGTACAGGCGCGCCGAACCGCCGACGTCGTGGAAGATGGCGAGGTTGCCCTCGTGCAGCGTGCGCTCCAGCGTGACGACGATGGCCTCCGTCTTGTCGAGCGGCGACAGGCCCGGCGCGCTCGCGTACAGCGCACCCAGGCGCGACGCGGTGGCGAGCAGGGTGCGCACGTCCCCGAGCGCGCCGACGTTGAGCGCGCTGGTCATCACGCTCAGCGCCGTGGCCGCGTCGACGGTGAGGCCCTGCGCGATGAGCTGGAGGGACAGATCCTGGAGCTGGAGCCGCAGCACGCCGCCGAGCCCCAGCCGGTCCAACGCGTTCGTCAGCGACAGCGACGGCTGGAGCCGCGCCGCGGCGATGAAGTTCCGCGCGAGCGCCGCGCTGTACATCCCCTTGCCGCCGGCCTGGGAGGCGTGCGGCGCGAAGGTGAACCAGTTCGGACGTGCGTTGCTGGTGCCACCGGGTTGCAGGCTGGGGTCGATGACGGCCCCCAGTTCGTACGCGATGTCGATGTAGCCCAGCGTGATGGTGCGGTTGTCCTCCAGGGGCGTGGGCGCGGGCTGCGCGCGGGCCGAAGCCGTGGTGAGGAGCAGGGCCGCACCCACGAGCGCGGGGAGCGCCCGGAGCGAAGGAGCAGCGGGACGAACGTCGTTGCGAGTGGGGATCGCCACGGAAGAGGTCCAGGGTGAGGGGGTGGGGGTGGCCGCCCAAGCTAGGCATTCACGCGTTGATTCCAACCCCCGGCCCCTGGCTTCGGGGCCATGCGGCGTTCGTTGGACGACGCTTCACTGCGGGCCCGTGTGGGCCACGCTCGCACTGATCTCCGGGCAGGGGGCAGGGAGGCAGCAGCGCGGACGTGACCCCGGTCGCCGTGCGGCTGGGGAGGCTCAGGTGCTCTTCGGCGGGGCGAAGTACGTGACGAAGCCCGTCACGTCCCGGTAGCCCATGCGCCGGTAGATGGGGGCGCCGGCGGGGGTGGCATGCAGCACCGTGCGCTCCAGGCCCCACGCCCGCTTCGCCTCCGAGTGGGCATGGCGCAGCACGGCTTCGGCGGAGCCCCGGCGGCGATGCTCGGCCAGCGTGGCCACGAGCGCGATGTAGATGACCCCGTCCACGCGCAGCGCCGCGGTGGTGGTGCCCGGTGCGCCGTCGTGGCAGCCGACGAAGGCACGGCACTCCGGTCCGTAGATGCCCGGTGCCGCCAGGGCCTCACGTCCGAGCACCTGCGGCATGTCGTAGCAGGCGGCATTCACGTCGGCGACGACGTTGTAGCCCCATGCGTCCCGCACCGGCCGGACGTCGAGCGTCGGTGGAGGGCGCACCGGCGCGAGCAGGCGGTCCGCCACCATGCCCGTCATGAACATGCCGGGCTTGAGTCCACGGGAGGCGAGCACCGCGTCCGCCTGGGGGCGCAGCGCGGGAGAGAGCCAGTCGGCCGTCAGCGTGAAGGCCCACCCATGCGGCCCCTGCTCGAAGTACCGCGCCGCCAGGTCCACGGCGCGCTCCAGGTCCGCCTCCGTCTCCGCGGGTTTCGACAGGAACGCCATGTTCATCAGCGACCACGACACGTGCCCCGCGGTGATGAACACCTCCGCCCGCTCCACCACCGTTCCCCCGGGCAGGCCCAGCGCGAACAGCCTCCAGGCGCCTCGGAACTGCGCGTGCGATTCGTCGATCTCGGCTCGGGACAAGGGCCACCTCGGGCGGGGGAAAGGGAAAAAGGATTCTCCGCATTCTCAGCGCCTTGCGTCTACGTGCGTGGGGGCAGGGGCCTTGCTAAAGCGAAAGCGGCACCGGGGGCCGTGAGGAGCGTGACGCGATGAATCCAATGGAAGGGCAGTCGTGGCAGACGACGTGTCGGGTCTGCGCAAGGCAGACGTGTCCCCGACCTGATGCGGTGGCCGCGTGGATGCGGACGATGTTGGATCGGGTGCACGGCACGCAGATGCGCGGCGCGGGCCGGCGGGGGCTGCGCGAGGCCCTGGCGATGGAGGGCGTGCTCATCACCACGCACCTGGAGGTGTGGTCGCGGGCGCTGGAGGGCGTGTGTCCGGACTGCATCGCGGAGGTCGCGCCGGAGACGGACGCGAAGCTCCAGGACCCGGAGGCGATGCATGAGGCGTCGCTCGCGCGCTGGCGCATGTCCGCGCCGGAGCTGGTGAGCGACGCGGTGGAGTCCGCGGTGGACGACGTGCTCGAAGCCGCGCGCGAGGCCGCCGCACGCCAGCCAAAGCCCTGAGCACGGCGGGGCAGGGCGCGGCGTCACGCCTCGATGTCGGAGGGGCCGGCGTGACGCTCGTGGAGCAAGGCGTCGGTCCCTACCTGGGCGCGCGCAGCATGGGCGCCCCTGACGGCGCGCCGTTGACGCCGCCATCCACGTAGAGGTCCTGCCCGTGCACGTACGACGCGTCGTCCGAGGCGAGGAACAGCACCGTCTTCGCGATCTCCTCCGGCTCGCCCATGCGGCCCAGCGGAATGGTGGACGAGATCGCCTTGTCCAGCTTCGCGTACGCCTCCGGGTTGGGGGCGTGTGCATCCCAGAGGGGCGTGCGCGTCGCGCCCGGGGACACGACGTTGACCCGGATGCCCAGCGGCGCGAACTCCGACGCCCACACGCTCGCCATCGCCTTCAGCGCGCCCTTGCTCGCCGCGTAGGCCGAGTACCCCGGCATGCCCAGCTCGCTGTGCACCGAGCTCGTGAGGATGACCGACGCGCCCGCCTTCAGGTGCGGGGCCGCCGCCTGCACCGTGAAGAAGACGCCGGTGACGTTGGTCCCGAGGATGGACGTGAACGCCTCGTGTGACGTCTTGCCCACGGGCGTCATCCCCGCGATGCCCGCGTTCGCGAACACGATGTCCAGGCCCCCGAAGCGCTCCACCGTCGCCGCCACCGCGCGTTCCAGCGCCGCCGGATCCGTGGCATCCGCCTGGACGGCCAGCACGTTCGCGCCCAGCTCCTTCGCCACCGCGTCCAGCGTCTCCCGGTTGCGCCCGGTGATGGCCACGCGCGCCCCCTCCGCCACGAACAGCCGCGCCGTCGCCAACCCGATGCCGCTGTTGCCGCCCGTGATCAGCGCCGTCTTTCCCTTGAGCCTCATCCGCGTGCCTCCGGCTTGATTGGTTTCATGATGAAACCAAGTGAGGGATGACTAAACGCGGTGGTTTCGTTATGCAACCAGAAGCACGCTCCCCTCTGGGGAATGGGGCCCGGCGGAGGCCCGGAAGGAGGCGAGGATGAAGCGGACGAGCATGGAGGGGGTGGCCTGCCCCGTGGCCCGGTCGCTGGACGTCATTGGCGACTGGTGGTCGATGCTCATCGTTCGCGACGCGCAGTTCGGGCTGCGCCGGTTCGGTGAGTTCCAGAAGAGCCTGGGCGTGGCGAAGAACATCCTGTCGCAGCGCCTTCGCCACCTGGTGGCGCACGGCATCCTGGAGGTCCAGCCCGCGTCGGACGGCAGCGCCTGGCAGGAGTACGTGCTGACGGCGAAGGGCCAACGCCTCTTCCCCATCCTGGTCGCCCTGGGCGAGTGGGGCCGGGAGAACTGCTTCCAGCAGGGCGAGGCGCGCACGGAGCTGCGCGACAAGGTGCACGGCCTGCCGTTGAAGCCGCTGGAGGTGCGTGCGGCGGACGGACGGCTGCTGACCTCCCAGGACACGCGGGCGGAGCGGGTGCCGCCCGAAGAACGCTAGCGCCATGCAGGGCCCGGGCTGGTTAGGGTGTGCCCATGACGCGCCCTGCATCGGAATCGTGGACGCTGCCCTGGATGGGGCTGGGACTGAGCAGCAACCTGAGCGCTTCGGACGTGCCGCATCCGTACCGGTTGCTGGACGCGGCCCCCGGGCTCTTCGACTTCGTGGAGTACAGCGCGCCCATCGCGTTGGAGGAGGCGAAGGCCCAGGCCACGCTCTTCCCGGAGATGTGGCGCCGGCGCGCGGACGTGCCCGTGCTCTTCCACCCGGTGCACCTGAACCTCTACGGTCCGGACCTGGAGCCCGCGTCCGCGCTCGCGCACCTGGACGCGCACGCGAAGGCCGTGGGCAGTCCGTGGGTGGGCAACGACGTCGGCTGGTGGCACGCGGGCGGCCAGCCCTTTCCGGGCTACCTGTACGTGACGCCGCCGTTCAACGAAGCGGGCGTGCGCGACTGCGCGGCGCACGCGCTCCACGTCCAGGCGGGCCTGAGCGTCCCGCTGGTGGTGGAGAACCCCGCGGTGCTCGCCACGCGAGGGGGGCTGCACGCGCTGGACTTCATGGCGAAGCTGCACGCGCGCACGGGCCTGCCGCTGCTCCTGGACCTGGGGCACCTCCTCAGCCACCAGCTCTCCGCGGGCCTGCCGCTGCGCGCGGGGCTGGACGGCTTCCCGCTGGAGCAGGTCGTGGAGATCCACATCGCGGGAGGCGTGGTGACGCGCCGGGGAACCCGGTCCTTCTACGTGGACGACCACACGCAGCCCGTGCGCGAGGAGCTGTTCGAACTGCTGGCCGACGTGCTCCCGCGCTGCTCCCGCCTGCGCGCCGTCACCTTCGAGGGGGACGGACACCCCCCGGAGGTGGCGCTCGCCTCGCTGCGCCGCCTGCGCGCCCTGGTGCCGAAGGAGGCCCGCCCGTCCGTGGCGCTGCCCGCGTCGCGCGAGCCCGTGCCCGCGCTCACCGGGGAGAGCCGTCCGTGGGCGCTGTTCGACGTGGGCCACGGCGTCACGCCGGCCTCGGAGGACGAGGATCCGGAGGGCTCGCGCGCGGACCGGGACTTCCGGCTCGCGGTGGTGGCGGAGCAGCTGGACAAGGACTGGCCCCTGACGCGCCTGCTGCTCGCGGGCACGCCGGAGGGGCTGGAGTCCTTCACCTGCTCGCGCGAATACCGGGCGTTGTTCGACGGGCTGGGCAGGTCGCTGTCGCATGCGTTCGCGTCCTGGGCCCGCAGGCGCGTGATGGCCTCCGCGTCGGATGGCGTGGCCGCCGCGCTGTCGCTGGAGATGATGCTGCCGCACGCCTTCCTCCAGGCGCCCCCGGCCCCGGCGCCCGGACAGGTGGCGCTGGCCGAGGACGTCCGCCTGGGCTCCTTCCCCGCCGACCTGACGGAGCTGGTGTTCGCCACACGCGCGTTGCGCCGGCACCTCACCGGCCGTGCGTGGGCTTGCGGGGCGCTGGAGGTGTCCGGCCTGGATGCCCTGACGCAGGTGGCGGCCCGGCCGGGTCCGGGACCGTGGCGCTTCGCCATCCGCCGCCGGGCGCAGGGCTTCGAGGTCGTGACGCTGCCGCCAGGGGTGGCGGACGGGCTGTGGGCGCTCGCGGACGGCCCGCTCCCGGTGGAAGCGCTGCCTCCGGGGTTGCTGGCGGAGGGGCAGGGGCGGGGGCTCTTGCGGAGGGCATAAGGGGCGCGGGATGTCAGGGGGTCAACGGATCCTTGCGCCCACCTGTCCGGTGGGATACTGCCCGCCGCATGTCGTCACCCCTCGTCGTTGGCATCGCGGGCGGCACCGCATCCGGTAAGACAACGGTGGCCCGCAAGGTGCGTGAGGCCCTCGCCGACTGCCGGGTCGCCTTCATTGATCAGGACTCGTACTACCGGGACCTGAAGGACATGTCCCTGGCGGACCGGCGGGAGGTGAACTTCGACCATCCCGACGCGTTCGACATCGAGCTGCTGGTCGACCACCTGCGCGCGCTGAAGCAGGGACAGGCCATCCAGAAGCCCGTCTACGACTTCGTCACGTCCGGCCGCCAGCCGCACACCCACCGCGTGGACCCCGGGGACATCATCCTCATCGAGGGCATCCTCGTGCTGCACATGAAGGAGGTGCGCGACGAGATGGACGTGAAGATCTACGTCGACGCGGACGACGACCTGCGCATCCTTCGCCGCCTCACGCGCGACATCAAGGACCGCGGCCGCGACTTCGACCATGTGGTGGGCCAGTACCTGCGCCACGTGCGCCCCATGCACATGGGCTTCGTGGAGCCGTCCAAGCACCACGCGGACATCATCATCCCGCACGGCGGCAACAACGACATCGCCATCGGGATGCTCGTGGGCGCGCTCCGGGCCCGGCTCGCCGCCCCCCACCTGACGCGTTAGCGCCAGCGCAGGAAGTCCTGCACCGGGCCACGCAGCCGGTGCGCGTCCGACAGCAGGGTGCCGTGATCTCCCGGCCCCTGCAGCTCCACGAACCGCGCCTGCACGCCTGCCGCCGTCAGCAGGTGGTACGTGTCGCGCACGCGGCCCATGGGCGCCAGCGCGTCCGTCGAACCCGTGAGCAGCAGCACCCGCGCGCGGATCTGCGAGAACGTGTCCGTCAGGTCGCAGCCCGCGTACGCCGAGCACAGCAGCGACCACGCCGTCGGGTCGAACGTGTCCGCGAACGACGCGGCCTCCGCCTCCAGCGCCGCCTGCGCCGCCGCGCTGTCCGGATACGCCGCGCCCAGGTGTTCACGTCCGTACAGCAGTCGCTGGTAGTCCATCCGCAGCCGCGACAGCGTCTTGTTGGGCGCGCGCTCGCGAAGCGGAGGGGTGTCCTCGTTATCGGGCGCCATGCGCAGCACCTGCGACGTGAGCCCCAGCTTCTCGCGCAGCCCCTCCGGCAGCGCGCGCGCCGCGCCCAGCACCACCACGCTGTCCACCAGCTCCGGGAACAGCGCCGCCAGCCGCAGCGCGACCAGCCCGCCCAGGCCCACGCCCACCAGCGCCCGCACGTGCGTCAGCTCCCGCGCCCGCAGCAGCGCGGACACCCCCCGCGCCATGTCCAGCACGGTGAGCGGAGGCAGGGCCTTGCCCCAGACGCTGCCGGAGTTGGGCTCCACCGTGATGGGCGACGTGGAGCCGAACGGGCTGCCCAGCAGGTTGGGCACGAGCACCGGCGTCACCTCCGGATCCAACGCCTTGCCGGGGCCGATCAGCTCATGGCCCCAGCCGGAGGGCTGATACGGAGCGTCCGTGCGGGGCTCCAGCGCCTGATGGGAATGAGACAGGTCGTGCAGCACCACCACCGCTTTGCCATCCGACGGTTTTCCGTAGGCCTGCCAGGCAATCTGGGGGTTCCCCAGCAGCTCACCTTCCTCCAGGGGAAGGGGCACGGTGAACGATTGGATTCCCCCGGCGTGGAGCACGATGATGCAGGCTCATATCATTGCCTGCCCGAACGCACAGGAGCCTGACGCGTGAAGCGCTACTTCGGATTCATTGTTCTCATCGCCTTGGTGATCCTCGCCGCGGTGACGAGCTACCGCACTTCCGCCGCACGGACGAAGGAGGCGGAGCGGGAGGCCGACTTCCGCCGCGTCCAGACCGTCTACCTGGAGCGCGTGGGCTGGATGCGCACCAACCCCGATGAGGCCTCGTACCGGGACGAGCTGAAGCCCTTCTTCAAGACGTACTTCGAGGACGTCGACGCGCACTTGACGCGCTTCGAGGGCAACACGAAGTTCGACAGCTACCTCCAGGAGCTGGAGAAGCGGGAGTCGTCCGCGGGGGAGAAGAAGGACGCGCGCGGGGGTGATCGCAAGGCGTTCTACGAGTACGCGCGCAAGCAGTTCGACAGCCTGCGTGAAGGCCGCTACCGCCCGGTGTGGACGGCCAGCGACAAGGGCATGCGCCTGGACATGGTGAGCTCCGACGTCGTGATGGTGATGGGCAAGCCGCAGGTGCGCCTGCAGATGGCGCTCTGGGGCGCGCAGCGCGTGGAGAAGGAGGAGGGCAAGGTGAAGAAGATGGTCACCAGCGCTTCGTTCGACACCGTGTGGAAGCTCACCGACGCGAAGGGCAAGCTGCTGGGGGAGATGCGCGGCGCGGATCCGTCGATGAAGATCGACTACCCGGAGCGCCTCATCGCCGAGTTCCCCCCGCAGATGGTGCTGGGCCACTACGACCTGGACCTCATGCCCGCGGACGTGGCGAAGCTGGAGATGACCATCAACGTCGCGTCGCACGCGGCGTCCGGTGGCAACGCCAACGCCACCTACGTGTGGAAGCTGGACGTGCCGTCCGAGTGGAAGCTGGGCGCCAATGAGACGTGGGAAGGCGCCACGCAGGAGGAGCGGCCGGAGGAGGAGATCGACCCGGCCAAGGCCTCCGCCAAGAAGGGCGAGTAGCCCTTCGTCGTCCGATGTCGCCCGGTGTCGGGCGATGAGCCCTTCGCCGTCGTCACCCGACGACGGCGAAGTGGGACCCCAGCCGGTACGCGGACAGCGTGCCGGCGTCGTCCAGGAAGTAGAGGTTGAGGCGCACGTCGGCCTGGAGCGCGACCAGCCCCACCCCCGCGCGCACCTCCGCGAGCACCTGTCCGCCGCGAGGATCCACCGCGCGCACCACCTCGCCCGCCACCAGCGTCACGTCCCGCGCGGTGCGCGCCGGCAGCGCCGCGATGAGCGGCTCCCCCGCGGCCCCCACGCGCCAGTCCACCTGTCCGGACACGGACACGCGGGCGGCGGCCCCGGACGCGCTCGTCACCACCACCGCGCGCGGCAGCGGCGCCAGCGCGTAGGGCCCCGGGCCCAGGTGCAGCGCGCGCTCCCACACCTTGCGCCCGCGCGAGTCCAGGCACACCAGCAGCCCGTCCTCGTCACGCATGCCCGCGAGGAACACCCGCGCGCCCATGGGCAGCGGCGTGGAGGGCAGGGTGAGATCCGGCTCGTGCGTCCACAGCGCCTCGCCGGTGTGCGCGTCCGACAGCAGCATCGCCCAGTGCGAGCCGCGCCCCAGGATGGCCAGGAACCGCTTGCCCCACGCCACCGGAGGCCCGTGGAAGGGCATGGGCGAGCGCAGCCGGTAGCGCACCTGCCCGTCCTCCAGGTCCAGCCCGTAGAGGTAGCCCGAGTCCGTGGACAGCAGCGCCCGGTGGCCCTGCGTGGCCAGCCACCCGCGCTGCGTGCGGGGCGGGGCCAGGCGCCACACCTCGCGGCCCGTGGCCTCCGCGAAGGCCACCGCGGTGCGGTCCTCCGACAGCGTGAGCAGCAGTCCGTCCTGGCGCAGCAGCAGGGGCCCCAGCGGGATGCCGTCGTGGTCATGCAGCCAGCGCGCGCCCGCGCCCCGGCCGGTGAAGCCGAACACGCGCGCCCCATCCGCCGCCACCGCGTGGCCATCCGCGGACGCCGCCACGCCCAGCGACGCGGACCTGCGCCACAGCTCCGCGCCGTCCTTGCGCGAGAACGCGCACGCCAGCCCCGGCGCGCAGTACACCGGCCCGTGCCGGCCCACGAGCAGCCGCGCCTCCTCCGGCTCCTCCAGCCCGCGCTGCTCCCACTGCTTCTCGAAGCGCAGGCGCCGCAGCCGCCCCGGGACCTTCAGCGGCCGGGACTCTCCGCGCGCGGGCGGACTCTTGCGCTCGCGCGCCTCGCCCTCCGCTTCAGGCGGCTTCCGCGCGCCGCGCAGGTGCGACAGGCCCTCGCGGCAGCGCTCCGTCAGCTCCACCAGGTACGGGTTGGAGACCTGGACCCGGTGGGCCTCCGCGAAGGCCAGCCCCAGCGCCTCGCCCAACTGGAAGAGCGCGGACAGGAGCGCGCCGGGCTCCAGGGGAAAATAGGCGCCGGTGGGACCCAGCTTCGCCCGCTGCCCCTTGAGGTCCAGCGTCAGCGCGGGGCGCACGCCGGCGGGCTCGAACTCGAAGCGCGCCTCGCCCAGCTCCACGGCCCGCGCCAGCTCCACCGCCTGTCGGGACAGCTCCAGCACGGTGAGGAACGGCGGCCCCTGGGCGCGCCACGCCTGCGGCCGCCCGGGCAGCGCGAGCCAGACCTCACCCGCGCCCAGCAACGGCGCCAGCGCCCCGGACGGGCCCTTCGCGGGGCCCTCGCGGGCGGCGGGGGACACGTCCTTGAGCTCGAAGCCGAAGCCCGGCACGGACACCGGGTCGATGCGCAGCGGGGTGGGGGGAAGCGGCGGGTCCTCCTGATGGGGGGCGGGCTTTCCCAGGCCCTTGAGCGCTTCGCCCAGCTTCCGGGCGACCTGGGGGGACAGGGCCTTGGGGGCCACCTTCGCCACGTCCTGGAGGAAGCGCTGGCCGCTCTGGCGGGTCGCCTTCGTCAATTCCTCCGTGTCAACCTTAATAGGCGGGCGCAGCAGATGGGCCGGTCGGGCCAGGCTGGCGACAGAAAGTTCGACGTCCGGTCCGACGCGCCGGAGCACCAGCTCCAGGTGGGCCTCCGTCAACGAAACCTGGGCCATCCGGCGCGCGCCGACGTGCAGCGCCGCCACGGCCTCCACCAGAGCGGGAATGACCTCCGCCAGGGGCTCCTCCACGGCCCCGGACAACAGGTTCACTCCGTCCAGTTCCAGCGCGATGGAATCGAGCGGGGAGGCTGACGGTTCGCGCTTCCAACGCTGTCCGATGCGTATCCGGGTCATTTACGTTCGTTGACAAGCCAGTTTAGCGGTGGCTAGCATCCGCCGCCCATACGGACCTACATTTTTGTAACCGTTCGGAATTCTTGGGGATTACTCGATGACATTTTACGAGGCCGCGCTCCGAGTGCTGGAGAGCGAAGGTCGCCCCCTGCATTTCCTTGAGATCACGGAGAAGTCCATCCAGCAGAGCCTGCTGTCCCACATCGGCAAGACACCGGAAGTGACGATGCTGTCGCGCCTGGCTGCCATGGCGCGGCGGACGCGGGATCGCAAGGTGATTGTCACGGCGAAGGATACCTTCGCGCTGACGGACTGGTCACTCTCCGAGGATGCCGAGGCACTTGCACAGACGGGCGTGATGGAGCCGCATCCGGAGGAGGAGCTTCCTCCCCTGCGGCCGGTGGAGCGCCACCCGGAGCCGCGCACGGACAACGTGCGCGCGTCGGGACGTGGCACGGAGCGCAAGCGCCGCCGCGACGAGGGCGACGAGGAGCGGGGCCGCAGGAAGCGCTTCCCGCCGCTGCCAGAGGTGGTGTTCGAGATCCTCAGCGAGGCGGACGTCGGCCTGCGCACGGATCAGCTCATCGAGCGCGCCCGGTCCAAGGAGCTGTGCGCCGAGGAGACGACGGTGGAGGCGGTGCTCACCGCCCTGCTGGAGGACAACCAGCGCCGCATCGACGCGGGCCGCCGGCCCCAGTACGCCTTCAACCAGGAGACCGGGGAGGTGTCGCTGGAGCGCGCGGGTGCGCCGAGCGAGGCGCCGCCCCTGGAGCTCCAGGCGGCGTTCGCGCAGGCCCTGGGCATCCCGCTGGAGGGTGGCCGCCCGGTGCTGGGCAAGCCCGCCGCGGGCGCCGAGCCCCTGGTGGACGAGGCCCTCATCACCACCGCGCGCACGGCCCTCAAGGACGCGCGTCGGGCGGTGGCGCGCGGGCTGCGCAAGCGCCTGGGCGACGCGGACGTGGGCACCTTCGAGAAGTCCGTGGTGAAGATGATGCACGGGCTGGGCTTCCGCGAGCTGAAGGTCGCGAAGCGCTCCAAGGAAGGCCCCCTGCTCACCGCGCGCAAGCGCGAGGGCAGCGTGGAGCTGCGCTACGCGGTGCGCATGCTCAAGGGCACCCCGGGCGTGGACCGCAAGACGGTGCAGGAGCTGCGGCGCGACCTGGGCCACTACTCCGCGCAGGTCGGTCTGCTGGTGAGCGCGGGCGAGGTGCGCGGCGACGCGCGCTCCGAGGCGCAGGCCACCGGCTCGCTGGTGATGCTGTGGTGCGGTGACGCGCTGGGTGAGAAGTTCCTGGAGGCCAAGACGGCCGTCAACGTCACCCAGGTGGAGCTGTACGACATCGACGAGCGCTTCTTCGAGGCCGCCAAGCTGGACGCCGAGGAGGCCCAGCGCCGCCGCGAGGAGCGCAAGAGCGAGAAGCAGGCCCGCGAGGAGGGTGGCGAGGTGGAGGCCACCGCTCCCGCCGCGGACCGGCCGGAGCGCGAGGAGCGTCCGGAGCGGGGCGACCGTCAGGAGCGCTCCGAGCGCCGCCGCGACCGCCAGCGCGCGCGCAACGAAGCCCGCGACGCGGCCGCCGCACAGGCCGGGACCGAAGCCGCGGAGCCCAAGGCCGCACCGGTGGCCGCCGCGCCGCCGGCCGCCGCCGCCGGGTTCACGCCCACGTCGTCGGAAGAGGATGACTCCGACGAGGGGGATGACGACGGCGAGGACGACGACCTGGAGGCCGCCAGCGCCTTCGTGGGAGGAGCCAAGGAGGGCGCCGAGGGTGGCGCTTCCGCCGAGGCCTCCGCGTCCGAGCGCAAGCGCCGCCGCCGTCGCCGCCGGGGTCGTCGCGGCCGTGGCACGCGCGGAGCGGAGGGCGCGCTCCCGGGTGAGCCCGGCGCTCCCGCGACGGGTGATGCGGTCGCCGCCTCGGGTGAGATCGCCGCGCCCTCCGCGGGTGGAGCGGTCGCGGGCGAGGGGCTGGTCGCGCTCGCGGGCGAGTCCCTGCCCGCCGTCGCCGAAGCGGCCCCTGCCTCCCTCCACGGGGAAGCAGCCGTCACCGCGCCGAGCGAAGGCAACGCATGGCACGCGGGCGAAGCCGTGACCGCTCCGGCGGAGCCGACGCCCGAGTCCGCCGATGCCGCGCGGGCCCGTGCTGAAGCCGAGCAGGCCGCGTCCGACGCCGTGACGCCGGGCGCGAGCCCCGCGTTGTCGCCCGAGCAGGAGGCGTCCGCGACGCCCACCGCCGAGCCGGCTTCGCCTCCGAGCGAGCCCACGGAGATCCGCGAGGCCCGCGAGGTGCACGAGGCGCCGGTCGCCTCCGAGCCGGAGACTCCGCCCGAGGGCAAGGAGGGCTGAAACGCCCTCACGGAATCGGGTGCGATGGACGCGGGAGTGTTAGCGTAAGGGGGCCATGAAGCCGGCCCTGCTGCTCACCTCCTGCGTGCTGTTACTCGGGGCCTGCCGCTCGCAGGCCCCGCGCCATCCGGTGGCGCCGGTGGAGCTGTCCGGGGACACCATGCGGGACAACGCCCTGCTGGGCTTCGGCCCGGACGGGGTGCGGGAGCTGCTCTCCGAGGCGCTGGAGTCCTCCGGCCGCTTCGAGCTGGTGTCGGAGGAGGGGCCCAAGAAGGCCCGCCCCTGGCGCATGTCGCTGGAGCTGCCCTTCACCCGCGAGGTGCTGAAGGACGGCAACCCCCACAGCTTCGCGGAGGTGGGCGCCAACCTGTCCCTGGAGCGCTTCGGCGGCCCCGTGCCCCAGCGCTACGAGGTGGTGGGCCTGGGTGAGGCGCCCGTGCAGGAGGACTCGGAGGAGGGCCGCCGGACCGCCATGCGCACCGCGCTGGAGAGCGTGCTGCGTCAGGTGACGGAGTCGGCGCTGTTGCAGCTCTCCGCGCTGGAGCGCACGGACGAAGCGCTGGTGACGGACCTGCGCGCCACCGACACGCGCATCCGCGAGTTCGCCCTGCGCACGCTGGCCGACCGCAAGCACCCGGCCGCCGCGCCCCTGCTGATTGAACGCCTGAAGGACACCGGCGACGCGGCCGCGGTGCGCCGCACCATTGGCGCGCTGGCGGAGATGAAGGCGAAGAGCGCGGTGCCGGCCCTCATCGACCTGGCGCGCGGCCGCGACTCCGGCTTCCTCCAGGAGATCGTCTTCGCGGTGGGGGAGATTGGCGGCCCCGAAGCGGAGGCCTACCTGTACACGGTGGCCCAGGGCCACGACACGCCGTCGGTGCAGGCCGCCGCGAAGCAGGCGCTCGACACGCTCTACGCATCACGCAACCACGCAACGGTGGAGGCGCGTGGCCAGGGCCACGCGGACCCTTGAGTATGAGGCAATCGCTGTCGACGGTGGGGGGCATCGCCCTCCTGGTCACCACGCTCGTGGGCTCCGGATGCGCGAAGCGCGTCGAGTCGGACGCCCGCCCCGCACCCGAATCCATCGCCGAGTACTACCCCCTGGCGGTGGGCAACCAGTGGACGTACCGGCTGGACAAGCGGGACGACAAGCCCGTCACCGTGGAGATCGTCAAGGAGCAGGACGGGTACTTCCTGGACAACCAGGGCGGCCAGCTGATGGTGGACGCCTTCGGCCTGCGCGACCCCAAGCGCTACCTGCTGCGAGGCCCGCTGGAGGCCGGACGCGGGTGGAACAACGTGGTCTCCGTGTCGTCCACGGAGCGCTACCAGCTGGTGCAGGTGGGCTTCGCGTGCCAGGTCCCCGCGGGCTCGTTCCCCAACTGCGTCAGCGTGGAGGGCCGCAACCGGGTGGACGCGAAGACGACGCTCGTCAACACGATGACCTTCGCCGCGGGCGTGGGGCTCGTGCGCGTGGACGTGGCCACGGAGCAGGAGGGCAAGCGCGTGCCGCAGACGGAGCTGGAGCTGGTGTCCTTCAAGGTCGGAGCCGCCGGCGCCGCCGCGACCCCGCCGCCCGCCGCGAACTGAAGCGCCCCGCATGGCCGTGGAGACGACGAACGAGCTGTCGCAGGACGCGCGCATCCTGGGCTTCCTCGCCGAGGGCGGGGAGGGCTTCATCTCCGGGGAGGCCCTGTCGAACCGGCTGGGCCTGTCGCGCACCGCGGTGTGGAAGCACGTGGAGTCCCTGCGGCTGAAGGGCTACCGCATCGACGCGGTGCCCGCGAAGGGCTACCGGCTGGTGGGCCGGCCGGACCGGCTCTCCGCGCTGGAGGTACACCCGCTGCTCGCCACCCGCGCCATGGGCCGCGTGCTGCACCACCACGACAGCATCGGCTCCACCAACGCGACGGCCTTCCGGCTGGCCCAGGACGGCGCGCCGCATGGCACCGTGGTGGTGGCCGAACAGCAGACGGCGGGCAAGGGGCGCCGGGGCCGCGCGTGGGTGTCCCCGCCCGGCCTCAACCTGTACTTCTCCGCCATCCTCCGCCCGGAGCTGTCCCCGCAGCGGGCGCCGGAGCTCACGCTGGTGGCCGCCGTGGCGCTGGCGGAGGCCCTGCGTGAGTCCGGCGCCGACGCGGCCATCAAGTGGCCCAACGACGTCCAGCTGGGGGGCCTCAAGGTGGCGGGCATCCTCACGGAGCTGTCCGCCGAACCGGAGCGCGTGCACTTCGTCATCGTGGGCGTGGGCGTCAACCTCAACGCGGGCCCGGAGCACTTCCCGGAGGAGCTGCGGGACACCGCCACGTCGGTGGCCCAGGCCCTGGGGCGGCCGGTGGCCCGGGCGGCCTTCACGGCGGCCCTGTGGACGCGGCTGGAGGCCTGGCTGGACACGTACCTGGCCACCGGCTTCGACGCGGTGCGCACCCGCTGGAAGGCCCTGTCGAGCACCCTGGGGCAGCAGGTCCGGGTGCGCACGGACCGGGGGGACTGGGAGGGGTTCGCGGAGGACATCGACCCCACGGGCGCGCTGATGGTGCGCACGGCGGAGGGCCGCGTGGAGCGGGTGCTCGCGGGCGACGTCGAACAGGTGCGTCCCCGGGCCGCATCGCGCCCTCAAGGACGCGGCTGACCGCCGGCCTTCGCGGTAGACTGGCGCGCGTGATGCTCCTGGCCATCGACGTCGGCAACACCAACACCGTCCTCGGCGTGTACGAGGGCCGACGGCTGCTGGACCACTGGCGCCTGGAGACGAGCGCGCGGCGCAGCGCGGACGAGTACGGCATCCTCGTGCGCCAGCTCTTCACCTGGAGCGGCATCGACGCCGCGGGGGTGAAGGCCGTGGCCGTCTCCAGCGTGGTGCCGCCGCTCCAGTACATCCTGGAGAAGATGAGCGAGCGCTACTTCAAGACGCGCCCCATGTTCGTCGGCCCGGGGGTGAAGACGGGCATGCCCATCCTCTACGACAACCCCCGCGAGGTGGGCGCGGACCGCATCGTCAACGCGGTGGCCGCCTTCGAGAAGCACCACAAGGGCCTCATCGTGGTGGACTTCGGCACCGCGACGACGCTGGACGCGGTGACGCCCCGGGGGGAATACCTGGGCGGCGCCATCTGCCCCGGCATCAACATCTCCATGGAGGCCCTGTTCCAGAACGCCTCCAAGCTGCCGCGCGTGGAGTTCGCGCGGCCGCCGCACGTCGTGGGCCGCAACACCGTGCACTCCATGCAGTCCGGGTTCGTCTACGGCTACGTGAGCATGGTGGACGGCATGTGCGCGCGCATGGAGGCGGAGATGGGCTTCACCGCGAAAGTGGTGGCCACCGGGGGCCTGGCCCCGCTGGTGGCCAGCGAATCCAAGGCCATCCAGGAAGTGGATGAGTTCCTCACCCTGGAGGGGCTGCGCATCATCTACGGAAGGAATCACGCCTCATGAGCCTCGCTCCGGATCCCACCCTCCCGCCCCCGCCGCCGGGCTGCCCCTTCAACGCGGAGTTCCTTCCGCCCAACCTGCGCAAGCACGTGGACCCCAACGCGCCCGTGCCGCTGCGCATGATGGCCGCCAAGTCGCTCGTGCCCCTCAACCCGGCGGACATGCTGGGCGCGCTGTTCATGCTCACGTTCGACCCGGAAGCGACCGTGCGCGAGACGGCCGCCAAGACGTGCGCCACGCTGCCGGATCGCATCCTCGGCTCCGCGCTGCGCGACGAGGGCGTGCCGCCGCCCGTGCTGGGCTACTTCCTGGGCCTCTTGAAGGACAAGGAAGCCTACGCGGAGATGCTCGTCCTCAACTCGGAGACGCCGGATGACGCCGTCGCCGGCGTGGCCTCCACCTGCAGCCCGAAGGTGGCGGAGATCATCTCGCAGAACCAGTTGAGGCTGCTGCGCCACGAGGACATCGTCCGCAACCTGTGCCTCAACCCCGGTGCCCCGGCGTCGCTCGTGGACAGCATCTGCGACTTCGCGGTGCGCAGCGGGCTCATCCTGGCGGACGTGCCGGCGATGCAGGCCGCCCGCGTGCGCATCTACGGACCGCAGGCCGCCGCGGCGCCCCCGGATCCGGGCCCCACGGCGGAAGAGGTGCTGCAGGAGCTGGGCTCCTCGGGGGAGAAGGACGACGAGACGCCGATGGAAGAGGGCAAGCGCCAGACGCTCGCCCAGCGCATCATGAAGATGTCCATCGCGGAGAAGATCAAGCTGGCGACGCTGGGCAACAAGGAAGCGCGCACGTCGCTCATCCGCGACACCAACAAGCTCGTCTGCGTGGCCGTCATCCGCAGCCCCCGCATCACGGACGGCGAGGTGCTCTCGTGCGCCGCCAACCGCGCCATCAACGAGGACGTGCTGCGCGTCATCTACAACAACCGCGAGTGGACGAAGATGCAGAAGGTGAAGCTCGCGCTGGTGAAGAACCCCAAGGTGCCGCTCACCGTCACCATGAAGTTCCTCAACACGCTGCGCGACGCGGAGCTCAAGGACCTGGCGCGCGACAAGAACGTGCCCGCCGCCGTGCAGTCCTTCGCGAAGAAGCTGCATGAGAAGAAGACCGCCCCCAAGAAGGACGGCGGCGGTCACTGACGGCTGCGAGCAGGGGCCGGGCAGCAGGCCCGGCCTCGCTCCAGCAACCGCGTCAGGCCCGCCGGAAAGGGGGAGGGCGGTCGTCCCGCGCCATCCCCCACACCCACGGGGCCCGGATGCGGCGAACTACGCCGCGGCTTCCTCGTCGGCCTCGTCGCCCACGGAGGTGCCCGGCTCGTCCAGGAGCTGCTGGGCGATGGCGAGCGCCTTCTTCGTCTTCTCGCGCAGCTTCTCGTCGCCCTTGATGCGCGCGTAGAGCTTCGTCACGCGCTCCTCGTTGCGCACCGCCGCCTGCTCCAGCTCGGTGATGCGGGCGCGCAGCCCGTCGGCGTCCGCGGCCGCCTGGGCCGTCTGGGCGGACAGGTCCGCCTGGGCTTGCTCCAGCTGCGAGCGCAGCCCGTCGGCCTCCTGCTGGGCGGCCTCCACCTGCGAGCGCAGTCCTTCGGCCTCCTCGCGCGCCGCCTGGAGATCCGCGTCCTGCTGGGCCGCCTGGGCGCGCAGGGCCTCCACTTCACCCTGGAGCGACTGCGCCTGGGCCTGGTGCTGATCCAGCTCCGCCTGGAGCGTGTCCAGCTTCGCGGTGGCGCCGCGCGCCTCTTCCTTGGCGGTGGCCAGCTGCTGATCCACGCGCTTGCGCTCGGTGGTGAGCTGCTCGGTGCGGCTGGTGAGCGTCTTGATCTGCGCGTCCCGGCGCGACAGCTCCTCGTCGGAGGTGCTGGCCTTCTGCTCCAGCTCCAGGTGCTGATCCTTCAGCTCGATGATCTCCTGGTCCTTCTGGTTCAGCTCCGACTTGAGGCGCAAGATCTCCTTGTCGCGCTTGTTGACGGTGTCGCGCAGCGCGAACGTGTCCTTGTCGTTCTTGCCGACGTTGGAGCGCGACGTCTCCAGCTCCGTCGCCTTCGACTGCAGCTCGGACTCCAGCGACTGCACGCGCTCCTCGGCCTGCGTCGCCTGTCCGCGCGAGTCCTCCAGCGCGCTCTGCAGCTCCGCCACCTTCGCGCGCAGGTTGCGCAGCTCCGCGGCGTCCGCCACGGACGTGGGGGGCAGGACGGCGCGGGGGACGGCGGCGGGCGGCGGGGCCACCGCGCGCAGCGGCGCGGGCGTGGGGACGGCGCGCACGGGCGCGGGGGGCGCCACGGCCGGCTCCGGCTCCACCGGCGGCATGAAGCCGATGACGGTCTTCTCCTCCGGCTCGTCGCCCAGGTCGCTCAGCACGTCCAGCGAGTCGTCGTTGTCGGAGCCCAGCGAGTCGAGCGCGGAGATCTCCTCCTCGGCGGACGGGGACTCCAGCTCCGGCGGCGCGACCACGGCCTCGTCCTCGGGCGTGCCGGTGACGGGCTCGGAGATGTCGCCGAAGGCCTCGTCCAGCATGTCCAGGTCTTCGCCCGGCACCGCGGGCTCCTCGCCCGTGTCCACGGCGATCTCCTCGCCGAAGTCCGGGGCGGGCTCCTCCTTGCCGAAGTCGTCCCCCAGCGAGTCCAGCGTGAGGCTGTCGTCCACCACCTCGTCGCTGGCGGGCAGCTCCGGGAAGCCGATGAGGCCGCCCACCCGGTCCACCAGCGTGTCGGTGTCCACGGGCTTGGCCACGTATTCGTCCGCGCGGGCCTTGAGCTTGCTGTGCGCCGCGAAGCCGTCCGGACTGCCGATGATGACGATGGGCAGCGCCTTGAGCTCGTCGTCCTTCTTCAGCTTGCCGCAGATGAGGTAGCCGTTCTGTCCGGCGGACAGGTCCACCGCGAGCACCACCAGCTCCGGGCGCTCGCGCCGGATCAGCTCCACGCTGCCCTTGCCGTCCCCCGTCGTCTGCGCCGAGAACCCCCGGGCTTCCAGGGCCTGCTGCAGGGTGGCGGAGAGGGTGGCGTCGCTTTCGACGATCAGGATTCGCTTGGACATGAAGGGACGGCCGTCCTGGGGTGCGGCGCGCGGTGAGACACCACGAACGAGCGGCGGCGCGCGAGAAGAGAGACGCGGTCGAGGCTATCGGCCATGCCTGGGACCGTCAATCTTCACACCGGGCGCAACGCCCGGTATTCAGTCGAGCAGGCGACCGCTCGGGCCCCGCGCCGTCAGCCCTGTTTCAGGGCTGTAGCGACACGGGCTGGAGCGACACGTTCTGCACGCTCACCGACGGCTTCACCTGCGCGGGGCGCGGGAGGCCATTGGAGCGGTGCTCCTGATCCCGCAGCATCTGCAGGATGGCGGCGTCGTCCAGATCCGTCACCAGCTCGTACGTGATGTCGTGATCCCGCCACGTCACCACGTTGTAGGCCTGGCTCGAATCCACGGCCACGTTCGCCACCGTGGGGGACTCCTCCACCGTCACCCGCCGGCCCGTGGCTGGATACACGAACACGCCGATGTTGCGCTTGGGCTCGTTCGTGCGCCGGGGCTGGGTCTCGTAGCTGACGTAGACGACTTCCTGGCCGTTGAGCGTGGAGAAGCGCGCGCCCACCGGCTGCGCCTGCTGGAGGCGGGGCAGGGTGATGCGGTGCTCCACCTTGTCGTTGAACCACGCTTCAATCTGCTCCGGCGTGCCCGCGACGAACTCCAGGGGCCGCTGGCGCGTGTGCCGCTGAACGGCCTCCAGGATGGAGGCGCGCTGCGCCTGCCCGGACTGGTACGTCATCCAGGCGCCACCCACGGTGACGGCCACCAGGGCCACCGCCCCGGCGCGGATCCACTGGCTCACCTGGGCCCGGCGCTGCTCGCGGTGCAGGCCGGACTGGATGCCCGCGCGCAGCGACGCCGGTGCGCGCGAGCCCTGGGCGGACACGGAGTGCTTCGCCGCGCGCCGGAGCGTCTGGCGAAGCTGCATCTCTTCATCCACCCGGGCGATGCAGGCCGGGCAGTCTTCGAGGTGCGACTCCACGTCGTGGCGTTCCTCGGGCTGAAACTCGCCGTCGAGGTACGGGTACAGCAATCGCTCGAGTTCCTGGCAGGTCATGGGCGCTCGATGAATCCAACCACGGACTAACCGGCCTTCTTCCGTCGCCGGTATTCTTCAAGGTCCGCGGGCGCCGGCACCGGATCCCCATCATGGCGGAAGACACCCTGTCCCTGGGCGTATTCGCGCAGCGTCTTCTGGAGCAGCTTGCGACCGCGGAACAGCCGGCTCATCACCGTGCCCACGGGGCACTCGAGGATCTCCGCGATCTCCTTGTAGGAGAACTCCTGGAGGTCCGCGAGGATGACCACCAGCCGGAAGTCGATGGGCAGTGAGTCGATGGAGCGCAGCACGTCGTCCGACAGCAGCCGGTCGAAGAAGTACTGCTCGGGGTTGGCCGCGAAGTCCGTCGCGTCCCGGCTCACGAAGCGCTCATGCACCGCCTCGCGCTCCACGCCCTCCACCACCGTGCGCTCCTTCACCTTGCGCCGGTACCGGTTGATGAACGTGTTGGTGAGGATCTTGAAGAGCCAGGCCTTGATGTTGGTGCCACGCTCGAACTTGTCGAAGAAGCGGTAGGCCCGCATGCAGGTGTCCTGCACGAGGTCCTCGGCGTCTCGCTCGTTCTTGGTCAGCCGGAGCGCCGCCGAATAGAGCGGGTCCAGGTGCGCCAGCGCCAGCTCTTCGAATTCCTGCTTCGTCCGGTTGGGTTGCCTGAAGTCCAGCATCATGCGCTCCCGCCTTCCAGGGGCCCGAAATGATTGGGGAATGCGTCGCCTGCCTAACGGTCAATCTATGCACCGGAACAGACGGGTCAACAACGCTTTCCCCTGGCGCGCCGTCCGCATGCCCGCTTCTAGGGTGCGAAGACGCCCGGCGGGATCATTTATTCCACAGGGTGGGAACCCGAGGGGTCACCTGGACGGAACGCCCCTGCGGCAACCCGGCCAGAACGTGTCTGGCCGGCTGCCGGGCAGGCGGGTTACTTCTTGCCGCCGAGCGCGTCCATCAGGGGCACGTAGTCGTAGCCCATGTCCTTGGCAACGGCCTCGTACGTGATGTGGCCATTGTAGGTGTTGATGGCGCGCTGGAGGGCGCGGTCGGACTTGATGGCCTCCACCAGGCCCAGGTCCGCGATCTTCCGCGAGTAGGGGCGGGTGGTGTTGGTGAGCGCGAACGTGGACGTCTGCGGCACCGCGCCGGGCATGTTGGCCACGCAGTAGTGGACGACGTCGCTCACGGTGAACGTGGGGTTGTCGTGCGTGGTGGGCTTGCACGTCTCGATGCAGCCGCCCTGGTCCACCGCCACGTCGACGACGACGGAGCCGGGCTCCATCTCCGCGATGAGCTCGCGCGAGACGAGCTTGGGCGCCTTGCCGCCGGGGATGAGCACGCCGCCGACGACGAGGTCCGACTCGCGCACGGTGCGCGCGATGGACTCCGTGTCCGACGCCAGCGTCTGCGCGCGGCCGAGGAACACGTCGTCCAGGTACGTGAGGCGCTCCAGGTTCACGTCGATGATGGTCACTTCCGCGCCCATGCCCACCGCGACCTTGGCGGCGCACAGGCCCACCACGCCGCCGCCGATGATGGCCACGCGGCCGCGGCGCACGCCGGGCACGCCGCCCAGCAGGATGCCCTTGCCGCCGTGCGCCTTCTCCAGGCACGCGGCGCCCACCTGGATGGCCATCTTGCCGGCCACCTCGCTCATGGGCTTGAGCAGCGGCAGGCTGCCGTCGTCCAGCTGGAGCGTCTCGTAGGCGACCGCGGTGACCTTCTTCTTGATGAGCGTCTTGGTGAGCTCCGGATCCACGCCGGCCAGGTGGAAGTAGGTGTAGACGATCTGCCCGGGCTGCATGCGCTCGTACTCGGGCGCGATGGGCTCCTTCACCTTCACCACCATCTCCGCGCGCTTCCACACCTCATCCGCGGTGGAGATGATCTGCGCGCCGACGCGCTGGTACTCCGAATCAGGGATGCCGGAGCCGACGCCTGCGTTCGTCTCGACCAGCACCGTGTGCCCCGCGCTGGTGAGCGCGCGCACGCCCGCAGGCACCATGCCGACACGGTACTCGCGGGTTTTGATCTCCTTGGGAACTCCGACGATCACGACTGCCTCCGGATAGGGGACTGCGAAAACGTGGCGGACCCATAGACCAGGGCCCCAGCGCTTTCAAGGCGCGCTCCGGCAGGCGGGCGTGGGCTGGCGTGATGGGGCTCATTCGCCCGCACCCATGACGCGAGGCGTTGGACGCGTCACGGGCCGCTCGTGTTAGTTAGCGGAGCATGACGCACGCGCCGAAACTGCTCTTCGCGGACTCCAAGGGCCGGGTGATGGAACATCCGTACCTCATCGCCACCCTGCGCAGCGGGGAGGAGCTCGTGCCGCCGCAGGACAAGCCCATCGCCCTGCCAGCGGCGGGACGGCTGGTGCACCTGCCCGGACGGCTGCCGGTGGGACTCAACCCGGACTCCGGCGAACTGGAGCTGGTGCGCGAGATGAAAGTCGGCGGCAAGACCTTCGTGCCCAACGCCGTCGGCGCGCTCCTGCCGCCCGGCTACACGCGCACGTTCCTCCCCGGCGAGGTGAAGGGGGACGGGCCGGTGCTACCGCAGTGGGCGTACACGGCGGCGGCGTGGGGGGAGAAGGGGCCGCTCGCGTGGGCCATCCACACCGACCGGCGCTCGCACTGGGAGCCGGAGGCGTACTCCACGCCGGAGCTCAAGGGGCTGGTTACCGCCCACATGGAGCGCTTCCCGGACAGCCGCGTGCTCAAGCAGTTGAAGACGTGCGCGCTGCTCTACCGCTGCTTCACGTCGCAGAACATCTTCTACGCGCGCGACGAGGGCGCCATCCCCGCGTCGGTGATGTGCAACGCGCGCTGCGTGGGCTGCATCTCGGATCAGCCCGCGGACGGCCCGCCGGCCTCGCATGAGCGCATGGATGACGGCCCGTCCGCGGAGGAGATGGCGGCCATCGGCCTGTACCACCTGGAGCACGCGCCGGGCCGCACCATGGTGAGCTTCGGCCAGGGGTGCGAGGGCGAGCCGCTGACGCGCTGGAAGTACATCGCGGAGTCCATCCGCCTGATGCGCGCGAAGACGGACCGGGGCTCCATCAACATCAACACCAACGCCAGCCTCACGCATGGCCTGAGGGCGCTGCTGGACGCGGGGCTGGACGCCGTGCGCGTGTCGCTCAACGCCGCGTCCAAGGGCCTTTATGAGGCCTACTACAAGCCGGTGAAGTACGGCTGGGAGGACGTGGAGGCCTCCATCGCGCTCGCGCGGGAGCGCGGGGCGTACCTGGCGCTGAACCTCCTCTTGTTCCCCGGCGTCACCGACCGCGAGGGCGAGGTGCGGGCGCTGGAGGACCTGGTGCGCAAGTACCGCGTGGATCAGGTGCAGACGCGCTCGCTGTGCATCGACCCGCTCCAGTACCTGGAGGTGGCGCGAGGGCAGGGCGCGGGCGGCGAGCCGGTGGGCATCCGCACGCTGCTGAACCGCCTGAAGGCGGCGCGGCCGGGGCTCATCATCGGCAACTTCGCGCGCGGCCTGGAGGAGCGGGACAACGCCGCGAGCGCGCCCCGCACCTGAGGGACGCGGGGACAGGGGTTTGACCCCCCGGGGGCGGACGGCTACAGAGCCGGGCATGTCCGTCTCCTCCCGCGCCCCGTCCCGTCTGGCCATCCTCTGCCTCTTCCCCGGTGCCGTCGCCCTGCTCGGCGCGTGCAGCAAGGCGCCCGAGGAGCCGGAGTTCGACCATGGCTTGAAGAAGCCCATCGTGCGCAAGCTGCGCGAGGAGCTGAAGGCGACGCCGTGTGACAAGGCGAAGGCGCAGGAGCACGCGCAGCTGCTGCTGACCACCGGCGACCTCAAGGGCGCGACGAAGGCGTCGGACGACTTCGCGGCCGCCGGCTGTGGCGCCAACGTCGTCCTGCTCCAGCTCTCGTACACGGCGAACGCGCGGCTGGAGAACAAGGAGGGCGCGCTGAAGGCCGCCACCGCGCTGGTGGAGGCGCAGCCCACCAACGCCAGCTACCGCGTGTGGCGGGGCCTGTCGCAGGACGCCCTGGGCCAGACGGAGGGGGCCGCGGCGGACTACCAGAAGGCCTTCGAACTCCAGCCGGATCAGCGCCCCATCCTCAACGCGCTGCTGAAGGCCTACGAAACGCTCAACCGGCCCTGTGACGCGCTGGCAGCGTACGAGCGCTACGTGCAGGCGAAGCCCACGGAGGCGAACAAGTCCGACGTGAAGGAGGCGATGCAGGTCCTGGCCAGCAAGACGACCTGCCCGGTGGACGCCGGCGCGACGGACGCCGGGGGCATTGAAGCCGCCACGACGCCCTGAGGCCGCGCGGGGGCTCGGGGACTACTCGGCGCCGGGGGGCATCAGCTCCTTGGCGACGAGGTTGCCCATCACGGCGTCCTTCGGGATGTAGCCGTCCGCGCCGGCCTCGCGGCAGATGCGCTGGAGCTCCTCCACGTTCTCGCCGGAGCACAGCAGCACCTTGATGCCCTTGAAGAGGCTGTTGCTCTTGATGAAGCGGCAGAACTGCTCGCCGTTCACGTTGGGCATGCGCACGTCCAGGAGCACCAGGTCCGGGCGCGTCTGCTTCTTCAGGATGATCTTCGTGGCCTTGTCCGCGGAGTCCGCGATGTGGACCTCGAAGCCCTTGGACACCAGGTCCGCTTCGATGATCCGCGCGGTCATCTCGCTGTCGTCCACGATGAGGATGCGCGGCTTGCGGGCCCCGGGGGCCAGCGTCTTCGGCGCGGAGAGCCCGGCGGGCGCGGCCACGGGGGCCGCGGCGCTCACGGCCGGGGCGGGGGTGGGCGCCGGGGCGGCCGGGGGGATGTTCAGCGCCGGGGCGCCGATGAGGCCCATCACGCCCCCGAGCACGCCTTCCAGGCCGCCGCTCTTGAGGATGTAGCCGTCCGCGCCGGAGTTCTTCGTCTTCGCGTCCAGCTCCGTCTCGGAGATGTCGGAGTAGAGGACGAGCTTGGAGGTGACCTTCTTCACCTGCCGCAGGTATTCGACGACGTCGTCGCCGAACATCTCCGGCATGTTGACGTCCATGAGGATGAGCGCGAAGGGCCCCTCGGCGAGCTTCTGGTCGAGCGTGGCCAGGTCGGGCGCGCCTACGGCCTCATAGCCAGCGGCCGTCAGGGCCCGGACCGTGAGCTCCAGCAGCATCGGGCTGTCGTCAATGACCAGTACGCGGGACATCTTCCTCCTCAGGGGCTCCCGGCCCACAACCCTACACCTTTGGTCCCCGCCGAACCATCGAAACGGCGAGCAGGCGGACAGTCTTGGATGGACCCTTGACCCGTTTTCGCCTCGTCCAGGATACTTCGGTGCCTTGACCCCGACCTCCACTCCCCTGCAACGCGCGCTCCGGCAGGCGCCGGACCGCACGCTGGCCGCCCAGGCCCGACCCGAACTGGAGTTCTTCTGCTTCCGGGTGGGTGAGCTGCGCTTCGGCGTCCCCAGCGAGAACGTCACCGAGGTGCTGCGCGCCGGGCTGCTCACGCCCCTGCCGCGCACCCCCTCGTTCATCATGGGCGTCACCGGCCACCGAGGCCAGGTGCTGCCGGTGGTGGACCTGCTGCGCTTCCTGAGCAAGGGCGAGGCGCGCATCGGCCCGCGCACGCGCATCTTCGTGGGCGTCAGCGGCAGCTACGTCTCCGGCGTGGTGGCGGACACCGTGCTGGGCCTGCGCCGCGTGCCCGTGGCGGAGATCCTCCCGCCGCCCCTGGGCGGCGACGCGGCGGCGGAGCACCTGCTGGGCGTGGTGCACGGCAACACCCCGCACGACGGGCTGAACCTGCTCAACTTCTCCAAGCTGCTGCAGACGGCCCGTCAGCGCGCGGTGGTGCGATGAGGCACGGCACCGTCAACGGCGTCGCGGATGATCGCTCCGCGGAGGAGCTGGGAGAAGTGGACATCCTCTTCTTCCAGATCGGCGACTCCGAATACGGCACCGACGCATCGTCGGTGCTGCGCATCGACCGGGCGCTGCCGGACGACCTCACCGTGCGCGAACTGGGCCTGCCGCACCGCGGCCTGCGCGCGATCGTGTTCGACACCCCGGAGGGCGAGGGCCACCTGAAGGTGGACGCCGTCAACGGGGTGCGCTCCGTGGCGCTCGCCGTGCTACGCCGCATGCCCGCCGCGGTCGCGGCGGCTCCCTATGCCGTGGGCGTGTGCCTGGATGAAGAGTCCAGGCGGCCCGTGTTGCTCATTGATCTGGCGGAAACCTTGAAGACGCAAGGAAGGCACTGACACACATGTCCCTGGAGAGCCCCAACGACAAGCCCGCGGCCAAGCCCCGCGGTGCGAAGAAGTCCCCAGGCGCGAAGGCCGGAGCCCCCGAGGCCAACGCGGTGGATCCGCTCAAGCCCTTCACCGACACGCTGATGTCGGTGCTGGCCGGCAACCTGAACGCGCGCGTCCCCCACGACCGCGTCCAGGCGGATCCCACGGGCTTCGGCCACCTGCTCAACCAGGTGCTGGAGCAGTTCTCCTCCGCGGAGCACCGCAAGCAGGTGGCGGCGCAGGAGATCGATCAGGCGCTCGACTCGCTCATCATCCTGGTGCGTGAAGGCGACCTGTCACGCTGGAACACGTCCACGGAGGACCCCCAGCTGGGGCCCCTCCTGGAGGGCTTCGGCAAGGTCATCGAGACGCTGCGCATCTTCGTGCGGGAGATCAACGAGGCCGCGCTGCGGCTGTCGTCCTCCGCCAACCAGGTGCTGGCGGCGTCCACGCAGCACGAGACGTCCTCCACCGAACAGGCCGCGGCCATCCATGAGACGACCGCGACCATGGAGGAGCTGAAGCACGCCTCCGCGCAGATCGCGGAGAACGCGGGCAGCGTGGCGCGCGTGGCGGAGGAGACGCTGGGCGCGGCCCGCGCGGGTCGCGGCGCCATCGGCGAGTTCATCCAGGCCATGCAGCAGATCCGCAGCGACGGCGTCGCGGTGGCGGACTCCATCTCCAAGCTGTCCAAGCGCGTGGAGCGCATCGGCACGGTGGTGGAGGTCATCGACGAGATCGCGGACCGCTCCGACCTGCTGGCCCTCAACGCGGCGCTGGAAGGCAGCCGCGCGGGCGAGGCGGGCAAGGGCTTCTCCATCGTCGCGGCGGAGATGCGCCGGCTGGCGGAGAACGTCCTGGAGTCCACCAAGGAGATCAAGAACCTCATCACGGAGATCCGCGAGGCCACGGCCGCGGCGGCGGGCGCGGCGGACGCGTCCAAGCACGCCACGGAGTCCGGCGAGAAGCTGGGCGCGGTGGCGGCGCAGGCCGTGGAAGGCATCCTCGCCGGTGTGCAGGAGACGAGCGACGCGGCCCGGGTCATCAACCTGGCCACGCAGCAGCAGCGCACGGCCACCGAGCAGGTGGTGGCGTCCATGGCGGAGATCGAGGACGTGACCCGTCAGACGACGCAGGCGTCGAAGCAGGCCACCGGGGCCGCCGCCGAGCTCACCCAGCTTGCGGGCCGGCTCGCCGAGCTCATCAAGCGCTTCAAGGCCGACTAGGCGTTCTCCTGAAGGGGAGAGAGGGGCCCTGGGGAAGGCGTGAAGACGCGCCTCCCCGCCGGGCCTGCCACCCATGGACACCGAGGCCCTCAAAAAGTCCCTCCTGAAGAAGTTCCAGGAGGTCACGGCCGACCGACTCCAGAAGATCCAACTGGGAGTCATCGACCTGGAGAAGGAGACCGCGGATCAGGCCGCGGACGACGTCGCGCGCGAACTGCACACGATGAAGGGCGAGGCCCGCATGCTGGGCCTGGCCGCCATCGGTCAGCTCGCGCACGCCGCCGAGGACGTCCTGCGCGCCGAGCGCGAAGGCAAGACGGCCACCGAGACCGCCACCGACGTCATGCTCCGTGCATGCGACGTGCTGTCGGACCTCATCGAGGACCTGGACGCGGCCCACACCGGCTCCACGGCCACCGAGGAGATGGTGAAGGCCCTGTCGGAGGTGTCCGGTCACCCGGTGCCCGCCCTGGGCCCGGTGCGCAAGCCCGCCGCCGCGCCCCCGCAGCCACCGGCCGTCGCCGCGCCGCCCAAGCCCGCCCAGGCCCCGCCCCCCGTGGCCGCGGCCCCGGCGGCCGTGGCCCCGCAGCGCGCCCCCGAAGCGCCCGTGGCGCCTCCGCCGCCCGCGCGGGAGGAGGAGGCCCCGAACACCGCGAAGGGCAACACCATCGCGGACCGCAGCATCCGCGTGAACGTGGAGGTGCTGGACTCGCTGGGCCTGCTCGCCGGCGACCTGCTGGTGGAGAGCGCCCGGGGCCGCCTGCGCAGCACGGAGACGGCGGCGCTCTTCGAACGCTTCAGCCGCCTGGGCGATCGCTTCCTGCGCATGTCGGAGGAAGTGGACGTGCCGGACGCGATCCGCGCGGAGCTGGAGCGCGCGGAGGCCGACCTGCACATGCTGCGCGACGACGCGTTCCGCTTCGTGCGCCGCAACGGCGACGGCATTGAAACGCTGCACGGCAACCTGGCCCAGCTGGCGGACCACGTGGCCGAGGCGCGCCTGGTGCCGCTGGCCACCGTGTTCGACGCCTTCCCCCGCGCCGTCCGCGACATCGCGAGGACGCAGGAGAAGGACGTGGACCTGGTCATCGAGAACGCCGACATCGGCGTGGACCGGTCCATGCTGGCCGACGTGCGCGACGCGCTGGTGCACCTGCTGCGCAACGCGGTGGACCACGGCCTGGAGTCCCCGGACCTGCGCCAGCAGATGGGCAAGCCCGCCACGGGCCGCATCCGCATCCGGGTGCGCGTGGACGGCGACATGCTCCACATCGAGGTGGAGGACGACGGCCGGGGCATGGACACGGACCGGCTCAAGCAGGTGGCCGTCAACAAGCGCCTGCTGTCGGCGGTGCAGGCCGCCGCGCTGTCGGAGCGGGAGGCCATCGAGCTCATCTTCCGCCCCGGCTTCTCCACCCGCGAACAGGTCAGCGAATTGTCCGGCCGCGGCGTGGGCATGGACGTGGTGAAGCGCAAGGTGGAGACGCTGGGCGGATCCGTGGGCGTCTCCAGCCGCCAGGGCCGGGGCACCACCATCACGCTGCGCCTGCCGCAGTCGCTGGCCCTGATGAAGGTGCTGCTGGTGCGCCTGGGCGACGACGTCTACGGCATGCCCGCCGCGGACGTGGTGGCCGTCATGCGCATCAAGCCCGATGACCGCATGGAGGTGTTCGGCACGCTGGCGGTGCGGCACCGGGGCAAGCCCACGGCGCTCGTGGCGCTGGGGCCGCTCCTGGGCCTCAACGGCGGCAACCGCTTCGACAAGCCTCCGGCCGTCGTCGTGCGCCACGGCGACGACTACGCCGCGCTGGTGGTGGACGGCTTCGTGGACGAGCGCGAGGTGGCGGTGAAGCCCTGCGGCGGCGAGTTCCTCAAGGGCGCCCCCTTCATCGCGGGCACGGCGGCGCTGGAGGACGGGCGCATCGCGGTGCTGTTGCACGTGCCGGACATCATGACCGAGGTGCGCCGCATGGCCCGCCCCGTCACCCAGGCGCCCGCCAGCCGACGGCTGCGGGTGCTGCTGGTGGACGACTCGCCCATCGCCCGGGCGACGGAGGGCGCGCTCGTCAAGGCGCTGGGCCACAACGTGGAGGAGGCACAGGACGGCGAGGAGGCGTACGCGAAGGTGCAGACGAACACGTACGATCTCATCCTCACCGACGTGCAGATGCCCAAGCTGGACGGCTTCTCCCTCACGCGGCGGCTGAAGGCCACGCCGTCGGTGGCGCGCATCCCGGTCATCATCCTGTCGTCGCTCGCGTCGCCGGAGGACAAGCGGCGCGGCCTGGATGCGGGCGCGGATGCGTACCTGGTCAAGGGGGAGCTGGGCGTGGAGAGTCTGGCGCAGTCCATCGACAGGCTGACCTGAGGAGCCTCTGGTGGGCGGCGGCACGGCGGTGATGGGAATGGCGTTCCGGGTGCTCCTGGTGGGGCGGGGCCTGCGCTCGTTGGTGCGCGGCCTCTTCGACGGGGAGTCCCTGGTGGCCGTGGGCCCGCCCGAAGCGGACTTCGCGAACGCCGAGGACGTCGTCCGGCGCCACTTCCCGGACGTCGTCCTGATGGACCTGTCCTCGTCCCAGTCCCTGGGCGCCATCGAGCGCATCATGGCGGAGCGGCCGGTGCCCATCCTCGCGCTGCACCCGGGGGTGCTCACCGGACAGCAGGCGTTCCAGGCCCTGGCCCTGGGGGCGCTGGACGTGATGGACCGGCCCATGAGCCCCACCCAGGAATTCTGGGCCGCGGTGGGCCGCAAGCTGGTCATGCTGGCCCAGGTGAAGGGCGTGCGCTCGTCGCCTTCGGTGCGCAAGAAGCCCCAGGAGGGGCCGACGGCGCCGTTCCCCCTGGTGGCGCTGGCCGCGTCGCTGGGCGGCCCCAAGGCGGTGGCGCAGGTGCTGCGGATGATTCCGCGCGGTTTCCCGGCGCCCATCGCCTACTGTCAGCACATCAGCCAGGGCTTCACGGAGGGGCTGGCGCACTGGCTGTCCACGGAGACAGCGCTGCGCGTCGTCGAGGCGACGCATGACGCGGGGATGGAGCCAGGCACGGTGTACATCGCGCCATCGGGAGGGCATCTGCTGGTCAAGTCGGATGGCCGTCTGGAACTGGACTCGGGACCTGCCCTGCGGGGCTTCCGCCCATCGTGTGACATGCTGCTCACTTCGGCGGGGGAGGCTTTCGGTCGGCGCTGCATTGGCGTCATCCTGACGGGCATGGGCCGCGACGGCGCCAGGGGGCTGAAGGAGATTCGCGAGCGGGGCGGACGCACCATCGCGCAGGACGAGGCGTCGTGCGTCGTCTACGGCATGCCGCGCGAGGCGGTGCTGCTGGGCGCGGCGCAGAAGGTGCTGTCGCTGGAGCTCATCGGGCCAACGTTGGTGCAGTGGGTGGACGCGTGCTGAGCGTGGGCAACAAGGTCCTCCAGCAGCTCGCCGCGCTCCTGCTGGAGCGCGCGGGGCTGAAGATCACCCTGGACGGCTACCACAGCCTGCGTCTGGCGCTGTCCACGCGCATGCCCGTGTTGGGGCTGAGCGACCCGGACAAGTACATGCAGCGGCTGATGAGCACCCACGGCGAGGAGGAGCTGCGGGCGCTGCTGCCGCTGGTGACGGTGGGGCACACGGAGTTCTTCCGCGACGCGAAGCAGTTCCGCGCGCTGGAGCACAGCGTGCTGCCGGAGCTGCTGGCGCGGGCGCGGCGCGAGATGCGCAAGGTGACCATCTGGTCCGCGGGCTGCGCCACGGGGGAAGAGCCCTACAGCCTGGCGCTGGTGATGGCGGAATTGGGGGCGCTCGCGGTGGAGGTGGACCTGTGGGCCACCGACCTGAACCTGGCCGCGGTGGAGGCCGCGCGGCAGGGGCGCTTCTCCAACCGGCGGGCGCTGGCCATGGGCCCGGAGCGCCTGTCGCGCTTCTTCAAGCCGGTGGAGGACGGGTACGAGGCGTCACCCGTGCTGCGCGAGTACATCCGCTTCGACGGACAGAACCTGGCCGCGCCGGTGTTCGACAAGGTGACGCCCGGGTCGTTGGATCTCATCCTGTGCCGCAACGTCATCATCTACTTCGACCTGCCCACCATCCGCGGGTTGATGGACCGCTTCCTCGCCGCGCTGCGCCCGGGCGGGCTCTTGTTCCTGGGGTACTCGGAGAGCCTGTTCAAGGTCTATGATCGCTTCGAGATGATCGAAGTGGACGGCGCGTTCGTGTGCCGCCGGCCCCTGGGGGAGCATCCCCGGCCGCCGCCGCCCCGCGTGTCCAGCCCGTCGGATCCGCCGCTGCGCCCCGGCAGCCCGGAGTCCTTCGCGGTGGGCCTGCGCCAGCGACTCCAGGCCACCGCGGACACCGCCGCGAAGCTGCGCGCCTCCAGCGGCGCGGACACGCTCGCCTCCCGCGCGACGGAGGCCCCGCGCCGGCTCACCACGGAGCTGCCCGCCATGGGCAACCTGACCGGGCGGCGCACCGGCGAGTTCCCGGCCGTCCGGGCGGAGCCTCCGCGCACGACGCCCGCCCCGGCGCGCGCCGTGGCGGATCGCCTCTCCGGCGCGTTCCCGGTGGTGCGCCTGGACTCCCCGCCGGCCCGCCCCTCGCCGGACGGCGCCCCCACGCGTCCGAGCGGCTCCTGGCCGCAGCTGCTGCCGCCCGCGGAGCGCCTCAACATGGCGGTGCGCAAGATGACGGCGGGGGACTTCCCCGGCGCCATCGCGGGCGTGGAGCGGCTGCTGGTGGACGAGCCCAGCGACCTGGACGCGCTCCTGACGCTGGGCAACCTGTATTCGCTCACCGGCCGCAGCGCCAACGCGCGCGACACCTTCGCGCAGGCGCTCCAGCGCGAGCCGCTCTGCGTGGAGGCGCGCATCTTCGGAGGCGTGGCGGCGATGCAGGCGGGGAGCCTGGCGGAGGCGCGCGCGGAGCTGGCCAAGGCGCTCTTCCTGGAGCCCACGCTGGCCATCGGCCACTACCTGCTCGCGCAGGTGCAGGAGCGCACCCAGGACTTCGACGCGGCCCGGCGCAGCTACCGCAACGCCGTCGCGCAGCTCAAGCACCCGCAGCGCCCGCTGGCGGGGCACTACCCGGAGATGCTCGACTCCGCGGAGGCCATCTCCCGCGCGGCCCGCTATGCGCTGGCCGCGCTGGAGGAGCAGCCGGGCTGAGAGGCCCGGCCGCGACGCTCAGTCCAGGTTGCCCTTGACCTGATCCAGGCTCTTGGACGGATCCAGCACGGCGCCGAACTTCTTCTGCAGGTACGTCTTGGCCTGACCGCGCAGCAGCATGCCGGGGTCGGTGCCTTCGCCCGTCACCGTCTTGTCGGTGATGACGAAGCTGGCGTCCAGGTTGATGCCCATGACCTTGCCGGCGAGCTTCGCGCCCTCGTCGCCCGTCCAGTCGGACTTCACGCCGTACTTGGTGCCCCAGTAGCTGAGGAGCTGCTCCACGCGCTTCTTGACCTCGTCCTTGGGAAGGTTGTGGGGGACCTCGAATTTCAACATGCCCATGGCGGTGACTCCTGTTCGGAAGGTGGCTGGTCCAAGCGGTTTAGTGACACCGGGCCAGAAAGGGAACCGCCGTGTTGTGTTTGCCGGCGGGGATGTCCACCGCAGGCCTACCGGGCAGCCTTGCTCCGGGGGCGGCGCGGCTTCCCGGGGACGGGCTCCGGCTCCTCAGGCGCCGGTTCGCCCCAGCGCGCCAGGTAGGGGCCCAGGTCGAACTTCTGCGCCGTGCGCGGTGAGCTCATGGGCCGCACCTTTCCAATCACCGCGCGCTCCTGGAAGGGCCGGTCGTGCAGGCCCAATATCCACATGAAGTTGGACACGCTCGCCGGGTCGCGGCCGTCCACCGCGTAGGTGTCATTGAGCCGGTGGATGCGGTCCAGGGCCTCCTGCGGCGTGGCGCTCCATTCGAGGATCTTCTTCCCCCAGAGCATGCGCAGGTAGTTGTGGATCCGGCCGCGCTCGCGCAGCTCCTTCTGGGACGCGTTCCAGAGCGCGTCCTGCGTGCGGCCCTGCTCCAGCTCCTCGTAGGAGTACAGGTGCGGGCGCGGGTCCTTCTCGTGGCGCGACAGCGTCTCGCGCGCCCAGGGGGGCAGGGAGGCCACGGTGAGCTGCCGGGGGCCGGGCGTGTGGAGGCAGTAGTTGAAGCCCAGCTCGCGGCGCACGAGCAGCTCCTCCAGGAACGACTGCACGGCCGGGTGGTCCTTGCCCTTCGCCGCGATGGCCGCCCGGGCCGCCTCGCCCGGGAAGAGGTTCCCCCAGTGCCAGTAGGGCGACAGGTTGGACTGCTGGCCCAGGCCCGGATCATTGCGGCCCTCCTCGTAGCCCTCCAGCCGCTCCTCCAGGAACGCGCCCAGGGCCTTGAGGCCCGCCTTGCGGCCCCCGCGCTCGTCCAGGGGTTTCACGGAGTGATCCACCGCGAACGTGTGCAGCGCGGCCCGGGCCTTCACCGCGTCCGCGACGGCGAAGTCCGGCTGGAGGTCCGCGCCCGGGGCCCGCGCCTTGCGCCGGGGCAGGGTGCGCTCCAGGTACTCCGGCCACAGCTTGCGCAGCTTGGGGCGCAGCGCGTACGCGCCCACCTGGGGCGCGGGGATGCGCTGCATGGGCACCACGCAGGACGCGTCCACCGCGATGAGCGGCACCTGGAGCGCCTTCGCCGCGCCGCGCAGGTGGCCCGGGATGATGAACGTGGGGAACAGGTCCGACACGACGGCCGCCGCGCGCCGGCCCAGCTTCGCGAGCCGGGGCACGTGCTCCTTCGTCGTGCGCGGCAGCTCCAGCCAGTACGGCAGTCCGCGCGCCGCGCAGCCCTTCGCCATGTCCGCCATGCCCTCCAGCGCCCACGCGTGGAGCCGGTCCGACGCGTAGGGGTAGTCAGGGCGCAGGGCCTGATACACGACGACGGGCAGGCCCAGGTGGTTGCCCAGCGCGATGGCGACATCCAGCGCGTGGTTCTCCTCCCACCGGTGGTTCACCATGCACCAGTAGAGGACGAAGTCGCGCTGGCCGGAGGGGAAGGGGACCTCCTTCACGACCTGGATGCGCGCGGAGTCGACCGCGAGTTCGGACCACGAGATGCCTTCGGGCATGGGCCGTGAAGATGCCGCATCCTCGCGCGCGTCGCGGTGGGAGTTTCACGGCGTTGTCCGGTGGACCTCACGTCCGCGCGAATGTTTCGGACGCGGCGGAAAACCAACACCCGTGCACGGGTTGTGGTTTTCTGCCGGCCGGCCGGACCCAAGGAGCCCCCTGCGTGGCACACCGTCGAACCTGGAACCTCCCTGTCACCGTCCTCGCTGTCGCGCTGATGCTGCCGGGCCTCGCCCTGGCGCAGGCGGGCGGCACGTCGGTGTACCCGGCGCCCCAGCCGCCGCCCCCGCCCGCGCCGGGGATGTACGCGGCCCCGCCGCAGGAGACGCCTCCGTCCAGTGACGCGTATCCGCCGTCGCAGGCCGCCCCGTCGGACGGCTACGCGCAGCCGCAGTCCGCGCCTCCGTCCCAGTCGGCCCCGCCCAACGGGGGCTACGCGCAGCCGCAGTCCGCCTGGCCGGCGAACCCGGAGGACGCGAACCCTCCCCCGGACGACGCGCCGGTGCTCCCGCCGGAGCCGGACCGCCTGCGCACCGAGCCGCAGGCCCCGCTGACGGAGGGCCCTTCGGGCGTGCGCCAGGAGTCCACGTCGGACACCGCGAACGCGGCTTCCTACGTCCGTCCTCCGCCGGCGGACAACGGCGTGTGGCTGGATGGCCAGCGGCGCCGGGGCCCCTTCCTCTCCGGCCCCGGCAGCATGAAGTTCGTGGTGCACCACACGACGATGGGCGCGCTGGGCGGCTTCTTCACCCAGGCGTTCTCGAAGGACTTCGGCTTCGACCGCAGCTCGCGTGAGGCGATGCTCGCGGGCACGCTCATCGGCGCGGGCCTGGGCTTCGGCGCGTCCGCGTGGTGGCAGTTCAACAACTGGGTGGATGAGCCCATGGCGAACTTCAGCGTGGGCAACTCGCTGGTGGGCTCCATGTTCTTCGCGGGCTTCATGGACCTCATCACCCAGGATCCGGGCGTGCTGACGTGGTCCGCGTTCCTGGGCGCGGAGCTGGGCGCGTGGCTGACGGCGGGCATCGGCGGGGGACAGCTTCCCCTCAACGACGGCCTGCTGGTGGCCTCCGGCGCGGGCTGGGCGGCGGCGTACAGCGCGCTGCTGCTCGCCATCGTCCACTTCTCCGGCACGTCCATCTCCGGCAAGACGTGGAAGGACATGCTGCTCATCGCCCCGGGCGTGGGCGCGGGGGTGCTGGCGCTGGCGACCATGCGCTACAACCCGACGCCGTCCCAAATCCTGCGCGCGGACCTCTTCGGCGGCGGCGTGGGCGCGGCGGTGCTGCTCATCTCCGGGCTGGTGCTGGGCGGCTTCAACCAGTCCACCCCCTACGTGCTGTCCTTCCTGGGCTCCGCGGGCGCCATCGCCACGGTGAGCCTGCTGTGGGAGGAGAGCGTGGACCGCTCCGCGACGGTGCGACGCGGGCATTCCTCCAAGGACCGGCCGTACAAGAACGTCTGGTGGTAGACGGGCCGGAGGGCGGGCGGGCGGGCGTCATGGCACGGAGGGAAGGGCGGCATCACCTTCCCACCATCTATGGCGCGCGTCCTACCCTTCACGGCCCTCCTGGCTTCGCTGGATCGCTCCCTGGAGCCCGGCGACGGTCCTTCCCGCGGTAACGCGGCCCCGTGTCCGTCCCACGTGCGGCCCCTGCTGGAGGCGGCCAACCCCAGCGCGGAGCTGCGCCGCATGCGGGACGCGGGCACGCTGCTGAAGGACACCCGCCCCGCGCTCTACGTCGTGGAGCTGCATGGGCCCGCGGGCAAGTTCTCCGGACCGCCGCTGCGCTACCTGTTGTGCGCGCTGACGCCGGACGCGGTGCCGCCGCTGGAGCATGACCCGTACCGTCCGCGCGCCTGGGAGGTGGAGCCCGCCGTCACGCTGGTGGCGGATGACCACGGCGCCCTGCGCGCCCTGCTGGCCGAGGCCGCCGAGCGCGGCATCTCCGTCTGGAAGGGCGAATACGACGGCGCGCCGGTGACGCTGCTGCGCATTGAACCGTCGCCGGTGTCCAAGCGCCTGCAGGCGGTGCTGGACGAAGCGCCCATGCGGCCCCTGGCGGCCCTGAGCGAGCAGCATCAGACGCTGGCGGCGGTGGTGCCCCTGTCCGAGCCGGGCCTGGAGCTGTGCCCCATCCACCGGGCCCTCAAGGGCGTGACGACGTTCCAGGAGGACACCTTCCTCACGCTGGTGGCGGCCTATGCGCGCGTGACGGACCTGGACGCGCCCCTCACCACCGCGCAGGGCATGGCGACGGCGCGCGAGCGGCTGGCGACGCTGGTGCCCGGTCAGCACGCGGTGCTGCTGGTGCTGCCGGGAGGGCGGGGGAAGATCCTCCGCTTCCGGCAGGGCCTGGACCTGGCGCACCTGAAGGGCGCGCCGCGCAGCCCCACGCTGCGGAGCCTGGACCTGGCGCTGCTCAACGCGCTGGTGCTGCGCACGGTGCTGGGCATCCAGGAGCCGGAGGCCTCCGGGCACCCCCAGGTGTACCCGGTGCACGGCCTGGAGGCGCTGGTGCAGGGCGTGGAGTCCGGCATGTTCCAGGCGGGCTTCGCGCTCAACCCGCCGCCCGTGTGGGAGGTGCGCGCGGTGATGGAGGCCCAGGCCACGCTGCCGCCGCGCACCCTGCGCGTGGAGCCGCGCGTGCCCGCGGGCCTGCTCTTCCTGGATCCGGAAGCCTGACGCTCCCGTGCGGGCGCTGACCGGAACCCCGCAGGACTGGCCCCGGCGCGTACGGCTGGAGTTGCAGGCGGGCCCCGGGGAGACGCTGGACGCCATCTGCGGGGGCGAGGTGCAGGTGCTCCAGCGCAGGGCGGGCTACCGCTTCACGTTGGACCCCGTGCTGCTGGCGCACTTCGCCGTCTTCGAGGCGGGCGCGCACCGGGGGAGGCTGGTGGACCTGGGCACCGGGTGCGGCATCATCCCGCTGGTGCTGGCGCGGCGGCTGGGGCGCACGGACATCACCGCGCTGGAGCTGCAGCCGGGGCTGTTCTCCCTGGCCGAGCGCAACGTGTACCTCAACCGCAGCGAGGGCGCCGTGACGCTGGTGCAGGGCGACCTGCGGCGGGCGGAGGAGATGTTCCCCGCGAGCAGCTTCGGCCACGTGCTGTGCAATCCGCCGTACCGCGCGCGCACGGCGGGCCAGCGCAACCTGTCGCTGGAGAAGGCGCTGGCGCGGCACGAGCTGGCCTGCGAGCTGCCGGACGTGGTGCGGGCGGCGGCCTACCTGCTGGTGCCCCGGGGCGGGCTGTGCATGGTGTATCCGGCGTCGCGCTTCGGGGAACTCGTGTCGGTGCTGCGCACGGTGCAACTGGAGCCGCGCACGGTGCGCATGGTGCATCCGCGCGCGGACCGGCCCGCGAAGCTGGTGCTGCTGCACGCGGTGAAGGGCGGCAGGGCGGACCTCACGGTGCTGCCCTCGCTCGTCGTCCACTCCGAGGACGAACACGCTTTCACCGATGAAGTCAGCGCGATGGTGGGCTGAGCGGAAAATGACAGACATGGCTCAGCGACGCGGCCCGGAGTCGTGATGGCCGGAATGCGCTGGCCCTGGCGTGTTCCGCGCCTCTCGTCCTGACGGTTCCGGCGTAGAGTCCCGCCCCGGGCTTGGACCGGGAGCCCGGTGGCTCTTCCGAAAGCAGGCTGTGATGCGCGTGGACATCCACCGTTGGGTGACGCTTGCGCTGGTGCTCTTCGTCGCCCCGGCCCTGGCCCAGACGCAGGCGGACCGGCTCTATGTGGGGTACGGCGTCGCCGGGGGCGGCACGCTGGATGCCGGCCGGACCCGGGTGGACACGCGGCGGCAACTGGACCTGCGCGTTCCGCTGCCGCCCATCGTCCTGGGCCGCACGTACCTGTTGCCCTCGCTGGGCTACGAGCTGAAGTGGCTGGGCGCGCAGGTGCCGCCTCCGGGCCTCTCCGGGGAGGGCGACGACGAGCTGGGGCGGCGCTACCACCGCATCCAGTTGGGGCTGACGCTCGTCCGTCCCATCGTGCCTCGCTGGATGGTCATCGCCGGCGTCATGGGCAGCACCCGCACGGACTTCCGGTCCTCCTTCGACCTGGCCCTGGACACCTCGTGGGTGGCCTTCGCCATGGTCAACCATCAGTTGGGGGTGGAGCCCGGCTTCTCGGTGACGTTCGGCGTGGTGGCGCTGTGGCCCTTCGACCTGCTCCCCGTGCTGCCCATGGCCAGCGTGAACTACCGCCGGGGCCCCTGGATCCTGGAGGTGGGCCTGCCCAGGAGCACCCTGCTGCACAAGCTGGGTGACACCGTGGAGCTGGGGCTCGTGGCCGGCTTCGAGCAGCAGGTGCTCCGCACCCGCTTTGAGCCGGAGGCCCGGATTCCGGGCGCGTTCTACCTGCGCGAGACGCTCATCCGCGTCGCGCCCACCGTCAACGTCCACCTGGGCCAGGACGTGTGGCTGAGCACCGCGGTGGGCCTGACGCTGATCAACGACTTCGCGCTGCTGGACCGCCAGCGCGACAACCTGAACCTCCCCGGGCTTGGGGCAGGGCCCGCCCCCTATGCCCGGGTGGTGCTCGGCTGGCGCCCCCCGCTCGGCCGTCCGAAGGCGCGCGCGACGCGCTGATGGCCAGCAGGGGACCGCGGCCGCGCTACGGCGTGGGCGGCGGGGCCTCCGCCGTCTTGCGCTCCTCGCGGCACCAGGCGAGCTGCTGCTGGATGGCCTCCAGCGGCACCGCCAGCTCCAGCTTGAAGGACGTGCCGTCCGGCCGCACCTTCGCGAAGTCCAGCATCTGCGCCAGGTCCGTCTTGCCCTCGGACTGGGCCTTCATCCGCGCCATGGACAGCGCGCCGCCCAGCGACTTGCCCAGGTCGGTCATCTTCTCCGCGTCCATGCCGCGCACGTTGGCCACCATGGCCACATCGCCGCTCGTGTCCAGGTGCAGCTCCACGTTCTGCGCCACGTCCACCAGCCGCCGCGCCAGCTCCTGCTGATCCGGCCCCAGCAGCTTCGCCAGCTGCTGCACCGCGAGCACCCCGTACATCTCCCCGTAGGTGCTGTTCTCGTCGATGAGCGGCGGCCCTTCCTCCGTCCCGCGCCCGTCCATGCGATCCAACACCGTCTTCACCTCGTCCGGTGAGCTGCCCACCACCAGCATCCGGTCGTTCCAGGTGCCCACCGCGTTGTCCATGCGCCCCCGCCGCGTGCCGCCGTCCGGCAGGGCCATGGCCATGTCGCCCGGCTCGTACACGCGCGCGCCCGGCCCATGGTCCGACGACACGCGCTCGCCCAGCAGCTCCTGGTAGTGCGCCTTGCTGAAGTCGCCGGAGAGGATGAGCCCCTCGTCGGTGATGACCACCCGGTCCAGGTCCTGGAACGGATCCACGCCGCTCATCGCCTTGAACTGCTCCAGGTTCTTGCCGCCGTCGCGCATCAGGCAGGCCATCAGCAGCTCCCCCAGCGGCGAGTGCCGCAGGGCGTTGGCCTCGAAGACCACCGCCGTGCGCCCCGGGCCACGCGGCAGCGCCGCGAGCAGCGGATCGCGCGGCTTCGCGGGCGCCTGCGCCACGCCCGCGTCCGGCGCGGGCATCACCCAGGTGCGGCGCTTCTCCGCGCGCGCGAAGTCCGTGCCGCTCATGCGCGAGGGGAACTTCACCTCCGGGGCAGGAGCGCTGAGCTCATCCCCCTGGCCCGTGAACATCATCACCGCGGCCACCGCGAACAGCAGCAGGGCCCCGCCCAGCCACACCCACCTGCGCCTGCGCGAATCCATGCTCAGTAATCCTTTCCTTCGAAGTGCCAGAAGCCCACCGCGAGCGCTCCCAGGCCGAACACCATCACCCCGCCCAGCAACATCCCCAGCGAACCCTGCTGGAGCGGCGTGCTGCTCGCGAGGTCCGCCGCCCCCACGGCCAGCGCCGACAGCCGGGGCAGCACCAGCGTCACCGCGTCGAACGACGCGCGGCCCACCCCGGCCTCCAGGTAGCGCGACACGTCCGCGCGGAACCCCGCCAGGATGCCGCCCACCAGCAGCACGAAGCCCGCCGCGGAGCACAGGGCCGCGCTGCGCACCAGCGTCGCCGTGGTGAGCATCACCGCGTACACCGCCGCGAACCCCACGCACGCCAGGCCCCCGGCCACCAGCGGCCCCGTCGTCCAGTACCCCGTCTTCACCCCGAAGATGAGCGTGAGGCCTCCCGACGCGTACACCGTGCCGCCCACCGCCAGCGTCATCACGCCCAGGAAGGTGCCCGCCAGCAGGTGCCAGCGCTGGAGGGGGAGGGCGAGCAGGTGCTCGATGCGCCCGGGCGACAGCAGGCCCGGGGCGAAGTCCGAACACGCCACGATGCCGAAGAGGATGCCGCCGTAGAACACCAGGTAGGTCGCCGCGCGGAAGATGGGCCGCAGCGCCACGTCCACGGACATGATGTGGGAGCGCACCTCCGCGCCGAAGAGCCGCGACGCCGCGAGCGCCCCGTCCACCACCTCCAGCTTGAGGCTGAGCGCCACCGTGGCCAGCACCAGGGTGAGCCCCACCATGAACGCCATGATGAACTTGCGCGACGCCGCCTCGCGCAGCACGTACCCCGCGATGACGAAGACCGGATTCATGCCGCCACCCCCGGGCCGCCCACCGCGCCCAGCAACACCGCCTCCAGGTCCGCGCCCTCGCGCCGCAGCTCCATCAGCAGCGCCCCGGACGCGCGCGCCTTGTCCAACGCCGCGTTGAGCACCGTCACGTCCGCCGCGTCCACCACGTGCATCCCTTCCGTTGAAGGCGTGAAGCCCGCGGCCGTCAGCGCGGAGGCCTCCGCGCCAGGCGCGAAGCGCACGCGCCACCGCGCACCGCCGCGCCCCAGGTCCTCCAGCCGGCCCTCGCGCAGCACGCGCCCGTCCGCGAGGATGGCCACCCTGTCACACACCCGCTCGGTCTCCGCCAGCAGGTGCGAGTTGAGGAACAGCGTCACGCCCCGGCGCACCTCCTCCTGGAGGATGCGGCGCACCTCCAGCCGGCCCATGGGATCGATGCCGTCCGTGGGCTCGTCCAGCACCAGCAGCGCCGGGTCCCCCAGGAGCGCCGCCGCCAGCCCCAGCCGCTGCCGCATGCCCTTGGAGTAGCCGCCAATGCGGCGGTCCACCGCGTCCGAAAGCCCCACGCGCTCCAGCAGCCGCAGCAGCGCCGCGGGCTCCGGCTTCAGCCCCTTGAGCCGGGCCACGGTGGCCAGGAACGCGGGGGACTTCCAGGTGCCCGGCAGGTGCAGCCGCTCCGGCAGGTAGCCGATGCGCGCGCGGATGGCGGGATCCTCCGGGGAGCCGCCCAGCACGCGCACCGTGCCCGCGGTGGGCCGCACGATGCCGAGCACGCTCTTGATGAAGGTCGTCTTGCCCGCGCCGTTGGGCCCGATGAGCCCGAACGCGCTGCCCGCCGGGACGAGCAGGTCCATGCCCCTGAGGGCCTCATGGCCGCCCCGGCCGAACGCCCGGTGATAGGTTTTTCGCAGGCCCTGCACTTCAAGGGCGGGAGGAGGAGTTGTCACGGTCGCGACTGTAGACGACCCACGCGGGCGACGATTGCCTCGACTCCGGAGCGGCACCGCACTTTGGGGAGGGGCGAGCGGGCCTGAAACTTTCCATCCCCCCGCGTTCCTGCATTCGCGCCATGGGAAGGGCTTTGCGCACCCTCGCGGGCCGTGGCGCGTCGCGACACCCCGTCGTTTCGGGGCATTGCGTTTCTGGGAGCTCCAACGGTGCCGCTGGTCCGGCCCCTGCAATGCCAGCAGGGACACGCGGTACTCACGCGACACAGGCAGGAGACACGGGCATGACGTGGGCAAACGGGGCCGAGCAGCAGCTTCAGGACGCGCGTCGCGAACTGGAGGCGGCGGAGCGGGAGCTGGCGAGCGGGACCGAGGCGGCGCGGGTTCGCTATGCCCGGGCGCTCTATGAGGCGGACCTGGCCCACCGGCGGGCCGACCGCATGGCGCGCGACAGCCGCCGCCAGCAGCTGAGCTGGCGCCCCGTCGCCGGCTGAGCAGGCAGGTGCGGCGCGCGGAAGGGGTGAAGCGCGGGGCCGGGCGGTTTATACCGGCGACCCATGGCCCACCCCGTCCACCGCCCCCGCCGGCTGCGCCGCTCCGCGGCCCTCCGTGACATGGTCCGAGAGACGCGTCTCTCGCCCACGGACTTCATCTACCCGCTGTTCGTCGTCGAAGGCCGGGACATCCGCCGCCCCGTGTCCTCCATGCCGGGCGTCTTCAACCTGTCGGTGGAGCACGCCGTCCAGGAGGCGAAGCTCGCGAAGTCCCTGGGCGTGCCGTCCGTCATCCTCTTCGGCATCCCGGACCACAAGGACGCGGAAGGCACGCAGGCCTACGCGCGCGACGGCATCGTCCAGCGCGCCATCCGGGAGATCAAGGCGGCGGTGCCGGAGCTCCAGGTCATCGCGGACGTGTGCCTGTGCGAATACACCGACCACGGCCACTGCGGCGTGCTGGACGGTCAGCACGTGGCCAATGACGCCACGCTGCCCCTGCTCGCGCAGATGGCCGTCACCTGCGCGCAGGCGGGCGCGGACATCGTCGCCCCGTCGGACATGATGGACGGCCGCATCGGCGCCATCCGCAAGGCGCTGGACGAGGTGAAGCTCACCGACACGCCCATCATGGCGTACTCGGCCAAGTACGCCTCCGGCTTCTATGGCCCCTTCCGGGAGGCCGCGCAGAGCACGATGAAGTTCGGCGACCGGCGCGGCTACCAGATGGACCCGGGCAACGTGCGCGAGGCCCTCCGCGAGACGGCGCTGGACGTGGAGGAGGGCGCCGACTTCATCATGGTGAAGCCCGCCCTGTCGTACCTGGACGTCATCCGCGCGCTGCGCGAGAACTTCGACCTCCCGCTCGCCGCGTACAACGTCTCCGGCGAGTACGCGATGCTCAAGGCCGCCGGCCAGAACGGGTGGCTGGACTACGAGCGCGTGATGTTGGAGGTCCTCACATCCATCAAGCGCGCCGGGGCCGACCTGGTCATCACCTACCACGCCCTGGAAGCGGCCAAACTCCTCTAGGCAACACCCCGGGCGCGCCCGCGCGGCGGAGGGCTTGATTGGCTCCGCCGCTTGCGCCCAAATGGTTCCCACACGATGCCCACCCAGAAGAAGCGGCCCGGACGCAGAACCGCGAAGCCTCCGCCTCGACGCGCCCCCGCCACCCGCAAGGGTGCGCGCGCGGGCAAGCGCCCCGGCCGTGGCCGCGCCCCCGTGGTGCGTGAGCCCGGCCCGTTGCAGTACAAAGTGGTGGAGCTGTCCACGGTGGACGAGGGCGCGCTGGAGCGCACCTTGAACGAGTGGACCTCCAAGGGCTGGAACCTGGACGGCGTGCAGTTCGCGATGCGCGAATCCTCCAAGCGTCCGGCCATGGCGTTCGTCTTCTTCACACGGGAAGGCGAGGCCGCGCAGCACGACGAGGCCGGCGCGCGCGAGCGGCTGCAGCGGTTGTCCGAAACGGGCAGCCCCACCGCGCGGCTCGCGGCCGAATACGGAAGCCACGCCGACGAGCAATCCCAGACGGTGGTGCCCTTCGTCCACCCGCTGTCCGCGCACGAGCGGCTGGCGCGGCTGGCGGGGCTGGACGAACCGGAAGCCCGCGAAGAGGGCCTCACGCTGGAGCCGGAAGCGTGAGCGCCGCTCCCGAACGCAGCCTGATGGCCACGGACCGGGGTGGCGGGCGGGTGCTGCGGCTGGTGCAGGAGGACGCGGGGCCGGACTCGCCGTACCCGAAGGCGTCCCTGCTCCTGCGCCTGGGCGCGCGCGTGGTGGACTGCCTGACGGCCTGGGGGCTCTACGTCGTGTGCGGCGCGGCGGGCGCGGTGGTGGCGCTGCTGTTCCTGCTGCTCGCGGACGGGATGCTCCAGGGGCAGAGCGTGGGCAAGCGCATCTTCGGCGTGAAGGTGATGCACCTGCCCACGCGGTCCGCGGCGCGGCACCGGGACAGCACGCTGCGCAACGCGCCGCTCGCGCTGGTGGTGCTGCTGGGGATGATGCCCGCGCCGCACGGCCTGGTGGCCGCGGCGGCGGGCTTCGTGGTGATTGGCGGCGTGGAGGCGTGGCGGGTGCTGCGCGATCCCCTGGGCCTGCGGCTGGGAGACACCTGGGCGCAGACGCAGGTGGTGGACGGGAAGGTTGTGGCGGGCGCGACGGTTGCTGCCCGCACGCCGGTGGCGGCGGCACGCGCTCCGGGCCGGTTGATGTCCGCGGCGAAGGTGCGCCGCGCCAGGGGCGTTCAGGAAAGGGATACGGAGTAAGCCATGCGCATCGCGCTGACGTACAACCTGCGGCTGTCGGACACGGAAGAAGAGGCGGAGTTCGACACGCAGGAGACGGTGAACACGCTGGCGGGGGCCATCGAGCGACTCGGGCACCGCCTGGAGCGCTTCGAGGTGAGCGGTCCCGCGTCGCGCACCGTGGCCCGCCTGGAGGCCTACAGCCCCGACCTCATCTTCAACACGGCCGAGGGCCGCCGGGGCCGCTTCCGCGAGGCGTTCTACCCCGCGCTCTTCGACGAGCTGGGGTTCGCGTACACGGGCTCGGACGCGTACGCGCTGGCGCTGACGCTGGACAAGCAGCTCACCAAGCTCATCCTCTCCAAGCACGGCATCCGCACGCCGGGCTGGCAGTACGTGGAGAAGCTCAGCGAGCTGACGGCGGAGAACCTGCACTTCCCCGTCATCGTGAAGCCCAACTTCGAAGGCTCCTCCAAGGGCATCACCCAGGACTCCGTCGCGGAGACGCTGGAGCAGGTGCGTGAGAAGGTGGCCAGGGCGCTGGAGAAGTACCCGGCGGGCGTGCTGGTGGAGGAGTACATCCGCGGGCGCGACCTCACGGTGCCGTTCCTGGCCGCGGTGGACAACGACTACGACGGCGTGCTCGCGCCGGTGGAGTACGTCATCGACCCGGAGGTCTCCGCCGGGCGCAAGTACGCCATCTACGACTACGACTTGAAGACGCGGCGCGAGAAGGCCGTCAGCGTGCGCGCCCCGGCGGACATCCCCCCGAAGATGGCGGAGGACGTGCGCAAGATGGCGCAGAAGATCTTCCAGGTGCTGGACTGCCGCGACCTGGGGCGCCTGGACTTCCGCCTCTCCGACGCGGGCGTGCCGTACTTCCTGGAGATCAACGCGCTGCCCAGCCTGGAGCCGGGCGCGGGCATCTACTCCGCGGCGGAGCTGGAGGGCCTGCACCTGGACGGGGTCATCAACTCCATCATCCAGAGCGCGGCCAAGCGCTACAAGATCCGCGACTCCTCGCGGCGCCAGGGCAAGCCCGCGCGCAAGTCGGGGCCGCTGCGGGTGGGCTTCGCCTTCAACGTGAAGCGCGTGAAGCCCAGCGCCACGGCCACGGGGGAGGCGGTGGAGGACAGCGAGGCGGAGTACGACTCGCCCAACACGCTCCAGGCCATCCGGGAGGCCATCGCGTCGTGGGGCCATGAGGTCATCGACCTGGAGGCCACGGCGGAGCTGCCCACGGTGCTCTCCAGCACGCCGTTGGACATCGTCTTCAACATCGCGGAGGGCTTCAAGGGACGCAATCGCGAGAGCCAGGTGCCCGCGATGCTGGAGCTGCTGGACATCCCGTACACCGGCTCCGACCCGGCGACGCTGTCGCTGGCGCTGGACAAGGCGCTGGCGAAGAAGATCGTCCGTCAGGCCGGCATCCTCACGCCCAACTTCCAGCTGATGGTCACGGGGAAGGAGCGGCTGAACAAGGAGTTCACCAGCTTCCCGCTCATCGTGAAGCCGGTGGCGGAGGGCAGCTCCAAGGGCGTCGTCACCAAGAGCGTCTGCTACTCCGAGACGGAGCTGCGCGACGTGGTGAAGGAGATCGCCGGCAAGTACCAGCAGCCCGCGCTGATTGAAGAGTACATCGGCGGCCGTGAGTTCACGGTGGGCCTGCTGGGCGAGCGTCGCCCGCGCGTGCTGCCGCCCATGGAGATCGTCTTCCTGGACAAGGCGGAGAAGAACCCCGTCTACAGCTTCCAGCACAAGCTGGATTGGACGGATCGCATCCGCTACGACGTGCCCGCGAAGCTGGAGCCGTCGCTCCTGGAGAAGCTGCGCACGGCGGCGCGCAACTCGTTCATGGCGCTGGGGTGCCGCGACGTGGCGCGCATCGACTTCCGCATGGATGACAAGGGGCGCATCTACTTCATCGAGTGCAACCCGCTGCCCGGCCTCACGCCCGGCTGGAGCGACCTGGTGCTCATCGCGCAGGGCTCCGGCATGGACTACCGGACGCTGATTGGCGAGATCATGGCGCCGGCCATCCGCCGCTACAAGGAGCGCGAGGCGCGCCGGGCCCAGACGGAGCACCCGCCCGGTCCCACGCCACCACTCAACAAGGTGGTCCAGCGCATCGAAGAGCAGACCGCGCAGGCCAACGCCGCGGCCGCCGCGACAGCCGCCGCCGCCGCGGCCGCCCCCCAGCCGAATGGCAATGGCGGCACGACGCCCGGTGAGCCCCAGCCAGGGCGTCCGGAGCTGAAGTCCTGAGCCGCTGATGCGAGGGTGAGGGCAGGGGGCTCAAACCCTCCCTGCCTTTCCCTCGGCCCGGCTCAACCCTGGTCGAGGGCCTGCGCACGCGCACCTCGCGGCCCGGCTTCGCGTGATGCGCAGCAGCTCACGCGGGCGCGAAGCCGCCGTGGAAGGTGGGGGGCAGGGCGTGGTCGAAGTGGCACCGCGCCACGGGCCCGTCCTCCAGCCTCCGCGCGTCCAGCACCGCGACGTGGGACGCGTCCGCCTTCGCGTCGTAGACCTGCGTGAGCACCCAGCCGTCGTCCTCCGCGCTGGCGCCGGGGCGGGGGACGAAGACAGGCTCGGAGGGGTACTGCCCCTCGCCCATCACGGCCTGGGTCATGCGGCCCGTCCCCACGTCGTAGCGCATCACCGAATCGAACAGCCCCCGCCGGGCCTCCTGGGTGGAGTGCCCGCCCAGGTACAGCGTCTGGTGCGCCCGGCCCACCACGCCGGGGGCCACGCGGGGGAACTCGCAGCTCACATCCGAAAGACGCTCGGTGCGGAAGGTGCCTGCCTTCACGTCCACCATGGCCCGGTGCAGCCTCCCCCGGGCCTCCAGCTCGGTGCCGCCGCGCATCAGGTCCCCCAGCCACTGGTTCGTCGTGAAGTCGGGGTAGTGCACGTAGTCCACCACCAGCGTGTCGCCCTGCTCGTGCGCGTTGGCGAAGTGCCAGAGGTAGAAGGCCTCCGCGGGGATGCGCACCGGGTGCGCCACGTCGTCGATGGGGACCACCAGCACCTGCGTGCCCGCGTCCGGCTTCCACCGCAGGTTGTCCGAATACGAGCCCAGCCGCAGCAGCATGCGGAAGATGTTGAGCCGCAGCGGGGCCAGGAAGAAGACGAGGTAGCGGTCCGTGGCGATGAAGTCGTGCACCATCGTCGCGCCCGGCAGCGTCACGGCGCCCATCCGCCGCGCCTTGCCCCCGTCCGGCAGCGCGTACAACTCCGCCGTCGTCTCCCGGCCGTACTGGATGCCGAAGTTGTAGGACGTCTTGCGCGACGGCACGCGGTGCGGGTGCGCGGAGAAGCTGCCCACCACCACGCCCTCCAGGTCCGACTCGCCCACGGTGGACAGGTCGTCCATGGACACCTCCACCGGCTTGTCCGCCTCGAAGAGCGCGTACAGCTTGCCGTTCCACGCCATCACCGACGTGTTGGCGGAGTTCTTCTGCGCATTGCGCAGCTTGTGCCACAGCGGCGTGGGCGTGCCGTAGGCGCCGTAGCGCGGGGCCTTCGCCGCGCGCTCGGCCACCATGCCGGGCGTGTCCAGCAGCCGCGCGGCGCCCGTCACGCCCTCCGGCCCGAAGCGCACGCCCAGCATCCCGCCGTCCCCGTCGAACCAGTGCTGGTAGGGCTGGCCGTGGACCTCGAACGTCCACGGCCCCACCCGGTACAGCGACCCCCGGAGCCCTTCGGGCACCTGACCCTCCACCCGCAGCGGCTCGAAGCCGTGCTGGCGGGGAAGCGTGCGGAAGGCCCGGTGCCAGCCCGGAGCCGGAGAGGACGTCGTCTGCTTCATCGCGGTCGTCATGGTGGAGCCCCTCTTCTTCTTGGTGCGTGCCCAAAGCTGGGGACACCCCCGTGCCCCTTCAGCATGTAGACACGGTAAACATTGCATGTTGTCGCTGTCAACATGGATGTTGACGCTGGCAACTTCGGGCCCTGGAGGGCTAGTTTCCGGACGGGGCGCGCGGCAGGAGGCACGGACGGTGGCGACGCGGAGCAAGCGGACCTTGAAGGCGACGCCGGCGGAGAAGCCCTACCACCACGGGGACCTGCGCCAGGCGCTGGTGGACGCGGCGGTGGTGCTCATCACCGAGGAGGGCTTCGGGGCGCTGTCGCTCCGGGAGGTGGCCCGGCGGGCGGGCGTCACGCACGCGGCGCCCTACCGGCACTTCGCGGACAAGGAGGCGCTGCTGGAGGCGGTGGCGCGCGAGGGCTTCCGCACCATGGGGCGGGAGATGCGCGAGCGCATGGACTCCGCGCCGGACGGCCCGCTGGAGCAGCTGTGCGCCGCGGGCGTGGCCTACGTGCTCTTCGCGGTGCGCCACCCGCCGCACTTCCGGGTGATGTTCGGGCCGCACTTCCAGCACCCCCTGAAGCCGGAGGCGGGCCCGGAGGCAGGGCCGAATGCGTTCACGTTGCTGGTGGACTGCATCGCTTCCGGCCAGGCGGCGGGCCTGCTGCGGGGCGGGGATGCGCGGGCCCTGACGCTCACCGCGTGGTCGCTGGTGCATGGGCTCGCGTCGCTGTTCGTGGACCGGCAGTTGGAGGAGGCCGTCCAGGGGCTGGAGGCCGCGGAGGCGCTCGCCGTCGTGCAGACGCGCCTGCTGATCACCGGCCTTGCGCGCGCGGGCGCGGACGGAAACAGCGACGGTCGGTAGGGACGCGGGGTTGACCGTCGGGGATTGTCGGGTACGGTCGGCGCCATGGTGCGGATACCGGAAGAAACGGGGCCGAGGGTCCGGGCGCGGGAGCTGGGACTCCCGCTGGGGCGCTTCAAGCCGGGAAAGTTCAACGCGATCACCGACGTGGAGGGGGTGCTCGTGGGGCACTCCACCATCATCCAGGGCGAGGGCCCCCTGCGGCCTGGCCACGGCCCGGTGCGCACCGGCGTCACCGCCATCCTGCCCAACCTGGGCAACATCTTCATGGACCGCATGAGCGGGGGCGGCTTCGTGCTCAACGGCGCGGGCGAAGTCTCCGGCATGACGCAGCTCATGGAGTGGGGGCTCATCGAAACGCCCATCCTGCTCACCAACACCATGGCGGTGGGCGCGGTGTCCGACGGCGTGGCCCGCTACCTGGTGCAGCGCTACCCGGGCATCGGCGACGAGCACGACGTCATCATCCCCGTGGTGGGCGAGTGCGACGATTCATGGCTCAACGACATCTCCGGACGCCACGTGCGCCAGGAGCACGTCCTGGAGGCCATCAACAACGCGGCCACCGGCCCGGTGCGCGAGGGCAACGTCGGCGGCGGCACCGGCATGGTGACGTGCGACTTCAAGGGCGGCATCGGCACGTCGTCGCGCAAGCTGCCGGAGGTGCTGGGCGGCTACACGCTGGGCGTGCTGGTGATGTCCAACTTCGGCAAGATGCACAACCTGCGCGTGGGCGGCCTGCCGGTGGGCGAGGTGCTGGCGGAGAAGTTCAAGAACACCCCCCACCGGGGCAAGTCCTACGGCTCCATCATCGCCGTGGTCGCCACCGACGCCCCCCTCCTGAGCCACCAGATCAACCGCCTCTGCAAGCGCGTGGGCCTGGGCATCGGGCGGGTGGGCAGCTACGCGGCGCACGGCTCCGGGGAGATCGTGGTGGGCTTCTCCACCGCGAACATCATCCCGCGGCGCACGCAGAAGATGGTCTACAAGATGAAGATCCTCCTGGATCAGCGCCTGGACCCCCTCTACGAGGCGGTGATGGAGGCCACCGAGGAGGCCATCCTCAACGCCATGTGCATGGCCACGCCGATGACGGGCGTGAACGACAACTACTCCCCCGCGCTGCCCCTGGACGAGGTCCGCCGCTTCGTGGACGCCTGCCGGCCCATCTTCGCCTCGGTGAAGAAGCGCCCCCACCAGACGAGCGCGCCGGCCTCCAAGGAGCGCCCCAGCGACGAGGACCGGGAGGGGGAGGTGACGGTGTCGTCCGCCCTGCCCACCAACGTGCGCGGCGCGGAGGGCATCCCATTCCCCACCCGGCCCGCCCCGAACGAACCCGGGCCGGAAGCCGACCGGGAAGGGCCTCTCATGCCGGATTCCCGGGGAAATGTCCCCCCGGGCCCCGACGACCCCGAGGGTTCCTCTTCCGGGAGCCCGTAGGCTTCTGATAGGTAAGCCCCCCTTTACTCCATTCCGGAGCCCCAGGAGCCACCCACATGGCCAACAGCAAGAGCAAGCACCGCCGCGTGCAGATGAAGATCCGCCAGCACTGGCGGAAGCGGATCAAGAAGCAGAAGGAAGCCGCCAAGGCCGCCGCCGCCACCGAAGGCAAGAAGAAGTAGTCATCGCCCTGGGCGCCGCTCCCGGCGGCCCTGGCTCACCGCCGGGTCGCCGTGAAGGGGCGCGTCAAGGGCGCGCTGTCGTCTCTCCGTGAGCGTCCGCCGTGGAAGCCCCCTGACGGGCTCCGGCGCGCAAACGTCCACTAGTCGGGGGTGGGAATCCCCGTGGGGGTGGAGCAGGCTTCCGGGCGGGAAATTCCGTTCCTAGGTTGCGTGCGGTGGCTCTGGGGGACGGGGTGGGGCGGTGACGGCGGGCGATACGAAGCGGTGGTCCAATTTCATCTTCGCGGGGCTCTTCGCCGTCGCGTTGATCCTGTTTTCGCGCATCTTGCTGCCGTTCATGATGCCGGTGCTGCTGGGCGGCTTCCTGGTCGTCCTGTTCATGCCCATCCAGGACGCCTTGAGTCACCGGCTCCCGGGGCGCAAGTCCCTGACGGCCGGCCTGTCCACGCTGGCGGTGTTCCTGCTCATCCTGGCGCCCCTGGCGCTCGTGGGCTGGATGGTGGCCCGCGAAATCCTCCAGTTCGTCGGCCAGGCGCAGGACCTGTTGGATCAGGTGGACCTGCGCCACCACCTGCTGGAGTCGCTGCCCCGGGGCCTGAGCCGCTACGTGCACTTCGACCCGGAGAGCTCGGAGACGGAGCGCCTGTTGATGACGGTGGTGTCCGGCAGCGCGGGCCTGCTCGCGGACGTGGTGGGCGCCGGCACGGAGCTGCTCGTCAACATGTTCCTGATGACGGTGGCCATGTACTACTTCTTCCTGGACGGCCGCCGGCTGGTGAACGAGGTGGCGAAGCTGCTGCCGCTGGAGCGCCGCTACTTCGACGCCTTCTCCCACGAGTTCACCGACGTCGCGTACGCCATCATCTACGGCAACACCATCACCGCGCTGGTGCAGGGCGCGGTGGGCTTCCTGGGCCTGCTCATCGCCGGGGTGCCGCATGCGGGCGTCTGGGGCGCGGCCATGGTGCTGGTGGCGCTGGTGCCGGTGGGCGGCACGGCGCTCGTCTGGGGCCCCATCGGCGTCATCCTCATCGCGGCGAACCGGGTGAGCGAAGGGGTGTTCCTGCTCGCCTGGGGCACCTTCCTGGTGGGCAGCATCGACAACGTCATCCGGCCCCGGCTGTGCGGCTCGCGCATGGCGCTGCACCCGCTGCTCGTCTTCCTGTCCATGTTCGGCGGGCTGGCGGTGTTCGGGATGATGGGCTTGCTGGTGGGCCCGCTCATCGCGTCCATCTTCATGGCCATGGTGCGCATCTACCGTCGTGACTTCCTGGGTCGGACGCAGGAGGCGCAGCCGGCGCGGCAGGAGGACTCCTCGCCGTCGCTGTCCCTGGAGCCCTCCCAGGTGCCCTCCGCGGCGAGCGTCGGTCATGCGATGAACGCCTGAGCGCCACGCCTGGACTTCGCCCCCGGGCTGGGTGAACCTGCCCGGGCATGACGACCACCGGAAGCGCGAGGGTCCCTTCGGGGCTGCTGTGGACCCTGGCCCTCGTCGGAGCCCTGACGGCCCCGACCGCGGCGGCCTCTGAATCGCGGGCGTTGACCTCCTTCCCGTCCGGCCCGGCCCGGGCCCCGGCGTCCCTGTCGCTGCGGCTGGACTCGGGGAACGGCAAGCGCATGGAGCCGGAGGTAGGCGCGCCCACCTGGCTGCGGCTGAACCTGGCGCTGACCGCGACGTGGCGGCGCTACTGCGCGCGGCCCGGTGTCGAGGGGTGCGGCGCGTTCGAGCGGCTCCCGGAGGACGAGCAGGTGGGCGACACGAGCGACTTCTCCTCGCCGCGGCCGTACCTGGGGCTGGCGCTGGAGCTGGAGGTCCTCCCCCTGGCGCGGAGCGATTCGTCGGCCCTGCGCGGCCTGGGGCTGCAACTGGGGGCGCAGCGGGGCTACTCCTCGTCGGACGTGACGCTCACCGGGGACGGAGGCCAGACGCCGGTGCGCGAGGTGTCCGCCACCGACACGGCCTTCACCGCGCAGGCGCTGTACCGCTTCTACTTCCGCTTCGGCACCACGCGGCCCCAGCAGGGCTACGTGGGCGCGCGCGCGGGGCTCCAGACGCGCGCCTTCGACGTGGAGGAGGCGGTGGACAACCCGCTGACCGGCACGCACCGCGTGTTCCCGTCGGTGGCGGTGGACCTGTCGGTGCCGCTCTTCAGCTCCGTGCGCCTGGACGCGTCCGGTGGGTTGCTGCTGTCGCCGAAGCCGGGGCGCTCGCCGGAGGCGGACGGTGGGCGGCGGGCGCAGGAGATCAGCGACTTCGGCACGTCGGTGTCCAGCTTCGGCTGGAGCGCGGAGCTGGGCGCGTCAGGGGACGTCTGGGGTCCGTTCGGCTACGAGGTGGCCTTCCGCCTGGCGCACTTCCGGGACCGCTTCTCCGGCGCGGGCACGCGCACGGGGTGGACGCAGGGTGGAGTCGCCGAGGAGACGTACTCCAGCCTGCACGTCGGCTTGACCGCGACCTACTGACATCCAGGCTGTCAGGCGTGGAACACCTCCCCGGTGGGCAGGTGTCTCGCGCCGCCGGGATGCCTACCCCTTGCCCCCACGGTCCAGTCCGGGCCGTACCCAAGGGGGGCTTGTCCCGGTGCGAGCAACGCGATGGCTGAAGCGCGGTCTTCTGGGTGTGGCCTGCCTGGGGCTGGTGGCGTGTGGCGGCGGTGACGCGCAGCCGCTTCCGGACCCCCGACCCGACGAGAACCCCTCCGGGGCCGCCACCGACGGGGGCACCTTGCCCCAGGCCGACGCGGGCCTGCCGGATGCCGGGGCTGGCGCGCAGGATGCGGGCACGGGGGCGCCGGACGCGGGGCCCATCTCCCAGGTGTGCGGGCCCACGGCGGGCGACACGCGCTGGGTGCTGGAGGGGGAGGCCCTCACCGCGCAGGTGCGGTGCGCGACGGCCCACACGTCGCCCGCGCTGCGCTTCGGGGTGAAGAACCTGCCGCCGGGCGCGACCTTCGACGAGGCCACCGCGACGCTGCGCTGGACGCCCGCGCTGGACCAGGGCGCGGTGTGGATGCTCACGCTGGAGGAGCGCACCACCGGCGAGACGGGCACGCTGAAGGTGGGCGTGGCCGACAACCACGCGGCGCCGGGCAGGGTCGAGATCCAAAAACCCGAGGCCTACACGGAGGAGTACGGCCTGCCGGTGGTGCACCTGTTCTTCAACAAGGACATCGGCCTCACCGCCGGCGAGTACCGGCCCGCGGAGGTCGTCTACCGGGGACACCGCTACACGATGGAGGCGAAGTACCGCGGGGCCACCTCCAGCGTGTTCCCCAAGCGCAGCATGACGTTCAAGTTCGCGGAGGACGACCTGTTCTCGGAGCCCGTCTTCGGTGACGGCTTCAAGGATCGCAAGCGGGTGGTGTTGATCACCAACTTCAATGACAACTCCTACCTGCGCTCGCGGCTCGCGTTCGACCTGTGGAGCAGGTTGTCTCCGGGGGCCGTGCGCATCCGCACCTTCAGCGTGGTGGTGTACGCGAACAATGCCTACCGGGGCCTCTACACGGCCGCGGACCACGTGGACAAGCGCCTGATGGGGTGGAACGGCATCGACAAGGACGCCGACCTCTTCAAGGCGGTGGACGCCAACGCCAACTTCTCCCGCGTCCGCCGCGACGGCCAGCCCAAGGCGCACCTGCACGAGGGGCTGGAGAAGGACGAAGGCACCCCCGAGGAGGGACAGGCCCACGCGTTCGACACGGTGGACGCCTTCGTCGCCTGGGTCGCGGACTCCAGCCCGGAGGCCTTCCGCCAGGAGTTCGGCACGAAGGTCCGCGCGCGCGACTACGAGGACTGGTGGATCTTCAATACGCTCATCCTGGGCAATGACTCACAGGCGAAGAACTCCTACCACGCCTATGATCCGGTGGCGGGCGGCCCGTGGCGCTTCATCCCCTGGGACCTGGATGCGAGCTTCGGGCAGAACTACGACACCACGCGCACCAGCGCCACGACGCGCAGCACCTACGCGTCCGACAACCTCCTCTTCAAGCGGATGCTCGCGGAGCCCGCGCTCGCCACGCCCCTGCGGGAGCGCTACGGCCAGGCGCTGAAGAACGAGGTGAGCGAGGCCGCGGTGCAGGCGCTCATCGACCAGTACGTGGCGGAGATGGGCCCCAACGCCCAGCGCAACGAGGCGCGCTGGGGCACCGAGTACCGGGAGTTCGGGAAGATGGGCACCATCGGCCACGGCAACTTCCCCCTGTGGCACATGCGCCAGGACTTCACGACGCACGCCCAGGAGGTGGACTACCTGCGCCAGTGGGTCCACACGCGCTGGACGGCGTTCCAGACGCAGCTGCCCTGACTCAGCGGGCGTCGGCCCTCTTGAAGCGCAGCTTCTTGAGGGCCTCGAACTTCGCCCGGTCCCTGGGCGGCGTGGTGGCCACCAGCCCGTCGAGCATGCGCTTCGAGCTCTGGTAGATCTCCTCGACGGCCACGTCGAAGGCGTCCGTGTTCTGCTTGGACGGCTTGCGCGTGCCGGCGATCTTCCGGACGAACTGGAGCGCCGCCGCGCGGACGTCGTCGTCGGTGGCGGGGGGCGCGAAGTTGAACAGGGGCTTGATGTTCCGGCACATGCGCCAAGTCTAGACCGCCCGTGGCGCTTCCCGCCTGCGTCCGTGCCTGACGCGGCCGCTTGCTGGCATGACGCGCGGCCGGGGTGCCGCCTCCGGGCGTGAGCGGCCTTTCCAGGCGACCGTCTCCCACGGGACACCCGGCCTCCACCTTGCACAAGGGGCCTCTCCTCTCCGGGAGGAACCCCCCATGACCGCCGCGAAGCCCTTCACCCAGGGCATCCTCATCTGCCCGACGACCCACATCGACTGGGATTGGATCTACACGTTCGACCAGTACTACGCCTCCAACAATCAGGCGCAGGGCTCCAGCAACGGTCGCGACACGGTCCAGAACATCTTCAACGCCGCTGGCGCGCTCTTCGCGAAGAAGATCGGCTTCACGTTCTCCGTGACGGAGGTGGGCTACCTCCAGCGCTACGCGCGGGACAACCCGGCGGGCATCGCGGCCTTCGCCGCGGCAGGGGATGCCTTCTGTCTGATGGGCGGCGGCATCACCTCTCCGGACAACCTCGTCTGCGACGGCGAGCTCTTCATCCGCAACTATCTGGTGGGGCGGGCGTGGGCGAAGGCGGTCGGGCTGTCGGGGAACCTGTACGACTCCGCGTGGCTGCCGGACGACTTCGGACATGATCCACAGCTCCCGGTGGTGCTGAGCGCCATGGGCCTCATCACGGCCGGGCTCTCCCGGGTGCCAGGGTCTCCGCAGGGCTCTCCCTGTGCCGCGCCCATTGATCCGCCGGGCCCCTCCATCGCGGCGCAGCTGAACGCCAGCGGCCTCGTCTTCCAATGGCAGGCGGGAGATGGCTCGAACATCACCGCGCTCTACATGCCCGACACCTACGGCACGGTGGGCTATCTGAGCCTTTCAGGTGCCGCCAGCAATGCCCAGACGGTGAACAGCTTCGTGCAGACCTACAAGACGGGCTGGCCGAACAACCTCCGCTTCATCCCGGTGGGGGTCGACTTCGCCACGCCCTCCATCACGACCCTGTCGGGACAGCCGCTCAACTGGGTGGACGTGACGAACAGCTACAACAGCACCTACGGCAACGACAACGGTGTCCCGGGGACGACGGGGACCTGGAAGACATACATGGAAGCCGTGCTCCAGGCGGGTGGCACGCTCCCCGTGAATGCGCCGCTCAACGCGCAGAACTACTGGACGGGCTACTTCGCCAGCCGCCCCGCGCTGAAGACGAACCAGTACGCGGCGGCGCGCGCGCTGATGTCCGCGGAGTTCATCAGCGCGCTCCTCCGCACGAGCGGCGCCTATGCGTCCTCCGCCCTGGATGCCCTCGACGCCTCCATCTGGAACGGTTGGGAGGTGCTCGCCCCCAGCTCGCATCACGACTTCGTGACGGGGACCTCCCCGGACTCCACCTACTACGGCGAACAGCTGCCGCTCAGCCAGCAGGGCAGGGCGGTGGCCACGGCCACCTTGAGCCAGGCGATGGAGCTGCTGGCGCAGGGGATTGCCGCGACCCAGGACGAGGGGTTCCCCGTCGTCGTCTGCAACACGCTCGGCTTCGAGCGGGCCCAGGGTCGGCTGGCGGAGGTGGCCTTCCCGGCGGGAGATGACCGCGCGAGCCTCGTGCGGAGCGCGAGGACAAGTCGGGGCACAGTGCCCATCCAGCGGTCCGCGGAAGGGAACATCCTGGTGATGACCGCCCCTCCGAGCGCGGGCTACGAGACGGTCTACCTCTCCACCCTGCCCATCCCCGGCCCCATCGTCCCCCCGCCCCAGCCCATCGGGGACACGGTGACGCTCTCGAACGAGCTGATCAGCGCGACCCTCTCCCAGGCGAACGGGTGGGGCATCAGCCAGTTCTCATACAAGGTGGATGGCCAGACACACAGCCTGTTCCCGAACGGCGCCATTGGCAACCAGCTCCGGTTCTACGACGACACCGGCAACATCTATCAGTTTGGCAATGAGCCGATCAGCTGCTCGGGCACGCATCCCAACCATGGGGTGTTCAGCCAGAGCACCTCGGCGAACTTCGTGGGGGGCGAGGCCCGGTGGCTGGAGCAGGGGCCCCTGCGCTCCCGCTTGCAGGCGGTGGTGACGGAGCAGCACAGCGGCCACACCTTCACGCTCGAATACTCGCTGGTGGCGGGAGAGCGGTTCCTCCGGATGCGGCTGACGGGGGCCTCGCCCTCCAACATGTCGGTCGTGGTGGCGTTCCCCATGGTGAACGCCAGCGGTGCCACGCCCCAGACGCTCAGTTATGGCACGCCCCATCTCCAGCAGGACGTCCTGCCGGTGCCGAACTGGCCGGGGACGACCTTCGTCGCCACCCATGACTATGTGATTCCCTGCCTCCAGCAGGCGAGCCAGCCGATGGGCGGCATCTACCACCACGGCATCCCGGCCTGGACGCTGGACAGCGAGGGTGTCCTGCTCGGCGTCGTGCTGCGCAACACGCCCGCTGGTGGACGGGGCGCGTCGGGCAGCGACTCCGGCACCCATCTCCAGGAGTACGTGCTGGCGCCCCCGGCGTACGTCGGGGGCAGTCCCCAGATGGTCACGCCCTTGAAGGACGCCCTGTCGGTCACGACACGGCTGGAGGCGCGGCTCATCACGGGACGGGAGGCGCAGGGCGCCGCGTTGGCGGAGACGGCCTCGCTGGGCCGGGTGACGGCGACGAACGCCGGGACGCCCGTGGAGCAGCAGGACGTGATGATCCGCGTGGCGCGGGTGCAGGCGCCGGGCGCCCAAGGGGGCTACCCCACGGGCTGCGGAACGACGAGCGGAGCGATTCCCAGCAGCCTCGTGCTGCGCACCGAGAAGCGCAACAGCGACGCCACCCAGCTCACGGTGCAGCTCCCCTTCCTGGGCAAGGCCGGTACGGCGGAGACGCAGGCGGTCACCGCGCTCGAAGCGCCGCTGACGGCACTGACCGCCGTGCCGCCCAGGACGCAGACCGTGACGGTCGACTCACCCCACGCCCTGGCCTCCCTGCGGATCGCGTGGTGCAAGACCTGGGGAGGCTGAGCTCCAACCCCTCACGAGGCTGGAGAAGAGGTGTGGCGCCCGATCCCGCGCGGATGACCCTCAAGGCCATCCTTCAACGGACTCGAGCCCGGCGCGGGCGGTGACGGACGCCACCGCCCGTGCCGGTCCTGCTGGGACTACTGGACGGTGTACGACACCGTTCCGCTACAGGTCCCGCCGGAGTAGCAGCCGGCGCGGATCTGGTAGGTGGCCGCCGTCGTGGCCTTGAAGCTCACGTAGGACAGCGTGCCGCAGGCGTCGTCGTTCGAGGCCACCTGGGTGGCGCCGTTGTACAGGCGCAGGTACGTGTCACCCGTGCCGGAGGAGCCCGGCACCGTGCAGGTGCCGAACTTGAGGGTCTGCCCGGCGGCCAGGGTGACGTTGCGGTTGACGGTGTTCTGGTTGGCGCTGTTGGTGTTGGAGGCGGTGAAGGTGAACGTCACCGGCGTCGGGGGCGGCGGGTAGCCCGCGCACAGGCGCGTGCTGGTCGCCACCGCGCAGTACTCGTCGATGGCCGGCCGCACGTAGGTGATGTCCTCGCCGCGGCAGCCCGTCTCCGTGCAGGTGTTGACGACGCTGCAGCTCCCGCTGGTCTTGTAGTCGGTCTCGCCGCGCACCAGGATGCCGGCCACGGTGTAGCCGTTGTTCTCGTACACGCCCGAGCCCGAGTTGCCGCCGAACGTGTCCGTGGTGGCCACGAAGTAGTCCAGCGTGCCCGAGCGCGCGTCACGCACCGAGCCGCCCGAGTCGATCTTGAAGGGAATGCCGCTGCCCGAACCGATGACCGTCACGTTGGTGCCCGCGGCCAGCGCGGCGCCGCCCGCGCGAATGGGGGCGGGCGTGAAGCGCGGGGCGGCCGGTCGGTCCAGCCGGACGACGGCGAAGTCCAGGTTGCGCCCGCCCACCGTGGACTGCTGGCGCGTGACGATCGACTGGCAGGAGAAGATGTCCGCGGTCGTCACCGTCTGCAGGGTGCCGGCGGCGGTGCGGTAGAAGTTGAAGACGAAGCGCGTGCTGCTGCAGGCGGCCGCGCTGGTGATGCAGTGGCCCGCCGTGAGCACCAGGTCGTCGTCGATGAGCGTGCCGGAGCAGAAGGCAGGGGTCGGGTCGTCCAGGAAGCGCTCGGAGGTGCAGAGGTTGTACGCGGAGCGCAGCGTGGACGCGTTGAAGGTGACGTTGTTGGGGTTGGTCGTGTTGAAGTCCGACGGGTTCATCAGCGCGACGGTGGACTGCTGAGCGCGGGCGCGCAGCGTGGCGTTCGCGTGCGCGTACACGTCCGTGCGGTTGTCGGTTCCATAGACGACGGGCTGCTTCTCCTCACCCATGGGAGCGTTGGCGGTGGGCTCGGCCTCCGGGGCCGGGCCGCAGGCGGCGAGCGAGAGGGTACACAGCAGCGTTCCGAGCAGCGTCCTACAGCCGGAAGTCCGGGGGATTCGCATGTGCTGAACACTCCTTGAGGGTGATCACCGCTCGCGAGGGGAGCGAGCGGTGGACCGCATGCTCGCGCCAACCATGCACTCTCCGCAACGTGTCCTTAACGCGGAGTCACAGTGAACCCGGGAACCCCTTCAGGCCCGAGAGGAAATGAAACACGCGGCGCAGTGAAGGGAGTGCACAATTCCTGCGACAGTGGACTCCGCTCCCAGTTCCGGGAACGGCGCGCCGCCACGAGGGGTGGCGGACCGGGTGGACACGGACGGCATGACGGGCGCGGAG